>CAYTQI010000013.1:0-35472 GCA_964440235.1 uncultured Planctomycetia bacterium
CCAATTTAAAATAATATTCCTGAAATAATGCCAGAAATAATTTTCCGAAGGCGCTATAATAAAAGTCCACTGTTTTCGATAATAATCGCCGTTTCAGATCGCTTGAAAAATTATCGCGAAAAAATTTGGGGGGATATTTCGGCTCGAAAAGCCGGAGAAACATGGCTTGGAACTGGCCCTTTTCCTGAAACACGCGCAGGGCTTCAAATTGCTCGGATCTTATCTTTCTATTTTTATCCCGGATATCCGCGAATGTCGCGATTTCCCCTTCTTCATTAAGAAAGAAAACACCTTGTTCGGGATCAAATATCCTGTATTTTCCGTCGATATATAAATCGCAAACGCTGTGCTGTGAATTCATCGCGTATCCCCGCAGAAAAATAAGGCGCCCTTTGATACCGGCTTTTCTCGCCAGGGTTATCAGGGTATTCGCCTGCTGGTCACACCAGCCGATTCCCCTTATCAAATCGTTCAACGGATGCTTATCCACAGATTCGGCCCCTTCCGGGGTAAAGAGATGGGTGTGCACGTAATAAAATAATCCTAACGCTTTCTCTCTATCGGATTTCGCCCGGGACGTCACCCTGTCCGCTATAACCTTGTAAACCAACTCCCTGTGAAGATAATCGCGTAATCCGGCCGGACCAAGCATTAAAATAAACGGCGCAAGTACAAAAAATATCAGTAAGGAAACCGCTATAAGCGTCCAAAATACGCGCTTCATGCCTTTCCTTCTTTCCGGCATAATTCCCAGTATTTCACCCACCGCACGAAATAACTCCATGAAAAAAGAACGCAAAATATGAGCCCTATCACGCCGTCCGCGCGTCCCTTCTTTTTAAAATAGGACTTGATAAACATTTTCAGGGGCTTAACCGTCAGGTTATATTTTACTTTTCGAAGCAACGTATCGTTGAATTTCTCAAACATCTCAAGCGCTTCATAATCCGTATAGCGGTTATGTTTCTGTATGAATTCCGAAACGGTATTAAAAGGATAATGCTCTATCGGGTATTCAAATTGCCCTACCCTGCCGTCCACGCGCACGAGGTGATGGACCTTGCCCTCGAATTTTACCTTGCCCCTTCGGAAAAAATTAATTATGCTGTGATAGCGGCCACCGTGCATCAGCGCCTTTCCCAAAAAATACTGCAAGCGCGGCACGTTGTACGCGTCAAATTCCGAACCATTTTCCAAAATATTTTCTATTTTTTCGCGCGTTTCAGGCGGTATCGCCTCGTCA
This sequence comes from uncultured Planctomycetia bacterium, assembly GCA_964440235.1. Lineage (GTDB taxonomy): Bacteria > Omnitrophota > Gorgyraeia > JABMRN01 > RBG-13-46-9 > CAZYPU01. The sequence continues at coordinate 1,244 of CAYTQI010000013.1, forward strand.
GCGTCAAGAGCGAGAATCCAGTCCCCGGAAGCGTTCCTGTTTCCGATGTTACGCTCCATTCCGAAATCGCCCTCAAAGCGGTGATTGATCACTTTCGCGCCGTATGACCTCGCGATCTCAACCGTTTTGTCCGCGCTTTCGCCGTCCACGATAATTATCTCATCAACCCACTTAATGCTCTCGAGGCATCTTTTTATATTCTTTTCTTCATTCCTAGTTATTAAAACAGCCGATATTTTACTTCTTGACATTTTTTTTGTCCCCCGCGCCGCACACGAGATCCCGGGCAAGCGGCCGGTTAAAGCGGGCTTTTTTAGGAAAACCCGTTAAAAAAATTTCTATTTTAAATTTTAAATACCGGAACACGGCCTTCAGGCCTTTTAAGGATGTGAAAGATCTCTCTTTTTTAAATTTTTTCCAGTAGTCCCTGGCCATCAAACCGACGACCCTTCTGGCAAGATTCATAATTTCCACGTTTTTAGTAATACTTTTTTCCCTTACTCTTATTTTTGAGAGCGGTTCCCTCATATAAGCAAAATTGACCCCTTTATAAGCGAGCCTCAGAAAAAATTCCCAGTCCTCATGCGGCGGTATTTTCTCATTAAAAAGGTCTTTATCAAAAATTTTTTTTCTTGCCATAACGGCCGAGGGATGTATAAAATTATTCCGTTTTATGTAGCAAAAAATATCCCCCGAGAAATGATAATAGGTGCACGGCTCTTCTTTTCCCGTATCGGAATTGAAATAAATCGAATTCGTATAACAAATATCAAAACATTTGTTTTTCTCGAAAAAATTCACCTGCTTTGAAAGCTTATCCCTGAGAAATAAATCGTCACCGTCCAAAAATGCTATTAATTCACCGCGCGCCATTTTAATACCGCGATTCCGGGCGGCGGCAATGCTGCATTTCGGCATTTTTTGATAAACGAGGCGCTTGTCCTTCTCGTATTCTTTTATAACGCCATCTATATTATCTTCGGAGGCGCCATCCACAACTATAAGCTCCAGGTCCTGATACGACTGATCAAACACGCTCCTTATCGATTCCCCGAGATATTCCGCGCAATTATACGTCGGCATTATTACGCTTATCCTAGCCATGATTTATGCCCCGCCCGATACGCTCTTTGATTATTTCCGCAGTTAATCTGTGGCCCGCGGGTCTGAAATGCCCGTCATGCTTAAAATAAAGATCCCCGGCGCCGCGGCCGGCGAAGTAATCGAAAAGGTTTATGTATTCAATGTTATTTTTAACGCAAAATTCCTTAATCGCGGCATTTGTCCGGCCGGAATCGGGTGTACCCGTAAAATAGGCGTTAAACGCCGCGTCATCCGGATCATCCGAAAGCTGCGCTTCCATCGGGATTGCCACGAAAAGGAATTTCGCGCCGTGTGATTCCGCGAGATTCCTTATCGCGAGCACATACCTGAAAGTATCCTGCCAGAGCCGCCTTTCTTCGGCGTCTTCCGAACCTTCGATTATGAAAAACTGCTTTCTGCCGGATTTTTTCTCTTTAAGGCCGGATTTTTTAAGGGCTATATATATTTTCTCTTTCAGGAAAACATAGAATTTACTCTTGTTCAAAACGCGCTTTACCGCGTTGCACGCCTTCCTTTCGGTTCTCTTCCAACCGGTAAGCGCGGAAATTTTATCCTTTCCCTTCCAGTGAACGCGAATCGGAAGCCCATTTTCATCAAATTCCGCCATGCCTTTATAAACAGAATCCTCATAAACGTCATTCATAAAAAAACACAGTATTACCATATCCGGATCGTACTTTAACCCCTCATTCTTAAGATACAGGTATTCAAGAATCGGCGAGTACCCGGATACGCCCATATTTATGACTTCTGTTTTTTCCGGGGCCCGGGTATCGTTTAATTCATTCTCCAGGATCTCGCAAAAATTACTTCCCCTTTCAACCTGAATGGCTTCAGTAAAGGAATCTCCGAGTATGATTATACGCCCGGTGCCTTCAGGCTTGGGATAGGCATATTCCTCGTCATTTAAACCTTTTGAACTATATTGAACGGGTACTTTAAATTCCTTTTTATCCGGCGCCTCATAAATAAACTTTAAACTGGGGATATGGGACCTGTTCATCCTCGAATCGCGCATCAACCCCCTCCGGTTTAATTGCCCTTTAGGCGAATCCGTTTTTCGAATATCCCTTCGGCTGAAAAAATCAGCCACATTCAGTATTATTTCTCCTGTTAAAAAAATCACTATAAAGGCAGCGGCAAGAAGCGACATGTTTTTTATAACATTCTTCATCGCACCTTCAGGCCCTCCTGCTTTTATGCAAACGCCTCAAAACGGCCATTTTGTTCAATCCGGGATTTTCCTTAACCGCCTTCGTGAATTCGCGAAGAAACGTTTTTCTTTTTTTATGCGCCGGCACCCTTTCCATTCTTATCCTTGCTTTTACGCGAAACGGCATTTTTTTCGCCTTGATCGCCTCTTTTTTTAAAAATCCGTAATCTATATTTTTAATTTTCGGTTTATCCACTTCCGGAAATCTTACAAAACTATCGTGTTGGCCCACCAGGGAAAGGCCGTGTTTTTCGCAATATTGATAAAAAAAACTGCCCGGGTGCGGGGTGAAAAAAGCCGCGCTTGTCCGGTACGGTTTTATTTTTTTTACCATTTTTACGGTGTCCGCTGCCTCTTCATTTGTCTCTGTCGGCACGCCAAACATAATATAAGCCCATATCTTCACTCCGAGTGTTTTGCAAATACGCGCCGCGCGTAAATTCTGCTTAAGCGTGGTGCCTTTATTCATAAATTTAAGCACCCTGTCATTCCCGCTTTCAAACCCGACAGCGGCCATTACCAGGCCCGCCTTTTTTAACCTTTTCATCATGTCCGGATTTTTGGAAATTATATCCGCCCGGGTCTGGCATACAAACGGCTGGTCGAAACCCTCTTTCGCGTACTTATCGCAAAATTCCATTACCCATCCCTTATCTTCCGTAAAACAGTCATCCCAAAACTGCACGCTCTTTATGCCGTAGGTATCGCGCAGGCGCTTCAATTCCTCTATCACGTTATCCACGCTTCTCCGGCGAATACGGTATCCGTGCATTAATTTGCCCGCCGGCGAGCAAAACCGGCAGCTATAACCGCATCCCCTGCCCGCCAGAATTGTCGCGAATGGCAGCGGCAGGAAAAAATCAAAAGGTTGCTCCAGAAAATCAAAAAACTCCCTGTCGTCAAACGGAAGCCCGTTGACATCGGCCAGTTCACCCCTGATAATCCTGTCCGCGGGTTCGCCTTTTTCTACCCGCTTGACCAATTCCACAAACGCCTTCTCTCCTTCCCCGGTAACTATGTGGTCTATTTTCATGTTGTCGGCCACTTCCGATGTCATGACTGTAGGATGCATTCCGCCCACTACGGTTTTTACGCGGGGGCTTACTTCCTTGATTATGTCAACGCATTTTGATGCATATTCATAATCCGGGCTCATCATGGTGATACCGGCGATATCGGGCTTTTCCTGCCTGATTTTGTCACGGAATTCATCCCAGCCGCGCAAAAGCCGTAAATCAATAAGCCCTATATCGTTAAACCCCGCCTTTTTGCAAACAGAGCTCAGACACGAAAGCCCCCTGTGCATCTGGTTAAATAAAATAGATCCTCCTTCAATATTGAAACCCGTATCTGAAAGTGACGGATATATGAAGATTATCTTCATGCCGCGTCCAATTTTTTGATTTCTGCTTTGTGAAATGCCCTGAATTTCGCGAGTAAATTGCGAAAAATACCGTTATCGGCGTATATAACGTCGGGTTTTTTCTTTTTAAACAATATTTTCAGAAAAGAAAAAACATAGAACAAATGCGTAAAATGATAAAAGGACAGGTTAGAGTGCCTTTCGAAGAATTCTGTTGTCTTGAAAGGCGGCGAAATGATATATACCCACGATTTTTCTTTCGCGTATTGCCTTAAAATATCTCTCAGATAATTCAGCGATTCCGCGTTTACGTCCCCAAGGACAACGATCGTTCTTTTTGTTCCGCCCCATTTTGCCTCGAATACGCGCCTGTTTCTCGAAAAATCTCTTTTAAAACCCTTGAGCAGATTAAAAGACCTTTGCTCTTTATGATATACGTACGAGGCGAACGCCCTGACTGTTTTATAACCTTTTTTTTTCGCCCGCAGAGATAAATCGGTATCGTCAAAATTGCCAAACCCGTACCCGGTGTCGAAAATCCCTATTTCGTTAAAAAGCTTTCTCCTCATCAGCATACAGAATCCAAAAGCGCTGCCGGTTTCTACGAATTTATCCCCGCTTTCCCTTATTTCCTCGGCGTGCCGCTTTAGGCTTTTCCCTCTCGGCAATCTCTGGCCAAGGGTATTGCTTGAAGGATTCACGATGCCGATTGACGCGTCCCTGTTTATCACGTTTATTAAGGCCTTTAACCAGCCGGAGGCGACAACGGTGTCATTATTCAGCAGGCACACGAATTCCGACCCGGATAAAGAAATACCCCTGTTTACGGCTTTTACAAAACCTTCGTTCTTTTCGTTTCTTACCAGTAAAATTCGCTTTTTGCGCTTTTTTGCCAGTCCCCGCAGATAACCCGCGGTTTTTTCTCCGCTTCCGTTATCGATTATCACCAGATTATAGGGAAATAGCGTATTTCGCTCAACTGACCCTATACATTCCCTTGTGTCCTCCAAACGGTTCCATACGGGGATTATGATATCACATGTCGACATGAATTAATTCCTTCGTTCCTTCCTTCATCCTGTCCGCTGTCTCTTTCGCAAATTCCGGAAAAGAAGGGTCTTCTGTGTTTCTAAACACGATATCATATCTTTTACCGGATTTTTTCCTCCCGTTCAAATACAGGCAAAAAGCTGAAAAAGCATTTGTCAAAAAACCGCTGAAAACCCTTAATCTGACATTCGTATGCAGGAACCTCCCTTTTAATTTACGGGGGCTCCATATGTCAATGTGGTGCTGTTTCCGCGCCAGGTAAAACACGGTGTCTTCAACGCGGTTAAGGATTAATTCGTTTTTCCATATTTTTTTGCCAAGAATTATCATGATTTTGAGGGGCCTTCCCCATTTTTTATAATAGATAAGTTTATTTTTTTCGTGCAGTTCATTCCATTTCCCGCCTTTTAAAACCTCAAAAAATGTAACATTTCTATGGTGATATACATAAGTATCAAGCGCCACAAGCGTGATGAATCCCGCTTCGATAGCACGGACCGAATAATCCACGTCATCAAAATACGCAAGCCCGTAAACCTCATCCACCTTGCCGATTTTTTCGATAACAGCGCGTTTGATCACTACCGAGAACCCGCGGCACCAATCCGTCTCTATAAAACGCCTTTTCCGCCGCTTCTCAAGCGCGGCATTGAAGCCCTCTATGGATACGCCGGCCGGCCGGCCTTCCCACGCCGGGTTAATCATGCCAAAATCAGGTCTTGATTCAAGTATGCCGATCATTTTCCGCAGCCATCCATGTGTCACAACCGTATCGTCGTTCTGAAAACACACATAAGGGGCGCGGGAAAGCTCTATTCCCTTATTAAGCGCTTTAACCCAGCCGACGTTACGGGCATTGCGCACTATTACAGTTTCCACGTCCCTGTTTCGCTCTAAATCCTCTAAAAGTTTACCTGTGTCCGGATTTTTTCCGTTATTGATTATGATCAACCGGAAAGGCGAGTCGGTATTTCTCACTATGCTCTCTACACATTTCTTCGTAAATTCGAATTGGTCGCAGACAGGTAGGATTATATCGCATTTGGGCCCTAGGCGGGGATAGGCCGCATTGTCAGATAAAAAAGGCCTGTCCCCGTACGAGCGAAGTTCGGCAAGTAAATTCGCAACTTCCGCGGGGACAGGCCTTTCACCGGGTGGGCCCAATGTCCGGCCAAGGTCTGTCTCTATCGAACTTTCGGTAAAGGCCCGGCCCCGGATTTGCGCCTTTTTAAAGCTTATCTTCAGCAAGCGGCATTTGTGAATCCCGCATAACGCTTCCAATAAAAACGCTTTTTTATTTTCCCCGTATATAACCGCGTCATATTTTTTTCTCTTTTTCCTGCCAAAAGACCTTTCCAGAATACGCGCCGACACCTCCAGTATTTTTATCCCGCTTTTTAAAAAATTAAACTTTATATTCTGGTGAAGTGGGAAACCCATTTTCCTCTTTACGGCGCTTATTCTTTCCGGCGTATGTTTATTTCCGAATACCATGAGGTTTACCCAGCACCATTTGCGGGCCAAAAAAAGGCACGCGTTTAAAACATTTTTTATTTCCTCTTCGCCGGCATTTTTTGATTCGGAAAAAATAACCGCCACCCTCTTATGCCGGGGCCACTTCCTGAAATATTCCTTTTCGGATTTATTCTGTATCTTCTTCCTGTCTCCCATTGTATCAAATGAAGCGTGCTCCCTGTGGTATACGTAAGATGAGTAAACGCATACGGATCTAAAACCGGCCAGATGGGCCCTCATCGAGTAATCCGTATCGTCAAACCCGCCCAGGCCGAAGTCCTCATCCAGGTAACCGATTTTATCCATGAGCTCCCTTTTCATAAGCATCGCGAAACCCTGGCACTGGTTCATCTCCATGTATTTGTTTTTGTTTAGATTGGAAATAAAACCGGCGTATTCGTTTACTGTCATTTTTCGGACGGCATGGCCGCCGCAAAGCGGATTCAACAACCCTACGTCACGGTATTTGTCGGCGAACTCAACAAGTTCGGAAAGCCAGCCGGAAGCCGGAAGCGTGTCGTTATTCAATATACACACATAAGGCGCCGCGGAAAGCTTAAGCCCCTGATTCACCGCTTTTACAAATCCGAGATTTTCCTTGTTTCTGACTAAAATAACACCGCCGCCTCTTTTGTTTTTCAGGCCTTCAAGGTATTCCCGCGTTTCGGCGGAACTCGCGTTATCAATCAATATGAGCCTGTAAGGGAAAACGGTATTTTCCGTTACATGCTCTATGCACTCGCGGGTAAACCGCGGCTGGTTCCATATAGGGATGATTATGTCACATTTCAAGGCTCGCCTCCGCCAGTTTTAATACCTTGTTTTTGTCTATTTTCTTAAGGCAATGATGCGTTTCACACATTCTATGCTTAAAGTTTTTATAACACGGCCTGCACCGAACGTTTTCGGCCTTCACCACTATGTGCCTAGCGGATGAAGGGTATGGCCCGTATATTTTTTCATCCACCGGGCCAAAAATAGAAACTGTTTTCACCCCCTGGCTAACCGCAATATGCAGAAGGCCTCCATCATTGCATATCAAAAGCGCGCACTTCCCGATAAGCGTTATAACCTCGGAAAGAGACAGCTTCCCGCAAAGATTCGTGATTTTGCCCGTAAGGCCGCCTTCCATGGACCGGGCTATATCTTTTTCTTCGGGTGACCCAAAAATAAGAAAATGTACGCCTTTTCTCTTTGCTGATATTTTCTCCGCCAGATAAGCGAAATTCGACGGATCCCATCGCCTGTAAACGGCGTATTTACCCCAACTTTTACCCCCGCCGGGCGCAAGCCCAACCAGTATCTTATCAGTCAGGCCTTTTTGAGCGAGAAAAGAGTCCGACCATAACACGATTTTCGAAGAAAGCGGAAGCATCAGGTTTTTCTCGTAAATTTTTTCTATGCCGATCAATTTCAAAATATCCAGATAATACTCAACCACATGCTTATCGTTAAAACCGCCTATATTCATTTTGTCCGTCAGAAATCTTCCCCGGTTCCTGTAATTAAAGCCTATTCTTTTTTTTACGCCGGCAAGCGAAAGAACCAAAGAAATCTGGTGCCCGAGCGACAGGTCTATCGCCAGGTCGTATTCCCTGCGGCGTATCGCCTTTATGAACTGAATCGTTTTTGCCGCGAAACTGAATTTTGATTTTTTGAACGCCGCCCGAAAATCGTCTTTCTCAAATACAATAATCTCGTTTATGTCAGGATTGTATTGCAGTATGCGCCGGCGCCTCTCGTTGCACATCGCGTCTATACGAGCACCGGGAATACGCGCTTTTAACGCCTTTATCATCGGCGTGGAAAAAAGAACATCGCCGATACCGAAAGTATTTACGACCAGGATTTTCCCGTACTTTTTGCACATATGTTCGGGGTATTCATTAAAATCGCGACATTAAACCAGAATAACGCAACAAGCGGCAGGGATTGCAGGTTTGTATCAAAAAAACTATGCACCAAAAAAGCCAGCAGCCCGCCGCTTAGCCCTAAGGCAAGCGGGCGATAAAATCTATCTTCGCAAGATCTTATAAATCTAAACGCGCCGTGAAAAACACGTAATATAAGCGCGAGAAAAACCGTAAGGCCGATAATTCCCGTGTCCGCCGCTATCTGCAGGAACCCGTTATGGGCGTAACTTCCCATTTTTCCTCTGGCCTCGTCTTCCCGAAATTCCATGAATTTTCCGAAAAAAGTGTTCATCCCATTGCCTATTATCGGGTGTTCCAAAAATATATCCCACCCGGTTCTCCACATACTAATCCTGTCCCTGGAACTGCTTGTGCCAAAAATATCATTTATTTTTTGCTTCGGCAAAAAAGGCAAAATCGCGAGAATCAATAAAAAAAATATCAAAAGAAATTTTATTTTTTTTAAATTAATAATCAAAGCGAGGGATGCCGCAAACCCGAGCCACGCGCCTCTTGTATTTGCCAGGAAAAGAAGATGCAGCAGGCCTATTGAAAAAAACCCCAGGCCGAATCGCGCGTATATGCCGGCAAAACCGTATATGAGCATAGCCAGGGCCGGTATAAGAAGCACCAATATCCACGCCGAAAAATCATTCGGGAACGGGAAAGAACCGGTGGGAAAACCCCGAAAGGGCCCGTTCCAGGTAAGCGGTGAGAGATATTTAAAAGCGGGGTAGCCGCGAAGTAAATCAACATGCGTCAGATACCATTGTATATAGGCATCCGCGGCGATTATCACGCCGGATAATAAGGCGATTTTGAGAAGATTTTTTAATTTCACTTCGGAAACGATCTCTTCCATTATTATGAAATACAAAATAATCCATTTGAGGCATTTTGTGATAACGGCGTAGAAGGTCAAAAATTTATTATCGGAGTTTATGATTGAAACCGAGCAGGCCGCGAAAAACGCGAAAAGCAAAATATTGAGCGGGGTTTTCTTGAGCCGAAAATCCTTAAGCAAAATCTTTTTCGTGATCCAGGCGAATAACGCAACGGTTATCGCGATTTCCAGTATCGTCTTCGAAAATGGCAGGCAGAACAGCATCATGTAGAGTGACCACTCTATCGCTTTATCTAACATTGATACGACTTTTTTTTTGTCCATATTCGTTCCTCTACAACTTTATGCCTGTAGCGTTTTCGTGTATTCCCCGCACGCCTGCCCGCCGCGGCCTTGGCGAAGGCGGGTAAGCGCGGGTATTCTTATCCGTGCCCATTCTTCCGCCGCACCTTGGCGCTTCTTAACCTGATAACCGCCAGATAGACGCCTATGCTCAACATCATTGCGGCCGTAACAACAAGGGTTGAAACCGCTATGCAGAGCGGGGCCCCGGACACCACAAGGGCGCTAAGCCCGAGCAGGATACAAATTACATACGTAATGAGAACCGCCCTTTTTTTCCTTAAGCCCAGAGACGCCAGAATGTGCGAAGAATGGTCTTTACCGCCTAAAAAAACGGGGCGTTTTTCGCGTATTCTCAAAATTGTCACAAGCGTAGTATCAAATATAGGGTATCCCAGGATCAGGATCGGTAACGACAATGATAAACTTATTCTTTCGGTTTCCCAGCTTCCGAGAACCGCTATGCATGCCAGTATAAACCCGAGAAACATACTGCCGGAATCCCCCATAAAAATTCTCGCCTTGGGAAAATTATGCTTCAAAAATCCCAGGCATGCCCCGGCTGCGGCAAAAGAAAGAACGGCTATATAAACCTGGGAATTCATAAGAGCTATTATTCCGAAAAAAACCGAGCAAATGCCCGCGATACCGGCCGAGAGCCCGTTTAAATTGTCCAGGAGATTAAAAGCATTGGTAATGCCCACGATCCAGAAACAGGTAAAAAACATGCTGAGATAATAATCTTCAAATGTGGCGACCCTTATGCCGGTCTTATAGACTATAAGAGCCACAAAGATCTGGCCGGATAATTTCATCTTCGGCATCATTCCCAGCTTGTCGTCTATGACGCCTAAAACCAGAAGAATAGCGCTTCCAAGAAAAATCCCAAAAATATAATTGTTCATATCCGTGGTGAAAAAAACCGCCGCGAAAAACGCCATAAACATGGAAAGGCCGCCCAGTAAGGGCGTCGGGTGCGCGTGGGATTTTTTGTTATTCGGGTGATCGACAAGTTTTATCTTGAAAGCGATCTGGCGCGCTAACGGCGTAAACCCGTAAGAAACCACGGCCGCTATAAAAAACGCGCCGATTATATCCTGTATCGTAGCCATCTGGTCCTTTTATGCCCTGAAATATTTTATTGTTTCCCTTAATAATTCATCGATGCCGACTGTCGGGGCAAATCCCGTAAACGACTCAATCTTCGATATATCCGGCCTGCGGTGGCGCATATCCTCGAATCCCACTTTATATACTTTTTCGTACGGAACAAATATGATTTTTGATTTTGAATTTGTAAGCTTTTTAATTTTTTCGGCAAGGCCGAGTACGGAAATGCTTTTGGGGTTTCCGATGTTGAAAATTTTACCTACCGCCTTTCCCGCCCCGGCCAGGCCCAACACGGCGTTTACCGCGTCTCCCACATATAAAAAGCACCTTGTCTGTTTTCCGTCCCCGAATACCGTAATCGGCCTGTTTGAAAGCGCCTGTTTGACAAAACGCGGTATCACCATGCCGTAACGGGCCGACTGGCGCGGGCCGCAGGTATTGAAAAATCTGCCTATTACAACCGGCAGTTTTTTCTCTCTATGATACGCGAGCGATAAAAACTCGTCCAATGCCTTGGTGCAGGAATAGCTCCATCTCCATTTGGTCGTAGACCCTAACAGCCTGTCGTCTGTTTCCGCGAAAGTGGATCTACCGCCCCGGTCCTTGCCATAAATTTCGGAAGTGGAAGCAAGGAAAACCTTCTTGTTGCCGAGCGCGTTTGCCAGCCTTAAAACAGTTTCGGTGCCATGGACATTCGTATTCATGGACTCAAGCGGATGATCTATGATATATTTGACGCCTACCGCCGCCGCCAGATGAAATATGACATCGGCCTTTTTTATAAGCTTTTTCATTGTTTTCTCATCTGTTACGCTGCCTTTTTTAAAATGAAACCGCTTAGACCCGGCAAGCCGGGCAATATTTTTCGCGCTGCCCGTGGAAAAATTATCGACAACGTAAACCTCACGCCCCTTTTCTATAAGGGCTTCGGAAAGATGGCTTCCTATAAAACCCGCGCCCCCCGTTACCAGTATTTTCATATGCGGAGTCCTTTCTTTTTCAAAAGTTTTTCGTAAAGTTTTTCAATCCGCGCGATCAGGTTTTCTCTTGAAAACCTTCGCGCGATATATTCCCTGCCTTTTGTTCCAATTTCGTCGCGCCTGGCGGGTGAGGCGATAAGATCCGATAAACAGCGCGCAAACCCGTCCTCATCATCTTTGTCAACCAGGATGCCGATATCCCTCACGACATCCCTTACGCCCCCGACATTCGTCGCGATAACCGGCTTTGCCGAAGCGAAGGCCTCAATAAGCGATAAAGGGGTCCCTTCATTTCTTGATGTCGAGACCACGATATCAAGCCCGGTATACACCTGCCTCATATCTTTTATCCATCCCGCAAAAACAATTTTGTCCTCGACGCCTTTTGACACCGCGTATTCTATTAAACGCGTTTTTTCGGGACCGTCGCCTATTAAAACAAATCTCACTTTGCTGAAACTTTCGGGCCGCATATGAAATTTCAGGCGTTCGGCGGTTTTTATAAGCATCCTGTGATTTTTTATCGGCACGAGTCGCCCTACGGCCCCGATAAGAATCTCGTCTTTACCGATCCCTTGTTCCAGCCGGAACTCGTTGAGGTTTTCGTTTTTACGCAAAAAATCATCTAATTCAAATCCCAGGTTGACAACAACACATTTTTTATCATTGCCGATTTTAAAAGTATTTAAAAGCTCTTTTTTCTGATTCTCGCTGACGCAAATAATACAGTCCGTAAAAAACGCCAGGATCCTTTCGGCCCACAAAAACAACCGGGTCAGCCACCCGGCGAAATAACCGTAAAATACATGTCCGTGAAAGGTGTGCGCCTTTACGGGAACCCCCGCCAGTATCGCGGCGATCCTGCCTAAAGCGCCGGCTTTCGCGGTATGCGTATGGACTATATCCGGCTTTTCCCTTCGTATTATGGAAAAAATCCTGACGAATGCGAGGAAATCCTTAACCGGGCTTATTTCCCTCACAAGTTCAGGGATAAAAACAGATTTTATTCCGTTTTCCTTCGCGAGATACGACATGTCGCCTTCGCCATTACCGAGATTTCCGTAAAGAAGCGTAGAATCATAGCTATTTTTGTTTAATCCTTCCGAGAGAATGGCGACGTGTCTCGCCGGCCCGCCGATATTAAGCCTCGCTATGATACGTATCACTTTTACTTTCGCGCGAGTCTCGATGGGAACGGATCTCTCCAAGGCGTTATGCCTGACAATAGGGCCCGTCCCCGTACAAGTCTCGGGACGAGGCCCGTTCCCGCCGAACAGGAAATTGATTATCGCGCTCTCTTTTGCCTGTTGCAGGCAGATTTTTTTTAGACAAACCGTCATCTTTAAAATAATTTTCGCCAGAAAACTTTCCGGCAGCAACCGGGCAAACATTAATTACCTTCTTTAAACGGAAACGTCTCGATTACAAAATCCACTCTGTACCTGTCTGTAAAAAAAGGGTGCCTGGCAAGCGCGTCTTCGGCTACGGCCTTGTAATAAAACATGTTGGAATAAATGAAACCCTCTAATTTCAGTTTGGCCGGCAAGGAATATAATTCGTTATTCAGCATCATGCGCCTATACTCACTTTTGCTTTTCTTCAGGTTATTGATGAAATAATAATCCGGTTCCGGTTTCCCGAGCCATAAGATCTCGGCAAGTACCGTCCCGTCCGGAAGAATTTCTTTATCACCAACCTTTATCTTTTTAAGGGCTTCTTCGGTAAGATTTTTGAACGAGGCGCCTACTTCCACCGATCCCCTGTTTTCGTCCCTGGCCTGAAAATCAACTCTTTCCTGCTGCTGCAAATACCTCTCCAGCGCCTTCTGCTCGGCAAAACCTTTTTCGTTGAATTTAATATAAAAATGAAGTGCCGGTAATACAATAAGCAGGATAAAAACGATTATGAAGATATCCAGCGGATTTAAAACACCGAAAAGCTTTCTGTTTTTTATTATTCCCATATTATGTTCCTTTCCGCTATACGTACCCTTTTAATTTGTAGTAGAGTATCGCGAGATACTCGTGAATTATTCCTTTTATCTGTCTCATTTGAACGCGCCGGCCACGCCGGTAGAAACTGCTTTTCTCAACAGGGATAAAGTAAACGGTTGTGTTTCCCAGGCCTCTATCGCACAGTAGTTTCAGCCTTCGCATATGATAGGATGAGCTTATCAATATCACTTTTTTCCAGCCTTTCTCGGTAAGGATTTTTTTCAGATCCGCGACCATCTCGTACGTGTTGACAGGCAATTCATCGAGTATGATATCCCGCTCGTCAACGCCGAGAAACACTGAAAGCGCCTTCATGACACGCGCTTCTTTCATTATATGCCTATACCCGCTGGAATAAACGATTTTGTCCGCGAAACCCTCTCTGTACAGCCTGACCGCAGAATCAACCCTTTCCTCGTGCCCCTGGCCGGGCCTGCCTGACTCACCTACACCGCCGCCCAGAACCACTATCGCGTCCGCGGCGCGGGGCGTTGTATCGCTTATTTTTAATGGGCCCGCCAGAAGCCACAAAAGGGGCGTATAGAAAACAAGTAGGTAGAAAAGCGCAAGCGCAACCACAACCGGAACGGCTTTTCTTCGAGAAGTCCTGTAAAGGCGTGACAGGTTATCTTTCCAGGATTTCTCTTTTTCCATATTTTTTCTACCGGCGGCTTCCTCTATGAGCGAGGACATCCGTTCAATCCTTTTTGCCCATGAATTTTTTGCCGCTATTTGCATCGCCAGGGTTTTATCGCCGGCGTCAGCCGGTTTACCGGCGGATTCAGCTACATATCCGGCGAAATCATCATTGTTTTCCGCGATTTTTACGATATTTCCGTTTTCTTTATTGAATTTGTTTATCTCCGGCAAATTCGTGGATATAACCGTTTTCCCCAGGGAAAGATATTCATTAAGTTTAGTCGGATACACATTACGCGTATATTCCGTAATCCTGTACGGAATAAGCGCCAGATCGAATTCCTTCACGTAAGAGGGCAGCTCATTCGGGCCTTTTTGGCCGAGAAAAAAAACATTGGGTAAAGCCCCGGCCCCGGCAACGTCTGTTTGAATCGGGCCGCAAAAAACAAAAGAAATATTTCTGTTTTTAACGGCGGCGTTCTTTATCAGTTCAAAATCTATCCATTTGTGAACGCCCCCCACATAACCGGCAATAGGGCGTTTCATATTTTTCATGTCGGACGGGGTAGTGTTTTTTTCATTGAGTACCCTTTGAAAATTCTCAATATTCACGGCGAAAGGGAAATAATGGGCTCTTTTGTTGTGCCTTTTGCAATAACTCAAAAGTTCTTCGCTGGTGGCGAAAACAAGATCCGATTTTTTTATCATCTGAAGTTCGGTCTTTTTTATTTTTCCGGCGTCTTTTGAACTGGCCTGAAAAGAGTCTATGCAGTAATACACAACGACTTTTGGCTCTATCGCGTTTATTAGATCGAGGCTCAGGCCGGTCGGAAGAAACACCCAGAAAACCGGCTCCCTGAAACCCACCGCTTTTAACCACCTGAAAAGAACGGAAAATATAATCCGTTTGTTTATAAATCTGGCTATCTTCAGATACGGAAAAGGCAGGATCAAGGGGGAATATACGTAAAGATCATTTTCTATCTTCCTTATGCCGTAAATTCCCTTTCTCCAGTTCGCGATCCTATTTTTGATTCTTTTGAGATCCCTGAATCCGGGAACGCGGGCCCCCGTGTTTTCAATAAAAAGGATCCTGTTGCCGTTTCGGGCAAAGCGCGTCATGATTTCCTGATGACCCTGCCAGATAAAATCCCAGTCTATACTGGATATACAAATGATATCTTCGTTCTTCAGCATACTGTCCTGTTCTCCATCAAAAAAAGTTCCTGAACGGGTTTTTAGGTAAACAGTATTTTACTATATAATCAGAGATATATCCATAAAATTATATGCTGGGTGGTAAAATGTTAGAAAAAATGAAAAGGTGGATTTCCCGCGGTTTTGACCCGGCTTCACCGATTTTTAAGGTAAAAAAGATAATTGATGAAAGGATACCAGAAAGCGGGTTTTTTTATCGGATAAAATTCGCAGCACAGGTTGTGCCTTTCAAACAAACGCAGCCAATTATTTTTGTCTCTATGAGTAAGCAAGATAGGGACATTCATGTTATTTACCCAGTTAAGCGGATACTCGGCAATTTTGGCGGCCAGTGTCGGTTTGACTTCAAAAATCAGCGCGCCGTGACATACCCTCAACGCCTCTTTTATCAGTACTATCTGGTTTTCAAAAGGAACGTGGTGCAATACATCATTGAAAAGGCCCAGGTCAAATTCCTTATTTTTAAAATCCAAAGTTTTTTGATCCGGCATTTTCCTGAATTTTATGTCTTTTACGAGATACTCGCATACATCGGTGCCGGTAACCGAACACTTGAAATATTTGGCTATTTCAGACGCTATAACCCCGTTTCCGCATCCTATATCCAAAATCCTGCTTTTCGCGTTTACAAAGGGGCTTATGCCTTCGCTTATAACCCTGCCTCTATATTTTAACGTCGCTTCCATAGTAACTCCCGGGTGATAATGGATTGTTAATATACTATTCCAGGTTGCGGAACATCGCGAAACACCTCTGCAGCATGCCAAAAGAGTGCTTAAGCGCCTTCATCTTGGACGAACCGCTTGTCCTTTTCTTGTAATGCACGGGCATTTCCACCATTTTCAATTTCTGCCTGGCCGCGCCATAGAGAAGATCGAAATCCCCCCATTTGCAATCGTTCATCTCCATGTGTTTATAATGCCTCTTTCTAACGGCCTTTGTCCCGCAGAGCGTATCGGTATTACGCTGGCACATAATGACGCTTGTCAAAATACCGAACATTTTATTGCCTATGTAATTGGCGAACTTCATGGCCTCTTTTTCCATAGGATAAATCATTCTCGTGCCGTTTACGAATTCAGCTTTGCCGTCGGCGATCGCGTTGAAAAATTTTCGTACCTCCTCGGGGCTAACCGCCATGTCGGCATCCAGGATGATAAGGATCTCCCCGCGCGCGTTATCGAAACCTGTTTTGACGGCGTTTCCTTTTCCCCTATTTCCTTCAATCCTTATTACCCGGACCCTCGAATCTTTTTCGCGCGCTTTTTCCGCGGCCTGAAACGTACCGTCTGTGGAACCATCGTCCACTATAATGATTTCAGTAAACACGCCAAGGGCGGGGGTGCGGCGGACGCACTCCTCTATGTTGCCTTCCTCATTATGGCAGGGTATGACCACCGTACATGACATTTCGTTCCTTTTGGAGCCGCGCTGCTTTTTCCTGCACACGGCATACTGAACCGCCGATAGGTTGTTAATCCCGTATAACCTTGGCAACACCTTATTCACGAAATTGGAAAAAAGCGGTATATAAAGCGGGAAAATCAATCTAAAACCTTTTTCGGAAATATCGAAGTCCAGCGTTTCAAGAAGGCCGCACACATCCCGCAGCGTAACAAAATTTCGCCTCGCGTCCGGCGTTCGCAGCCAAAATTTCGCGCCAAGACGGATAACAGGCGCCCATAAAGGATTTACATTGTTTAGAATTATTCTGGTTTCATCGTTTGCCCAATCTTTAAGTCGTTTAAAAAAATCGTAAATATCTTCCACATAATCCAGGAGATTTGAGAGAATTATGAAATCAAAATCGTTTCGAGGCGGTAAATCACGCATCTTACCCTGTTTAAAATCAAGATTCGTATGTTTTTTTTTCGCCTCCTCTATCATTTTTCCGCTTATGTCTATGCCCAGGCCGTAAGAGGGTTTTACCGCGGCGAGCAAATCTCCGGTAGCGCACCCCACCTCAAGGACCCGGGAACGCTCCGGAATAATTTCTTTGTAAAATTTCCTCACCCGGGTGTGGTAATATTTGTTTCTTTTCTTATAGGTGTCGTATTGCGCGGCTACCGCGTCAAAATGTTTTCTGATCTCTTCAGTTTTCATTTATAAACTCCCCTATAAAATACAACGCGAAATCCTCCGGTATATTCAGCGGAAAAACAATTTTTCTTTTTGGTAAAAAATATCTCTTTAAATTACCGATCAGCGCCTTATGGCCCTGCGGATGTATCGCGTGGTCATCACGGTCTATCAGTTTAAAAAGCGCCCTTGTTATACGGTTTTTAACCGGAAACCCCGCGATCAGCCTCCCATTTTTTTTAAGCACGCGTTTAATCTCAAGAAGGGGCCGGGTAACCTCATTCATATGCTCCAGCACGCTTAGGCACACAACCGCGCTAAAAGCGTCATCCTTATAAGGCAGATGAAGAATACTGCCACGGGCAAGGCCGATTTCCCCTAAACCCTCATTTCTTAAAACACCTTTTACCCTGGAAAGGTGAGGGTGTATGTCCAGGGCGTGCATCCGGCTGACCTTTTTCGCCAAAGCGGGTAAAAACCAGCCGTAGCCGCATCCGATTTCCAGGCAGATATCCTGCTTTTCCATAAGGGAATACGCCATTCTGTACCGGTGGCGGTAAATCAATCCGTATACCGGATGATAAATAAGACGGGACAAAAGATCAAGCTCACCGTCTCCCCATTTTCCGGCAAAATACTTTTTTTCCGGCAAAAAAAGTTTTCCGGGCTTCATCCGTCCCTCTTTCTGAATAATGAGAAAACGACGAGGAACCCCGTCCTGAACAACCACTTTAACTCCTCAAAACTTCTTATACTGAACAGGGTCTGTAATATTTTTTTCGGGCGAAAATAAAAATTCCGATACGCTTTTTTATAATACTTCTCGATATCTTTTTTCTTGAGGCTTCCCAGCTCATAAAACGCTTCCGGGTAATTATATCCGCTTTTTATGCCGCCGTCCGTGTTTCTCAGGAATTTTCCGTTTTGTTTTATCATGCTATGCAATTCCGTCCCCGGAAACGGGACAACCATGTGAAAATTCGCGGTGTGGGGATCGGTTTTTTTCGCGAAATTTATCGTGTCTTCCATCGATAAAGGGGTATCCCCGGGTAATCCTATCATAAAAAAAGTGTCCGCGCGTATTCCGGCCTTTTTCGCGAGCTGAATCGATTTTTCGACTACGCCGAGATCCTCGTTTTTCTTTATTATCTCGCGCACACGCCTGTTACCTGACTCGACGCCAAAAGCGATCCTGTAAACACCCGCCTTTTTCATCAATCCTATTATCTCTTTATCCACCAGGCGCGCACTGACACCGCTCTGAAGATTTATGCTTAACCTATACGCTTTGTCACAAAGTAACTCAAGGATGCGAACCGCGCGCTGCTTATAAGTTATGAAATTATCGTCAACTATGTCAAGCTGCCTGATGCCAAAGCGCTCTACGAGATAGTCGATTTCGGAAACCACATTTTCCGCCGAACGGTAACGCACCCTTCTTCCGAAAACAGCCCTTGAGCAAAAAACGCACTCAAAGGGACAGCCCCTGCTTGTCAATATGGGAGCGGCAGGCAGCCGAAGCGCCCTCCTGTGATAACCGGATAATTCCGGATAAAGGTGAAATGCCGGAAAAGGCAGTGTATCCAGGTCCATGATAGGTTCCCGCGCTTTATTCTTTACTATAGCGGGGCCGTCTCTGTAAATAACTCCGTCAATACCCGAAAAATCCTTAACACCCTTGCCCATTCTTTTGACTATTTCTAAAAATGTTGACTCCCCTTCCCCGAAAACAACCGCGTCTATGGAAGTTGTTTTATCCAGGGTTTTCTCCATAAGGGCGCTGGGGTGCGCGCCGCCGGCGATTACGCAAACACCGGGTATGGTTTTTTTCAGTAACCCGGCTATTTTCAGGCCGGAGCGGAAATTAAACGCGGCGAGTGAAAGGCAAACGATATCGGGTTTTTTTTGTTTTATGGCTTCCACGGCCTGGCCGGGGGTGTGTTTTAAAAAATTCGAGTCAAGTACCCCGGCTTTATAACCGGCCCTTTGGGCGATGGAAGCCAGGTAACCTATGCCAAGGGGAGGCTGCTCGGTCGCTTCGTTAATTCCGTACCCGCCGTAAGATGACGGAAAAACAAATAAAATTTTCATGCGGAATTTCTCTGTTTTATTACGCGCTTAAAAATGTCTTTCAAAATAAAAAAACCGTCAGCCGTAAATATCAAAAGAAGGCTTTCTATGGACCACCTGTGCCTTCCCTCAACAAAATACAGCGAATGTACCCCTGTTATCGCGAGAAATAAAAGCAATATAAGCATTACGGCGTTCCTGTCGACGTTCCTTCTGCCCGTAAAACAGCGAATTATAGAGAAAACGGCAAGCGTAAGCACAAAAATATAGTAAATCCTGTATAAAGCAAACCAGTTTTTCGGGTAAAGGCTTCCCTGGTAAGGCGAAAAATACCAGAAATAACCTATTTTTTTAAAGATCCTGCCCGCGAAAGCGGCGGGGTCTTTTCTGAAATAACCAATGGTTAATTTTTTCAGGCATTCACCCTGGTCTTTTTCATTCATCTCAAAAAAATTCTCCGGTAGATCTTTGCGCCCCTTTTCCGGGATTGACACACCGCCTTCCGTGTAAAGCGAACCGCTTGAGCCCGGCATGTTCCCATACCATAATGACTCCCATTTATTGGTCTGGAGAAAAACGGGCCTGCCAAAAACAACATAGTTTCTTACGCCCCAGGGCAAACCCAGAATAAAAGAAATCAAAATGATCAGCGCCAAGGCGTGAAATTTTTTTCTGTTCCCGCATCGCGCCGTAAAACAAAACCAGACAGCCGCGAGAAGCGCCAGCGCGAGGCTTGTGACCCTGAAAAGAACGGCCAGTCCGACGATAAAACCCGTAAAAAATATGTTTCGCGGTGCCGGATCATCCCTGAGTTTTAAAAACGCCAGGATCATAAACGCGAAAATAAAAGCGTAAACATTCATGGAATGTAATTTGGTTGTCGAATATATTATAAGCTGCGGCTGAATGGCGCATAAAAAGGCTGAAAGCCGCGCCGTTTTCTCGCTGAACACGGCACGCGCTATAAGGTATACCGGTATCGCCAAAAACGATGTCACGAGTATTTGCAGCGCGACGATCAGGATGGTATGGTGGCCGAACAGTTTGTATAAGCTGTAGCACAAAATCGGATACGCGGGCGCGATTCCGCCGTAATATTTCACCCCCGCGCGTACGTAATAAAACCCTTTTCCATCCAAAAGATTATTAGCGACTTGCTCATATTCAAAAACACCGGGGGAATCATGCGCGCCGGAGGCGAACAGAAAGATAAGCTTGATAACAACGGATAATGCCACAATAAGCAATACAAAACGTTTATTTCCTATACGCATGATCTTTTTCTGTTTACGCTTCGCCGGAAAGCCGCATATAATTATTCGTGGTTAAAAAATTAAACGCCAGATAAGCCCCGAAACTTCCTATGAGATAGATGACGGGGGTGGAAATTTCCTTTAATCTGGGGGACGGGTGAAATAGGAGAACGGAGAAAAACAACACGTGAAAAACCAGTACTAAAAAAACCGGTGAATTTAATACCCCCTTCCTGAAAACACACCCGGCAAGGCCGATAAGGAAAAAGAGCGTAAAATAAAATTCCAGGGTGGAAGCGAACTTATTTTCAATCTTAACGGGGTTTACCATGTATATAGGGTCAAAAAAACCGAATTGGCCGGTTTCAAAGTACGCCGCAACCCTTAACGGATATATCTTTACCGCGAGCACAAGAAATTCAAAAGGCTTCCGCATGATCGCGTCCAGTGATTCCTTCGGGCTCCGGAAGGGGTTGACGCCGAAGTCAGCCAGCCTCTGATTTCCCACATACTGGAACGGATGTATAAAACGCCCTGTCGTCCACAGGCATTGCGCTTTATTGCGATTCAGTAAAGATATCTTGTTGTTGAAGGCGTAAAAAACACCCCCTATGACCACCACACAAATCAACGCTATTGTGAAAAGATGCCGTAATTTTGGCATGATTTTGATTTTTCTAAAAAACAGCAGTTCCCATAAACAGACAAAAGGCAGAAAATAAAAATACATGGACCTGAATACCGCCAAAACGCCAATGGCCGCGCCCATCAGGATATCTCCGGAAAACTTACGCGCCGCGGGATACCTGAAATACCGGGTGAGCAATAAAATAAAAAGATAGAGAAAAGGCACCCAAACCCCCTCGTGCCCCATGTAAGCGCTTAACAAAATAAGTCCGCCTTTCAGGCATAAAAAAACAGCCGCGATAACGCCGACTGTCCTTGAAAAAAGCAATTTTCCTATCAAAAATATAAACGCCGGGATAAAAGCGCCCAAAGCCGCCTGCGCCAGCGTTAACATATAAAAATTCCTTCCGAATATTTTATAGAATAGCGCCAGAAAAAGGCTGTAAAACTCATCCCAGTGGCCCCATAACACAATTTTTCCCTGTCTCAAAAGGGATGGGTCATTCAAAATCTTTCGGGCCGTCGTGTCATAAGTAAGGGCGTCATCGCTGGCGTAGAGATAACCGTCATACCCCTCGGGCCGCTGGATTGTTTTGTTTACCAGAATCACCCCAAATAACGCCCTTACGATAAATGCCAGGATAAAAATAGCTGTAAATACGTTTAAATCTTTCGAAAATAATTTTTTTGCGAACGCGGCAACGGAATGTATCTTAACAAAATTAAATGCCGCACCGGCCCCCGCGAAACATCCGATTGCCGCCGCGAAAATGAAATACCCCGATAACAGGTAATACGAGAAAAAATAAAGCACCGCCGCCGCGAAAGGGCCGCAAACTAATGTCATGACGGCATTTTTTTTGTTACCCGGAAACGCGTATTTCGCGATGGTTAGCCCCGCCGCGGCGCTCAGGAACAGGAATATTGCCTTTATATACAGGACATACATGCCTGATAGCGGGGATTGAATTTTAGAAAGGTAAATAACTAAATTGCCAAGCATCAGGTAAAGATGTAAAAAAAATGCCCAGAGTATGCCTTTTTTAATATACGGGAAAACCGGGGATGTTCTCTTTAAAAACAGCGAATACGAAGCGAAAAGATACGCCGTGTAAAAAAGCCAGAAATATACAGGTACATATATGACCCTGGCGGTCGTTTGTATATATGCGGAATAATTAAACTGCCGCGTCAATAGGAAAATCATACAAAATCCGCACAATACCGGGACCGCAAATATCGCTTTTTTCATAATGTTCTCACGGTACATTTCGCTTGCAGAAAAGACTTTTAATCAAATAAAAAAACTTGGTGTCTCCCTTTTTAAGCGCGTTTAAAATCACGAGTATCTTATTGATAAAAACGTTTGATGGTATATAATGCCGTTTTTTTAAGAAAAATTTTTTTACCCAATCGGCATATCCTGTAAGAGACAAAAAAAGATATAGAAACTCGTATTTAAGATACATCCTCATATTGAATTTTACCGAGCCGCCGAAATCGAATTGTCCCACATTGCCTTTTTTTAAATTTTCAATTTCCTCATTCGTGATCGCGTTTTCCTCGAGCGCTTTTTTTAATATTTCCGTCCCGGGGAAATACGTTAACCAGAACGTATGGATCCTGTGGGGCTTTATCTCGTGATACAGTTCCAACGACTGCACGAGGTCCTCTTCTTTTTCAGACGGCGCTCCGAAGATATTGTCAAGGCCCAGGGTAATCCCAGAGTCTTTTATCAGCCTCGATGCCTTTATGATCGAACTATTGGATTCCATCCTCTGAAATACATCGCGTCTTATTCTTGGTGAACCCGATTGAACACCCATGGTAACAAGCCAGCATCCCGCGTCTTTAAGCATCCTCGCGGCATCCTCGCTGACGGCAGTTGAATAAGCGGTGCACCAGAAAGGGATTCCGATATGTTTTTTATATTTCGCTGTAAATTCCTCAAGCCATCTTTTGTTAAATATAAATACGTCGTCTCCAAAAAATATCTTTTTCGCGTTCCCCCTTTTTTTCACCGCTTTCAGTTCTTCTATCACATTATCAACGCATCTCCTTCGCACATGGTTTTTTTCGAAACCGTATACGCCGCGGAAAACGTTGTTGGCGCAATACGTACAATTGTACGGACAACCGCGGCTGGTTATGGTCAGATAACATTCCTCCAGTCCGGGCATCTTGTCATAAAACAGCTGTTTGTCCAGAAAGGGATACGCGTCGAGATTTCTTATATAAGGCCGCGGGGGATTCTTTATTGTTTTTCCGTCAATTTTAACAATTGTATTTCTGACTTCCGACGGCATGCGGCCGTTATCGAGGCCCAAAAGTAACTCCTCCATAGCGTCTTCGCCCTCGCCGACTACAACAGCGTCGATAAAATCATGCCTTATAACCTCTTCCGGCACAGACGTCGGGTGTATACCCCCGAACACAACAGGAACGCGGGGATAAATCTCTTTGCATATCCTTGCCCATTTTAACGCCCAAACGTAGTTTCCAGTAAAAACCGAAAAAGCTATCAGGTCAGGGCCGGATTTCTCCACGGAGGCTTTTAATCTTTTTTCGCTTCCGGAATCGAATATTCTCGCCAAAAAAGCGTTATTATAAACGACATACCCGCTAAAAATAGCCGGGTCCATAAGAAGTTCGACTTCGCGGCCTTTTTGCTTG
Source organism: uncultured Planctomycetia bacterium (assembly GCA_964440235.1). Lineage (GTDB taxonomy): Bacteria > Omnitrophota > Gorgyraeia > JABMRN01 > RBG-13-46-9 > CAZYPU01. Next base: position 25,231 of record CAYTQI010000013.1, read on the forward strand.
AGGTATGCCGAAATTGCCTCAATACCCAAATTTTCGGTTCCCAAATATAAAAAAAGTACTTTCTTTTTTCTCATATTAATAAGATTTACACAGCAGGCAATACTCGATTCCCATATCGCGATTTCTAAAAAGATAATCAAGAAAAAAGAAAAAATAGTGCATAATGTTTACCCGTGACACAAAAAAGCGCAAAAAGGGTGAAAACTCTCTTATGGCGCTTTTTTCAGTTTTTCCCCGGAAATCATCCGGCTTCCCGCCTGTTGTGAAGGCTTCTTTTTTTGAGGCTATCGACAGGTTCGCGATTATATGAAACAAAAGAGAGCCGTAACTCCAGAATATCAGAGTTTTAAACCCGCATCTATCCAAAAGCGAAATGAGCGCCTTCTTATCGTATCTCCTGAAATGCCCCACGTTTCTATCGAAGTTCGAATAAAGAAAAGTGTGAGCTGGAACTGTCAAAATAAGGAATCCGGATTTTTTAACGGCTTTGTTGCGCAAAAAAGCCAGCAATTCCGCATCCCTTTTTATGTGTTCGAGCACCTCCGTTAGATAAACCAGGTCAAACCGCTCGTTCAGGTTAAAAACGTCTTTTTTTTCCAGGCTTATAGCGGAATTTTTTATCCTGTTCCCGGCGATCCTGATGCTCTCTTCGGAAACATCGATACCCTTCACGCTGATACCTGACCTTTTTAAGGCTGATAGAAGCTTTCCTGTCCCGCAACCTATATCGCAAGCGGTATTGACTTTTCCTTTTAAAACCTCTCTTAATATTTTATCGATGTACATATACCGCGAATATTCAGTCGGGGTTACGGTATCAATATTGCTAAGATCTATCATTGTTCAAAACCACTAATTATGAACGCCCGTTCTTCATGCCGCCTTTACTTTATCTTTTATGCAATTCAGTAAAAAATCGCTGCCGGAACGAAACCAATAAATAATTTCGTTTTTATTTTTCATTTTTTTTAACATCTTTAAAATGTAAAAAGGTTTGAAATAAAAAGCGGCGAGCATCTTCTTTTGCAGGCGAACCAGTTCCCTCGGACTGAAATTCTCGGTTCTCCATGAGGGCTCTTTTCCAAACAACACAAAGTCATCCCACTTTTTGGCCCGGAAAAGCAGGTTCTTCTGTTTCATTATCCTATATAATTCCGTACCCGGATAAGGCACTACGACTGATATCATCACTGTATCAGGGGATATTCTTTTTAGAAGTTTCTCCGTTACTCTTATGTCTTCTTTCGTCTCGGACGGATGGCTCCCTATGATTATATCCGCCTCGACCAGTTTTATACCCGCTTCCTTTGCCCATTTAAAAGCGTCCTCAATCTGAGCGGGACTTATATTTTTTTTTATAAGACGCAATATCCTCGGGCTTCCCGATTCAACGCCGAAGGTAATACCCGTGCAACCCGAACGAGCCATGATCGAAAGCATCTTTTTGGATATCGGCCATACCCGCGCGTTACAATTCCATGTCACTTTACGCCTGGCAAACTCCTCACATATATCGTAAAGCCTGTCTTCTTTCAGTGTAAAGGTGTCATCGGAAATGGAAAAGTGATTAAATTCGTATCGTTCGACACATTCGCCTATCTCGCGCTTTACCAAACCGGCGCTCCTGAATCTAACGCCCCTCGGCATAACTACATCAGAAGCGCAAAAGATACACCTGTTAGGGCATCCCCGGGAAGTCATGATTTCGGTTATGTTAAGAAAACTCCTGGAAAAACCTCTGTGGGCCTGCCCCTTGTATAAATTTCTGTTTAAAAGATGCCTCGCCGGAAAAGGAAGCATGTCAACGTTTTTTATCGGTCCTCTTGCTGGAGTCATAGCCAGGGTCAGCCCATTTCTATAAACAAGCCCCTTTACATCTTTGATAGGCGCGGAGCCCGACACTTTATCGGCCAATTCAACTATGGCCTCCTCGCCCTCGCCCACAACGCCTATATCAAAACTTTTAAACTCACTTAATGTCTCACGCGGAAGGGCGGACACGTGAGGGCCGCCGACCACGGTTAAAACATTCGGTAAACACCGTTTTACCGCCGCGGCTATCTCATGGCCGTTTATTATGGTAGGCGTATAACAACTTATGCCCACTATAAAAGGGGAAAGGGCTCTTAACCTTTCTTCAAAAATTTTCCCGTCAAAAGTTTCTACGTCAAAATCCCAAATCCTTGTATCATATCCTTTTCCCAGTAAACTTGCCGCCAGGCTCGCGATATTGAGCGGAAACTGGGTAGAGATAAAGGACGTTCCCTTTGTCACTGTCGGCGGTCGAATAAGCAATATTTTATTTTTCATAGCGGCCTTTCCAGTCATTTATCTTTATCCTAGCCAGCTCTATCACCGTCAATAGCGGTACCGTAAAAAAGTTAACTTTTGAATCCCGTTTATGCGCCCAGACCACCGGTACCTCTTTTACGCGATATCCCCGTTTCCGGGCAATGTATAAAAGTTCCACGTCAAAACCCCATCTGGTAAGAAGTTGCCTGGAAAATATGTCCTTTGCTATGCCCCTTTTATAGCACTTGAAACCGCAATTCGTGTCAGCTATTCCTTTTAAGAAAAACGCCCTTATTATCGCGTAAAATACGCGTCCCATAAAAATCCTGTACCACGGCTGGGGTATCCTGATGTTTGACTCATTGGACCATCGCGAGCCCATCACAATGTCATGGACGCCTAAGAATTTCTCTAAATCAAGGAATGCCCTTAACGGCGTGGACATGTCGGCATCCATGAAGAGGATGTAATCACCCGAAGCTTCAAGCATACCTTTTTTAATGGAATACCCCTTGCCCATATTTTTCCCGTTTGTAAATACTTTCATGTCATTTCGCTTTTTTTCCAGCGCCTTGAGGATGCCCAGGGTTTCATCCTTCGAACCGTCTTCCACGAACAAATATTCTATTTCATAGTTTTGCTGGGAAAAAAATTTCTCGAGTCTTGAAAGCGTATTTTTTATTTTTTTCTCCTCATTATAAACCGGTATTACTATCGAAAGTTTCGCCTTTTGCATTTATTCAGACCAATCCTTTTCTTCGGCACCACGCAATCATTTGGCTGAACCCCTCTCTCATGTTTATGCGAGGCGCGTAATTCAATTCGCGCCTGGCTTTCGAAATATCGTAAAAATGGTTCTCCGAAAAAAATCTTACCCTGTGAGGCGTTAACAGGGCCGATTTATCGCTTTTAAGCTTACCGGGAATGAAACTTAATAAAACCGCGACCAAATACGCGGGCAAAAACGGTATCCTTGCCGGCGGTTTTACGCCAAGAATTTCGGATATGGCATCAAAGGCCTCCCGGAGATTTAAAATTTCCGGCCCGGCTATATTGTATATCTTGTTCATTGCCCGCTCATCAAGCAACGCTAATTTAACCGCTGTTATAAGGTCGTTGACGTTTAAAAGATGTATTTTAGATTTACCGTCGCCCGGAATAAGCATTTTTCCAGAATTTATCGCTTTTATGGTATCCGGCCAACCGTAGCGCATGCCGGCGCCGTACATGTGCGAAGGCCGCAAAATAGTAAAAGGTATATTCATTTTTTTTGCGTATTTTAAAACGGCGATCTCCGATTCCTTTTTTGACCATTCGTAAGCCGATAAAAACCTTCCGTAAGACGCCTCCTCATTAAGCGGCTCGTCTCCACAGGCACCGTAGACACCGACCGCGGAAATATGTATAAACTGTTTTAACGCATTTAAATCGCAGGATTTTAACAGGTTTTCGGTTCCGGCCGCGTTTACCTCATAAAACTTCCCGCGAGTTTCCGAGTCAAAATTGCTCATTAACGCCGCGCAGTGTACGATAACTTCTTTACCCGAAAGCGCGGCTTTAAGACTTTCAGGCTTTGTTATGTCGCCTTTATGAACCTCGAGCGCGGCCTCTCTTGCAAGGTCAACCGATTTATCGGGATCTCTCAATAAGATAGAAAGGGCTAGCCCTCTCTCACCGGCTAAACTCTCCACTATTCTTCTGCCGATAAATCCGGAAGCCCCCGTTATTAAAACTTTGGTTTTCATCTGTCAAGTATATCCCGTACGGCTCTTTGTAAAAATTTCCCGGCCCATCCGGGCCTATAGTAATAAGAGATAAAGGCCTTTTCCTTTAATTCCAGAATCTTTTCCCTTGAAAGGTTTTTATGCTTAAAAAGAGGCGTGTAACAATCGAACTTTTCCCAATTATTCTCACATATGTCGCTTTTTATTTTCTCGTAATATTCCGTTCCCGGAAACGGGGTGAATATAAAAAATTGAGCGACATGGGTATTCAGTTTCTTCGCGTACTCTATTGTCCCAAGCAGGCTTTCTTCTGTGTCATCAGGCATCCCAAGCATATAGAATACCGTTAAACGTATCCCGATCCTGTCGCAATACCTAACCATCTCCTCCTGATGATGAAGTTCCACAGGTTTTCTTGATGCCTTTTTTATTATGTCTTCGTCGTACGACTCGACGCCAACGTTCATAACCCTCAGCCCCGCCGAATGCATGAGCTTCAAGAGTTCTTTATCAACCCTGTCAAGCCTTGTCTCGCATGCCCATTTTATCCTGTATCCCCTATTCAGCATGCCCCGGACTATTTCAACGACCCTTTTCCGGTCAAAGGTAAATAAAGGATCTCTGAAAAGCATGGATTTTATTCCGTAGCGGTCTATCAGGTATCCGATTTCATCCAGCACATTCCCGGAAGAACGTTGTCTCCATTTATAATCGACACGGTACGGACAATAATTGCAAGTATACGGGCAGCCCCTGCTTGATAATACGGGTAAAAAAGGCCTTTCTTTCAGGGCCGGAAAATAAGAATAACTCTCGTAGGGAAATAAGTCCCACTTAGGAAATGGGATGGTATCCAGATTGTCTATGGCCTTACTTTCCAGAATGCCCGCCGGGACCAGGCCCTCCGCTATCCTGCGGGCGGCTTCTTCCGGTTCGCCCTTAATGATAAAATCGCATTCTTTTAAAAACATATCGGGTAGCGCCCCGGAAAAGGGCCCAATGAAACCAACTATTTTACCCGCCTTCTTAAGGCGCCTTGCCCATTCCATTTCGGCTTTATGGTCCACCATGGACGACTGCATGATAACAAGTCCGGCGGAAGGTATGGCATTTTCGGCATATTGCACTTCGTGATTTTTTTCGGATAAGATTGAGGCCAGATAGCCCATGGACATCACGGGTATCTTTTCTCCTATTTTTTTTACGAAGTTTATGATTCTGGCCGGGCGGGATTTACCGGAATCAAACGCCCAGCCGTATCCGCCCATGAAATCTTTATTAATACAGGCTTTTTTATCGGAATTCACGTTAAACAGGCAAATCTTCACAACTTTATCCTTTCCCCATTAAACCGGTACATAAGACGCGGCAAGCGGCCCATAATCCGCCAAGAACTATGGAGCACGATATTATAAGGGCGGCCGGAAGCGAAAACAGGGTAAAGATCAAACCTTCTTTCATGAATGATAGTTTAAAGAATTTCGCATTTGTTACTATGAATAAAATTAAAAAAAACAACCCTATAGAGATAAAGGATATTTTAAACGCGGACATTATCATGAAGAAAACCGTCAAAAAACCGCATACCTGGGCTACGGCCTGCGCCGGCGTGGTACAGGTATTATCGAACTTTCCGGATTTTCTGAATACATGAATCCACATAAAAGACCTGTGAAAAAATAACCTTACCTGCTTCATGAACCCGGGGAAATGATGCCTGACCGTAATGGAGGGATCATAGTGCATCTTGATGCCGGCATTCATGAGCCTTCTTCCAAAATCGTAATCCTCTACGGATGCAGTTTTTATATCATCGTTGAAACCTCCAAGTTTACTAAATACCTCTTTTTTAATCGCGCCGACTCTCGTAAGAAAAACCGTCGTGCTATCGCCCGGCGGAAGCCAGCTTCGCACCATCAACGCCTTGAATTTCGTGGAAAATGAGCTGTTCTCCGGCTCAACATCATACTCACCGCATATTACTTTCACGGAATTGTCGCTCTCCATTTTTTTGTTTATTTTCGCGAGCGTTTCCCTGTTCAGTATTACATCCGAATCAAGAAATAGGAGGACATCGTTCTTCGCGAGTTTCGCTCCGATATTCCGCGCTTTCGCCGGGCCGCTATTTTGTTCCAATCTTACGTATATCGCGAAATTACTTTCCTCCACAACCTTCCTGATAGAATCATCTCTTGAATTATCATCCACTACAATCGTTTCCAGCGCGGGGAAATCCCGTTTTCCCAAACTTACAGACTCAAGAAGCTTTCTGACCTCATCGGGATTATTGTAAGCCGGGGTCACTATTGAGATATTCATATATCAGGCGCCTATCACGCATTTAGACTTTTTTTTGTATCTTGCCTCAATGTCATTCCTGATTTCCACAATTTCTTTCGCGCTCAACCCGGAAGTTGAAACCATGGATTTATAGAACCCCTGTTTGCCTTTGTACCAGCAGTCTTCATAAGTCCCCGTAAAACGTATATCGTATTTCTCCTTCTGCTCGTATATTTTTGAACCGGGATACGGCGTAAAAATCGTAATATCAAGATCGTCAACGCGGCTCTCTTCTATGAACTCGATGGTATCTTTTACCGATTCCCTGTTTTCACCCGGAAAACCAACTACAAAAAAACCTTTTACGGATATACCGACTTCTTTGCACCATTTGACGGCATCCATGTTTTGCCGGATAGTTTGGCCCTTGTTGACTATATTCAAAATACGCTGTGATCCCGATTCCATGCCTACCCCCACTTCCACGCACCCTGAATCCCTCATTTTCGCCAGAATGTCCCTATCCACCGTATCCGACCTTATGAAACATCGGTAAATTATGTTTAATTTTTTCAGCATATCGCATAAAACCACCATCCTTTTTCTGTGTACCGTCATTGTATCGTCAAAAAACATGAATGCGCTATACCCGTGCCTTTTCATGACCGTCTTAAGTTCATCAATGACATTTTCCGGGCTCCTTAACCGCAGTGTTTTTCCCCAGGCGTTATTGGCGCAAAAGGCGCAGCCGTAAGGGCACCCTCTTGAGGTTATCAGGGTAGTCGCCGGCTTATCGCCTATCAGGTATTTGTAGCTTTCTATATCCACAAGGCCCCTGTCCGGGAAAGGGATGGAATCAAGGTCTTTGATATATTCATATTTAATTATTTTATCCGCCGGCTTTTTTCCGCCGGTTACGGCCTTAATAACGTCTAAAAAAGCCCTCTCACCCTCTCCCATAACAACATAATCAAAATGCGCCTCGCCATCCCGGGGCCTACCGGAAACATGCGGCCCTCCGATAACGTAAGCAGCCGACCGCTTTTTGTTGATGGCTTGAAGTTTTTCTTTTAAACGCACGACAGCCGGAAACTGCGGGGTATTAGAGTAAAATCCCACGATGCCGGCATCTATCTCTTCCGGAAAATCGTGATTACCGTTCAGGTCTAAAAGTGAGATATCACTGTAACCGGCATTTTTAAGATAGGCGGACAGATAAAGAAGGCCCAGCGTGGGAAACACATTATCGTCAATTAAAAACTTTGAGGGCGGATTTACCAGTAATATCGGCACCATAACGTTATTTTACCCTTTTTCCTCTCTAAATTACGGCCCGGAATGTTGTTTACCCGGACATTTAGCCTTTTATTATATCATAGCGAGGGGCCGTTCGCCATAAGTAAAACCATCTTTAAGTAAATCTACGGGTTTTAACGGTATGGGAATTTTTTTAAAAGGATTTCCATAAAACCCGCCGCGTTGCCTTTGCATCTTAATATGTGGCGCCTATCCAGGCAAAATAAGCCCCTGCTTAAATTATTGAGAAAAAGCCCGAAACAGGCCCAATAACAAAGAAATACGGATAAACCGGGATTTTTTTTCACGAAATACACCCTGTTAACGATTTGCATTTTTCCCAGTGAAAAACTGAAATCTATATTTTCCGGGCCATTGAGATGTTTGACCCCCGCCGGCGCCACTACAAACATCCTGTATTTCCTGCCTACCCGGTAGCTGAAGTCCACCTCTTCATACCTGGCGTAACCCGAAAACCATTCGTCAAACATAAATTCGCCGAATATACTTTTCCTCCACACCATCGCGCAACCTACAAGCCATTGCGCGGGCGCGGTCTCATTTTGAAAAGAAAACCTGCTCTGGAATCCTGACCGAAGAATCCTCGCCGGTTTTTCCGCGTTCACAAGAAATACCTTTTCAAGAAAATTAGATTTTTTATACGGAACATTGATAATATTGAAAGACGCCCCGGCGGTATTCTCCGGCGCGGTTTCCCAGAAATTCAGCATATTTTCAAGGGCCGATTCTTCAAGGATTATATCGTCGTCAAAAAACGCGGCAAGCGAAACCCCTCTCTTAAGCTCTCGTATCCCGATATTTCTTTGAAGGGTCAGGGAAGCGCTCACCGTCCTTATATAATCAATTTTGAGATCGGGAAATTTTTCCGGGATTTCTTCCGACGGAATATTTCCGCCGTCGACTATAACGATCTGGTCCGGCCTCACGTTTTGCGCGGATACGCTCTCTAAAAGGCGCCTTAATTCAGCCGGCCTGTTTTTGGTAGGGATAATTATCGCGAGTTTTTCTTTAAACATTTTTTACGGCGGTTTATTTTTTCCAGAAAATCTTCGGCTATAAGAGGCGGAAAACAGCGTATATTAAAAAAGTAACCGCATGAGCACCCGGGGCAATTTTTATAAAACATGTTTTTCTTAGCGCGGATATATTTTTTTTCTTTCCTTAACTCCGCAAACGGCCTTTCCCTGACATTGCCGAAACTGCCCATTGACATGCATCCGCCCAGCAGATTTCCGCGGGAATCAATGATAATCCTGTCCTGTGAACTCACGCACGGTATGCGTTTCTGGAGGGGGTCCGTGAAATAATCCTCAATAAAATCGATTGCCGGGAAATTAATGATAAGCGACCCGGGATTTTTTGTTTTTTCTTCCCTCAGAAACCGGAGAATTTCCCGTAAATCATCGAAATCCCCGCCCTCGCTTATCCAGAATTCATTCCTGTTTTCTTCTAAATCGAAAATGAAAGGGGTTTTGTCCAAAAGGCATATGGCTACAGGGAGCCCGTATTCGTCGGCGAATTTCTTAACAATTTTTAATTCATTCATGTTGTTTTTCATAAGCGTAAAGTTGATATACGCGTTTATTTTTCTTTTTACTTTCGCTCCCGATATAAGCGAAACCGCTTTTTCCAGCTTATGGAATGAGCCCTGCACGCCGCGTATTTTCTCGTATTCGGGGCCCACCGCGTCCATTGAGACAGCGATAGACCTGAGCCCGCCGTCAATAAAACCATCTAAAGTTTTTCCCGTCAATAATATCCCGTTTGTCGTGATTCCAGCGGCAAATCCGTTACGCGCGCTATAGGATATAAGCTCCCCGAGATCTTTACGCAAAAGCGGTTCTCCTCCGGTAAAATGAATATTTTTTATGGCATTTTGTTTGAGGTCTGTTATTATATTTTTCCAGTCATCTGTATGCAACTCCCCGCCGGGCGCCTCTCTCCACTGCCCGCACATTATGCACTTTAAGTTACACCTGTCAGTGAGCATGGCGGTGCAGGAAGTAGGCTTAATCTCCAGAGAAGAATATAAAAACGGCATTTTTTGCAAAAAACCTGTTTTAATAACGGTGGGTATGTAATTTAGGAAATATTTTCTTATCTTTTTATACATCACGCTTCCGTGTTTGAATATGAAATTTTATAAATCGCGAATCTGGAGCCGGGGTTTCTCTGATAACGCCTACCGGTACCGTCAAAATACTTGATCAATTGTATATTTTTACCCGGCAGTACTTCTTTGATGGGCGGCATGGTTTTTTCGCGGGAAGGGTTTTCGCGGCAATAAATAAATTCCGGGCGATAGGTATCCGCCAGGCCGCGCAATTGCATTATTTTTTCCTTCTGTGACCCCGCGAAAATTTTGACATTTTTATATTCAGGCGGAATATACGCGATTGTCGGGTGCTCGGCCGCTATAACCGCGTCCGGGGGGATATTCTTTCGAAGCCATTTCGCAATATCAAAAACAACCGCCTCGTGCTGCCTAAATTGATATAACCTCGACTTTATCATGTCCGTAGCGTTAAAAAATATGTCAATCGAAAATAATACACAGATTAAAACCAGAAGCGCGTGTTTTAATTTTTTTCCAAAATTTAAATCTGCCTCAAGCATAGGGATACTCTGA
>CAYTQI010000014.1:0-1408 GCA_964440235.1 uncultured Planctomycetia bacterium
CATTTGGATATTTTGTTCGAGGTTTGCCGGGTCAAACGGTGACAGTACCTGGAGTGTAGTAGCAACAGTTTTCTTGCGCAAGATTTCCGGGTTCGCCCAGAGAATACTTTCAAAAGAAAACGCCATTGCCACTGTTATAGCAATTAATCTGACTAATATATTTGGCTTTCGTAACATATGACTCTTAATATAACATAATACTGGAAGTGATGTGTCACAGTAGTGTAATATTTTATTAATTATTTTATTTCTGAAATAAAAAAAGACGTGTCATAAAATGAGGCCAAGTCTCAAATATACAGCTTGACATCATTTCATCCACGAAATACGATAAGTGGCATGGCAAGTTGTATATTTGAGGCTTGACCCCTTGATTTATTAGCGACCCTTGATTTATATTAGCGCTTAGAAATATATGAAGATAAGAATTTTTCTATGGCTTTTACCGTCTCTTCTTTGGCCTTTGGCGGACTTTGGGCAATCCACATAGTGAAGTTATAAAGTTCCTTAGTATCTACCTTGATCCATTTGCCATTTTTGTAAAAAAATACAAATAACGTAGTCATCGCGATTCTTTTATTTCCATTCTGAAATGGATGATTTTTAGTCATAAAATAAAAAAGAATACTTGCTTTAGGTATTAAGCCCGGGTAAGGGGATTTCCCCATAAAACTTTGGAATGGCGTAGACAAACAACTTTCCAGTATATTGGGAAATCTTGTTGAAAAATCGGGAATTGGTTCATTGAATGCCATTATTTCCTGAGCTAATTTAAAAGCTATATATTCAATTTCTTTAACGCTAATCGCTTTCACTATTCCCTGCCTAAAAGTTTCAATGTTTCGCCATATTCCTTCACCGTTTTCTTAATAGCTTTATCTATTAAGTTTTTGTCGCATGTTTTTAATACCTTCCCCAATATACTGGCGACATATTTTTTTGGAATTGCGAAATTTCTACCTATTTTCATCGCTTTTATTGTTCCTTTTTTCACTTTTTTGTAGACAGCAATCCTGCTTATGCCAAGCATTTTGGCCATTTCCTGTATCGTAATATACTTATCGTTTTTCATATAAACCCCTTATAAGTAACGTATTTTGTTAACCATACCTATATAAGTTAACATATGATAATCACACTATATAAGGTTAACATATAAATCACTAAAATGCAAGTTGAAATGTAAAAAAAATTATTTTAACCGCAAAAGTCAATCTTTTATGCCAGCCCCTGGCGCAACCATACCTAAAAATGCGATACCCTCCTCTATTTAAACATGAATTCCTGCTTGACAAATACTTATATGTAATCCTCACTTTACATATGCAAAGTGAGGATTACAGTCGGTTAAATGCGACCGGCCGGTTCTTAGATTTATTATATACGAAGAATGCGCACCGGGTTTAGT
>CAYTQI010000014.1:1508-31614 GCA_964440235.1 uncultured Planctomycetia bacterium
AATGGGGATTAACCGGGCGCAGTCGGCCGCGTCGGTTAAACGCGACCGGCCGGTTCTTAGATTTATTATATACGAAGAATGCGCACCGGGTTTAGTAAGACAAGTAATGAAGGCCCCATTCCACTCCCGGATTGTCCGGGTAAACTCTTTTATCCAATCCGGGAGAGGAATGGGGATTAACCGGGCGCAGTCGGCCGCGTCGGTTAAACGCGACCGGCCGGTTTGTGTTTAATGAACTTACGCCATTCCGCGTAAACGTAATCGAGGAGCCGCGACTTGTCTTCTTTTTTAATATCAGTAAAGCGCACGCCTGTCTCGTAGCCGGATTCGCCTGTTTTCCGGGACCACATCACCTCATTAAGCGTAAATAATGGAAAATTGTCCCCGGGTATGTTCATCTCCAGCTTAACCGAAGAGCCCTTTGGCAAAAGATTCTCGGTGAATAGCCGCAACCCCCCTCTGCTGATATCTTTTATACGGGATTTGATTTTTTCAGGCACCCCTAAAACCATATCGTGAATCTGAAAAGCATCCAAAATGGCCTCAAATCTCATGGATTTTCTCTTTTCCGCCATTTAAAGCCTCCTTATTTTTGAAGATTCTGGAAATGCTGAAGAGCTTTTCCCACTTCCTGCACGGCAACCATGGTTATCGCGTGTTTCACTTTCGGGCCGAGCCCGAATTGCGGGTTTGCCGGGGAACCGTCCACCGTAAAATCAAAAATTATATCGCCCCCGCGCGACGTAAGATACGGTACAAGCCTGTTAACGTTTTCATTAAGAAATTGCGTATTCTGCATGCCCGGCTTCAACCATAATTGAAGCCGGTGAAACGCCATTGTCGTAAGCGAGCGTATGGCATTCTGATGTATTTCAAACTTTGTGTTAGAGCTGAACAGCCCCTCTTTAAAGTAGAAAGGCGTATATTGCTCAAAATAAGGCTGAAACTGCATGACATCTATGTAACCGGTATCCAGATTTATTTCCATGTTGGCCATGCGTTCGTACACGGCCACGGATATATTCGCGAGAACTTCCCCTTCGAGGGCATAGTTGCTGACGGGAATTTTGAAAGAAAGCGTTCCGGACAACGCCATGAAATCCGGCATTTCGTCTGATATAAGCGTCAGGTTAAAATCGTCGCAGGCAAGCGTATATGGAACACCATAGATATGATAATCGGTAAATTTGATGACTGAATCCCTGATAACAAGTTTTTTAAATCCTTTTGTGAAATTATATAGAAGCGCGTTATCGAACGCCGGAGAACCGGTATAAGCGCCTGATTTAATTCCGGGAACGGGAAATTTACCGGTCCGGGAACGAAACCGGTTCCGGGCGATATTAAGTTCTCCGGACTTATTTCTTTCGACATGCAATACGGCGTTTTGAACTTCTATCAATTCAAATACAACCTCGCGGCTCTTACGAAATTTTTCCTTGTCCAGCGTTATGGCAAGGTTATCGGAGCTAAAAACGACCCTTTCCCTGAAACCGCCCCCCGCGGGTATATAAAATTCGTCAAATTCCACGCTGTATCTATCAAGATCCAATGAAATACCCTTGAATTTTATCGGCCTTCCCAGAACATCGCTGAGTTTGTCCTCGATAATGTTTTTTCCATAAAGTTTAAGGTATAAAAAAACCGCCGTTATCACGGCGGCTATTATCGCCATTATCCAGAAAATAACGTGAACAAACCTTCTTCTTTTCATTATCAGTATGTTCCCAGGTCCCTCAGACGTGCGTCCGATATGCCAAAATGGTGCGCAATCTCGTGCTGTATGACATGCTTCACCTCACCATACAAATCCAAGCCCCGCATCCTGCAGACACGCTCTATATTCTCCTTGTAGAGCGTAATCTTATCCGGCAGGACCATTCCATAGTAGTGTGTTCTCGCCTTGAGCGGCACACCCTGGTAAAGCCCGAGAAGCCGGCCCTTTGAGCCAAGGCGCATCATTCTTACGGTATCCATATTCGGCGCGTCCTCTATGACGACATCCACGTTTTCAAGCTTCTCTTTAAAATCCGCCGGGAGCCCGCTTAGGGCTTTCACCGCCATTTCCTCAAACTCTTTTCTGTCCATGCAACCCCTTTTCCCTTAAACACAAGTATATCATATTAATGCTGACAATGGCTTTTATTCCCTGTCTAAGTTAATGGCTACATTCCCGCGCTCTTGCTCTATGTCCCAGCGGTCATAAAGGCCGGGGCTTAATTCTTCCAGAAATATGGATTTTCTGGAAATAACGGTGCCCATCTGATAATCATATCTTGTAAGAGGGTGAACGAGATACAACTCCTTTTTTGTCCGCGTGGCCGCCACATAAAACAGCCTTCTTTCCTCTTCCAACTCCGCCGGCAGGTCTTTCGATTTCGCGTGCGGAAACTGCCCTTCACAGAGTCCGATTACAAATACGACTTTCCACTCAAGCCCCTTTGCCTGGTGAATCGTGGAAAGCACGAGATATTCATCCCCGGACGGCGCTTCCCGTATCGTCTCGCCCTTGAACGATTCACGCAATGTAATATCGTGCAAAAGCGCCCTAAGGCTCTTGTAGCTATGCGCGAAGTTCACGAATTCATGGAGGTCGTCCACCCTGTCTTTCACGTTCTCAAAATGGGAAATAACGTACTCCGCGTACCCGGAATCAATAACTCTTCTTATCGCCTCATCGGGTTTTTTTTCAAGGTTGTCCGCTGTTAAGGAACGCATTATTTTTTTAAAATTCCGTAAGCCCTTTTCTGCCCTTTCCGGCAGAAAGCGCCCGAACCCCTTGCCGGTTACCGCGGAAAGTTTTCCCGTGCGCGAAAATTCATCAAAAACCCGGCCCGCGTACACCGCGCCAATACCGGGCTGGATACACAGCGCCCTGATCCACGATATTTCATCCGAGGGGTTTATGGCTATCTTTATGTGCGCCAGCACATCCTTGATATGCGCCTGTTCAAAAAAGCGGATTCCGCCGCGCACGACAAAAGGAACATTGCGTTTTGTAAGCTCCATTTCCAGCTCCGCGGCAAGGTAATGCGCCCTGAAAAGAACCGCTATTTCGTTCAGGCCTATCCCCTCTTCGCGTAATTCCAGCACCCGCTGGGCGATAAAACTCGCCTGGGCGTGCAAATCCGTTACCTCTATGAGAGCGGGCATGGTATCGCTTTCATTCAGTGCGCGGAGGCGCTTTTTAAACTGGGTTTTGTTGCGGGATATCGAATTGTTGGCAAGCTCCAGTATTTCGGGGGATGAGCGATAATTGCTTTCCAGTTTGAATATTTTCGCGTCCGGGTACTCCTCGGGAAACCTCAATATATTGCCCACGTCAGCGCCCCTGAAAGAGTATATTGCCTGGGCGTCATCTCCCACGACGAGCACATTACGGTGGAACCTTGAGAGTTCCTTTATGATGCCGGACTGGAGACGGTTGGTGTCCTGATACTCGTCAACCAGTATATAGCGAAATTGCCGTGAAAATTTTTCACGCGCCTGTTCCACATTTTTTAAAAGCCACAGCCATTTCGTAAGAAGATCGTCATAATCCATGTTGGAGGACTTTTTTTTCTTCGCGGTATATTCCCTGCTGATTTTTTCTATGTGATCATGAAAACGCAGAAAATGCGGGTGATATTTTTCCAGGGTCTCCTCGAGAGTCTTATTTGAATTTACGGAAAAACTTATTACGGAACGCAGGACCTTCGGGTGCGGAAAGCGTTCGTCGTGAATTTTTATTTTCGAATTTTTCACGCAGACCTTAAGCAGATCCGTGGAATCTTCCGCGTCGAGAATTCCAAAATCGCGGCGAAACCCCAGTTCTTTCGCAAACATGCGAAGCGAGCGGTTTCCTATGTGGTGAAACGTGCCGCTCCAGAGCCCCCTGGGTTTCGCCTCCAGCAGCAGCTCGATCCGCTCCTGCATGTTTTTCGCCGCCTTGTTTGTAAAAGTAACGAGCAGTATATTCTCCGGCGGGACGCCGCGCCCGAGAAGGTGGGCCACGCGGTAAATAAGCGTGCGTGTTTTTCCGCTTCCGGCCCCGGCGAGGACAAGGCACGGCCCTTCGGCGCGCGTCACAACGCTGTATTGTTCGGGATTAAGCGCGCTTTCACAATCTACTTTCTTAAATTTTGTTTCCGGTTCGTTTTTTATGATATATTTCACGGTATTATCTATTGAACCACGCCTTATAAGATAAGTCAAGCGTAGTTTTGTTTGTATTTTAAGGTTTTTTGTGGTATATTTATATATTGTACGAGGAGGTTAAAATGAAAAAAGTAAAATTGGTCTCATTATTTCTGATTACATGCATGGCCCTCGCCCCGGTATCCGTTTACGCGAAAACCATGGGCATCAATAAGATACTCGGGCACCTTTCCAAACCGAGGGCAACCTCTCTTCAAAAATTAGAAACCGTAGAGGAGTATAAAGGCGAGATCGTGAGGGGCACCGGGATCGTAAAAGACGTTTTAAAAAGTTTCGGCGAAGAAAGCGGCGCGATGGTATACCTTAAGAAAAACTTCAGGGGTAAAGAATACGAAATCGTGCTGATGGTGCCCGTGGATGAGGCGGAAAAAGTCAAAAAAGGAATGTCGGTAAAGTTTGAGGCTGTTTTCGCGGGCATGACGTTTCAGACGCTGCGCTTCGAGGACGCCGAATTGATAAAAAGGGTCTTCTGGTTTTTTTAAAATTCCCCGTTCAAAATTTGTCTTTTTTCTCCGGCAGATTTATATAGCCGTCAAAGTCGGTATACCCCTGTATGGCAGACCTTGCCATGGAAATCCGCTCCGACAAATATGGATGCGTCCTGTAATAAGTGTACTTCTGTGCCTTGCCTTCCTTTCGCCACTTCTTCAATGCAAGCAGGCTGTCCATGACCCCCCGCGGATCAAATCCGGCTTTTCTGGTATATTTTACGGACAGCCTGTCGGCCTCGAATTCGTCTTCCCTCGAATAAGCCATCATCAGCTGCGTAATCGCCTCATTAGTGTACGCGACTGTCCTGCCGTCCTTTGAGGCGACCGCGGCTAAAATCATTAAGGCATTTATCCCTAACATCCCCTGCATCCTTTTAACGGAATGCCTGGCATTGATATGGCCAAGCTCATGCGCCAGGATAGCGGCTATTTTATCGTCCGTTTCCATAAATTCCATAAGTGGTTCAAACATGTATACATACCCGCCCGGGAGGGCAAAAGCATTATAATAATCCTCTTTCTCGCCCTCTCCTTTTTTAAGCACCTTGAAGTGATAAACGAGCTCCTGCCTGTCACACACGGGAACGAGGCGTTTTCCAAGTTCTTCCAGGCGCTTCTGGACAAGCGGATCGTCGACATCTTCGTATTGTTTTTCAACCTGCTTTGCGACCGAGGCGCCGACGGCTTTTTCTTTTTCCGACGAAATCGGCATTATATCATCCATTATATCGCGCGGCCGCGCGCATACGGATTCTTCAAAACGACTCTGTTTAAGCGGATCTCCGATCGCTTCATGCTGCTTTTCCACCTGTTCCTCAACCGGGGCTGCCGCGGGTTTTGCTTTTTCGGCCGGAACAAATACCGCGTCATCCACTTCGGGGAATGAAACGGAATTCGCGAAAACCGCGCAGAATAAAAAAGCGGCGAAAATTCCTATAAAAATACGCATGCCCTTATTTCTCATATTTTATTTGAACAAAAGCCTGATCGAAGCGAAAAGCAGAAGACAGGCGAATATCCTTCTTAAAATAGTTCCCGGGATATTATTTGCGAAAACAGCGCCAATGTAACCGCCCAAAAAAATACCGGCCGCTATAAAAACCGCCGTAAGAACTTTAACATTGCCGCCCTGGTAATATCTAAACGCAGCGAAAAACGTAACACACGGTATCATGGCCGCGAGAGCGGTTCCCTGCGCCTGATGCTGCGTAAACCCCGCCAAAAGAACGAGCGCCGGAACCATTACAATACCGCCGCCTATACCGAAAAATCCGCTTGAAACCCCGGCCAAAACCCCGATTAAAACGTATAATAAAGGGCCCATGTCTCCACCTCCTACTCCATTATACTATTCACCGTATTAAAAAAAAGGAATTTTTTAAGAAGTATATTTTTTAAATGCGAGAGTGGCGTTGTGGCCGCCGAAACCGAGGGAATTGGAAAGGGCGATATTAATTTTCATGTGGCGCGGTTTATTCGCCACGTAGTCAAGGTCACATTCGGGATCCGGATTTTCAAGGTTAATTGTCGGGGGCGCTATGTCGTTTTTTATCGCCAGCGCGCAGGCAATGGTTTCCGCGCCCCCGGCGGCTCCCAGAAGATGGCCCGTAACCGATTTTGTCGAGCTCATAGCAAGTTGACCGGTATGCCCGCCGAAAACACTCTTTACCGCCAGCGTCTCGACCCTATCATTGTATATAGTGGAAGTTCCATGGGCGTTTATATAATTTACGTCCCCGGGCTTGATCCCGGCGTCCTTAAGGCACAGCTTCATACATGCGGTCGCGCCCTTGCCCTCCGGGTCCGGGGCCGTCATATGATAGGCGTCCGCGTTCATGCTATAACCTATCACCTCGCAATATATGTCGGCTCCTCTTTTAAGCGCGTGCTCCAGTTCCTCAAGAATAACAATTCCCGCGCCTTCACCCATGATAAAACCATCCCTTTCTTTATCAAAGGGACGGGAAGCGCGTGCCGGGTCATTATTTCTTCTTGATAGTGCCCTCAAGGCGCAAAATCCGCCGAAACCCATTACTGTAATAGCCGCCTCCGAACCCCCCGAAATCATTATATCGGTTTCGCCCCTGCGTATCGCCCTAAAAGCGTCGCCAATCGCGTGATTTCCGGAAGCGCAGGCGGTTACCACGGCCTTGTTAGGGCCCTTTGCCTTGAAATAAATAGAAACCTGGCCGGCGGCCATGTTTACGATCAGCATCGGAATAAGGAACGGCGATATTTTGCCGGGGCCTTTTTCGGGCCCGCGCTGGATATACTTATTGTGTTCTTTTTCGACCGTATGAAGCCCGCCTATGCCGGAACCGATTATTACGCCGACCCTCTCGCTGTTTTCATTTTCCAGATTCAGTTTACTGTCCTGAACCGCATCTTTGCTCGCGGCAATGGCGAACTGAACAAACCTGTCTGTCTTTTTTATTTCTTTGGGATTGAGATATTTGGATGGGTCAAAATCCAGAACTTCCGCTGCGATTTGCGAAGAAAAACTTGAGGGGTCAAAGCATTGTATTCTCCTTACACCGCTCCGCCCTTCAAGCAGGGAATCCCATAAATCCTTCACCTTGCTGCCTACCGGCGTTACAGCGCCCAGGCCGGTCACGACAACCCTTTTCTTTTTCATTTAACCTTATTTTGAGGCTATCTTTTTCTCTATATACTTTATCGCCTCGCCGACCGTAGTCAGTTTTTCAGCATCTTCATCGGGGATTTCGACGCCGTATTCCTCTTCCAGTGCCATGACAAGCTCTACCGTATCAAGTGAATCCGCGCCTAAATCGTCCACAAACTTCGCCTGATCCGTAACTTCCTCAGACTTTACGCCAAGCTGCTCCGCGATAACTCCCTTAATTTTTTCTGAAATGCCTGACATTTACCTCCTCCTTCTTAAGTAACCATTCCGCCATCGACACGGACAACTTGTCCTGTTATATAGGCAGAAGCGTCACTTACTAAAAATAACGCCAAATTCGCCACATCGGCGACACTACCCCACTTCGCAAGCGGTATCTGTTTTATGACCTGCTCCCTCACGCTTTCAGGTAACTTCGCGGTCATATCAGTTTTAATAAAACCCGGAGCGATCGCGTTGACATTTATGTTTCGCGAAGCCAATTCCCTGGCCGCGCTCTTCGTAAACGCAATAACGCCCCCCTTACTTGCCGCGTAATTGGCCTGACCGGCATTTCCGATCATCCCTATTATCGAGGCAATATTTACTATCTTACCCGAACGCTGCTTCATCATTGCCTTGGCGACCGTCTTCGTGCAGTTAAAGGTGCCTTTCAGGTTCACGCTTAATACCGAATCCCAATCGGCATCGTTCATCCGCACGAGCAATCCGTCACGGGTAATACCTGCGTTGTTGATAAGTATATTGATTTTACCGAATTTGTCAAGCGTTTTTTGAATAAATTCTTTAACATCGGAGAGGTTTGTTACGTTTACTTTTTCCGCGAGTACCGATACGCCTTTGTCTTCCAGCTCTTTTTTCGCTTCCGCGAGAGCGTCGGGATTAACATCGCCTATGGCAATGTTTGAGCCCTCTTGCGCGAACCTGACAGCTATCGCCCTGCCTATCCCCCTGGCGCCGCCTGTAATGATTGAAACGCTATTCTTTAATATCATAATTTTAACATCATTGTATCAGTACTTTTTTATTTGTCAAGAAAAAAACGGGAAAGGCGTTCGGGGCCGCGTGACTTACATGCGTCAGCGGCATTATCGCAGGCAGGGCGGGCCAGCCGTATTTTTACTCTCTTTCGATCACCTTTGAAAAGCGGCTGCCGGTAAGGCCGTCAAGGGTGGCGGTAAGTTCCTGTATTCGAAGGCGCGTCTTCAGGATTTTGGGCAAAGCGCGCGGCGGGTCGGTTAATAATGCAACCTGCAGGCGCCGGCGCTCAAAATAGGCGCGATTCACCTCGTCAACAATGTCATCCCTGAGCTGCACCATGAGCTTAGAGCGAATGTCTATGGTTGTCTGCGCGTTACTCCAGACAAGATCGGAGAGATCCCACGACAAGTTAAGGTCCCATCCTTCGGTGCGGTCCCGCGGGCCGTTAACCCAGTAAGCATCCTTGGAACTGGTATAAATTTCATACGTGTCGCTCCAGCCGCTGTCCACGCCAAAATTCACTTTCGGTAACAGCCCCTTGAATTTAACCTGCCTTCTCCATCGCTTGATTTTTTCAGGATAAACCTCGGCGTAATTGATCGCCATCGCCATCGTCTCATTTATAGTCGGCTCATTTTTGAAATTATCCAGAATTATATCGGCGCGTAGGGGTTTTTCCACCGGTACGGGCAAACCCCCGCCCTTCATCGCGTAAATCCGCCTCTTGCATAATGCCCATAGCTCTTCTTTTTTTCCTATCATAACCTGTTTTACATCCCTTGAATCCATCCCGGCGTATATTTCGTCCCATAATTGTTTTTCTTTTTTATATTTGAAAATTCCGCCTTTTGTCGCGGCGTAAATATTTTCCCCCTCTTCCGATACGGCGACATAATTTACCCATCTATTTAAAAGCCCGGCGCCGCAAAACTTAAACCATGAAGCGCCGCCGTCGTCGGAACCGAACAGGCCCCTGTTCGTAGCGAGATACAGGGTATCTTTTTCCGCGGCGATATGATTCAATAAAAAAACAATTTCAAGCTCTTCGCTCACCGCGTCATCCGGCTCTTTTGCATCGCCTGGCTGAAAACTTTTCAGGGAATCAGAACCGAAAACCTTGCTGTAGTTCTCACAATTCATGTCGGATTTATAAAGCTCATTATCGCATATGATGAACATATGCCCCCTGTTCACTCCTTTTCCGGCGGCTATTGAATTAACCCGCGCGTTTCCCAGTATGCCCGCGGGCCTGATCCAGTTTTTACCGCCGTCTTTTGTCCGGAATAATCCGTTAAGCGTGCCTAAATAGATTGTATCGGGGTTTTTCTCCCGGCATGTTACATATATGCAATAATTTTCGCTCGCGAGGGCCCGAAAAAGCCTGCGCCAGCTTTTACCGTAATCGCGCGATCCGAAAAAACCGTTTTTTGTGGCGATGTAGATTGCTCCATCCTCACCCGCGCATATGTGCGTTACGCCCTGATATTGCCCGCGGCAGGAAAAAATTTGTTTCCACGCCCTGTCATTCAGCCCCCTTTTGTACAAACCCAGGGACGTACCGGCGTAAATCGCAGTACCGTCGCGGCTTTCGGCAATCGAATAAAACTCTTTGTCGCTTAGCCCTGATGTGCGGTCCTCCCAGGCGGACGCAAACGCTTGAGAAGCGAACCCGGCGAAGGCGAGTAAAAAAATAAGCGCGGCCATTTTTTTCATTTTTTTCTCCCGGCCTGCTTGCGGCAGGCTTTTTACGCTTATTCTACACGCTGTTATAATTTTGTCAAGTTATTTTTGATTATTTATCAAATAGGCAGGGGGAACACCCTGATTACCTGCAGGAGGATATTGGCGAAAATCGCGGCGGCTATATCGTCAAGCATTATACCCCATCCGGCCGGCAGCGCCTGGAGTTTTTTAACCGGCGTGATCTTGAATATGTCGAATATGCGGAAAAAGACAAGGCCCATTATCAGAAATTTTACGCTAAAAGGCACGAACATATAGACCAGCAACACCGAAGAGAACTCATCGATCACTATCTGGGGAGGATCTTTACGGCGGAAGCTTTTTTCGGCGCGGCCAGACGCCCAGAAACCCAAAACAAGAAGAACAACGGTAAGGGTAAGGTAAAAAAACGTATTGTTCCGGATGAGAAGATACAGTCCCGCGCCCAGCAGGCTCGCCAGAGTACCCGGGGCAAACGGCGCGTAACCCACAAAAAAAAGCGTTGCTAATAACCTGCTCAATTTTTGCATATCATTACTTTTAGTGTTTATTATTCGTGAAAAACCTCTTGTTTTTGATAAGACAGGACGTTCCGCTTACAAGCGTAAACAATGCCGTTATAAGCATCATGTAAAAAATAATCGCCCTTAATAAATATTCAAGCCCCTCGTTCCAGAAACCGAACACGGTAAGGCTGGCCTGTTTAAAGATAATAAAAAACAAAATCACGAAAATAGATACCATCTGGGAAACCGTCTTATGTTTTCCCGCCATCTCGGCCTCTATGATCTCCCCCTTGGCAAGGGCTATGAGACGAAGCCCCGTGATTATGAATTCGCGAAGAACTATGACAAGCACTATCCACGCGGGGACAAGTTTCATTTCCACAAACGCGAGAAACGCGGATATGGTGAGTATTTTATCCGCTATGGGGTCCATGAATTTCCCGAAATCAGATGTCTCGCTTCTTTTTTTGGCGAAATACCCGTCCAGAAAATCGGTCCATGTCGCGATCGCAAACGTAGCCAGCGCCAGTATCTTAAACGTAAGCCCTTTGGAAAATAAAAATACCATAAAAAAAACGGTAAGGACTATTCTTGACAGCGTTAATTTATTCGCTATATTCACCCCTGCCCCGCCTTTCCTTTAACGCAATCGGTGTCTTTATTTTTCGCGGACATTCAGTCGCCCCTCGTGTTATTGGATCTAATCTTTAGTAATGGACGAATTCACGCGCTTCCCACGAGATCATATTCCAGGGTATCCTCTATCCTGGCCCTGACAAAATCGCCGGGCCGAAGCGGTTTTTTCGATTTCACGTATACGAGCCCGTCAACTTCCGGGGCGTCAAACTCGGCCCTGCCGAGATACTGCCCCCGCCGGTTCTTATCTTTTTCGTCAATAAGTATTTTGAGGCGCTTTTGCATATGGCGCCGATTATTTTCTTCCGATATCCTGTTTTGCGCCTCCATCACGCGGGCAAAGCGTTCCTCTTTTATTTTTTCGGGAACCTGGCCGGGAAACCGAAATGCCCGCGAACCTTCCTCTCTTGAATAAGTAAACGCGCCGAGACGCTCAAATTTCGCTTCTTTTATGAATTTTTCGAGCCGGGCAAAATCCTTTTCGGTTTCACCGGGAAATCCCACGATCACCGTAGCCCTTATGGAAACACCGGGAATGTTTTTTCTTATTTTTTCTATCAGTGAGATCGTGCCTTTTCTGTCAATATGCCTGTTCATACTCTTCAATATCTTATCACTTATGTGCTGTATGGGTAGATCCATATATTTGCATACAGAGCTCTCATTTTTTACCACATCAATGAGCTCCCCGCTGTAATGGGCCGGATGCGTATAGAGGAGCCTTACCCATCCGTGTTTTTTCATGATTTCCGCCGATTTTTTCAAAAGAGACGCGAGGCGCGCCTGCCCGTGCCTGTCTATTCCGAAAGAGGTCGTGTCCTGCCCTATCAGGTTTATCTCTTTCGCCCCGCGGCCCTTAAGCGAGCGAATCTCTCTTAAAACCGATTCCTCGCTCCTTGAGCGATACGGGCCCCTTATATCCGGGATAACGCAGTAGCTGCAAAAATTACGGCAACCCTCCTGGATTTTTACATAAACGCTGTGCGGCGGCGTCATCATGTGCCGCGCGAATGTGTGGTCATATAAAAAACGCGGGACCTTACGTACGCGGGCAACCTTCTCACCTTTTAGTATTTTTTCCATGTAATCCGGTATTTCAAGAAAATTTCCTGTTCCGAAAAGTCCGTCAATTTCTCTTATTTCGTCCGGGAGTTCGCGCGAATACCTTTGCGAAAGACAACCCGTAACAATAATACGCGAAATTTCCTTGCGGGCTTTCAGGCCGGCAAGCTCCAGGATGATATCTATGGACTCGTTTTTGGCCGATTCTATAAAAGCGCAGGTATTTACGATAGCTACGCAATTTTTTTTTGCCTCATAAACTATCCGGAATCCCCCCTTTTTCAGCTTACCCGCCAGGATCTCGGAATCCACGAGATTCCTGGGGCATCCGAGACTGATCATGAATATATCGGGTTTCACATTACCCTCTCTTTTTTTCAAAAAAAATTCGGCCCACGAGGCCCGATATGGTTGATTTTATTTTTTACCTATTCGGATCCGAAAAGCCGCCTGTTTCCCGCCTTAACCCCGTTCCGGGTAATACTGATATTTTTTACGCTGCCCCTTCCTACCTTGCCTATATGCCTTCCGTTTATGGTGAAGTTAAGCGCCTCGGCTCTCCCCACCCAGAGTTCGATTTCTTTTTTGGCGGATAGCGTTTTCTCTTTGTTTTTTTCCAGCGTCCCCTCAAAAACTTTTTTACCGTCCTTTTTTATTCTCATCCAGACACTGTCGGTACCGGCAAGCGTAAGTTCGATGGGCTTATTATCCGGTAAGGGAAAAAGGGGTTTCTGCTTAGGGGCAACGCTCACAGCGACGGCTTTTTTCTCCACGGCAGGAACGGGGCGGGACGCTTTTATCCTGATTCCCAGAAATAAAATAAAAAATACCGCGATAAAAACGAATCCCGATATAACGGCGAACACCATCCATTTTTGTGTTTCCGTGTTTGGGCCGGATTTTTCCGTGCCTAAAGTAAAGACCTGTTTTTCTTTATCGGTATGGAATTTTTTGTAATCGGAGGCGAGCGCGTTGCCGTCCAGGTCCAGAAAAAAAGCGTACTTTTTCAAAAAAGAAATAATATAAATTCTGCTCAGGGCCTCATTGGCCCTGCCCTGTTCCAGCAAATCCGCCACACGCGCGGGGATGCGTGTCGCCTTGTAAACGCGCTCCAGGTTAAGGCCTTTTTTTTGACGGGCCTCTTTAAGAATTTGCCCTATCTCTTTGGCGCTTTTCATCATTCGGCTCGCTTCCTGGAAACGGCCCTTTTAGCCGTCCGCATTCTCAACGAGGATTTCCCGCGGTTTTGACCCCTGATAAGGCCCCACTATCCTTTCATCCTCCATCATGTCTATAAGGCGGGCGGCCCTTGTGTAACCGACGCCAAGCCGCCTCTGCAGCATGGACACCGAGGCCTGCTTTGACTGGAGAACAAGTTTTACGGCTTTTTCGTATATTTCATCTTTTTCAAATTTTTTAAATTTACTTTTTTCCTCGACCTTAAGGATCTCTTCCTCAAAATGCGGTTTTCTCTGCGCCTTTATAAAATCCGTTATCCTGCTTATTTCAGCGTCGGTAACAAGTGTTCCCTGCAGGCGCACGGGCTTGGGGCTTCCGGGTTTTATGAACAGCATGTCTCCCCTGCCTAAAAGTTTTTCGGCGCCGTTCATATCAAGTACCGTTCTGGAATCCGTCTTCGAGGCGACTTTGAACGATATTCTTGCGGGAAGATTCGCCTTTATGACGCCCGTGATAACATCCACGGAAGGGCGTTGTGTCGCAATAATCATGTGTATCCCTACCGCGCGGGAAAGCGCCGCCAGGCGCGTAATCATGTCCTCTACTTCCTGCTGCGCGATAAGCATCAAATCATGCAGCTCGTCTATTATGACAACAATGTAAGGAAGTCCGGGAAGGTTTTCCTCTTTTTCCTTTTTTTTGTACGCGGTTATGTTTCTTACGCCGATCTCCGTAAATAAATCGAGCCTTCTTTCCATTTCCGTAACTGCCCAGCCAAGCGCGCCCGAGGCCTTTTTCGGCTCGGTTACCACGGGGGCCAGCAGATGTGGCAGGTTATTAAAAACCGCTAATTCCACCCTCTTGGGATCGACCATGAGAAACTTGATCTCATCCGGAGAGGCCTTAAAGAGAAGCGCCGTAATAATGCTGTTAACGCAAACCGTTTTTCCGGACCCGGTTGTCCCCGCGATAAGAAGGTGGGGCATGTCGTCCAGATTCGCGATTACCGGCGTGCCGGAAATATTCTTGCCCAGGGCAAGCATCAGCGGGGAACCCGAATCCCTGTAGCTTTTTGACTCCAGGACTTCCTTCAAATACACGACAGCGGCTTTTGAATTGGGTACCTCTACGCCTATCGTGTTTTTTCCGGGAATAGGCGCTTCGATCCTTATAGTCATGGCTTTCATGGCCAGGGCGATATTGTCGCTGAGCGAAGTAAATTTATGAACCCTCACGCCGCTGGCCGGCTCAAGCTCATACCGGGTAACAACAGGGCCTTTTTTTACATTTACCACTTTCGCCTTAACGTCAAACTCCTCAAGGGTGGCTTCTAAAATTCGTGAATTCGCGTCCAGGTCCTCTTGAATCTGCCTGTCTTCGAGCGGCGGAGGGGAATTCAAAAGTTCCAGGGATGGCAGGGTATAAGGCGTAGTATAAACAACCTGTTTCTTTTTTTGCTCCTTAAGCGCTGTCTTTTCCGTCTTCTTTTCCTTAACAGCCCTTATTTTTTCCCCAAACGCCGCTTTCGGCTTTTCGGAAACCGCGGAAGGAATTTTAGCGGAAGAACTAAGGGCTGCCGGCGTTTTTCCCGGCCGTTCGGGCGCCGCTGGCCTGCTTTTTTTCATCACGCCTGAAACAGCGGGCTTTACCTTTTTAAAAAGCTGTTTAAGCCGGGCAAGCATCCATCCGAGGAAAGGGAATATCAGAAAATCCGTAGCTATAAGGAGCGACAGCAGTAAAAGAACCGTGATGGCGATAAGCGTTCCGGCCGTACCCAGGTATTTTAAAAGAAAATCGGAAAACGCAAGGCCTATTATACCGCCTTTCTGGAACCGGTAAACAGCCTCGTTCGGCCCTATAAAACATAAAAGCGAACTTACGGCCATGACTGAAAAAATGCCGCCAAAAATGCGAAGATAAAACTTTTTCGGCAGAAGCCCCCACAGCACGAGAATGAAAGGGACAACGTAAGAACCGCGCCCTATCAAAAAGAAAAGCCACCAGGCGAGGTTAGCGCCCACAGAACCGGTAATATTGCTTTTTGAGGAAGTGGGATCCGAGGTAAGAAATCCGATATCGCCGGGGTCAAATGTCAGCAGGCTTATAAAAATAATGAGCGCCGCGGCCAGCAGAAAAATTAATTTTATTTCGTTTAACCTTGAGATTTTCATAATCCCGTGTGGCCGAAACCTCCCTCTGCCCTTACGGTTTCGTCCAGTTCATCCGTTTGGGCAAGGTCCGCCTTTACGGATTCTTTTACAACAAGCTGCGCGACCCTATCGCCTCTTTTTATCCTAAAATTCTCTTTACCCAGATTTGTCATGATGAGAGACACGAGTCCGCGATAATCACTGTCAATGGTTCCCGGGGTATTCACAAGTGTTACGCCGTGCTTCAGCGCCAGGCCGCTTCTTGGCCTTACCTCCGCCTCAAATCCTTCCGGTATGCCCAGATATATCCCGCAGGATATAAGTTTTATTTCCCCGGGGGCAAGAACAACTTCACCGCTTACATCGGCGTAAAGATCCATGCCGCTTGATCCGGGTGTCGCGTAATGCGGCAGCGGAAGGTCGTCAGAACCTTCCTTCCTTTTTACCGGTATCGTTACCCTTTTCGGCATCATTCTCCATGGCCGCTTTTCGGCTCAAATTTATCCTGCCCTGCTGATCTATCTCTACTACTTTTACCTTTACCTCATCGCCTACCGCCAGCTCGCTCGCTACGTCTTTCACGAATTTATTCGTTATCTGGGAAACGTGTATAAGCCCTTCCTTACCGGGCAAAATTTCGCAAAACGCCCCGAAATTCATGAGCCGCGTGATCTTACCTTTGTATATTTTTCCTATTTCGGCTTCCGCGGTAAGCCCTCTAATAAAGGCAATGGCCTTTTTAGTTGCCTCGTCATCGGAGGACGCTACCTGGACACTGCCGTCGTCCTCTACGTCAACAGAGACAGCGAAATCTTTTATGATCTTCTTGATGATCTTCCCCCCGGGACCGATTATATCCTTTATCTTATCGGGATTTACCTTGATATTCACGATTTTCGGGGCATAATCGGATATATGGTCACTCGGCTGTTGTATGGCTTTGTTCATCTTTTCCAGTATCACAAGGCGCGCCTTTTGGGCCATGGCAAGCGCCTCACGTAATGTATTTTTATCGATCCCTTTGATTTTCAGATCAACCTGCACCGCGGTAATACCTTTTTTGGTACCGGCAACCTTGAAATCCATATCTCCGTAATGATCTTCGAGTCCGGCTATATCTGTCAGCAAGGTGTTCTTACCGCCCTCGCTGATAAGCCCTATGGCGATCCCCGCCACCGGAGCCTTAGTCGGAACACCGGCGTCCATCAGGGAAAGCGATCCGGCGCACACGCTTGCCATTGAACTCGAACCGTTAGATTCAAGTATATCCGAGACAACCCTTACCGTGTAAGGGAACTCCTCGGCGGCCGGCATGACAGCCCTAAGGGCCTTTTCCGCCAGGGCCCCGTGGCCTATTTCCCGCCTTCCGGGCCCCCTGATAGGCCTCACTTCTCCGACGCTAAAGCTCGGAAAGTTATAGTGCAGCATA
Organism: uncultured Planctomycetia bacterium; assembly: GCA_964440235.1. Taxonomy (GTDB): domain Bacteria; phylum Omnitrophota; class Gorgyraeia; order JABMRN01; family RBG-13-46-9; genus CAZYPU01. Next base: position 18,506 of record CAYTQI010000014.1, read on the forward strand.
AACGCTTTCTGCGTTTCACCTTCAAGGGCATCGATCCTCTGTTCGTCAGAGCTTGTTCCGAGCGTTGTTACACAAAGCGCCTGCGTCTGGCCCCTCGTAAAAAGACCGGATCCATGCGTGCGCGGCAAAACACCCACACCACAGTCAATCGCGCGTATCTCTTCGTAGGACCTTCCGTCAACTCTTTTTTTATTCTTCAGGATCTGTTCCCTTACTACATTTTTTTCTACCGCGTCAATGGCGCTTTTTACCTGCCATTCCTCTACGGCGCTATCTTCCGAAACAATTTTTCCGGTAAGTTCCCCGGTAAGGGCCTCAAGCATCTCTTCCCTTTCCTCTTTTGAGGTCAATTTATTTATTTCTCCCAGCCTGGCCGCAGCTTCTTTCTTTATTTTCTCAAGAAGCTCTTCTCCGGCTTCCCGGATAATTATATCCTCACGTTTTTTTTGGCCGCATTTTTTAATCATTTCCTTCTGCATGTCTATAATCGCCGCGATGTGTTTTTCAGAGAATTTGACGGCTTCCTCTATTTTTTCCTCGCTCACTTCATTCGCGCCCGCTTCTATCATGATGGTCTTATTTTCACGGCCGACGACCACGAGATTCAAATCACTATTTTCAAGCTCCTGAAAGGTCGGGTTTACGACAAATTTATCGTCAATAAGCCCTACGCGGACACAACCCAAAGGGCCGTCAAACGGAATATTTGATATGGAAAGCGCCGCCGAGGCGCTATTTACGGCGAGAACATCAGAATCATTTTCCAGGTCGCTTGAAAGGACCATGGTAAAAACCTGTATGTCATTTACCATGCCCTTCGGAAAAAGCGGCCTTATAGGCCTGTCAACCAGGCGCGCCGTTAAAATCTCCTTCTCGGAAGGGCGCCCTTCCCTTTTGAAAAAGCCGCCGGGTATTTTACCTGCCGCGTATGTCTTTTCACGGTATTCCGAAGTCAACGGCAGAAAGTCTATGCCTTCCCGCGCTTGTTTTGAGCATACACAGGTTGTAAGTATAACCGTGCCTCCCAGCTGAAGCGTTACCGCGGCATCGGCCTGCTTGGCCAGCTTGCCGGTTTCTATGATAAGTTCCTCTCGCCCTATTTTCTTGCTAACACGTGATACCATTTATTTACCTCATTTCCGTAAGTTTAATTTCTTTACGATACTTTCATACTCTTTTCTGTCGTGCTTTTTTAAATAATCCAGAAGCCGGCGCCTTGAGCTTACCAGTTTCAGAAGGCCGCGCCTTGACTGAAAATCTTTGCGGTGAGCCTTGAAATGCCCCGTAAGGATATTTATCCTCTCCGTAAGCAGGGCTATCTGTACGCGGGATGAGCCGGTATCCCCCTGGTGGTGTTTATAGGCCGCTATAATGTCGGTTTTGCTGTCTTTTGCTAATACCACTTTTCCTACCTCCTTTTAATTCGCATATGATACCATACAAGGCGCGTTTTGTCTACCCTGTTCTAAGACCCTGTATATTCAGCCAGTATTCGCCTCGCGCGCTTTTCGTCGGCCCTGATCTGTTCGCCAAGGCGCTCCGGGGTGTTGAATTTTTTTTCATTTCTTATTTTCCTCACAAAACTGATTTCCAGGTCCTTGCCGTATATAGACCTGTTGAAATCGAAAATATGCGCTTCTATCGTAGGTTCGCGGGCATCCGTCGAAATACCGGCAAAAGTGGGACGCGTACCTATGTTGAGAAGTCCATCGTAAAGCCTCTTTTTCGATTTGATTTTCACCGCCCAGACACCCGAAGGCGGTATCGCCTCGTGATGAGGGTTTATATTGGCCGTGGGGTACCCGATAATCCTTCCCCTTTTATGGCCTTTTACGACCGTTCCCAGTATCGCCACCGGCCGCGCCAGAAGGCGAGACGCTTTTTTGAGTTCCCCGCGCATTATCAAGCCGCGTATGCGGGTGCTTGACACGATTTTTCCCGAACTCCTGAGCGCCTTAACAACGCTCACCCTGTACCGGTAAAGGCCGGATAGCGCCCTCAGCGCCTCGGGCGAACCCTGCCTTTTTCTGCCGAAGAAAAAATCACGGCCGACTACTATTTCTATTATATTGATCCTTGCCAGTACTTTTTTTACAAAATCATCGGCGCTCATGCGCGCAAGTTTCCCGGTAAAACGCAAAATAACGGCGTTGTCCACGCCGATTTCGGAAAAAAGCCGCAATCTGTGTTTCAGGGAAATGACAAGTGGTACTTTTTTCGAGCCTGCCAGCACGTCCGCAGGGTGAGGGTCAAATGTAATAACCAGGGTCGAAAGCCCGCGCGCTTGGGCTTTTTTAATCAGTGTTTTTACGATTTTTCGGTGGCCTCGGTGCAGGCCGTCAAAAACACCGATGGTTACGGCAAATTTTCCGGAAGAAGCTCCTGATTTCAAAAAATCAGGCAGGCTGTAAAATATTTTCATAAAAACCCTCTCCTGCTGAAATCCGCGAAAACGCCACCGCATCATGAAGCCGAAAGTGCCCTATCGCTGTTCTCCTCAAAACAGAAAGATGCGCCCCGCATCCTATTTTTTTTCCGATATCTTCCGCCAGCTGCCTTATATATGTCCCCTTGGAACATCTTACGTATATGTCAAGCTCCGGAGGAGATAACCCAATAACCTTCAGTTCTTTTATATAAATCTCTCTCGGGCGTCTTGTGACGGTAAGGCCTTTCCTCGCCAGCTCATAAAGTTTCCTGCCATTAATTTTTTTCGCCGAATACATCGGGGGAACCTGCAAAACAGCGCCGCGAAAAAAATTCAGCGCGCTTTCGACATTATCGCCGGTAAGAACGCCCTGAGAAACCGCCTTTTCCCCCGTTACGCTGCCTTCCGCGTCGCCTGTATCTGTTGAAACCCCGAAAAAAATACGGGCCTCATATTCCTTATCGTAGTTCATAAAGTGATCGGATTTTTTCGTAAAACTTCCGAGAAGAATAATTAAAAGGCCCGAGGCCATCGGATCAAGAGTGCCGGCGTGGCCAACCTTTTTGTAACCGAAACGCTTTCTTATGAAATGCACCACGTCATGGCTTGTAATACCGCCTGGCTTATCAATTAAAATCACCCCATTCCACTGCGTCAGTGGATACGAGTTTCCACTGACGCAGTGGAATGGGTTTCGTTGGGGACGGGGTTGGGGTAGAACGCGCTTATAACGCATCGTTGACACGTTTCAAAACCTTTTTTTTAACTTCTTCGAAAGCGCCGTGAAGAGTGCACCCGGCAGCCCGTTTATGGCCGCCTCCCCCGAAAAACGCGGCTATTTTATTAACGTCCGCGTCCTTGGTTGACCTGAAGCTCACGTGGAATAAGCCCTTTTCCTGAATATCCTCGCGGAAAAAAATCGCCACTTCCACCCCGCGTATAGAGCGCGCGAAATTAATAAAATCCTCGCAAGCCGCGGGTTTCGTTCCGGTCTCGCGAAAAAGCTTCCTGCTGACAACGAGATAAGCGACGCGTCCGCCCGAGACAAGCCTCAAGCGGGAAAGGCTTTTTCCCAAAAGTTTAATACCGGCGTAAGTCTTATTTCCGTAAATGCGTTTTGAAATATCGTAAGGCTCAATACCGTAACCCAAAAGCTCGCTTACGATCTCGTGGGTGGCGCCGGAAGTATTGCTGTAATTAAAGGAACCCGTGTCGGTCAGGATAGATATGTAGAGGCAGAGAGCCGCCGGAGGCGTTATTTTTCTTTTCATCTTCTTATAAAGCCGGTAAACCATTTCGCCCGCTGAACTTGTGTTTTTTTCCACCCAATTCACATCACCGAAGTTTTCATTGCTTACGTGATGATCTATGTTTATGATATAACCTGTTTTTTTTACGGCATCTTTTACGTTTCCCGTCCTTGCCAGGCTCGGGCAATCCAATACCAGGGCCGCGTCAAAATGCCTTCTTTTCAGGCATTTTTTTTGGCCTATCAAATCCGCGCGCGGAAGAAAACGGTAATGGGCTGGGACCCTGTCGTGATTAACTATGGCGAATTTTCTGCCCATGCCCTCAAGGAGCATGGCCATCGCCAGCTGGCTTCCCAGCGAATCACCTTCCGGGTTCACGTGGGCAACAATAAGGAAAGTGCCGTGTTTTTTAATCGCTCGCGCTATTTTCTCTATCGCTTTCATGGTGTTCCTCTCTGTGTATTTTGTCCAGGATCCTGTCTATCTTCTTGGAATGTTCAATGCTCTCATCTATTTTTAACAAAACATCGGGAGCGTACCTTAGTTTTAATTCATCCGCGATACGCCTTCGTATATAGCTTTTCGCGCTTTTTAAACCGCGCGCAAGAAGCGCTTTTTTCCTGTCATCACACATGGCGGTATAATAAATTTTCGCGAACCTGAGATCAGGCGTTATCTCAACCTTCGTCACGGTAGCAAGGCCGCTTATGCGGGGATCCCTCAGCTGGCTATGAACAATTTCCCCCACCAGGCGCCTTATCGCCTCCGCTACCCGTTCGGATCTTCTGGTCATTCAGATAATCTCCATTTGATAATCATTCACAACGATATTCTTATTCTTTTCAAAAAAATCCCTTACCCTGTTCAGGGTTGAATCTATGCGGGCTTTATCATTCGACAGGCAGGATACGCCGATCGTCGCCGAACGATGCTTGTCCTGGTTATCAACCTCTGAAACCGAAACGTTAAATGCCCCCCTGATCCTGTCTTTCAGGCTTTTAACGACAAATCTTTTTTGTTTTAAAGACATGCTATTCGTAACATGAAAATCTATTATGAGCACGCCTACCCGGATGGTGGCAGATTTCATCTTCGGGTATAGCACCATGGTTAAGCCCTTCCCCGCAGGAAGCCCTTCACGTATTTCAACTCATCCCTCTTCGTCTTCAATTCCCCGTTTATTCTCCTGTTCAATATATTCCTCATAAGCTTCGCGTATAAAGGCCCGGGTTTTACCCCGATCTTCTTCAGGTCGTAACCGTTGACACCGATCTTTATCCGGTTGTATTTGGTGAGAAAATTCATTATCCTTACCCGGACGGAATTATTTTTCGTTTTGGCCCTTATGAACAGTATTTCCTCCGGGGATAGAGGCCTCAGAATACCGTAGACCGCGCTCGGCGAAAGCCCCTTGCGGGAAAGCGCGCCGAGGGCCTTCCGGAAATTTTTACCGCAAGACAGGAGCCTTTCGCGGTCTTTATTCCTGAAAGCGAATTTATCGCACACGGACTCCAGCTCCGCGTAATCAAGCTTTGCCATAAGCGCCATCAGATATATGAGCCATAAATCCACATTTCTTTTTTTAAAAATGTTTTTTTCGCACCATAGAACGGATTTTTTTATCTCGGCGAAAAGCTTCGTTACTTTCGCATCAATTTTTATTTTTTTATGTATGAAACGCAGTTCATCTAACTCCCGCATACGCAATACGGCTTTTACCGGTTCTTTTTCGCGAAGCATCAGAATAAGCTCATCGCGTATTCTATAATGCTGGGTACGTGAAAACATACCCTCTCGTATGGCGCCCTTTATGAGGCCGGACGTATACGCGTCTATACGAAAACCGAACCGCTGCTCAAACCTGACGGCCCTGAATATACGGGTCGGGTCGTCCATGAAGCTCGCGTCATGAAGCACCCGTATAACACCGTTTTCCAGATCTTTCTCGCCCCCAAAAAAGTCAATAAGCTGGCCAAAATTTGATTTATTGAGATTCGCCGCCATCGCGTTTATCGTAAAATCCCTGCGCTGTAAATCGTCTTTAAGCGAGCTGAATTTAACATTCGGCAGAGCCGCGGGTTTTTCATAAGATTCTTTTCTCGCAGTGGCGAAATCTATCTTTAATTTCGCGGCGGCGGACTTTCGCGCATTCCCGGGAAGGCCCGTTACAACGGTAGCCGTGCCGAACTTGGGATAAACAACCAGGCTTCCTTTCAGTAAACCTGCCGCTTTCCGCCCGAAAGAAATAGCATCGCCTTCAACAACAATATCAATATCAAAATTTCCCGCCCCGAGCAGTATGTCCCTGACAAATCCGCCCACCACAAACACCCTGAAACCCGTTCTGTCAGCAAGGCGGCCTATGGCGCGCAGTAAATTCACGATCCCGCCCGGTAACACCCTTCTCATCCTGGTGGATATATTAAACCCCGCCCCGCTCCCTTTTCTTTTCCGCCGGGTTTGTTTACCGAATATGTCCCTGTGCACGCTTTTTAAAACATCGGTGCGCGTAATTATGCCCACGACCTTTTTATTCCTCAGGACAGGTATCCTTCCTATGTCGTTTTTAAACATCATTCCCTTTATCAGGTGAACCGGCGCGGTAGGCGCAATCGTTATAACGGGGCTTGACATATATCCTCTTACCGAAGCGCGAACGTAGTGATATTTCAGGGCTTTTCGAATATCGCCCATCGTTATCATTCCTATCATTCGTCTGTTTTTAATAACCGGGGCCCCTTTCACCCCCAGCCTGTCAAGCGCCTTTTTCGCTTCACCGATGTTTTTATCGCCGGATATGGTTTTTACGGGATAAGTCATGATATCGCGCGCGAAAACATTCATTTTTATGCTTGATTTCAGTATATTTTCAAGTTTTTTTCTGACGGTTCCTATTTCGCCCCGCTCGATTTTAGCGCTCGCCGCGCTCCTGTGCCCGCCTCCGCCGAAAGCACCGAGAATCCTGTTAACGTCCACTTCCCTCAGGCTGCTTCTCGCCATTATTCTTATTTTTTCGCCCATTTTAAAAAATACGAAAAGCACCTGGAAATTCTCCACGTCCTGAAGCTTGCGGACTATCGCGCCGAGCTCCCCTATGAAACCCTCTATCACGCCTTCAGCCACGGCGACATTAATACCGTTTATGTTGGAAACTTTCGTGGAGCCGATAAGCGATATCAGAAACGCGAGTTCCTTTTCGCTCAATTTCCTGCGTAGGTAAGATGAAATCGCCTGCAAATTAGCGCCCTTTGAAAGAAGAAAGCTCACCGTGTCCACATCGAGCCGGGTTGTCGTCCTGTATGTAAGCGAACCTGTTTCCTCATATACACCGAGAAGCATTATTGTCGCCTCAAGAGGCGTAAATTTCACCCGCTTTCTTCTTCTTAAGATATCGACCAGTATGGAAACAGTGGCTCCGAGTTCCCGGAACACCTCTTTGTCCCCTTTTATGTCGTGCGGGCCGCGCGGGTGGTGGTCATAAATATGGATTTTCACGGAAGGTTTTTTGATGAGTTCCGCGGCTATTCCTATCCTGGACTTCTGCCTCGTATCCAGTATAACCAAACGCTTTACATCGCTCAAATCGCAGGTTCTTTCGTTTTCCACGGCGATTTTATCTTTGACAAGGGATAAAAATTCTCTCACGGCCCTCTGTTGCGAACCCGGCATAAGAAGTTTAGCGCCGGGATAAAGTTTCTTCGCGGCCACAAGGGAACTGAATCCGTCGAAATCAGCGTTGTTGTGCGTTACGATTAGATCCGTTCTTTTCTCTTTAGCGCGCTGCCGGTTGATTCTCATATTTAACCCCTGGGATGATACCTCTTGTGTATCCCCTTGAGCCGGGCCTTGTTAACATGCGTATAAATCTGTGTGGTGGAGATATCGGCATGGCCCAGCATCTCCTGAACACTCCGCAAGTCAGCGCCTTTTTCCAGAAGATGGGTCGCGAAGGAGTGCCTAAGAGTATGCGGCGTAATTTTTCTTTTTATTCCCGCAAGATTCGTGTATTTTTTCAGCATTTTCCAGAGGCTTTGCCGCGAGATTCTTTTTCCGAGCCGCGATAAAAATATATGCTCCTCCTGCGCCCTTCGGGATAATTTCGGCCTTGATTTAGCGAGGTATTTCGTCACGGCCGCTTTGGCCTGCCGTCCGACCGGTATGATCCTTTCTTTCCCGCCCTTGCCGGTGCACCTTATAAATCCGACATCCAGATTAAGATTTGACAGAGTAAGATCGGATACTTCGGAAACCCTCATACCGGTAGCGTACATGAGTTCCAGAATCGCCCTGTCTCTCGGGCCAAGCAACCCTTTTCCGCCGGGCAACTCGAGCATTTTTGTAACCTCGCTCATATTGAGCACTTCCGGAAGGCCTTTCAGAAGGCGCGGGGATTCCAGCATCCCGGCCGTGTCCTCTTTCATGATCCGTTCCGCAACAAGAAATCTGTAAAACATCTTTATGGCCGCCAGGTTCCTGGCAATAGAGCCGGTGGCAAGGCCATTATCTTTTAAAAAGTAAAGGTATTTTGATATCTCATTCCTGGTCGCCTCTTTCATTTTGCGGATACCGCATGAATCAAGATATTTCGCGAATTTCGAAAGATCCTGCCTGTATCCCTTTATTGTGTTCAGGCTAAGGCCCCTTTCAACAGAGAGGTAATCCAGGAATTGTTCTATCAGATTTGTCATTTTTTCTCGGCAGTTAAATCATCGCTCAAATTTTACGCTACAAAAAGGGGTTATTTTTCCGCTCATTTCCAATGGTAGAAGCCGGGCCGTGGCCGGGAAATATTTCCGTCTCGTCCCTGAATACCGCCAGGCGTTTCAAGGATTTCGCCAATTCTTCGCCGTTTCCTCCCGGAAAATCGGTTCTTCCCACGCCGTCTCTGAAAAGCGTATCACCCGTGAAAATTCTGTTCCCCATCCTTAGAGAAATGCTTCCCGGGGTATGTCCGGGCGTATGAATAACCTCCATGGATATATCGCCGTCCCGTATTATGTCGCCGTTTTTCAACGTCCCGCCTTCGTTTTCGTGGATTAAGGCAGGGTAACCGAACCCGGCGTTGCCTGAGGTATGATCGGGATGGTTGTGGGTATTGATAATATTTTTAACGCGAATTCCGTTTTTCTCTATTTCCGCGGCTATCCTTTTGTCGAATACCCCCGGATCAATCAGAAACCCGGTCTTTGCGGCATCATCGTGGACCAGGTAACAATTTGTCCGGAGTATGCCCACCGTGAATACTTTTATCTTTATCATTTTTTCTCGGCCGGCTTCCAGTCCGCCCTTATCGAATCCTTCATTTTTGATGGTGAAAATCTGCCCCTGATCGCCCTGTACTCCCTCTCTAAGATATGGCGTATGCGTGTTTCATTGGCTTTTGTCATGTTTCGTTTTTCCAGTAGTTCCTCGATTTTTTTTAATTCTTTGACGTGCGGGGCAAGCTCGGCGGCGCGCTCGTCGGTCAAAAGCGATTCCATAGACTGGAGATTGCCGCGCATCTCCTCGGCGCTTCTTATATCGCTTTTAAAATTCCCGCCGAGTTCCGTTATAAGTTCCCTGTGCCAGTTAACCCAGAAAATATAATGCTTTTCATAAAGGTCCATGGACGGCTTCACGTCATATTCTTTCACGCTGTAAAAAACCGGCGTTTTCTTGGGTTTTTTCTTCTTAGTAAATTTCTTTTTAAGCGACGCGCATCCGCCCAGAGAAAGAACCAAAACCAGCAGAATCACGGCTGAAAACGGCCCGGGCGAAAATTTTTTCATTTTTCGCGCCTCCTTATCATTTTTTCAAATTCATTTTCACTAAGGATTTTCACTCCCAATTTTCTCGCTTTCTCAAGTTTTGAACCCGCTTCCGAACCCATGATCAAAAAATCGGTATTTTTACCCACAGCGGAAGACGCGTTCCCGCCGAGGCGCCTTATAAGCTCCTCAATGCCCGTCCTAGTATAATTTTTCAGCGTGCCGGTAATTACGAAATTTTTTCCGTTCAGCGCGGTTTTTAACCTGCGAAAAGGCGTTTTCATTCTCACCCCGGCCTTTTCCAGCTTCTCCAGAACCACGCGGTTTTTCGGGTTTCTAAAAAAATTCGTAATGCTTTCGGCCATAACCGGCCCCACTTCGTTGATTTTTTCCAGGCTTTCCGCGTTTTGTCCCGACACTTCCGCAAGCGAACCGAATTTCGCGGAAAGGGTCCACGCTGCCTTACGGCCCACATGCCTTATCCCGAGGGCAAAGATCAGGCGGCTTAAATCGTTGTCTTTGCTCTTTTTTATCGCGTCAATTATGTTTTGCGCCGATTTTTCAGCGAATCTTTCAAGCTTTTCAATATCTTCCGTTTTTAAATAATAGATGTCCGCGTAATCCGCAAGAAGTCCTTTTTTAACCAGCCGCTCAACAACGCTCTCGCCAAGGCCCTCTATATCCATGGCGTTTCTGGAAGCGAAGTGAAGGATATTCTGTTTTATCTGCAACGCGCAGGTTGTATTATCGCATCTCAGCGCCACGCCGCCCTCATCTTTTGATAGAGGCGACCCGCACGAAGGGCATTTCACGGGAGGGATAATTGTTTTTTCCCTGCCGGTCCTTTTTCCGCCTGCCACTCTTAAAATTTTCGGTATAATCTCGCCGCTTTTTTCGACAACTACCTTATCCCCTATTTTAACATCAAGCCGTTTTATTTCGTCGAAATTATGCAGCGTCGCCCGCGACACGGTCGTTCCCGATAATTGAACTGGTTCGAGAATCGCGACCGGCGTTACCGCGCCGGTGCGCCCCACTTGCGCCTTGACATCGATAATACGGGTAACGGCCTTTTCGGCCGGGAATTTATAGGCAATCATCCATCGCGGGCTCTTGGACGTTCTGCCAAGTTTCTTCTGCTGGTTAAGCAAATCGACCTTTACAACCATTCCGTCTATAGCGTAATCCAGCTCACCGGACTTTTCCTGCCATTTTTCGCAAAGCTTTATCACTTTTTTTATATCAGCGCACTTTTCCGCGCAGGGTATTATTTTCAGGCCGAGTTTTTTAAGCAATCCAAGCAGCTCATAGTGCCCCTCAATATCCACCCCTTCGGACTGCCCCACCCCCCATATGAATATATCCAGGTGCCTTTTTGCCGTGACCCGCGGGTTCAGGAGCTTAAGCGACCCGGCGCTCGCGTTACGCGGATTAGCGAATAGATCCTCGCCGTTTTTTTTCCTCTCATTATTAAGCCTCTCAAACCATTTCCTGGGCATGAATACCTCGCCCCGCGCCTCGATCAGCGGCGGTACTTTCACGTTTTTACGGGAAAGATTAAGGGGTATGCTCCGTATTGTCTTCAGATTGAACGACACGTCATCCCCCACGGTGCCGTCCCCGCGCGTGGCTCCCCTGATAAATTTTCCGTCTTTATACAAAAGTGACACGCTTACGCCGTCTATTTTAAATTCAACCGTATATTCATATTTTTCCTTCCCCAGATTTTTTCTTATTCTTTCGTCAAAACTCTCAAGCTCTTCCCGTGAATACGTGTTATCCATGCTTAGCATGGGATAGGCGTGCTTCACGCTTTTAAAGCCTTCGGACGGTTTTTCGCCGAGGCGCTCCGTAGGGGAATCCGGTGTTTTGAATTCAGGAAATCTTTTCTCAAGGTCCCCGAGCTCCCTGTACAGCCTGTCGTACTGCCGGTCCGGGATCTCAGGGGCATTTTCCACGAAATATTTCCTATCGTGGTGTTCTATAAGCTCTTTTAGTTCCGATATTCTTTTTTTGGCGGATTTTTTATCCATAAAATTAAACTCCCGCGCCGAGCCGGTCGGCGAGAAATGGGGAAAGGCCTGTTTTCAGGATTTTTTTCTGGGCCTTTTTTACGTCGTAAGCAACCCTTTTCAACACAACGCTGGCTTCGTCCGTATCATATACGGCATAGCACGATCTCGGATCGCCGTCCCTGGGCTGGCCCACGCTCCCCACGTTAACAATCAGCCTCTCGCCGGCGGATATCGCGGTTTTCTTTTTGCGGGAATAACTCAATTCGCCGCCCTTAAGCGAGAAAACGCCCGGAACATGGGTATGGCCAATAAAACAAATGTCCGTCTTCATGAGATTAAATGTTTCTCCGGCGGCCTCGGGGTCCGTCATGTAATTAAATTCCGACGGCTTGCGCAATGTACCGTGAACCAGTGTAAGATGCTTATTCACATAGGTAAAGCCGATACTTTTTAAAAAATTGAAGTCATTTTCTTCCATGTTCTGTTTTGTCCATTTAACCGCTTTTGCCGAAACGTCATTAAAATAATCCATGCCTATGAGGCCGGCCGAGGCGGCGTCGTGATTGCCGAGTACGGCAACAGCGTCAAGTTCTCTTGTCATTTTAATGCATTCGCGCGGATCCGCGCCGTAACCGATTATGTCGCCGGCACAAAGATATTTTTCTATTTTGGCGCGGGAAAGCGACTCAAGTACGCTCTCAAACGCCTCAAGATTTCCGTGTATGTCAGCTATTATCCCGTATCTCATGGCCGTCCCATCGGGTAGAACATATCGGGCGCAAAACATATTGCATCTTTCCGCCTGAAACCCAATGCCCTGTTCGCCCGATCCCCTGAAGCCCCATAGCTATTCTTTTCGCCTTTAATAAAACTTTATCTTAAAATCATCAAATTCCCCGGCCGCTTCACCCCATTCCTCTTTGACCGAACGGATATGGCGAATCATGGACTTTTTTGTTTTAACCATGAACATATTTATATCGTCTTTTTCGCCTTCCGCCACAACCTCAACAGTCCCGTCGGGACAGTTCTTCACCCACCCCTTAAGGCCGAGTGAAACAGCCGTTTCCACGGCAGTGAAACGAAATCCCACTCCCTGTACCGTGCCTGAATATATTATACGCGCGCGAGAGAGCATCTTTTTCAGCGTTTGCCTTCAGTATCTGTTTTTTCCGGTTCCGTAAGTTTGCTGAAAAGTTTCTCGGATACGAACTGCGCCAGATTGTAATTGCCGGAGGCGACTTCCACGAGGGATTTGCCGTTTTCAAGCGGGGTAATGAGTATTCCCAGCTGCGTCGTGTCCAGGCAGAGCGTGTAGGCATAATCGAACCTGTTAGCGCAAAGGAAATATTTTTTCCGGTCTTCGTTGAGCAGCTGAGCCTTCATGCCATGTATGAATGCCAGGGTTTTTTCATAACAGTAAGCGGCGCCCAGATCAAAAGTTTTCGCGTATTTTGTTTCCGCGTTTTTTACGTACTCTACCGACATGCCCATAAAAAAATCCCGGACCTGCGTCATCGAACACCCGCACAGAAATATGAGCAAAAGTGGTGTAATGAGTTTTTTCATGCCTACCTCACAAATCCCGCCGCATTTATCAATTACGCAATAGTGGTCGGGAAGGCGGGATTTGAACCCGCGACCTCTTGGTCCCGAACCAAGCGCGCTA
>CAYTQI010000015.1:0-31092 GCA_964440235.1 uncultured Planctomycetia bacterium
CCCGTAAACAAAGAAAATATAGAGTCAGACGATTCTACTTTCAGCGCCCCAAGCCCCATGGAAGCGTGTGACTGTGGGTCCATGTCGATAAGCAGGGTTTTTTTACCCCTTCGGGCCAATGCCGCGGCAAGGCTTATTGCTGTCGTGGTTTTTCCGCAACCGCCCTTCTGGTTGGCTATGGCGAAAATCTTCATGTGTACTCCGTTCCTCGGTCTACTATGCTACTATAATAACATAGTATAATGATTATTCCGGATAATGCAAGCCCCGCCGCCGATTTTACTTAACAGTTTACCCGCAAGGCTTTATGTTTGTGCCGAGGAAACGGTTGTTATCTGTTTTAAAACCCTGGATCCATCCGTTCTTAAAACCGAGCTCCCCGAGAATTTTAATTATCAGCTCGTATTCGCTTCTTTTTACGCGTCTTGCGATCTCCGGGTAATCCGCGGCTTTGTAGGCCGGGTAATACTGGCTCATCACACTCAGGTAAATATCGGTCGAAACCTCTTTTTTTAAAAACCTTAATGTTTCGATTACGCCCGATACGCAGCCGGGGAGAACTAAAAGGCGCACGATTACGCCCTTTTTGGCTATTCCCTCTTCATTAAGCTCAAGCGGGCCTGCCTGCCGGAACATTTCTTTTATTATGGCGCGATTATTTTCAACATATCCCGGAGCGGAAGAATATTTTTGGGCCATTTTGTCGTCAGAGTACCTCATGTCCGGAAGGTATATGTCAATCATTCCTTCCAGAAGCTTAATAAGTTCCGGGCTGTCATAACCTCCCGTATTGTAGATGACAGGGATCTTAAGGGAATTTTTTACCGCTATCTCTAATGCCTCGGCAATCTGGAAGGCATAATGCGTGGGGCTTACGAGGTTTATGTTGTGGCAGCCGCTTTTTTGCAGCTCCAGCATTCGTTCGGCAAGCCCGGCAGTTTTAATTTCTTTAAAATCGGACTCCTGGCTGAAAATATGGTTCTGGCAATATACGCATTTCATGTTGCAATGCGTGAAAAATATTGCGCCGGAACCCTTTGTCCCGGAAATCGGCGGCTCTTCCCCGTGATGTGGCGAATAACTGTATACTGCGGGTTTTGAACCGGCCCGGCAAAATCCCTTTTCGCCTTTTTCGCGGTTTACCTTGCAGTTTCGGACGCAGAGCCGGCAGGATTTTATCAGTTTACCGAAGGAGGAACGTGTGGTCATCGCCGTATCAAATTTTACTTCTTCGCGTTATGTTCTTATCAATAAACTCGATGATTTTTTTCTGGGAGCGTTTGCTTATATTCATGAATTCCACTCCGATACCGGGATAGGAGTGCGGTTGAAGCTCTCGGTCGGCAAGCCATATGACGGAACCCGTGAGAGCGAGCGGTTTTTTTGTTTTATTAAAGCCAAGTTCCATGTAGAGCCGGGTTGAGGCCGGATATATGTGTTTTGAGAAAATAAAAAGGCCTTCGCCGCTTATGTTAAGGATCTTTCCCCTCGAAAATTTAATGCCGGAGGAAACCCCGGTTTTATATTTTACCGGGATATTGACGTCGATCCTTTTAAACCTTCTTCTCATTATGAGCTTGTCGATTTTTGCTGAAAGCTCAAAACTTTTCAGGGCGGTTTTTTCATCGGCGTACATCTCAAATATGGACTCAAGGCGCGCCGATTTAAAAAGAGATTTTATGTGCGTGGGGACGTTGCAGAATTTAAGTACGCCGTTTCGGTTCGCGACATTTTTATAGGCTATGGAAATAATCGATAACCCGTTGTAGTCCACGAGATTTACGTTCGTGAAATTGCACAGGATTTTTTGCGTACCCCCTGTCAAAAGACGCCCCGTTTCCTCGATAAGAGCCGCTGAATCAATATCGATATTATTGGCGATGTAGAGAACGGCGATATTTTTTAAAAAACGTTTCCGTATTTCCATGACCTGTAAGTTAAAACCGGTAACCTATGGCTTTCTTTATTCCGCGTCCCGCACAAAAATCGTTTTGACGCCCTTACCCACTCTCTGCGCGTCCTTGGATATGCCGTTGAATGTCTCGCCGCATCCGCCGATAATAAGAGAAGTAAGAAGCAACGCCAGAACCAGAGCGATATTTTTTTTCATGACTTTAACCTCCTTTTAATTTTTTTGCCGGATCAATAGGTTTACCCCCGCGGCGTATTTCGAAATGCAAATGGGGTGTAATGCCTTTCAAATCCGCGTTTCCCGTTTTTCCCACAAAACCTATTATTTCACCCTGCCTTACCCACTGAGATTTCTTTATAGCTATTTTATCGAGGTGCCCGTAACGTGTTTCCCAGTGCCCGGGATGGTTTATTATTACGAGATTTCCGTAGCCTCCCGGAAAAAATAGCGATCTTGCCCACCCGCTTTTAGACGCGTAAACGGGGCTTTTCATACGCGCCTCAAGATCGATGCCGGCATGGCGCCTTCCGCCGCGGCGTTTTGCCCCGAAGGCACCTTCGCCGTAAGCGTCATTTCTAATGGAAAGGCCCTCTCCCCGCCGATTTTTATAATTCTCTACGGGCATCGCAAAATAGGGTTCTTTTATTTTGTAGATAAACGGGATCGAAATATAAAGCGCGAAAAATAAAAATACCCCCGCGAGGCAAATAAGGAGAATGTATCTGGCGGGGGATTTCATTCTTTCGTAATAATTTTTTCGATACTCGAAAGACGCCCGTAACAAATTAGCGTATCGTTCAGCAGTATACGGTCTGTGGCCTTGGGCGCGGGCACAATAGCGTCTTTTCTTTCAATCGCCAGTACGAGGATATCATTTTCGCGGAAATCCGACTCTCTCAGGGTTTTACCGAGATCACCGCAATCCCCCTTTATGCTTACTTCGGCTATACCGTAATCTTTAGCGACGCGCAGCACCTCTTCCACAGGCCTTTTGCGAAAAGGGCCCTGTTTTTCCAACCGGGATTCTATTTTTTTGTTCAGAAATTTCGATACGCCCTTAAGAGTGATGAATTTTACCAGCAAAAATATCACAAAAAGTATAATGCCGACGTTTATAAAAAGCGGCAAAGGATTCGATTTCTCAAAAGATATTACAACCGTTGTTATCACGGTTATAAACCCGGCGTTGCCGAGTATCATGAGGATCATTATGATTCTTCTTCTTACGTCGTTTTGAAGAATGACCTCCGAATCCTTTGTCGTAAATCCCGTGCCGGTAAAAGCTGATAGGGCCTGAAAGTATGACCTCTTTCCGTCGAGGCCCGTCATTTTTAAAGCGACCGTGGCCACTTTAACGACAAAAATGGATATCGCGATGATCAGTATGACCGGAACAGCGAAAATTAAATTACTCATGAGTACCCTTCGGTTGTGCGGTTATAACCATTTTTTCTTTTTAAAAAATAAAAGCATGCCAACGGCTATGGCCAGCATTATACCTATCACGACAAAATATCCGTGCTGCCATTCGATTTCCGGCATGAAACGAAAGTTCATTCCGTATATGCCCGTTATGAGCGTCAGAGGCATCATTATCGTGGCGATGATGGTAAGCACTTTCATTATTTCATTTAGCCTGTTCGATGTGGCGGATATATAACCATCGACAGCGCTTGCCAACAGGTCCCTGTATGTGTCGAGATTGTCATTTATTCTGGCAAGAAGATCCGATACGTCCCTGAAATATATGGAAAGAGACGCGGGTATGATTGGCTGGTAGCTGCCCCTGGCGATAAAATTCATGGTTTCCCGCTGGGGGCCCAGGATCCTGCGCAATATGAGTACATTTTCCTTTAGATCGAAGATTTTATTCAGCGCCCGGCGGTCGGGATCTTTGAATATAATGTCCTCTGTCTTTTGTATCTCCTTGTCCAGTTTTTCCAGTATTGGAAAATAGTTATCTACAAGCGCGTCGGCTATGCAGTAAAAGAGATATGCGGTGCCCCGCGACATAATACCTTTATTTTTAAGGCATCTTTCCCAGGTACTGGTGACGCTTTCTATGGTTTTTAGATGTACCGTGACAACATAATTTTCACCGACGAAACTATCCAGTTCAAGCGAGGAGGCCTTGTCCTTGTGTGCGGCTAAAATCGCCGCGTGAAGCACTATAAAAAGGTAATTATCGTAGGTGTCGATTTTCGGGCGTTGAATGGTAGTCATGCAGTCTTCGATGGCAAGCGGGTGAAACGAGAAGTGTTGTTCCAGAAATTCCATGTCTTTCTGGGAGGGCTTTTTAACGTCAACCCACACCAGGATGTCTTTTTTACCGAGATATGGGGTGACTTCTTCAGGGGTGCTCAAAATCGCCGTACCCTTATTTTTTTCCAGGATCATTATGTTCATCATGGCGTTACCCCAGCATGCGCGATACGATCATGCTTACCCTCTTCCCGTCTGCTTTTCCACGCACCTTTTCCATAACAATTTTCATGACTTTCCCCATGGCGCTCTTTCCTGAGATGCCGGCTTCACGCAGGGCATCTCCCGCTATTTTCTCCAGCTCTTTATCGGATAGCTGTTCCGGCATGTAGTTGAGCAGTATACCCAGCTCTTTTTTTTCTTTATCTACCAGATCCTGCCTTTTTCCTTTTTCGAACTGCTCAATAGAATCTTTGTGCTGTTTTACCTGCCGCTGAAGAATCTTTATGATTTCTTCGTCGGTTATCTTTTTTTTACCGTGATCCAATTTAAGATTGACAATATCATTTTTAACCATTCGCAGCGTTGAGATCTTAATTTTGTCGCGCGATTTCATCCCTGCCTTAATCTCGTTCTCAATCTTTTCCTCAAGTGACATGGCTACCTCTTTTCGGCTGCGTGAGCGAAAATTATGCTCACCTCGTACAATAAAACCAGCGGAATCGCCAAAAGAACCTGCGTTACAATGTCGGGTGGCGTCAACATGGCTGCGATTATAAACATCACTACTATGAAATACCTGCGTTTTTTTCGCAGGGTACTCGCGTGTAAAAGCCCCGCCCTTGTTAGAAGCACGATCACCAGTGGCGTTTCGAAGGCTACCGCGAAAGCGAGTATCAAAAAAGCGCTGAACGATATGTAACGCGATACGGATATGCAGGGCCTCAGAAAATTCGAACTGAAACCGAGTAAAAATCGCATGGCTTGCGGCAGAACGATGTAATATGAAAAAAACGCTCCGCCGGCAAATAAAAAAGTCCCTAAAAACAAATACGCGGCAAATAGCTTCTTTTCTCGCCTGTCCAGCGCTATCCAGATAAACTTAAAAGCGTTGAACAGGATCACGGGAGCCGAGAGAACCACGCCGCTCAAAAGAGCGATTTTTAGATACGCGAGAAACGCCTCCTGAGGACTTATGAAAACAAGTGATTTTACATGCACAGTCAGGAGGAGTAGAATTTTTTCCGCGTGGATATATGAAAGAACGCTTAATACCGCAACGGCGATTAATGAAAAAAATATCCGTCTTCTTAGTTCTTCCAGGTGCCCGAAAAAAGCCTTTTTCTCATCCTTTTGGGGGAGCATCCTTTTTTTCCGGATCATTTTGCGCTTTCTTAAACTCCCGAATGCCTTTCCCCAGAGCCCTTCCGATTTCGGGAAGTTTCGCGGCGCCAAAAACCAAAAGCACGATGAGAAGTATCAGAACTAATTCCCAGAAGCCTATCGTTGGCATGATATCCGCCTCCGTAAAATAACGCGAGGTTATTTTTTGTTTCTTACTTGATTACGAAAAACCCCGTACACCCCTGAACATTATCTTTTTATACCAGGGAAGATAATCTATGATCAGTTTTCCGTTTAAATGGTCTACCTCATGTTGTATGACCCTGGCTGTCAGTCCGCGAAAAGTTTTATTGCGCCGCGAGTCGTTTTCATCCAGATATGAGACCGAAATTTCCTCTGCCCTTTTGACCGTAACGCCTTTTCCGGGTACGCTAAGACACCCTTCCTCTAATCCGACGTGTCCTTTTTTTGAAAGAATTACAGGATTTACCATCTTTAAGACGTCCCCGTCTCCCGTGTCGACCAAAATCGCTTGTTTTGAAACACCTACCTGCGGCGCGGCAAGGCCTATACCGTGCATTTCGCGCATAGTAACTGTCATATCGGAAAAAAGCTTCTGTTCCGCCGGTCCTACGCCTTCAAGTTTCCTGCTTTTTTTTCGCAATACTGCGCTGGGGAGCCTTTTTATTTCCAAACGTCCCATATTTACCTACTTTTTCACAATCCTGTTTTTTTCGTTGACGTATACAAATTTCGGTTTAAGATTTTTCGCTTTTTCGGATTCCAGCAGCGCTTTTGAGATAACAATCACAATGTCGCCGGTCTTCCCCATTCTCGCGGCCGGCCCATACAATATTATGGCGCCTGAATTTGCCTTTTCCTCGATCGCGTATGTTTCGAAACGCGCCCCGTTTTGAAAATTTAAAATCTGTACTATTTCACCGGGATAGATATCGGCGGCTTCGAGAAGTTTGCGGTCTATTCCTATACTTCCCTTATAGTTAAGCGCGGTCTTTGTGACGCGCGCCCTATGTATCTTGGATTTGCACATTTCCCTGAGCATGGCAACCTTACTCGTTTGATTCTACAATATTAGTGAGATTTTCCCCGTCGAAATAAAGTTTTTTTGTTCTGGATAGGTAGCCGGCGTCCACAGGAAGGCCTGTCCTTGCCCGGTATACCCATTCGACCCTCGTGCCGCCCCATTTTTCTTTATCTTCGACATCATTTATCTGATCGGGATCGCCCCACAAGTCTCTCACTCTATCTTTTTTCATGCCTACTTTCACTGAATCGGTTCCTATGGGCCGCTCTATGATGTAATCGGGAGAAGGTATGGGCAGGTCCGCGCACCCTGCCAGAAACAGCGATAAAACAGGCGCCAGGAACAACCCGATCATATTTATTCTCATGCCTTTTCCCCCTGTTTGTACAATAAGTCGCAAAAATATTTAAGAAACGTATTTTTATTATCTTCCTCGATCATGGTAAATTCGCATCCGATATTGTATGGCGCGCCGTTTTGCGTGGAAAGTTTTTTTTTCCAGACCACTTTTACCTTCGCGTGAACCGGGCCCTGGGTCCCGGGAAGCCCTATTTTGAGTTCGATTTCATCGTTGATATTTATGTCGTTCTCACTGGTTACAAACCGAAGGCCGAGAGGGGAAATATCCGCTGTCTGAAATTCCCGCACTGAACTTTTTCCGATTATGGCCCGGACCGCCAGCGGGGTTCCCACCCTTATGTATTTTCTTCTTTCCTGGACAGGTTTAATCATGCCTTACCCCTTTACATTGCTGTTAAGTATACCATGATAATAATATATAGTCAAGGCGTCCGGCACCGGCCGGTTGAAGCGATTCGCTTTACAGGGCAAGGAAACAAAACTATTTCCGTGCCAGGAACAGGAGCTTAAGGCTTATCGCGTTTAGGGCGGCGACCAATACACATGTTATAGGAATACCGACTAGCGGTATGAAGAACGCGGAGAGAAAAAACGCGCCGATAAATGAACCGGCAAGGTCGATGGCGTATGTGGCCCCCGCGATTTTTCCCGTGAGGCCGGTTTTCTCAAAGCATATCCTGTTGGCGAGCGGGTATTGCAGGCCCCCGGCGAAACCTGCCACGAACGGAAGTATGCCGAAAAGGTCGGAGCTTACGCGGCTCAGGCCCGGGTGCGCCGCCAAGGCCGAGAAAGCCTTAAAACATACAAGAAGTAAAAGCGGGTATGCAAACACGAATACCTGGACGTTTATATAGGTTTTAAAAGGACGCTCGATTCCTGCGAGCTTGCGCGTCATATATAAGCTGCCGAGGGCCAGGCCCAACATAAATGAAGTTATGATAATCCCGATCTTGTAATAAAGGTAGCCGTAGATGATTTGAAATGCCAGCACGATTAAAATTTCAAAAGAAATTTCAGAAATCCCTGTTGTGAAAAGAGCAAGCAGGGTTACATCTTTTTTGAAATTTTTACCGCGCCGCCTCATAAAAAAAACAGCGTAAAGCATCGCCATAAAAAGAGCCGTAAGCGCGAGGAGGCGCCCCCCGTTTAAAAACATAAAAAATCCGGAGATCTTGAAACTGAAATATGTGCTCCACAGTACCATGTCATAGAAGTAAGAGGCCGGATTGAAATCCGTGTTTTTTCGCACTTTTCCCGCTTCCCGTATGGCGGAATTCAGAAATTGGGCCCGTTCCTCAGACAATTTTGAGAATAAATAATAATCCTTAACGTAAAGCGTATCTACGCCCGCGGTTTCAAGGCGTTTGCCTATTACCGACGGCTCAAGCGTAACGGTACCGGGATTTTTTGAGAGCAGGAAATGCGCTGTATCGCCGGGAACAATCCTTACTTCGGCGAATTCCGCTTTCGCTGTTTCATAGAGCGTTTTCAGAAAAAGAGCCTGCGCTCTGCTAAGATAATTTTCGCTGGAAGTAACGCTGAATCCGAATGCCCCCTTTTCGTTAAGCGCGAGTTTTACTTCTTCAAAAAATTGTTTTGTATAAAAACGATTTATTTGCGCTGTGTATGGATTGGGCAGGCTCACAATGATGGCGTCGTACTTATCTTTTGTGTTTTTTATGAAATACCGGCCGTCTTCGTTTATGACATTTACGCGCGGGTTATTGAGTTGATAAATTGATTGTTTTCGAAGGAATTTTTCGGAAAATGCTATTATTAAAGGGTTAAGCTCCACGTAATCAACCGTTTCCACGGGATATTTGAGAATTTCAGCGGTTATTTCACTTGCCCCGCCCCCTATGAGAAGGATTTTTTTAGCGTCCGGTACCGAAGCAAGCAAAAAATGAACCGCTTCTTCCGCGGTAAGAGGGTCGTGTGTGCTAAAAAGAAAAAGGCCGTTGTCAAAAAAATTAACCTGTTCATTTTTTTTGGTTACCGTGACGCGGCCGTAAGCGGAATCACCGCTCGCCAGGACATTAAACCCTTTCCACTTATCAGCAAGAGATTTTTTGTTTAAAAATTTTACTCCGCCGAAAACCGCGAAAATAAGAAAAAGACAGATTAGTATCGCGGAGATACGATGTGTTGCGCGATTCGCCCCCGCGCGATTTTCGGCAGGCGATTTTACCGTTCCTGTAAGAAAATACGCCGAAAGCAAGTTGATTCCCGAAAGAGCGAAGGCTATTTGCAGCCCTCCAAAATAACGGATAAGCAGGAGGCTCGTTACCGCCCCGCCGAGCATTGCCCCGAAGGCTTCTATGGTGTAGACTTTTCCGATTCCCTCCGGGGCATCTTTAACGGGAAATATTTTGCATCCGAGCACAAAGAGCAAACCCAGAGAAGCGGTGATAGGCAGAAGGGCCGCGGCGGAAGAAATAATAAAAACAGGCAGCCCCGCTATCTCCCCGGCCCCAAAACCAAAGATGAGTTTCGAAGTGCGGGCAAAAATAATACCTGCGGGTAAAAGCGCGCCTAATAACAGCTGGATGGACGCGAAGAGCGCCGTTTTTTCCCGTATTTTATCCGCGAAAAATCTACCGAAAATACCGCTGCCCAGGGCTCCGCCGAGAAGCCATGTGCCCAGTATAAAACCAACCGATAGCTCATTTCCGTAGAAAGATGTGAAAAATTCACGGATCAGGATGATCTGGGCGGCTACGGCGGTTATGCCGGCCACAATAAGGGCCGAAAGAAGTCTTTTTTTCATTTCCATATACCGGCAATTTCAGCGCCGCAGAATTTGCATTTTGAATCAACGATATAGTTCTTGAGTACGAAAAACCCTGCCCGCTCTACAAGGATTTTCTTGCATTTCGGACATATTGTATTGTTGGCTGCCTCTTCCGGGACATTCCCGATATATACGAAGCGCAGCCCTTCCTCTTCGGCTATATTTTTGGCGCGCTTAAGCGTCGCCAGGGGTGTTGGGGGCAAGTTTTTGAGCTTATATATGGGCCAGAAGCGGGAGAAGTGAAGCGGTGTATCGGGCCCCAGGTTTTCGTTAATCCATCGGCACATATCCCTTATCATCCGCGGGTCATCGTTTAGCGTAGGGACAATCAGATTTGTCAATTCTACCCAGACGCCCCTTTTTTTCGTAATTTTTATCATCTCAAGAAGCGGCTTTAGCCTTTCGGAACAAGTTTCCCTGAGGTATTTATCGCTGAAACCCTTGAGGTCAATATTGGCCGCGTCGATTACATTGCATAATTCCTCAAGCGGACGGGGGTTGATAAAGCCTCCGGTTACGTATATATTTTTTATGCCCTGCGGCCTGGCGATTTTTGCCGTTTCCAGCATGTACTCGTAGAATACGCTCGGCTCGGAATAGGTATAGGCGATGGAATGGCAGCCGTGATTTTTCGCTTGTTTTACGACTTCCGCGCAAGGAAGATAAATGTTGCGTGTGCCTTCGGGGCCTTCCTGCGATATTTGCCAGTTCTGGCAGAACTTGCATCGCAGGTTGCATCCGGCTGTCGCGATACTGAAAGATTTTGATCCGGGCAGCATGTGATAGATCGGTTTTTTTTCTATCGGATCAACATGTACCGAACAGGCCAGCTCGTATACCAGCGTGTATAGCCTGCCGTCTTTAGGTTCGCGTACACGGCAGAAACTTCTCTGTCCGTTTTTAAGGACGCAGCCGCGTGGGCATAAAAGACAGGCAACAGTATCATTGTCTATTTTTCTGTAGTAAAGAGCTTCTTTATGGTATCCGATGCCCGAGGCGAATGATTTAACGCCGATACTTTTATTGCTGAAAAACCCCGCGCCAGCTATTCCGGCGGTAAAAGCAAGGGCGCTTTTTATGAATTGGCGTCGGGTAAGGTACATCTTTTTTTAATCCAGAGCGTTATCTCTTTAAGCGCTTCCGCATCAATTTTAAATGTTTTCGCGGCATTATCCCCGTTTTCCGTTTTTTCGAAAAAGTGCCCGAGCCCCCTGAATGAAACAGTGGAAAAGTCCCGCGACCCTGCCTGGTTCAGGTTTTTTTCAATATCGCGAATGTAGGAGAGAGGGCAAAACTTATCTTTTTTCCCGTACATAATTACAAGCGGGGTTCTGATATTGCGGAAGCCCGCGAGGGCATCTAACCGGAGAAGCTCGCGCATTCTTTTAAGGAAAACACGTCTTCCTAAAATAATTTCAGATTCTTTTTTCGTGTTTTTGACGCTCTTAAGTGTTTCGTTCCTGGATGCATTCAGGATTTCATTGTAACCTTTGTCGATTTTTTCAAAGGTTCTTATCTCGTCAAGAACATACGCGCACTCAAAATCCATGATTGGGACCGCTCTGGCGATGCCCAGCATTAAGATGCCCCGGAGCGTGATTTCGGACAAATTCAGCCGCGAAAGGTATGAACATACGGATCCGTGGGCCACTATAAAAACTTTGTCCCTATTGACGCGTTCATGGTTTGCCAGAAATTTTAACGCGTTTTCAATGTCAGTTATTGTGTCGCCAAGGGCCACTTCCGCGTTGTTTCCCTGCGATTTCCCCGTACCCCTCTCATCAAAACGCATGACAATGTTCTCGTTTTCTGCCAGCCGGCTGCTTAAATCCGTGAAAAATCGCGATGTATCCCGCTTTCCGCACGAGCTTTCCTCGCCGATCAGGAGTACGCACGCGAGCTTTCCTTCTTTACGCGGAATCTCAAGGGTTCCGGCGAGAGAAAAACCCCCCGATTGAAAAATAATCTCTTTCGTCTCATAGGGCCTGTTTTCAGCGCGGGGTTTTTCCGGTAAAATTTTCTCAAAGTCCCGCACTTTTTTTATTAAAAGTGATTTCGATTCGATCTTTAGTTGAACAATGTCTCTATTTTTTTTCGAAACCCATATGCCGCATTCGGGAAGTGTTTTTGACTTCATAATCAGAAACTCAGTTTTTATCTTTCTGCCCATTATTTTTATATATTCATCCCTGATAGAAGTAAGTGTAACGCGGGCCCTGGCCGGCGGAAAAAGACCAGGGGATCGGTATACGCAATCGAAAGATTGGGCCCCCCCTTTAACGAAGTCGTATTCATTGATTAACGGCATGTAGGTCACAATCGATTCTTCATGAAAAACAACGGTGTCTTTGGCGCCTGAGGCGATGACGGCGAAACTTGATTTTGAGCGATCCCTTGACAAAAAATTAAATGACCCCTTTTCGCGGATGTCGATATATGAAACCGCGCCGGTGCGGGCGAAATTTTTGCACTCTCTGAAAAATCGCTCAAGCCTGAAAGTATTCCTGTCGAAAACAAGTTTTTCGTGCACTATTTTACGCGGCGCATCCAGGTAGAAGCAAGTGGATTTATAAATAATTTTGTCTTCGGTTTTATAACAATCAATTCTTAGCGAGGCCGTTTTTCCGCACGCGTTTTCAACGGAATAAAAAGATGTCTGATGTTTTTCTCTCTCCAGAAATAGAAAGGCGAATACCAGAAGGGATATTATCAGGATTATTGTTAACGTAAGGAGTATGTAGACGTTTCTCATTTTATATCCAGCCCCTCGATTTTATAAACAAGGTTGAGTTTTTTGTTATCCGGCAGTTTAACGAAATTTAATTCAGCTATCAGGTAATCAACGATTTCCCGCGGGCAGTTTCTTAGGGGGTGTTTGAAGGATATGGAGTCCCCTTCCCCTAGAAAATTTTCGGAGAATCCACTTATGTTTACAAGGGGTTCAGGTTCCGCCCCGACAGGGTAAAACCTGTCGACGTAAATAGCCCTATTCTGATGGTCATAAAAAGAGATTTTTAGCTTAAGGGAGTATATCTTTTTATTTGAGATATTCTCGACCGTTCCCTCGATTACCGGTTTACCCTTTAAGGCGCCTTCGGTGCCTAAGTTCGCTTTTAGGTTTAGCAGCACAAGCCGGTTGAAAACGCGTGCATTCAGGTCATAAAGGGAAAGCCGGTAATTCTTGACCGTATCGGTTTCCTTCCATTCAAGATAGGCATAAAATCCGAAAATTGTAAGCGCGAGCACGATCATGATAACGGATGAGGAAACTATTATCACTAAGGCGCTTGTACGTTTAATACGCATGATTTTCTCCCCTTTAAACAATAGGTAGAGGGTAAAACGTATTCGTTACCGGATAATTTATCTTCTTTGCTTAAATATACCGTTCCACCTGCCCTAAATATATTTTCCTGACGGAATTAAAAAAATCTATGTATTCCCTTGTCCGGTAATCCGGATATGTCCACGGCAGCGCCCTGAAGGATTTTTTCACGAACTGAAACTCGAGATCCGCGTATATTCCTCCGTCAATATATATGCGGTGGCTACGGTTTTTTGTGGTGAACAGGACCATTTTTGAAAGAGAGACATATCCGGGATCGATATTGACGGTTCGGCCCGGTAACGCCCGGCCGTATTGCCCGCCGCTTATCCGGTTCAAATCTACGGAATCGATGGTTGCCGATTTTTTTTTAGCTAATTTTTTTTCAACCGAATTGGTGTATAACTTCACGCGGTAATTCCCGTTAAGCCGCGCGAGTTTTTTAAAACTAAAGAATTTTCTTTTAAGATCTCCGCCGAATTCCTTTTCGTAGTAAGAGGTACAGGAGAAGTTGAACACGCGAGACTCATTATCAATTTGCCCGAACTTTTTCTCAAGGTATGTCCTGGCGTCGGTAAACCCGGAAAGCTTTGGTGACAGAAGCCCGGTTATTAGTTTTACCGGGATATGAAGAAAAGGCTCGCCCATTTCTACGACTTTTTGGATCGCAGGGTTTGTATGAAATCTAACAGTTTTCTACCGCCTGAGCCCTGAAAACCGGAAAATTTTATACCCGTATTGAACAGTCTTTTTACGGATTTTTTTTCGTCTTCCCTGGATTCCTCCGTCCAGACAACTTCCCCGCTTGCCTTTATGAGACAGTCGTCATCGGGTAGTTTTATCTCCATTCTAAGCGGTATCCCTTTCTCTATTTTTTCGTCCAGAAGGAGTCTGATACCCCGGACCGATATGTCTGCGCTTTGCGTGGCCAGGGCCGTTCCGTTTGCGAAGTATTTGACCTGTAAGGAGACGTTTAAGCGGTTAACGCTGCGCCGATCATCCCCGTCCCAGTATCCTTTAAGCTTTACCGAGCGCATTCCTCTTTGGCGGTTCCGCTTTTCGTCAACTACGACTGTAGAAAAAATTATAGCGAGAATGGCGATTATCAGGATCTCGATGCAGAGTATTATCACTGGTTTTTTGTTTTTCCGTTTATGTAGCCAAGGATTGATTCCCGGTCCTTGGCCGAGATGTTGTCAAAAAATATTGCCAAATCGTAGTGAGCTATGCGCCCGTCCATGATAACGGGGTGTTCCCTTACCACTACGCCGTCTGTTTCAATTTTTGTGGTTTGAACCGCGCCTGAGGCCCCGCTTTTGCTTTTCGGCAGGATAAGAAGAATTTTTATCCGTGAAAGAAGCGGTATTTCTTTTTCAACCTTACAGTACAGCCCCGAGGCGCTTATGTCCAGGCTCTTGGTGATGATATCTATATTATCCCCGGACTTGACCTTGAGCGAAATATTGCCGTCTTTAACGCGCGGGTATTTTCTTTTTTCATTTTTCCTGGGCACGATTTCTCCTTTTAGGTACAATTATAGACCTAAACGCCGCCTATTGCAATATTTTTCTTTTTCTGGCCCCCTGTAAACAAAAACCCCGCGGAACGGGGTTTTTGCAAAAGACTTTTTCGAAAACAAAGCGATGCCGGTTTTAAAATACTATTTTCTATCTTCAGGCCTGGTTTACCCGGATTTTTTTCCGGAAGCTTTTTCCTGCGCTTCCTTTTCTTTAGCGGCTTTTTCCGCGGCTTCCTTCTCGCTTTTTTTGTATTTTTTCCAGCATCCCTTGCCGCAGTAATATTTCCCTTCACGGTAGTACCAGAGATTTTTTATGCTTTTACCGCAGACGGTGCATTCTGCGGGTTTGGCCGGCTTTTCAGAGGGCTTTACCTTTTCGTCAACGCCCGTTTTTTCTTCCGTTTTTGTATTTTCAGCAGGTTTCTTTTCTTTCTTTTCCTCACTCATTTTTTAAGCGCTTTTACCCTTTCCGTGTTTCGTGATTTTTTTTATAAAAAAAGAGGAACAGATGTTTAACCATCCATTCCTCTTTTTTTACGCTTTTCAAAGAAAAGCAGTCAAAATTTATTCTTCGCTAAATACAAATTCTGGCTCCAGAACTGGCGCATAGTCTTCCGGAATCGGGAATGGGAAAGTCACAGTTTCATATACGCCGGCGCCGGTCCTCACGATTGCCATTCCTACGCCCTTTACGAGACCGACTGTCAAACCAGAAAATATATTGTCTTCTATGCTTGTGTCATAAATGTTCTTCGGTAATTCAACCCAACCCGTTAACACATTCGCGAGACCGCGCGCCAGCTTTTTGCCCATATCCTGAGCAAAGCATGTCGTCGTCAAGCTGAATACCATTAACAAGGCCACACAGATTATAAATCCTTTCTTCATTTTACTTTGTCACCTCCTTTGCTTTTTCGTTACGCTCTTGTAGGAAGTATATCATAATAAATTTTCTTTGTCAACCCCAAGGGGTTATTTTTTCAACTGCCTTTCGACGACTTTTAAAATCCTGTTTGCGTTATCTTTTTCCACATGCACAAACTCGATGCCGGTATCGTAGCTTACAACGCCTTTTTCCGCGATATCCCTTTTTTTTACGACCCAAACCACGGTGCCGCTGCATTTAAAATTTTCGGATTTAACGTCTTCCAGGTCAAGTTCCAGATCAACGCCCTGAAAAAGGCCGATGTCTTCCCTGACTATTACGCATACCCCTCCCACGCCGATATTTTCCGTTCGCGTCGAAATTGTCTTCGTAGAGTTTTTTTTACGTATGCAAATGACGCACCTGTAATGGGCCCTCGGAAACTTTCTTCTGTTTATGCCGTTCCACATAATTGTCATTCCTCCAGTAAGCGACTGCCTACAAGTATATACAACGCTCAGGTAAAAAGCAAGTTTTTTTCTCAAAAATGCTTTACAAAAATGTTTCCGGATACTATAATATGGTCAAGCGAGGAATGTAAAAATGTACCTGGATTTTTACGGCTTAAAAGAAAATCCCTTTAATGTAACCAGCGACCCGAACTTTCTTTATCTAAGCAGGCCGCACAAAGAAGCCCTTTCGCACCTCCTGTACGGAATTGAGGAAAAAAAAGGTTTTTTGGAAATCACGGGCGAAATCGGCGCCGGGAAGACCACGCTCTGTAAGGCCCTGCTCAACCGGCTTGGCGGCGGCGCGAAAACAGCGTTTATCCTTAACCCAAACATGTCCGAGCTGCAGCTCCTGGAAGCGATTGTTGAGGATTTTGGGATAAAACCGGCGCGCAGGAGCAAGGTTTCGCTTTTACGCCAGTTAAATAATTTTCTGCTCGAAGAGCTAAGAAAAAGTTCTGCCGTTGTCCTGATTCTGGACGAAGCGCAGAACCTGAAAAATTCCACGCTGGAGGCCATCAGGCTTCTCTCGAACCTTGAAACAGACAAGGAGAAATTATTACAGATTTTACTGGTTGGCCAGCCGGAATTACGTGAGAAGCTAAAGTCCCCGTCTCTTGTGCAATTGAGCCAGAGGATCGGCATCAGGTTTCACATATGCCCTCTTCAAAAAGAGGAAATCGAAAAATATATGTATCACCGGCTGAAGGTTGCGGGGTCCGAAAATGCCGTTCATTTTACGGAAGGAGCGGTTGATAAGATTTTTAAATTTTCGAGCGGTATCCCGCGCCTTATAAATCTCATATGCGACAAGGCGCTGCTTTCCGGGTTTGTTCTTGGCAAAAAAATCATAGACGGGGAAAATATCGACGCGAGCGTTTTTGAGATCGAAGGCGCCCCGCAGGAAGTAATAAAGGTATGAGTATTATTGCCGAAGCGCTCAAAAAAGCGCAGGAAAGTCCACCGGCGAAAACGGCGAAAAAAAACAGGGACATCGACCGGCGCCGCAAATCGCGAAAAGAACGAATCAAAATTGATTTTTCCCGCCTGCGCATTTACGCAATTTTTGCCGTTTCCGGAGTGGCCATCCTGCTTTTTTCCATCGCGCTTTCCATGCTGGGCAGCGTTTTGGTAAAAGAAAACGCGGCCGACGAAAAAAAACCGGAAGAGAATCATTCCTACGCGCTGAAAGCCGATGAGGTAAAACGGGAGGAATCAACGGGCAACGCCTCTTTTTCACCCGCGTTCATTACGCTTGCGGAAGTTAATGAGGCAATAAGGGTAAGCGGCATCATGTATACCCGGCAAAAACCGCTTGTGGTGATAAATGACAGCATATGGAGCGAGGGTGATATTGTCGGTAAGTTTAAAATAACGAAAATTGAGAGAAATTTTATAAAGGTAAACTCGAGCGGTAGGGAGTTTATCGTTAAATTGAAACGCTAATCGCCTCTTTTATCCCAGCCGGTATCCTGCGCGGTTGCCTTTTTTTATCCGTGAATACATGTGAGGTTTCCCCGGTCGCGATTAATTCCGCGCCCCGGAGTATCTTATAGGCGAAAATGAGGCTTGTATTTTTTATCCCCGTAACGCGGCTCTCAATTTTTAGGATATCGTCATAAGTGGACGGTGAAATGTACCTGCAGCTCGCGGAAACAACCATGAGGCCTATCCCTTCTTTTTCCTCGAGCAGGCGGTAAGGGAAATTTATTTTTCGGAAATAATCGGTCCTGGCGACTTCAAACCAGGTAAAATAGTTGCCGTAGTAGGTAACCCCCATCCTGTCTGTTTCCTCGTACCGGACGCGTATCTCAGTCGTGTGTATTTGCATGCTTTAGCTTTTTAGGCGCCTGATCAAAGTTTAAGCGCGAAGCGGTGGATATGAAAACCGCTTACCTCCAGGTTATCCATTTCCCTGAATCCCATTTTCTTACAGAGATTCATCGCCTGTGACATCCTGCCTGTAGCGCGAAAAATTATTTTCGAGTAATTTTTTGACCTGCAAAAATCAATTCCCTTTTTAAGAAGCAGCGTTCCAAAACCTTTTCCGCGGTATTTTTCATCCACAAACAGTCTTCGTAAAAGCGCGCTTTGGTCGGTATCCCTTTTTATCCCTGCCGTGCCTACTATTTTCCCCTCTTTTTCTATTACAAAAAAAATATCGCTCTCGCCCCCGTAGATTCCCGATATGTCATTTATATCGCTGGCCTGATAGGCGGAACGATCAAAAGGGTATTCTTTTTCCAGTATGTTTAGTATGAGGTTTTTTACGCCCGCGCTGTCTCCGGATTTATATTCTCTTACTTCCATGGCTTAACCTCCATTGACGTATTTTTTAATAGCTTTTCTTATCAGCTTCTCGGGTATATCGCCCACGATTTCCGCGTACCCGATTTTTTTCGGAAGAATAAATTTATTTGAGCCGTCAATAAATTTTTTATCATAGGAAAGGGCGCGCAATATAAAGCCCGGGTTAAGGTTTTTTAAAGGCGCTTTCGGGACGGCTTTTTTAAGCACAAAACATATTTTTCCATAATCCCTTTTTTTGATATGGCCCAGTTCCAGGGCCATAAAACTCGCCATGATCATTCCGGCGGCGACTGCCCGTCCGTGCGAAATATTTTCGGAGTAACGTGAGGCCGCCTCGACAGCGTGCCCTATGGTGTGACCGAAATTCAGGATCGCGCGCAGGCCCGTCGTGTCCAGCTCGTCTTTTTCCACAACAGCCGCCTTGATCGCGCAGCATTTAAAAATAACGTGTTCAAGGGCGCCTTCTTCCAGCCGCAGGATTCTCGACACATTTTTTTCAAGAAACGTGAAAAGCGCCCTGTCCTTTATTATGGCGTATTTAATAATTTCGGCGAGGCCGTTCTGGATTTCTTTCCTGGAAAGGGTTTTTAAAAAATGCGTATCGCACAATACCATTTTTGGCTGATAAAAATTCCCCACGATATTTTTTGCTTCCTTTATGTCAATAGCGACTTTTCCGCCTATTGACGAATCCACCTGCGCGAGAAGCGTTGTCGGTATTTGTATATACGGCACACCCCTTCTGTAGGCGCTGGCGAGAAACCCGGCAAGGTCCCCCACCACTCCGCCGCCGAAGGCCAGGATAACGGGCCTTTGTTTTTTCGAAAAACGCGCAAGACGCTTTATCGCCCGTATGTAAACGGGAAATGATTTCGCTTTTTCCGAATCGGGGACTTCATAAAATAATATTTTCTCTTTTTCCGGGCCCAGCGCGCGCTTGAGCTTTTTGCCGTGAAGAGAATTTATTTTTTTATTGGTGACGACGAATAAAGGAGCCCCCGCGAAAACAGTTTTCAAGAGCGGAATTGTTTTGCTTATAATACCTCCGCCTATGCGGATGTCATAACTTCTCTGTCCGAGGTTAACGTTAATGCTTTTCATTTATGGCCCCTGAGCCTCTTTTTAAGGGCTGCGTGTTCACGCATTATTTCTTTAGGCAATTTTTTTCCGAATTTATTCAAAAAAGCCTTCTGCGCCTTTAATTCCTCTTCCCATTCCTTACGATTTACGGTGAAAAGTTTTTTCCATTTCATTTTCGGTAAATTTAGACCCCCCATTTCCATGTCTTGATATTTCGGGATATAACCCAGGGGTGTCTTTACCGCGCCAACCTTGCCGTCAGCGCGCCTCAAAATCCAGTCGAGGACGCGGAGATTGTCCGCGAAACCCGGCCAGATAAATTTTCCGGACGCGTCCTTCCTGAACCAGTTTACAAAAAATATTTTTGGAGGGCAACGCATTTTTTTTCCCATGTCGAGCCAGTTCCTGAAGTAATTCGCCATGTTATAGCCGCAAAAAGGAAGCATGGCCATCGGGTCGCGCCTTACCTCGCCCTGTTTTCCGTATTGCGCGGCGGTACGTTCCGACGCCATCGTGGCACCCAGAAAAACGCCGTGCTGCCAGTTAAACGATTCGTAAACAAGCGGCGCGAGGCTGGTCCTGCGTCCGCCGAATATAATTGCCGATACGGGTACGCCATGGTGATGTTCGGAACGGAACGAAGACGACGGACATTGTGAGAACGGCGCGGTAAAACGGCTGTTCGGATTAGCGCCTTTTACGCTTACGCCGTTTTTATCTTTCATGCCCGCGCGCCACGGTTTCCCGAGCCAGTCGGTCCCTTTTTTCGGAGGAGGCCCGTCACCGTCTTCCCACCAGACAGTACGATCCGGTTTCAGGAGAACATTGGTGTATATAGTGTTTTTCCGCATGGAGTCCATGGCATTGGGGTTTGTTTTACGGTTTGTACCCGGAAGAACACCGAAAAATCCTGTTTCCGGATTTATCGCCCACAACGCACCGTCGGAATCCGCCCTCATCCAGGCGATATCGTCCCCCACGGTCCATACCCTGTACCCTTTCTTTTTAAGGGCCGGCGGAGGAAGAATCATTGCGAGATTTGTTTTTCCGCAGGCGCTCGGGAACGCCCCTGTTACATACTGTATGCGTCCGCCGGGTTTTTCAAGCCCCAAAATAAGCATGTGTTCGGCTAGCCACCCTTCTTTTTTAGCCAGAAAACTGGCGATACGAAGTGAAAGGCATTTTTTTCCGAGAAGCACATTCCCTCCGTAACCGGAACCTACGCTCCATATGGTATTATCTTCCGGAAAATGAAGGATGAGCCTTTTATTTATATCCCGTTCGGCTTTACCGTGCAGGCATTTGGTAAAATCCTTATCGCGCCCCAGATAATTAAGCACTTTTTTGCCGGCCCTTGTCATTATGAGCATGTTGAGCACGACATATATGCTGTCTGTTAGCTCAATTCCTATTTTGCTGAAAGGTGAGCCAATCGGGCCCATTGAAAAAGGAATAACATACATCGTGCGTCCCTTCATGGAGCCTTTGAATATCGCGGCGGCTTTACGGTAGGCGGTTTTCGGAGGCATCCAGTTATTGGTTGGGCCTGCGGTTTCCTTTTTTTTCGTACATATAAAGGTAAGGTTCTCTGTGCGCGCGACGTCATTGGGAGAGGTTCGGTGGTAAACGCATCCGGGAAGCTTTTTTTTGTTCAGTTTTATAATTTCCCCGGTTGAAAAACCCTCTTTCTCGAGCGCCTTTTTCTGGCGTTCGCCGCCGTCGATGAGAACAATTTTCTCGGGTTCGCACATCGCGGCCATTTTATTTATCCAGTCGCGGAGTTTTTTGTGTTTTAAATTAATTTTTCTAAACATACATTGTTTCCATGTTACCTTTCGTGATAAAATCCGGCTGTTTTTTTCGCTACGATACCCGGCTTCCGATTTTTACCTCTTTATCCGGCGTGAGCAGCGCGAGTTTTTCGCCATCCTTCGCCGCCAGCGCCATTCCTTCCGAGGCCTGGCCCCGTATCGTTGCCGGCTGGAGATTATTGACGATAACAACCTGCCGGCCGATCAGCTCTTCAACGGTATAGTGCCCTCTGATTCCGGCGACAAGTTTTTTTACCCCGTCGCCCGTTTCAACGGTAAGTAGATAAAGCTTATCCGCGTTAGGATGATTTTCCGCCGCGGTTATTTTCGCGATACGGATGTCCATTTGCTTAAACTGGTCAAATGTTATCATTATTTGCCTCCCTTGCCTTTATCCTCTTTTTTGGGCGCTTCTTTTTTAGCGGTAGACTTGGATTCTTTTTCAACAGCTTTTGTTTGCCCTTGAGACGTCGCTTTGGCCGCCCCTTCAGCGGCCACGGCCCCCTCGGCGCCCTCTTCCGCGGCGGGCGCGGCTTTTTCCTTCTTAAGCTTGAACTTAAGAATTTTCAGTTTTAACAGGCCGAAAACCGAATCGCCTTCTTTCCATTTTTCTTTATTCTTGAGCTCTTTTACCCTTTCAAAACGTTTAAGAACCGAGCGATGCCGTTTTCCCTTTTCCTTTGAACGTAGACTTGGATGCTGTGCCATATTTTACCCCTTTCCCTTTTTTCCTTATGAAACAACCTTTGTATTTTTTTGAAAATTCGTCGAGCGCTTTTCCCGCCTTTTTCGTATCCGTGTAACTGCCCGCGCACACCTGAAACCACTCGCCCGAAGCTATGATAAACGCCTCTATCCCCTTTTTGGTAAGTTTTCTTTTCTCTTTTTCCGCGGGCGCTTTTTTCTTATAAGAAATAAGCTGTATAGTGTAAATCCCCTCGGGAACTTCTATTGACGGGGGTTTTATTTCAGGTTCTCTTTTCGGTTCAATTTTTTTCTCCGGCGCGATAATGACCGAAGGCGCAAGACTTTTTCCGCGCTCAACGCCCAGGGCGAAAGAGACGATTATGCACATAATAATGATTATGGCGGCGAATACGGCATTTTCAGGCGAGATTCGCAGATAGAGCCTGTTCTGGCGCCGCACGATTTTTTCAGTCATTCTTTTCAGTTTACCTTTTTCTTTTCCGAATTCCTCGAATAATTCCTTCTGGTATTCATCCGCCATATTCATTACCCCAGCAAATGGAATCAAAATCGCACCGTCCGCACCTTTCCTTGCCGTCGCGTTCAGGCAATTTGTCAAACTTGAGCGCCTGAATATCCTCCCAGCATTTTTTTATCAATTTTTCAAACCCCGAGACCATTTCATCGGTAATCTCGATGTCAATATCGTGATACGCGCCTTTTTGGAGGCCGTATTTTTTAACCGTCTTGGAAGCGGGTTCAAGAAATTGGAGCACGCCCCTGCTCGCGGAAATATTTTGTTTTTTACGCCTGTTCCTGTCAAAAACGAGTTTATAGGCGATGAGTTGACGGTAGTAATTGTCACATTCGTATTTAAAAACATCAGTGCAATTATGTATAGCGCGAACATGTTTATCGGGGCACCCGGTTTTATAATCCACTATTTTAACCGTGCCGTCTTTCCCTTTTTCAATCTTGTCAAATTTTCCCTTAAAAAGGAGACCTCCCGGAAATCTCACGGCCATGTCAGCCTCAAGAGCCGAAGGCATCACCGGATCTTCTGATTCGCGCGCGTACCAGTCGGCGAGTGTTTCCAGGCGTTCAGCGCACAGTTTTTTTATCGTATCGTTTGTTCCCTGAAACTCGAGCTCGCGCAGGAACGATTCTTTGTAAAATTTAAAATCAGGAAATTTCCTGCTTCGCATGAAATAGCGGTATGTCTCCTCCAGCGCTTTATGGGCGCAGTTGCCAAATACCAGATGGGGTGTTTTTTTACCGGGCAACCCGAGCACGGAATTAAACATGAATTTTCGCCTGCATTCCATGTAGTTATTCAGTTTCGTGGGAGTCATGCTCATGTTTTTGACCATGTCTCGTAGAATTCCGGGGGTATCCTTAAATGGGTCCCTTTCGGTCGAGGAGCCTTTAAGGAAGTCAAGAAGGAATTTGTCTTCTTTTTCAGGGGAACCCGATTTAGGCTGAAGTCCGAGCGATGTCAAAAAGCGGCTTATAATGACTTTTTCGCCGGGCGTTGCCGTATAAATAAGGACGGATTCGGCGCGCGTTGACGCGACATAGAATAAACGGAGCTCGTCGAAAAACTTTAAACGTTTGAGCCGTTCCTTTTCCCTTGCCCTGTCTTTGTTCCTGTAAATCTCGGGAGGAAGTTTTACTACATCCGGTTTACTTCTAACCGGCCAACTTCGTTGTTCGAGGCAAAAAGGCATGATCACGGCGTAAAATTCAAGGCCTTTTGCGCTGTGCGCCGTATAAACTCGGACCCCGTCCTGGCTGAGGGTGGCAAGTTCTCCCTCTAAAGGCATGCCGTGGGCCTCTCTCAGGTCGAGCTCCGCGGTGAAATCATTCAGCCTGAGCGAGGGCCTGGTTAAAGAGGATTTTTTTATTCTGTTTATGAAAGCCACCAGAGTTCTCAGGCTCCTTATCTTAAGGGCTTTGTTCTTATCATATCTTTTAAGCAAAAAACTGTAAAGCCCCGTGTCGGCGATATACCCAAGGAGCAGGTCGTGAACCGGCTTTGTCCCGGCATCAATAAGCGCCCTTTTTAAAGCCCAGGCCGCGCGGTGAAGCGCGTTTGGATTTTTGAGATCCAGTTCAACATTTATTTTTAAGCGGCGTGAATCCTCTTTTGACGGGGCCTTTCCGATGTCGGCCGGAAACCATTTTTGAAATTCCTGAAACAGGTTTAATGCCTTGTATGCTGTCGCGTTTTCACCGCGCGCGGAAAATCTTCTACGGTTTACAAATTCTATGAATTTAAGGATGTCGCAATGGTCCGCGCGGGAATAATCCGCGGAAAGTATCCTGTAAAGGGCAAGCGATTTCTTCTCGTTTCCCAGGACGCTTACATTGGCCGCGTCTAAAACATCCAGCATTTGCCGGACTCGCTTTTCGCGGCGCAGATCCTCGCTTCCGTCGGCCGCGTAAGAAATGTCCGCCTTGAGCAATGCCTCTATGACTTTTTGCCTTTGACTGCGGGTTCTCACGAGAATGGCGATGTTATTGAGAGGTTTTTCACCCTTTATTTTTTTTGCCAGGCGCCGTACCTCGCCTATTATAAAAGAAAGTTCCTCTTCTTCGGTTAGAAACTCAAAAAATTCGATTTTCTTATCTTTGCGTTCGATAGACGCGTTCAATTTTTTTACCGCTATTCGCTCGTCTTCCGGAAGCTGGGATATGATCTTTGATGAAAGCCCTACGATCTCTTCGGCTGAACGATAATTTGTTTTCAGCACGATGGTTTTAAGAGACGGGAATCTTTCCCGCAAAATGCGAAAATTGGAAAGCGTCGCGCCCTGGAAGCGGTATATGGCCTGGTCGTCATCCCCCACACAACAGAGATTTGGTGTACTGCCGTGCAGTATGTGAAAAAGAAGAGAGAGCTGGGCGCCGTTCGTGTCCTGGTATTCATCCACCATTATATACTTGTACTGCCTGCGGAAGGTGTCTCTGAGCCCTTTTTCCTTGCTGAGCGCCTCGATGGCTATGAGTATCATGTCGTCGTAATCCTTGCGCCCCCTGTCGTCGAAAAGTAACGCGCTTTCACTGTCTTTAAGAGCCTCGTATTTTTCGTAGATCAGCGCGAGGGCGCCCAGGCGCCTCATTCGTTTTTTTTCCTCTTCGCCTTCGCCGCCCGGTGAAATATTTTTTAGTTTTTTCCTGAATTCTTCAGGATCTATGCCCTCGTTTTTCAATTCACTTATCCTGGACCGGATTTCGACCATGTGGGCATACGGGAAACCGAACGGTTTCAATGGTTCGGCGCCGTTTACGTTATCGAACGCATATTCCAGCGCTTTTATCTTTTCAACATCGTCCATATCGATTTTATCCTTCACGTAGTTGATGGCGTCCTCGGATTCAAGCACTATGGAATTCGCAAAACTGTGAAAAGTTTCTACCCCCACGCTGTATCCGTCATGGCCCATTATGGACGCTAGCCTTTCTCGCATTGCCCTGGCGGCGGCGTTCGTGAAGGTAACAATAAGTATGTTTTCAGGCAGGGCTTTCCCTTTTTTTACTATATTTGCCGCTCTTTCCGAGAGAAGTTGTGTTTTTCCGGTTCCGGGGCCCGCCACGATTAAAACGGGGCCGTCAAGGGCGAGCGCTGCTTCTTTTTGTTCTTTGTTAAGAATCATTTAATGTTCTTCTATCTGTTTGAATTCCAGCTTAATAAAGTCTGTCTCAAGCTTTAGAAATGGCTTACTTTCGCCGCTTTCAAGTTTTACGCGGTAACTGAGCCATCCCGCGGTTTCGCCGCCGGATGCCCCTTCCCGTTCGCCGGCCTTTAGCAGCGATTTCAGTTCTTCGGGAAACGTGGCCGTGATTCCGGGAGAAAAAAATATTTCAAGATCAAGTTTTGTGTCACCCGATTCCGTCACGGATCCTGAAGCCGATACCTCAATATCCCCGCTTTCGGCTTTGAAGGATCGAAATTCAAGGGTTTCTCCGAATATGCGCAGGTCGGCTTCTATAGTTCCGAAAAGAACATTTGCCAGCCTGTTCAGCAACGGCGGTATTTTTCCGTCAAAAAGTCCGGAAAGATCACCCGTGTTTTTTATTTTTTCCCCGATATCCAGAAACGCGGCATTTTTAATGATGCATTTCAAAATAATCGCTTTTTTATCCAAAAGCTCGCTGAAGTCGGGTTCGATAGTTGCCTTCTGGGAGCCAAGCGCCAGGTCAAAATCCCTGATCACGAATACCGGCCTGTCAAGCCGGATGCGTTTAAATGCGAAACAGGATATCAGGCCCGAATGATTTTTATAAGAAATATCTATGTGTATTTCATTTCCGATAAATGCGAGAAAAATATCCCCCGCGGTTGCGCAAAAAACAGCCGAAGCGATAAGGAAAAACCCGGCGATGGTGTATATTACTAAAGTTCGTTTTTTAATATTTTACCTGTTTTATCTAACGACGGCGGTTTCTGGCGCAATATTTTTCCTTCTTCAGGAGGAGCGCGACGTCTTTTCTATTGAACGCTTTCAGAAAGGCATTGACCACTTTCGCGTCAAATTGCTTTCCCGAATTTTTTTTGATTTCCTCAATCGCCTTACCCGTGGAAAGCGGTACCCTGTAAGGTTTTTTCGTAATCATGGCCTCAAAGGAACCAACGACCGCCATGATTCGCGCCCCAAGCGGGATCTCATTTCCCTTTAGACCTTTAGGATATCCTGTGCCGTCATAGTTTTCATGGTGGTACATGATAATGGGGGCTATTGATTTGAGTGATTTCAGCGACTTTATAATTTTCGCGCCCTTAAGGGGGTGCTCTTTTATCAGCTTGTATTCTCTGTCTGTCAGCTTACCTTTCTTTTTTAATACTCTTTCCGGAACCATTAGTTCACCGGCGTCGTGAAGCAGAGTGGCGTATTGCAGGGTTTTGAGCTCGTGTTCGCTCATTTTGAATTCCTGCCCTATCAGCTGAACGATACGTAAAAAACTAGATTTCGGTACATATATTCCGGTGCCCTTGCTTTCTATGATTTGCGCCAGGACCTTTATACTGCCCATGGTAAGCTTTTCCTGCTCCTTGTATAGCTGGGCATTTTTTATGGCAATGGCCGCCTGCTCGGCAAGGGTTCTCATGATTTCCACATCTGAATGATTAAACGGCCGGTTCCCTATTTTGTCATAAAGCGTTATAACCCCTATAATATCCTCGTCTATGAGAGGTGTGGCGAGATACCTGTCGCCCCTTATAGACTTTCCGTACTTGACAGCCTTTCCGGGAGCCCACCTCCCTATCCTGACCTTTTTAAGCTTTGTTTTTTTCGTTCTTAAATCGACAGTTGCTTTCGGCAGAAGGTTTTTTTTTCTGCTGTCGATCAATTTAATCGAGCATCTATTTGCCGTTATGATCTGCATCGATAGCCGCGCTATCCTTGAAAGCAGTTCGTCCAGGTAAAGACTTGACGTTATAAGCCTGTGAACCGTATGGACGGTCGACAGCGCGACGGCTCTGGATTTTATCGTTTTATAAAGTTCTTCAAGTTCCACTTCTTTTTTTATGCCTCTCAATCCGGTTTTTATCAGATAGGAAAAAAGATCCAGCGTTTCCCTGCTTGGCCGGTTGCGCATTTGACAGGCAATTATGTAACCGAGGGCCTCATCGTTGTACACAAGCGGGTAGCAAAAACCGTATCGCCTGAAGGGGCATTCGAAAATTTCTATTTTTTTGGAAATACGGGTTTTTTTTAACAACGTTTCGATGCTGTTAAAACATGTATTTTCGTTTTGCGGGCGGGATCGCGCGATTTTGCACAATTCCCCCCTTATTTTATTCCTATCGCATGTCCGCCCCTTGATGAACCACAGTGAAAACGAACCGAGGTATTTGGAAAAGGCGTCTTTTACTTTTTTGAGGTCAAAAGTAGAGATAACGCGGGCCAAAAGTTTTCTTTCCTTATCGGATTTTTTTATTTGCATTCCAATCACGCGTTATACCTTCTTATAAGGGTCGAAAAATTTTCTATATTCCTCAATCGCGTATCTGTCTGTCATTCCCGCTATGTAGTCACAGACAACCCGGTATTTATCGCCTTTTTTAAGAAGCGCGGCTGGCTGCGGCGGAAGCTGCGCGGGATTTTCGATATATATGCGGAAAAGATCCTCGATAAACCTGTCCGCTTTTTTGGACATTCGCACGACCCTGTAATGGCTGTATAGATTTTTGATTAAAAACTCCCGGAACGGTTTTCTAAGAGTGCCCATTTCCCGGCTGAAACATACAATTCTTTCCGGGAACTTTCTTACTCCGGGCAGTGACAGGATTTTAAATTTCTTGATTTTTTTCTCGGTGTTCTGTATTAAATCGGTTACCTGCATGTTTATAAGGGCCCTTATGATATGTTTTTTCCTGATCTTCCGGCTTATCCTGGGGTATTTTTCTTTTATGTCTCGGGAAACGTTGTGCCACAGGGGGACGTTTTCAAGTTTTTCTTCGGGTATGAGGCCGCTCGTTATCCCGTCGTCAAGGTCGTGGTTGTCATAGGCTATTTCGTCGGCCACATCCACAACCTGTGTTTCAAGAGAGGGCGACCCCTTGCTTTCAAACGGAATGTAGGACCTTGGCTTGTCAAACGGAGTCGAATGTTTTATGATTCCTTCCCTTACCTCATAGTTGAGATTAAGGCCCGGAAATTCCGGATATATTTTTTCCAGTATATCAACAACCCTTAAACCCTGTGAGTTGTGATCAAAACCGCCGTGTTCAGCCATGAGCTGAGCCAGTGAATCCTCACCGGAATGCCCGAAAGGGGTGTGGCCGAGGTCATGCGCCAAAGCGATTGCTTCCACAAGCTCGACGTTTAACATAAGCGCCCTTGCGATGGTTCTGGCTATCTGAGCGACTTCAAGCGTGTGGGTGAGGCGCGTCCTGTAATGATCGCCTTCATGGTTGACAAATACCTGTGTTTTATATTCCAGCCTGCGGAAAGCGGTTGAATAAATAATCCTGTCCCTGTCTCTCTGGTATACGGATCTATAGGCGTGCTCTTTTTCCTTGTGAAAACGCCCCCGTGTCCGGGATGATTTTACCGCGTAGGGGGCCAGGATCCTCCATTCCCGTTTTTCGATTTCTTTTCGTGTTAACATTGTTCTAAATCCGTGTCATTGTGAGGCCTGTTTATCCTCTCAGCAGTTTCCACATATCCTTCAACGAATATGAAACGACTTTTGTATTGGAAATAACAGGCATAAAATTAGTGTCTCCGTCCCATCTCGGGACTAAATGTATGTGGACATGCCCCGGAAAACCGGCTCCGGCGACTTTTCCGACATTGATACCGATATTATATCCGGCGGGTTTCAGAAACCTGTCGATTTTCTTTTTCGTGTAATTTACGAGCGTCATGATATCCAGAAGCTCCTTTTCGCTCAAGGACTCAAGGGTGCTTACATGCCTGTAAGGTGCGGCCAATACATGGGCGTTGTTGTAGGGGTAGCGGTTGAGAACGGAAAAGGAGTGAGGGGTTCTTTTAAGGATGTATCTTTCCGCGTCCCGGGACCTTTTCTTTTTGTCGATGCAGAATATACACGTTTTCTTTTTCTTCACTGATATATATTCTTTTCTCCAGGGCGCCCAGAGCTTATTCATGTATTTTTTTCCTTAAGGTGTTTTAACTTTCCGCAAGATTACTTTTGCTGCCGCGCTTTTTTGTAACCCCGCGTAATTTTTTAACTATATTCTTACGATACTCCCCTTGATGTCGTCCCCGATTTCCAGAATGCCGAAGCTGTTGTATGCGGCGAAAATTTTATCCGTGGGGCTTCCGGGATTGAAAAAAAGAGTTTTTTTAATCACTTGATTTACCGGTGAGTGCGAATGGCCGAATATTATAACGTCCACCTTTTTGAATTCCCTCGAAACCGCGTCCATGATCTTCGCGGGGGCGCCATAGCCGTGAATTAGGCCGATCTTGAACCCGCCTACCCTGATAATGTCTTTAACCGGTAGATGTTCCCGCGCATCCCCCGTATCCATGTTGCCGCATACGGCGCGTACCGGAGCCAGCTTCTCCAGTTCCCGCACAACCGCGAGTTCAGTAAGGTCACCGGCGTGCAATATCATGTCAACCTTACGGAATTTCTCGAGCAGAGCAGGAGGCAATGCGGGCGCCGCTTTCGGTATGTGCGTATCGGATAAAACGCCTATTCTTGTCATTTTTGCGTGAGCCCCTTCCTTTTATAAAGTTTTAGCAGATTGTTTATGTTTTCCAGGTCCCAAACCCAGATATTTTTTTCTTTAGCGAGTAATAAAGCGTTTTCATCTATTCCTTTCGGTGCCGCGCATATTTTTTTCGAAATTTTCCCCCGCATAGGATTATAGCGGTCGATAAAATCGTATATATCCGCTTCACCGACTTTTCCTTGTTGTATTTCACATATCCAGTATTTGTTCGGTTCCTGGCAGCTTACCAGGTCCGTGCGGTCCGGATATTTTTGCGATTCTATTTTTATGAAACGAGGCAGCTTCCTGTGTTTTTTTTCGATTCCCACGGTTTCGCCGCCAAATAGCGAAAAAAGTTCTTTTATGCGTTCCGGGA
Source organism: uncultured Planctomycetia bacterium (assembly GCA_964440235.1). Classification (GTDB taxonomy): domain Bacteria; phylum Omnitrophota; class Gorgyraeia; order JABMRN01; family RBG-13-46-9; genus CAZYPU01. Next base: position 30,328 of record CAYTQI010000015.1, read on the forward strand.
CATCTTTTTGATTTTCCCGCCTGTAATTATCAATATCGTTTTTAACCGTTTTTTTAAAATCGCCAGCCCTGCTTACGATATCGTCAACAAGTGATGTTTTTCTCTTGTGATATACGGTTCTAAGCCAGAATTCAAACACCCTGTCCTGTAATCCGTAGAAAACCCCGTTTTTATAAACCATGTCAAGCTCAATAAGGCGCTTGAGTTTGGGGCTAAGGCCGCCCCGGCTTTTCTTGCCCAGGTATTTTGCGATGGCGCTTATCTTGTTGCATCCCACCGAAAGAGCGATCAGAATATCCATGTGCGCCTCCCTAAGGTCTTTTTCGAGCAGGCACATTATGGTATTCGCGAAGTATTGGCTTATGGTTCCGCTCGGGTTGTATAAAGACTCCGTAAACGCCTCGATAAGGGCGTCTTCGCCGGCAGAAAAAAGGTTTACGGAATTCGATTTTTCCACTATTTTTTTAGCCAGTACATCCAGGTAAAAAGGGTTGCCGTCCGTAAAATCTATAAGGTAATCCGTCGAATCCTCATCCGGACTTATATTACCCAGCTTTTCCGCGAGAAAAGCTTTGGCCGTCTTGCGGTCAAAGCCGGACACTTCTATAATTTCAAAATTACCGTATAAAAGCGCGAGTTTTTCGGAAAGTATTTTCTTTATCGTGCTTTTCTGGGAACTGGAGACTATATACATCGTGTCTTTCTGTATCATCATGATTTTTCCAAAGCGGAGGTAAGGATTTTTTATTTTGAAAAATTCAAGGT
>CAYTQI010000016.1:0-30984 GCA_964440235.1 uncultured Planctomycetia bacterium
GTATGCCTGCTGTGCCGAGAACCTGGGGCATGCCAGTCCCCCTCCCCGGGGAAGCCCGGAGACCATGATCAATATGTGGATGGGAAGCAGTGCCCACCTGGCAAATCTGCTCAATCCTCATTTCGGCCAGCTGGGTTTAGGAATTGTTGATGCGGGCGGTAGAAGAGTGGTGACCCTGGTACTTATTAACAGGTGAAAAGTGAGCTCTTGATCATAAGATAGTATAAAGGTTCTGTGATCAAGATTAGATGAAAGGTTTTTATGCATAATATTTGTGTGCTGGGTGCCGGATATATGGGAAGCGCCATAACTTTCCCTCTGTCTGAAAATGGTCACGATGTACGCCTGTGGGGAACATGGCTGGATGACGATTTGATCGATGCCTGCAGGAAGAAGCTTCCTCATCCAAAACTTCAGACAGAACTTCCTGATAAGGTAAGGACATTCTTAGAAAAAATATCCGGTATTTTAGAGAAAGGATTTTCCGAGAAAGATTTCTATAAATTTATTGAAATGGAATTTTTAACGCAAAGCGAAAACATAACTCAAAGAGCAAAACAAATCAAAGGTCTTTATCTGCAAGGATATTTACATAACAGAACTTACAGCCTTTACAATGAAGCAATAAATTGCTACCTTTACGGGTTTTACAATGCCTCTTGCGTATTATGCAGAACAATTTCTGAACTAATAGCCAAGCGATATATCCAACACCGTGGCGATGGCGATTTATTATGTGGCACGGAAAAGGATAAAAAACAATATACTATCCCCGGACTTTTAAGCAAATTGTCCGTGCCTAAAGAAATACTGCAATTATACCGAAGCATACATACTAAGGCAGATAAAGTCATCCACGAAATTGACGAAAAAACTTCTCAAGAAGAAGTATTAAAGACAATTAAAGAACTTCAGGAATTTATAAAGAATTTCCCGAAATGTATATAATTTTTTGAGGTGAAATTATGAAAGTCGCATTATACGCAAGGGTATCATCGGAAAAGCAGGCGGAGAATGACCTGTCTATTTCCGCCCAGCTTAAGGCGTTAAGGAAACACGCCGAGAAGAACGGCTGGACTATTTATAAAGAATTTATTGACGAGGCTGAAAGTGCCTTGTCCGCCAACCGTCCAGCGTTTCAGGAAATGATCGCAACGGCAAAGAAAAAAGAACCGCCATTCCAAACGATCCTGATATGGAAATTCTCCCGCTTCGCCCGCAACCGGGAAGATTCAATCATCTATAAATCACTGCTCAGGAAGCACGGCGTCTCTGTGGTCTCCATGAATGAGCAAGTAGATGACTCTCCCGCCGGGAAACTCTTGGAAGGCATTATTGAGGTCATAGACGAATTTTATTCCATGAACCTCGCCGAAGATACGATCCGGGGCTTACGTGAGAACGCTAACCGTGGCTTTCAGAACGGCAGTATTCCTGTCGGATACAAAGCAAAGAAGGTTATGGACGGCACGAATGAACGGACAAAACTCGAACCGGATGAAGTGTTCGCCCCTATCGTGCAACGCATATTTGACCTCTGCACCCGGGGCAACGGCATAAAAGAGATAGCGAATATCTTAAACCGTGAAGGATTGAAAACGAATAAAGGTAAAGCGTGGAGCAATTCAACGGTGCAGTATATCCTCAAGAACGAAGCCTATACTGGCACCCTTGTTTATGGCAAGAAGTCCAGCAGTAAGCTCCGCACAAACGGCAAACATGAGGCAATACGCCTTGAGGACAACCACCCGGCTCTTGTTAACCGGGAAACTTACCTTTACGCTCTGGAGCTTATGTCAAAGCGTAGCCCAAAAGTCGCCCATCCTCAAACGCTCATAAGTGAATACCTGTTAAGCGGGCTTATTGAATGCGGAAAGTGCGGGGCGAAGATGTTCGGCTCAAAGGCGAAGTCCGGGAAATTCTCATATTACGCCTGCCATAATTACGTTAAACGTGGGAAAACCGTCTGCAACGCAAAGCTGATCAATAAAAAGAAGATTGAGAAGCTCGTTATTGAGAGACTCAAAACACATATCCTCACCGAAGAAAACCTCATGGAGCTTATGAACATGGTGCTTGATGAAGTGAACGCCAGCAAAAAGGATTTACAGACCCAGCTTGAGACGCTGGATAAGCAACTGGAAAGCCTAAGAGGCAAACAGGGAAAGCTCTACAATTCCCTTGAGACCGGCAAGCTGGACGTTGACGACCTCGCCCCGAGAATTAAAGAGATTAAGGCACAGATCGACACGCTGGAAACGAAACGGAATGAAGTTATTGAAGGGATAGAAGCCCCGAGCAGTCTGCCTTTTAACGCAAAGAACCTCAAAGACTATGTTCAAGACCTTGCTGACCTGTTGAGCAAAGGCTCCATCGTTGAGCAAAAGTCCTTCCTTCGCTCCTTTATCGAGCGGATTGTTGTTAACCACCCGGAAGCCGAAGTTTTCTATAACATCCCTATTATAAATAACAAAGGCAGAACCTCAAAAAGTGAAGTTCTGCCTTTGTTACAAATTGGCTCCCCGGGTTGGACTCGAACCAACGACCTAATGGTTACGATCTGACTCGCATTACTACGAGAGTCGGACTATACCTTTACCGTGCCTCTGCGAAAGATTGCTTCGGGCCGAAGTATCGGCCCTCACAATGACAGAGGGTTAGGTAGCGAGTGTCTAGTCTCTGCACCTTCCCGTTTAGGGCTTGGCTCAGGATTGCCCTTTTTAAAGGGTTTCCCTGAATTTACTCGCTGTTCATCCTGCGATTTCTCGCAGGAGCTGCTAACTTGGGCGTGGAGTTCACGATGACAATTGGCGCAAAGTATCATACATTTATCGAGTTCTTCCATTACGCGCTTCCAAGACCTAGTATATCCTTTTGAAGATATGCTAAAATCTTTTCCCACTGTATCGCGATGGTGGAAGTCCAAGGCTTCTATACATCGATCATAGCCGCATATCTCACACCTACCGCCTTTATATTCAACGGACATCCGTCGAATCTTTTTGCGGCGAGCATGAACCGCTCTTATGAGATACTGGCGGCGATCTTTGTATTCACGCCTATCGATCTTCTTTGCCAATTGTCACCTCCTCTCCTTTACCCGAGGTGTTTGCCTCGGGCTTCGCCCTTTGTGCACTACTGTGCCAAGTTTGCACTCGGCACTTCGTGCCTCGTGCACAGCCATCCGCTCTACCGACTGAGCTACCGGGGAATGGAATATATTCCTGTTATTAACTTTTCAATGAACACGCGGCTTTTTTGGCGCTTTAGAAAGTTTTTCAACTTTCGCGCTTCTCTCAGTGAGAGTAACTCTTTGCTGTATACCAGCCTAATATCTTTGTTACGTTTTCCGAAACTTGTCTTTGAGCTTTTGTGTTGTCCCAGCCTTCGCTCAAGATCGCTTGTTTGGCCAATATAAAACTTGTCTGTTTCTTTGCCGTGAAGAATATATACTATGTACACAAATATGCTATCCGCTCTATGCCGAATGCAGAACTTCATGAATGAGATTCTTCGGCACCCCGAAGAATCTCATCAGAAGACTCTTCATTCGGGGCCGGGGAATATAGTAAAGAACTGTGTTAAGGAGTTTACCACAACGGGGTGGCTTTTTCAATGGATTTTACCCGGATAAATAAAAAACTCTTTATTTACGCCGATTTTCCTTTGTCATCCTTCAGATATTCATCCCGCCAGACAGGTTCGGTTATTTTGCGCAGCTCTTTTCCGAAAGAATCCAGAAAATTAAAATATTCCTTTGATTCCAGGGCGCTTTTCGCGCTTTCATTTTCCGCTTTCGCTTCTTTTACCAGGATGTTTTCCCTGAAATTTTTATAATGGTCCTTTATGGAGCATGGCATCAGCCAGTTACCGGGTTTTTCAGGGGTTGACAAGCCATAGCTTTTCTGCCAGGCCCGGCCGTTCCTGAAAAAGTCCGACGATACGGCGTCTGCCAGTGTTTTGCCTTTTTTATAAATATCATGAATGTTGTCCACGTAATAAGGAACGAAAACACACGGCATAATATTCCCGTCCCAATTTATATAAAAATAATGCCTCGCGTAAGCTATGCACCCGTCCACTACGGCGCCGCTGTTCCAGAAATCCGCTATGAACCATTTATTTTTCGCCAGGAGCTCCTCCCATTTCCTGAAAAGTTTAAAACGCTGGCCGGCAGTAGGCATCATTTCCATGACACCTTTCGCCCTTCCTATAGGCATAAGATGAAACATCCACATGTGCGAAGCGCCCTGTTTTTCAAAAAAGAAACGGTAAAAATCGTCTTTCATGAATATTTCGGCGTTATTTTTGGTAACCGTAACGGATATGCCGACGGGAACGCCCGCGTTTTTGAGGTGCCTTATCGCTTCAAGTATTTTTTTAAAAGTACCCCTGCCCCTTCTCGCGTCGGTTTCGCTTTCAAAACCCTCTACCGAGATGGCGGGGGTCACGTTCCCCGCGTCTCCGAGACGCGCGGCCACGTCTTTCGTAATTAATGTTCCGTTTGTATAAACCAGGAAAGCCATGTCATTGTAGTTTTCCCATATGTCAAAGAGCGTTTTCCCGCCGTCATTATAAAGAAACGGCTCTCCGCCACTAATCGTCATGAACCTGTTTCCAAAAATACCGTAAGCCTCCCGGGTTATTTTTTCTACTGTTTCATACGCAAGGGTGGTATCTTCCCCCGTGGTTGAGGCCGCGTAACAATCCTTGCAGGCCAGGTTGCATTTTTTGGTCGGCGAGAGGACCATAAAGCCCGGGGGCGCCTCCCCGTATTTTTCGCGGTAATTCCCGACGCAACCGATGCTTTCGCCGTCTTCCAGGCCGAGTTTGACAAAATTAAACGCGAGGTTCATGAATTTTTTTGAGATACAGCCTTTTTGAAAATTGTCCGCGGCGGTATTTAATATGGCGGAAACTGTCTGATATTTTCTGATTTTAACATTAAGCGGATGCCTGGAATAATTCTGCATGACGGTACGGTAGATCTGCTCATCAAGCCTCGGCATCAGGTTCTTCTTAAGAAACCTCGACCTGAACATTGCCTTAAGGAATTTTATAACCAGGTCTTTCCTAATCGCGTCTACATTCATCGCCATGATACGGGCCCTTCATGATTTGTGTACGCTTTATAATTATACATCAATTATTTTACAAATGCAACCGGAGCGGGCCCGGCATAGTATTCACGCCGGCGGGCTTGACTTTTCCGACGGTAGCGAGTATACTTTATGCACGCTTTTTTTCAGGCATAACAAATATAAGGAGGGATACTATGAAAGGCAAAATTCCGGCCGTAACGTTTTTGATTTTTGGTTTAGTGTTCGGCGCGGTGGTTTTTGACGCCCAAGCGGGGCATGACAAGGATAAAAAGATCGGTTATCGCTGCTATGGCAAGGATAAGCTCTCCGAAAAAGCTCATTTTATCCTTAAGAACAGGACGAAACTGGGCCTCACGGATGAGCAAGTAAAAGAGATAAAAGCCATGAAAATCGCGGCAAAAAAGGACAAGATCGCTAAAGAAGCCGAGATCGATACGATTTCCGTAGACATAAAAGCGGAGATGTGGAAAACCCCGATGGACGTAGGGACCATAGAAAGCCTGATCGACCGGAAATACGAACTAAAGAAAGAAAAAACAAAATCCATGATCCGGTCATATGTCAAACTGGAAAACGTCCTGACGGAAGAACAGAAACAAAAAATGAAAGAGCTTTGTAAGAAGTAAGGCCGGAATAGGCCCGTTTTTTTAACTGCGCAGCTTTTTAGCTGCGCAGTTGTTTTTCGGCGTCGATTATGCCGCGGTTAATAAGGTAAGCCGCTTTTTTCACCTTTTCCTTAAGCGCCGGGGAACACCGGGTATCCAGTATTTCCCGCAGGATCTGGATGGCCATGCGGAAATACCTTATGATCTCGCCTTCGTCAACGTCGCCGTATCCGAGCATCTTCTCAAAGTCCTCTCCGTCCATCCACGCCAGAAGGCAATGTGAAAGCTCATACGAATAGGCCTTGCTTAAAGGCATAACCCTCATTCTTTTTTCCGTCTTCTGGATGCGCCGCACGATATCATCGGTAATATTCCGCAGCTCTTTCGATCTCCTGCCGAGGCGCGGCCTTGCCGTACCGCGGCGCGGCTCGAATACGAGCGCCAGCGACAGCACGCCGAGCTCTCTTTCCGAGAGGTGTTCAAGCACGCCTTCTTCGTAAAGTTCGGAAAGCGAAAGTTCATACCCGTAAATTTTCGCCGCGAAAGCGCCTTTTGGCGTAAGGGCTCCGCCTTTTATGTATCCGAGCTGCTTCAGGATCTTTGCCTTTGAGCGTAGAAGCTCAAGGGCCTTTTCCTGATATTTCTTTTTTTCCCGGAAATAATGGAAAGAACGGGGATATATGTCATAGAATTCCTCACCGTATTTTTCATACAGGTTGAGTATTGTCGCGTAAGAGGCGTTGAATCTCGAGCGCACCTTCTCCGGCTCGCCGTATATGATACGCTTAAGTTCCTTAAAAGGTAAAAAATGGGGGTTTACACGGCTATAAACAAAACCCTCGGTATCGATTCCCCTGCGGCCCGCGCGGCCGGCCATCTGGTAAAAATCGCGTGTTTTCAAGTTCGCGTGGAAGCGTCCGTAAAATTTACGCAGCTCATCGAATATAACCGTCCGCGCCGGCATGTTGATACCGAGCGCGAAAGTCTCCGTGGTAAATATAACCCTTATAAGCCGTGAAGTAAAAAGCCTCTCGATCACCTCTTTCAGCGTCGGCAGCATTCCAGCGTGGTGATAAGCGATGCCTCTTTCAATAAGCGGAAAAATCATACCGGCTGTTTTTTCGCCCGCGAGATCGAATCTTTCGCACAGTTCGTTCCAGAGGCCGCGTATTTTCACCTTCTCCTCTGCATTCAGAAAGTCGAATCCCCTTATTTCCTCGGCGAGGTATTCGCAGCGGCGCCTGCCGAAGGAAAAATATATGCATGGAAGGCGATCGCTCCGAAAAAGATCGTTTATGAGCGTCGCGGGTCGGTTCGGCTTCAAATGCTCTTTTCCGGGAAAACGCTTGCCTTTGTAGTAATAGAATTTTTTTATCCCTGCCTCAAGACGGCTTACCTTGTTGAGATTATCGACAATTTCGCCCTGGCACTGGTAGAAGAAATGAAGCGGGACGGGGCGCTTTTCTTCTTTTACTATTTTTAAAGGGCGCTTGTGAATGGAATGTATCCAGTCCGCGAACTCGTCTATATTCGGTATCGTGGCCGAGAGGGCGAGCATGTTCATGTGCTTAGGCAAAAATATAAGCGACTCCTCCCACACCGTGCCGCGCTCGTAATCGTCAAGATAGTGAATCTCGTCGAATATTATCCATGAATATTCCCCGAGGCTCGCCGATTCCTCAAGAACTTTGTTCCTGAATATCTCGGTAGTCATTATAAGGATAGGCGCGTGCGGGTTTATGCTCACGTCACCGGTAAGTATGCCGATCTTCCCGGGAAACCCGGCCTGAAACTCGCGGAATTTCTGGTTTGAAAGCGCCTTTATGGGCGCGGTATAAACGGCCTTCGTTCCTTTTTCCAAACAGTCGTTTATCACGTATTCCGCGATCACGGTTTTCCCCGCTCCCGTGGGGGCGGAGACGATCACGGAATTGTCGCCCTTGATATAATTTATCGCCTGTTCCTGAAACGGGTCGTATATCATCGCGGATAGCCCTTCTTGGCCGCCGATAAAAACGCTTGTTTGAGGCCTTCGCGCGGCGAAACACGCGGGGCGTATCCGAGCTTTTCGCGCAGGCGGCGGATGCTGTAAACCCTGTCTCTCGTAAAAATATCGAGGACTTTTTTTAAAATCGGGAGTTTCACAAGTATATCCGCCGCCGTTTGCGGAAAAACAAAAGGCGGTTTCGCGCCTATCAGCGACGCGGCATAATTCAATATTTCCCCGACGGTCAGAGCTTCCCCGTCGGCCACAAAAAAAACCCCCTCATACGCTTCGTCCTCCGAAAGGCAAAGAACCAAAACATCCACGACGTTCTCCACCGAAACAAGATGAAGTTTCCTGTCGCCTTTGCCGAAAATCGGTATGGCACGCAGCTTTAACCATTTCACGATAAACGGAAAACCGTGCGGTTCGCCTTCGCCGTAAACCATGCAGGGCCGGAGTATCGCTATCTTAAGGCCTTTTTCCCGGTACTCAAGAGCGATTTTTTCGGCTTCCAGCTTGGACCGGCCGTAGGGGTTTCTCGCTTTAAAAGGCAGGCCTTCCGTTAACGGAACCTCGGTGTTTCCACTCGCCACAGCGATCGTACTCAAATATATTACCCTTTTTACTCCGGTTTTAAGGCATGCCTCGAGAACGTTTTTTGTGCCGTCGCGGTTTACGCGCCGGAGGTCCCTGATAGAGCGGCTTTCCACGAGCGCGGCGCAATGATAAACAACATCGGGCGCTTCCCGCCGTAAAACACTGTATATCGTTTCTTCGCGCTCAAGGTATACGCGGGCCGATTTCGCGCCGGAAGGAAGGAACATTTTTGCCCTGTCGGGGGAACGTATGCCGCAAATAATTTCATGCTTTTCCCGCGCCAGGCGCCGCGCGAGATTTCTTCCGATAAATCCTGTCGCGCCCGTAATAAATATTTTCATCCGGCCTTTTCGGGTTATTTGCTTACGTAAAGCGTCTGGGTGGGATACGCGAATTCGATTCCGCGCTTTTCGAATTCTTCCTTTATGTTGAAATTAATCTGCTGCTGGATATCCATGTATTTATTATAATCCCTGCTGAGAACATAGTAAACAATCTCAAAAATAAGACTGAAATCGCCGTATGAAGCGAAATGCGCGCGGTCGAAAGTGGTGTCATTAACATCTTCGATAACTTTCTTAATTATTCCGGGTATGGTTTTTACCTGCGGAAGAGAAGTCTGATAAGTAACGCCAAGCTTGAAAACCACCCTTCTTTCACCCATCCTTTTATAATTGCGGAGGCGCGAGCCGGTAAGGTCGCTGTTGGAAAAAACAAGCTGTTCCCCGCCGAGCGAACGGACACGCGTGGTCTTGATACCGATGTGCTCGATTGTACCGAGGTATTCGTCAATTATGATAAAATCCCCTATTTCAAAAGGCCTGTCAAAAAGAATCGCGAAATAACTGAAAAGATCCCCCAGTATAGCCTGCGCGGCCAGCGCTACCGCGACACCGCCTATGCCGAGCCCCGCTATAACCGCGGATATCTTAAATCCGAGGTTGTCCAGAAAAAAACAAATCGCCACTCCCCAGATCACAACCTTAATTATTTTCAGTATGCCGTTTAAGCTGCGCTCCAGGGACGCGTCTTTTCCTCGGCTTGCCCAATAAACCTTAAAACCGTGATTAGCGATAGATACTCCGAGGCGCGCGGCGAAAATGGCGAGAACGCTCATGAGCACGATATCCATAACTTTCTTGAATGTGGGGTCCAGTGTCAGGGTATTTACGATGAGATAAAAAATCATGAAATACGCCATGGGGGCGCCCAGTTTCTGGGTTATTTCTATTATGAAGTCGTCCAGCGTCGTGGCGGTTTTTTCTGCCCATTTTCTCAGCCGTTTTATAATAACAACTTCTATTAATTTGAGCGTGATAAAGCCGGCAATAAGCAGGCCCACGCATACCAGGTAATCCCTGACGCTGTTTTTCATGAAACTTATGTTTATAAACTCCTGAATTTGCGTTATCATTTCTATCCCCCCTGCCCGCCTTCCGGTTTTATCCGCGGCGAACCGATAAACAGCCCGGTTGATTTGTGAAAAAGATTTGTGAAATAAGGGCTAGCCGGAAGTAGCCAGGACAAGCTTTTCGAGGCGAGCCCAGCGGGCGTCTGTGTTTTTTTGTATTTCTTCCAAAACACGTTTATTTTCCTCTTTAAAGAGGTGCTTGAATCGGCCCTGGGTTTTTAAAAATTCGACAACCGGTTTTCTTTCTTTAGGTTTGTAAGTAAAACGCCATTTGCCGTTATCGATTTCGATAAGCGGCCAAAAACCGGTATCCACCGCCAGTTTCGCGATCTTTACCGTATCGTTCTGCGGATAACGCCATCCCCTGTGGCACGGCGAAAAAACGTTTAAAAAAGCGGGGCCTTCCGCGGCAAACGCTTTCTGAGATTTTGTCACGAGGTCGTTCCAGTGTGAAATGGAACCCTGCGCGGCATAGGGTATATTGTGAGCCGCGGCGATGGCGGTAAGGTCTTTGCGAAATTGTGTCTTGCCGTAACTCGCCTTGCCGGCGGGGGCGGTCGTGGTAGAAGCGCCTTCAGGCGTCGCGCTCGAGCGCTGTATGCCGGTATTCATATAAGCCTCGTTGTCATAGCAAACGTATACAAAATTATGGCCTCTTTCCATCGCGCCGGATAATGACTGAATCCCGATGTCGTATGAGCTGCCGTCGCCGCCAAAAGCCACAAATTTTATGTCTTTGGTGATTTTGCCCTGTTTTTTTAGAGCGCGGTAAGCTGTTTCAGCTCCGCTTATTGTGGCGGCCACGTTTTCGAAGGCATTATGAATATATGGAGTATTCCACGCCGTGTAAGGGTATATCGTGGTCGCGACCTCCAGGCATCCTGTCGCCGCCCCCACAACAACCGGCGAGGTCGTGCCCATGAGAATTTGCCTCACCGCGATCGACGCGCCGCATCCGGGGCACAACCTGTGGCCCGGGGTAAGGCGCTCCTGTATTTTGGACAGTTCTTTTATATTCGCCATCTTAATCCCTAACCCCTAAATAGTTGACCAATGATTTGATTTTTCCCGATTTCTTTATGCCATCCAGGTCCCCGTACACTTTTTCTATATCTTCCGGGAAAATATCACGGCCGCCGAGGCCGAATATATAATCCGTAATAAACGGGTGTTTTTTGGCCTCATAAAGGGCCGACTTTATTTCCATAAATAAAGGCCCGCCTTCCGCGCCGAAAGAATCGCTCCTGTCAAGAACGGCTATCGCCTTCACTTTTGACAGGGCCTTCACTATCCTATCTTTCGGAAAAGGCCTGAAAAATACCGGTTTCAGAAGTCCCACTTTCATTCCGGATTCGCGTAATTTATCGATAACTTCTTTCGTGGTGCCGGCGGTCGAACTTAACGCAACGATCGCCGTGTCCGCGTCGCTTAATTTATACTCTTCCAGTAAATCGATAGAACGCCCGAAAGTTTTATTGAATTCCGCCAGGACCTCCGGAATCGCTTTCAGCGCCTCTTTCATCGCTTCCGCCTGCTGGCGCTTGTGCTCAAAATAATAATCCTGCAGGTCAAGCGGCCCGTAAGTAAGGGGCCTCTCCACATCAAGAAGCGTACGGCCGGGTTTGTATTTTCCTATAAATTTTTTTACTTCGGCGTCGGGAAATATTTCCACCCCTTCCACGGCATGGCTCGTTATAAAGCCGTCCTGGCAAACCATGGCGGGAAGAAGCACATTTTTGTGTTCGGCTATTTTTACGGCTATAATGGTATTTTCGTAGGCCTCCTGGGCGTTTTCGGAATACATCTGTATCCAGCCGGAATCCCTGGCGCCCATGGAGTCGGAATGGTCACAATGTATGTTTATGGGGCCTGACAGCGCTCTGTTTACAACCGGCATCACGATAGGAAGCCGGGTGGAAGCGGCTATGTAGATGATTTCCCACATAAGGGCGAGGCCATTGGCGCAGGTGGCCGTCATGGTACGGGCGCCCGACGCGGCGGAACCCACGCACGCGCTCATGGCGCTGTGCTCCGACTCTACGGGTATCATCTCTGTCTTTACTTTCCCGTCAGCCACGAATTGCGAGAAAGTCATAACGATCTCGGTCTGCGGAGTTATCGGGTAAGCGGCGACAACATCCGGCTCAATCTGCCGCATCGCCTCGGCTGAAGCCTGGTCCCCCATAAGGGCAATGATATTTTTTTTCATTTTTTTCGTCTCAGAATATTGCGCCACCGCTAATTCTTCTCCATTTTAATGCATTTTACCGGACAAACGCTCGCGCATATCCCGCAACCCTTACAGAAATCATAATCAAAGCCCTTCATTTGCCCGTCTTTGACCATAATACAAGAATCCGGGCAATGTATCCAGCACTGCAGGCAATTTACGCATTTCGACCGGTCTACGACCGGCTTAAAAGTACGCCACGAACCGGTTTTATAATTCCTGGCTGTGCCGCCTTTATCTATGAGGCCCCCTATCGGTATTTCTTTCCAGTTTTTTTGCTCCATTTTATCCTGTCTTCACTTCCGTGAAAGCGCGTTTTATCGCGGTTATGTTCGCTTCGGTTTTTTTCTCTCCGATTTTTTTCAAAAACTTTCGCCGCACTTCTTTGTTCAGCGCTTCAACCGGCACGACAGGGCGCGCTTTGAGAAGGGCGCCCAGCATCGGAGTATTGGGTATGGGCATCCCCAGCGTCTCAAGCGAGATCTTTGTCGCGTCGCAGGTAATGATTTTTCCTTTTTTGAATTTTATTTTAGAGCGCACCGCCTCCGGGCTTTCGGGCGTATTCACGACCAGAATACCGTCCGAACCGAGCCCGCCGGCCACATCAACCGTATCAAGCAGCGTCGGGTCGATTACGACAACGATGTCCGGGTGCGTTACAGGCGAGTGAAACCTTATTTTCCGGTCACTGATTCTGGTATAGGTTCGTATGGGGGCGCCCGCCCTTTCGGGCCCGTATTCGGGGAAGGCCTGGATGGATTTTCCTATATCAAGAGCGGCTTCCGCCAGAAATTGCGCCGCTGTTTTGGCGCCCTGGCCCCCGCGTCCGTGCCATCTTATCTCTAATAAGTCCTTCATGCCTGTGGCGTTTCGGGCTCCCTGCTCAAACTCAGATAATACCCCATGAGCGCCAGCATCATGACAATGGGAATATATGACTGAACGGCGCTGTTTACGATAGTTATCAGCACCTGTCCGGGCAAAAGCGGAAGCGGCACGGTAGCGAGCCCTATCGCAAAACCGGCTGTGAGCGAAATAAAAATACTGATCACGATAAGCAGCGTGAATAATCCCAGGAGAGGCCAGAAATGCTCCTTGCCAAGTTTTACGCCTTTTTTAAGCGCCTGCATTACGCTTTTCTCATCGGCCACAATCGAGTAAATAGGCAGAAGAAGAAGGATTACGGTAAAAAGCGCTATTATGGCCGCAACGCCGAAAACAAGCGTCCTCGTGAAAGCGTTGTCGCTGATCGACAGCACACCGCTTCCTATCAGGGCAAGAATTAAAACGATGGCTAACGCAACCAATGTATACAGGGCCAGAAGCCCGAGGATCCTCATGTAATACTTCTTGCCGTAAACGGAAAAATTTGACATGTCCCAGGAACCTGACTTATGAACATCCCTTGCCGCACCAAGGGCCCCTCCCTGCAGGTAAATAAAGATAAGGAAGAATAGCAGACTGAGGATAAATGAGATAACGGCCACGCTGGGATTTCCAATATTTTCGGGTTTCGCCAGCGGGAGGCTTACGAGGCCCATTACGAGGTTCAGTATAAAAAAAAGCGCGATTACCTTGAACAGTTTTCCGCTCAGTGTAAATCCTTTTTTTACCGCTTCCGTTATGCCCATTTCACCCTCCTTTGTTACCCGGGTACGACGTATTATCTCAATGTAATTTACAACATATCAGCGGTTATGTCAAGCTATATTCGGCGCGAAATACCGCGCCTGGCTGCCTAAACTTCCCGTTTACCCTCAAACGCCTTATACAGGGTCGCCTGGTCCGCGTGTTCAAGATTCGAGCCGACAGGCATGCCATAAGCGATTCTGTAAACTTTTCCGACAAGGGGTTTCAGCAATTTAATAAGGTAAAGCGCCGTTGCCTCGCCTTCGGTGTTGGAATCGGTGGCGATTATAACTTCCTTTATTTTCTCTTTTCTGATCCTTTTTACGAGTTCTTCTATTTTCAGGTCCCCGGGCCCCACGCCATCCAGGGGCGAAAGCGCGCCCAGGAGCACGTGATACAGGCCGTTATATTCTCCCATTTTTTCTATGGAAATCACATCACCGGGCTTTTCCACGACGCAAAGAACGGCCCTATCCCTTGTGTCGTTAGCGCATATGGAACATATCTCGTTGTCGCTCAAGTTATTGCAAATCTCGCAGAATTTCACGCTTTCTTTGAGCTTTATTATCGCTTCTGAAAGCTTTTTCGCTTCCTCCCGCGGTTTTGTAAGAATGAAAAAGGCGAGGCGCTGCGCGGATTTAGGCCCGATACCCGGCATCTTGCCAAATTCGGTTATCAGGGCGCGCATTGAATCCGGCAGGCCTTTCATAGCCCGGCCCCGCACGGCCGTCCGGAGCGGCCCTGAAAATGAATCATTCTCCGGTTTCGCGCGAAGCGGCGCGTGGCCTGCTGAAAAGTGGAATACGCGGTTCTATTTCCCATTTCCGCGTCCTTTTCTTATATCCAGTATCCTTCCGTCAAATATATCAACGGCCGATTCCACGATCGGCTCTATTTTGTTTGGTTCCGGCCGGGCGTCGGGCCCGGACTCGTTTTCCCCGGCGCCGGAAATGCCGGGTTCGTTAGCGGGCATTTCTTCCACGCCCTCAAAAATTAACCGCATGTTTTCTCCGGTAACATTTTTTATCGCCTCTTCCACGAATTTCCTATTTATATTTTCCTCCAGCGCCTCCCTGTGCAGAGAATTGTGTTTACCGAACCCCACCGCGAGCATATTATCCTTCACCTTAAGAAGCACCCCCTCGTTCAGGAATGTACCGACTGACATTTTTTTGTTTTTCACGAAATTTAAAATCTGCGCCCACGAATTCCTCACCTTCTGAAAAAGCAAGATGTCTTTTTCCGCGGCGATTTCTTTTTTCGGCGCGGCCGGGGCGGTACTTTCGCCAATGCCGGGTTCCGGAGGCAAGGCCTGCCCCGGAGGCGCCTCCGGGCGCTCCCCGTCCTGTTTCCCGGGAATGGCAATAGCCGCAGGGGCGGACGGTTCCTTAACCGTCCCCTTTTTCAGCAGTTCCTCCACTCCCGTAAGACGGTCCAGAATCTCTTTTATAGAGGCGGTTTTCCGTTTTCCGGCGAGTTTAACAAGTGCTATCTCGAGCGGGATTTTTGAAAGCGGGGTTTTTTTCATGTATTCGATCGCGGCGGAAAGGCTGTATGTTATATACAGGATGCTCTCAAGCGTCAACATTTTTCCCTGTTCGGCGAGTTTACCGTAATCCTCTTCGGAAACCGCCACAAACGCCCTTGTTTTATCATTCGCTATTTTCACCGCCATGATATTCCTGAAATGCTCTATCAGGCATGAGGCGATGAAAACGGGGTCCTTTCCCTCGTTTACAAGCATGTTAATGATTTTCAGGATTTTTTCTTTCCTGTTATTCAGCACGTCGGCGGCAAGCTCAAAAAGGATACCCTGTTCCATGAGGCCGAGGACTTTAACAACATCGCCGGCTGCGATTTTTCCTTTCGTGAATGAAAGAAGCTGGTCAAGTATTACTTCGGCGTCCCTTAAACTTCCGTCGGCGCAGCGGGCAATGAGGAACATGGCGTCATCCTTGACGGAAAGTTTTTCCTTTGTCCTGATGGCTCCGATTTTTTTCACGATATCCTTGATCGAAATCTTCCTGAAATCAAAACGCTGGCATCTTGATATAATGGTAGGCGGCATCTTGTGGGGTTGGGTTGTCGCGAAAATAAATTTAACGTGAAGCGGAGGCTCTTCCAGTGTTTTTAAAAGCGCGTTAAACGCGTCCGGCGTCAGCATATGGACTTCGTCTATGATGTATATCCTGAATTTACCTCCGACAGAGGCGAATTTTATATTTTCTCTGAGATTCCTTATTTCCTCGATTCCCCTGTTGGAGGCGCCGTCGATCTCCATGACGTCCATGCTCACCCCGCGGGCGATTTCCTCGCATGAGGCGCACTTCCCGCAGGGTTTAGGGGTGGGGCCCTTTTCACAGTTCAGGCTTTTGGCCAGGATCCTCGCCGTAGAAGTTTTACCCACACCGCGCGGCCCGGTAAAAAGATAAGCGTGCGCGGAGGTGCCCATCGTGATGGCATTTTTAAGCGTGGTGGCAATATGCTCCTGGCCCACGATTTCGCCGAACTCCCGGGGCCTGTATTTTCTGGCTAAAGGTAAATATGTCATGGTCTATCTTAATATAACACGATCCGACTTAATCCGCAAGTTTTTAAGAAATGGCGGTGTGTTCTATTGTTTGTTCGAACTTCCTTCAGGGGTGCCCCTGAAGGAAGTTCGAACAAAGGAAAGAACACATCGCCAAAATTTGCTACAGTTTTACTCAGGCAAATTTTGGCGGAGAGGGAGGGATTCGAACCCTCGGTACCAAATTAATGGTACAACGGCTTAGCAAGCCGTCCGGTTAAGCCACTTTCGTACCTCTCCTATAATCTTATCAACCGAAGCGGTTTCGCTATTGGCCGCCGCGGTTTCTTTTTGCCTTAAAGAACTCCTGTATCAAAGACCTGGATTCGTCTCTCAGAATACCGGGCGTTACTTTTACCCGATGGTTTAGTTTCGCATTTCGCAGGATATCGATAATAGAGCCCGCGGCGCCGGACTTGGGGTCTTCCGTCGCGTAATAAAGCTCTCGTACGCGCGCGAGTACCATCGCGCCCGCGCACATCGGGCAAGGCTCCATTGTAGCATACAGCGCGCAGGCGTTCAATCTTTCATTTTTCAGGTATGCCGCCGCTTGCGTGATCGCTATCATTTCCGCGTGAGCGGTGGGGTCTTTCAGCATCTTTATCTGGTTGTGCGCGCGTGCGATAACCTGCCCCTTGTAAACAATAACCGCGCCGACCGGGACTTCGTCTTTCTCGAGAGCGGCCCGCGCCTGCTTCAGCGCTTCACGCATATAGGTTTCGTGTATAGTCATGTTAAGTGTGGCCCTTCGTAAAGTTGCCTTCGTCAACTTTACTCAGGAGCAAATAGAAAAATGTTAAAATATCTCTTACGTGAGCTACGGAGAGATTTTAATATTTTTCTGTTTAGCGTGCCAGGCAGGACTTGCATACTACGGCGCGCGGTGCGCGCCTGCGTATGCTCCCCTCGCGCCCTGCCGGCCGGTCTTCGACTTACGGCCTTTTCCTCGCTTCGCTCGGCGGGCGCTCGCTTCAAGTCCTGCTTGCAGCAATTCAGCTTATACCCAATCTATCGTTGTTGGCGTGCCAGGCAGGACTTGAACCTGCGGCCTTTTGCTTCGTAGGCAAACGCTCTATCCAACTGAGCTACTGGCACAAATTATTTTTTTTAAAATCTTAATACCGCGTTGAGCAGCCCGCCGGTAATTATCGCGGTGCCGATCATAAGCGCGGCGGACTTAAGCATGTCCCTTATGCCTAATTCACGGACCAGAACGACAAATGTGGCGATACACGGAAAATATATCGCCAGGACCGTGCTTCCCACGACGAGTTGTTTTGTCGTCAGGTTGAGCGGGGCAAGCATGCCGATGGCCACGTCTTTCCTCAGAAAACCCACTATCAGTGCGGCTATCGCCTCTTTCGGCAGGCCCCATACTTTTTGTATGATAGGCGAAAAAATCCCAGAAAGAAAACTAATTACGCCGAGAACATACAGTATGTTTACAAATAAAATTCCGAGAAGCACATACGGCACAGCTTCTTTAAGGAAGCTAAAAACCCTCATCCAGAGCTTTTTAAAAACAGACGATACATGAGGAATCCTGTAGGGCGGGATTTCAAGCAAAATCTCGGGGCTTTTGCCTTTTATGAACTTATTCAGCGCAAGGCCTTTTATGATAAGAACAAGAAAAAGCGTCAAAAAAACCATCCCCACATATATTCCGCCCCTTTGGCCTACCAGGCCGATAATCATGGCGATCTGGGCCATGCACGGAACAGCGACAGCCATGAGGGTCGCGGCGATAAATTTTTCGCGCCGTCCGTCAAGAATACGCATCGCGAGGGCCCCGGGAACATTGCATCCAAGGCCCAAAATAAGAGGGATAATCGCGTATCCGTGAAGGCCAATGCGGTGCATAAAATTGTCCGTTAAGACCGCGAAACGCGGCAGGTACCCGAAATCCTCCAGGACGCCCAGCACCAGGTAAAAACTGATAATGTAGGGCAAAACCATCGCGAACGGCACGTAAAAACCCGTCGTAAAAAGTCCGAAACTCGCCGTGTAGTTTACGGACCCGTCGGTGAGTTTCCCTATGATTATATCATGCAAAAAACTTTCCGGGCCCAGATAGGCGGACAATTTCATGGCGAGCGGCGCCCATATTTTTTCAAAAAAAGGATCGGCCGCGTACGCGATCAGGTTTTCGGCCACAAAACGTATTACCCAGAACGCGCAAAATATTACAACCATCGCCACCGGTATTCCCGTGGCCGGCCGTATGCTCAGATCTTCCAGTTTTTCCAGAAGGGTGTGGTGGCGGTGATGAAGCCTCTGAACCTCTTCTATAATGCTGCCGATACGCTTCCACCTTTCCCCGTCCGTCAGGGTATCATGTTTTTTTGCCCGAGCTTTCGGGACGTGGCTGACAAGTTCCTTTATGCCCTCGCCTGTCAGGCCGCAGGTAGGAACAACCGGAACGCCTAAAATTTTCTCCAGTTTTCTCGTGTCTATTTCTATGCCCCTGTGTTTCGTGTCGTCCCACATGTTAAGCGCGATGACAAGGGGCATATCTTTCTCCAGCAGCTCCAGCGTAAGATAGAGGTTTCGTTCGAGGTTTGTCGCGTCCACAACATTGATGATTAAATCGCCGTCTTTCAGCATCCGGACCGCCACCTCTTCCGCTTTTGATGTGGGCTTCAGGCTGTATGTTCCGGGGCTATCTATGATGGACGGGCGGGAATTATTTACTTTTGTGTATCCCTCGGTAAATTCAACTGTCGTGCCGGGGTAATTTGATATGACAACCCTCGTTCCCGTAAGGCGCGAGAAAACAGCGCTTTTTCCGACGTTGGGATTACCTATCAGAAGGATTTTATTTATTTTCGACACGCTCGACCTCAACCATAATTTTTAACGCCATACCAAAACCGAGGGCAACTTTAAAATTGTCCACGATTATCGTCTGCGGGCCGCGCCAGAAGTGAGATTCCCCTTTTTTGATTTTTTTACCTATTCTTATTCCCATGCTCCGGATACGCTGCGCCGCGCCCATGCCGCCGGTAATTTCCGCCACGACACCTTCCTCGCCCCGCTTCATGTCTTTTAAACTTATTATCATAAAAACCTCTTTAGCCGCATGCTTTTATTCTACTTTACCACCATCTGCCGCGTTCCTTATACGTTTTTATAAAACGCTCTATGCTCCTGTCGTATGTTTTTTCCACATCATCGGGAAAAAAACACGCCGGAAATTCCCCTATCTTCAGGTGATATTTTATACAATCGCAACACAGGCCCTTCTTATCGCATGGCTCATAGGTGCAATTGCAATTTTTCAGGTTTTGTTCTTTTTTGCATTCCATTTTACCCTCCGCTTCCGACAAACTCATCCGGACGGTTTGATTTTGAGTATATCGCGCTCATTTCGGCGCCTGATAAGGCGCCCTTTTCCGTAAATACGATCTTTTCACCCTCACGGCCGCTGCAGTAACTGGCGCAGATTTTCGCCGCTTTTAAAAAAAGTTCCTTATCGATTTTTTTCGGGATCAGGCAGTAAGGCCCTTTTACGCCCCGCGGGGCGTAAATAACAAATTTTCTATTCGTGAACGAAGCGAGCGCCTTGTTGTCTTCGGCGTTTCTCCCGATTATTATTTTTTGTTTACCGTCAAGGGCAACGTGCCTTCCGAACCTAAGGAGCCTTATATCCTCTACGGACGGCTCCGGTTCCCTTCTGATGAGATCCTTGAGCCGCGCGGAAAAACCCGGCTCGGTAAGGCGGCAGCCGCTGGCAGGCGCGGGAAAATCTTTTATTCCGTAATATTTCGCCATTTCAAGCTGCTTCTTCCGCTGGCGGCCGGACAGGCCCGGGAGTTTGGCGCGTATTATTTTCCCTTCGGATTCCGGTTTCGTTTCCGGCAAAAATTTCGCGCTTAACGGCCTCACCACATACGAGGGGTATCCCGATTCCCTGGCGACTGTATGGAGAGACTGCCTGTTCTGCGACATCGGCCTTTCGCCCAGGACCTCCCCGGTAAAAATAAAGTCAAATCCCTCTTCCTCCATTATCCTTCCCGCCGTCTTAAGCATAAGGGCGTGGCAGTCTATGCAGGGATTCATCGCCGAGCCGTAACCGTACTTGGGCTTCAAAAGCATTTTCAGGTGCTCGCCTGTTATATCCTTCACGATGATCGGGATTTTCAGTTTTTCGGCGGCGGCCTCGGCGTCTTTTGAGTCAAAAAAAGGCGTGACAAATGTGACCGCCGTCACTTCTATGCCCTGCTCCTGCATAACCTTAACGGCGAGTATACTGTCCAACCCGCCGGAAAACAACCCTAACGCTTTAACCATTATTTATACGCTGTTCCCTTTAATTCTTCCACGTAGAAACGCGCCGAGCGCGCGGCGGAGGCCCCGTCGCCGGCGGCCGTAATTACCTGGCGTAAAAGTTTTTTTCTCACGTCGCCCGAGGCGAACACTCCTTTCGCCGAGGTCTTCATTTCACTATCCGTGATAATATATCCTTCCGTATCGAAATCCACGAGGCCCTTTACAAATTCCGTGTTCGGAATGTACCCGACAAATATAAAAACGCCTTCGACAGGTATCTTTTTTTCTTTTCCGGTTTTTGTGTTTTTCACCGCGATCGCTTCCACTTTTTCGTTCCCCTCAATTTTTTCCACTACGGAATCCCATTCATATTTGATCTTTTTATTCGCGATCGCCCTCTCCTGCAGTATCTTTGTCGCGCGAAAACGCGCCCGGCGGTGTATCTGCGTAACCGTAGAGGCGAATTTGGTTAAAAATATTGTTTCCTCCACGGCGGTATCGCCGCCGCCTATAACCGCTATATCTTTATTCTTAAAAAAAGCCGCGTCGCAGACCGCGCAGTAAGAAACGCCTTTTCCGAGAAATTTTTCCTCACCGGGAATGCCCAATTTTCTCGGGCGGGCCCCGGATGCGATAATTACCGAAAGCGCGTCCACGGATCCTTCCGCCATCGCGAGGCGCCAGGACCCGTCCCGCCGGGCAATACCATTTACGTCGCCGGTCTTGAATTCCGCGCCGAATTCCTTCGCCTGCTTTTTAAATTTCTCTATCAGGTCGAATCCGCTTACGGTTCCCGGGAAACCGGGATAATTCTCAATATCGCTCGTGACAACGGCCTGGCCCGGCACGGTAAAACTTTCTATTAAAAGCGTCTTAAGCCGCGCCCTTCCGGAGTATATCGCCGCCGTGAGCCCCGCCGGGCCGCCCCCTATTATAACCACATCGTATATCATATTTTTCCCCTTCTTTTCAGTGTATCTTTCCTGCTTACCGGTTTAACTTTTTTTCGTATGGCGTCATAAACACTGACGTAATTCATTCCCTTAAAAAATAGCTTTATCCTGTCCATTTCTTCTTTTCCGACGGGTTTCACCCCGCACGGCCTGAGAGGGGTGTTAAGCTGTATTTCATCCGGATCTATCCGCCGCGCGATATCGGCGATTTTACCGGCATATGCCTTATTTTTGCCCATGAACATTATCTGAAGAGCCAGCCTTCCCCTGTAGCTGGCCCTGAATTCCTGTATTCCTTTCACGATGCCGCCGAAATTTATCCCCCTAACCGGCTTGTTTATTTCAGCGAAAAGCCCCCCGGAATGCGCGTCGAGCTTGGCGATCACGAAATCAACGTCCATCAGGTCACGTTGAACGTCTTTCCTGTCCATCATGGAAGAATTTGTGAGAATAGCGATTTTTTCTTTTCGTATTTTTTTTATTTCTTTCATGATTTCACCGAGATTCGCCGCCAGCGTCGGTTCGCCCGCTCCGGAAAAAGTAATATAGTCTATTTCCACCGCCGGGAGGGATTTTATTTCTCCGGCGATTTTCGCCGCCGGGACATATATTTTTCTCTCGGCCGTTAAAACGGCTGTTTCCCCCACCTGACAGTAAACGCAGTCAAAGGAACAGATTTTCCCCCTGTCCGTATAAACAGGATCCACCCCCAAAGAACTTCCCAGCCGCCAGCTTGGCACCGGGCCGTAAATATATTTGTATTTCATTTGCTTAAGAACCGTTTTCTTTCCGCGAGGAGGACTATATCCCTTAATTCCTCGGTGTTTCTGGCGCTTAACCAGCGCCTGTCAAAACCCTTGCCCTGGGCTATTTCCGCGATCGCCGCCAGGGCCCTTAAATGGAAGTTTCGTTCGTCCCCGGAACCGACCAGCATGAATACGACATGAACCCTTGAATCGATTCCAGGAAAAATTATACCGTCGGCGCATCTTGCCAGGAGGATACTGAACTTATGGCTGCCCCCGACAACAACGTGGGGAATGGCCAGGCCCGGCCTTATCACCGTGCTTGATTCCCGCTCGCGCTTCATTAGAAATTCATGTATTTTCGCCCCGGACGCGCCCGATTCCTTCTCGAGTACGGTTGAGGCTTTTTTAAAAAATTCCTCCATCGTGATGGATTCTTTAAGGTCAAGTATCGCGCAGCCCCCGATCAGCCGGTCAAATCTGTCTTCTATAATGTCGTCTCTTTCCCTAAGGATTTCTTTCAATTCCCGCTCGAGATAATTCGTCGTAAGCTCCTTCGCCGTGATACGCTCGATAACGTGGACAAGCGCGAATTCCTTTTTTACCCTCGGGCGCACGTAAAGCATGTACCAGAAAAACGCCGTCGCTATAAAAATAAGGGATATGGCGTAGGTCGCCGGGCCCATTTCGAATATCAGGAAAAGCCCCGCAACAATCCCCGCCAGCTGCAGCCACGGATACAGCGGCGTGCGGAATTTCGGTTGATAATTCTGAATCCTACTTTCGCGCATGATGACCACGGCCAGATTTATAAAAACGTACAAAAGTATCAAAAACGTGGACGCCACCTTGACCAGAAGTTCAAGCCGGAGAAATAAAATCGCGGCGATCATGAAAAGGCCCGTAAAAAGAATGGAATAGTGGGGCGTTTCACGCCGGGAATTTACCCTTTTGAAAAATGCCGGCAGGATTTTGTCTCTCGCCATCGCTATCGGATAACGGGAGGCCGCCATGATGCCGGCGTTCGCGGTTGAGATAAAAGCGAGAAGGGCCGCGGCCGCCATTACCACATTGCCGAAAACCCCCATAAAGACATGCGCTCCGTCGGAAATAGGCGTGAGGGAATATCGCAATATTTCAGGGTCAAGCACACCGGTGGTTATGAATATCACCATAGAGTAAAAGATAGTAACGATTATAAGCGAGAGAATCATGCCGAGCGGTATGTTTTTGCCGGGGTTTTTCACCTCTTCGGCCAAACTCGCTATTTTTGTGAGGCCGCCGTATGAGATAAATATGAATCCGGCCGCCGCCAAAATAGCCGGCTTGCCGAACGGGGCAAACGGAATGAATCTTTTTATGTCAATGGAGGGAAAACCGTAAAATATATAAAATAAAAGCGTGACAAATAATCCGAAAACAAGGAATCGCTGAAATATCCCCGCCTCTTTTGCGCCTTTTATGTTTAGGGCGACAAAAAACACGCAAAGAAAAACAGCTATGATTTTTATCGGGATATGCGCGATAAGCGCGGTGTAGGCGCCCATTCCCACGAGAGCGAAAGCGCTTTTCAGGCTGAGGGAAAACCAGCTTGCCGCCCCGCCCACGGTTCCGACCGAAAGCCCCATTGACCTTGTAATGAAAAAATAATCGCCTCCCGCTTTCGGCATCGCGGTAGCAAGCTCCGCCGTGCTTAAAAGCGCCGGAAGCGCCAGGAAACTCGCGATAATGTAGGAAAGAAAAAGGGAAGGCCCCACTTTAGCGGACGCGATACCCGGAAGGATAAAAAGGCCCGAGCTTATCATCGCCCCTGAAGCGATGCAAAAAATATCCAGAAGCCCGAGCTCTTTTTTCAGCTTACCGGCCGGCAACGCCTTGTTCATCGTTCGCCATTTTCTGCCTGTCGCGGCATATGAGTATCATAAATTACCATTTTCTCACGTATTCCCTGGAATCGACGAGCCGTTCGGTTTTGATGTTCTCAAGAATCTGCCGCACGCAAATCTCCGGGCCGTCCGCGGCGGTATCCACCACAATGTCGGCGTTTTCCGGCTCCTCAAAAGGCGCGGATACGCCGGTAAATTCTTTTATCTCGCCCCGCCGGGCCTTTTTATACATGCCCTTCACGTCTCGCTTCTCGCAAATTCCAGCGGGGCATTTGAGATAAACGAGTTTGAAGTTGCCGATTACGCCTTTTACCATGTTTCTGTATTCGTTCGTAGGGGAAACAAAGCTCGCTATAACAAAATTACCATTTCTGTTGAAAAGTTTGGCGACGTGGGCTATCCGCCTTAAGTTTTCCCGTCTGTGTTCAGCGGAAAATCCCAGGTCGGAATTTAATTGCCCCCTTACGTCGTCGCCGTCTAAACACACGGCTTTATAGCCGCGGTTATCCAGTTCCTCTTTTAGGCGTTTGGCGAGAGTGGTTTTTCCTGAACACGGGAGCCCGGTCAGCCAGAGTGTCGTATGTAATGTTTTTATGTATTCGCCGACCTCGCTGGGAACATTCGTGTCTTTTCCGGCGCGCACATTTGTCCCGGAAATTTTCCCTATGTGCTCGGGCGGGTCTATCCTGTTCACGTCATAACCGACTTTTCTGCCGATATTGATACTTTTTATGTCCGGTATCGCTATAATCTCCACCCTGTCTTTGTATACCCTTCTTATCATTTCGGCGCGCTGCTCCACCGTGTAAGGATTTTTATCGGAAATTTCCGTGCTTCTTACCGCGATACAGACGTTCTCTCCTTTTTCCAGCGCTTCATCTATCAAATATTTGTGGCCCTCGTGAAACGGCTGCCATCTACCGATAAACAGAGCAAATCTCTTGTGCGCGTTGTACATTTTTTTATCTCCTTTTGCGTAAAAATCACGGACCGGGCAATCCGCTAAAACCATACTCGTAGCGGAGTATTATATCATATGAGGGTCGCGTTGTGAAGCGGGATTATCGTATGTTAACGGTTATGATGAGATCGCCCGGATGGCCGCAATGGGGGCATATTCCGCCCTGGCCTTTTATGCGTAATTTTTGCCCCGACAGGGTATTTGGCTTGATTTTAAGGGTTATTTTTTTGCCATTGTAGTTAAAAAGGGCCTCTCCGCCTTTCTCGGCAAGGCGGGCCGGTATAGAGAGCGTGGCGGTTTTGTCGGTTGTTTCCCGCGCGTAAGCGGCGCGCCCGGCGCCCGCGCCGGGGCCCCTGTAAATATATTCCGTGCGGGCGTCATCGCCGCCCATACCCTGAAAAACACTAAATATGTCTTCAATGCCGCTTTGCCTGCGCGAACCGGTAAAACCGCCGCCAAAATGCCTTAGTATTTCCTCGAAATCAAATCCTTCCGCGCCCGTAAATTGCCCCGTTCGCGCCCCGTATCCGTAACCCTTCTTAAAAGCATCGTATTCGGCGCGGCGTTTTTCGTCACCCAGAACATAAAACGCCTCTGAGATTTCCTTAAAACGCTTTTCCGCGGCTTCCCTGTTCCCGGGATTTCTGTCCGGGTGGTATTTCATGGCAAGGTTTCTGTACGCTTTTTTTATTTCATCAAGACTCGCGTTTTCGGAAACGCCGAGTATTTTGTAATAGGCTTTGCGCGGCATGGTATCCCTATTTTTTTATGACAAACTTATCATTTTTTCCGTCGTAATCCACCGTGATCGAAGATTTTTCTTTGATCCTTCCTTTTAAAAGCTCCAGCGCTATGGCGTCGTAAATTTTACGCTGTATGAGGCGTTTCAACGGCCGCGCGCCGAAAACAGGGTCGAATCCCTCCCCGGCGATTTCTTTTTCCGCGCGGTCCGTAACCGATATCTTTATGGACTTGCCCTTCAGGAGTTTTTTTAACTCATCGAGCTGGATATTCACGATTTTTTTGATCTCGCTTTCTTTTAATTTATTAAAGATCACTACTTCATCCACGCGATTTAAAAATTCCGGCCTGAAATGCGCCTTTAACCCGGATGCGATTTCGCGTTTGATCTCGGCCTCTCCCGTGAATTTCTCTATGAAACGGGTTCCGATGTTTGAGGTCATTATAATAACGGTATTTTTAAAATTAACCGCGCGGCCGTGGCCGTCGGTCAGGCGGCCGTCGTCGAGAATCTGCAGGAGAACGTTAAAAACATCGGCGTGGGCCTTTTCGATCTCGTCAAAAAGCACTACCGTGTACGGTCGGCGCCTGACGGCTTCGGTAAGCTGGCCGCCTTCGTCGTATCCGATGTAGCCGGGGGGCGCGCCTATAAGCCGGCTCACCGCGTGTTTTTCCATATATTCCGACATGTCAATTCGTATAAGCGCTTTTTCGTCGTTGAATAAAAATTCCGCCAGGTTTTTCGCCAGATATGTCTTTCCTACGCCCGTCGGGCCGACAAATATAAAAGACCCTATCGGGCGCCTCGGGTCCTGCAGCCCGCTCCTGGACCTCCTTACGGCGTTCGAGACAAGCCGCACCGCCTCATCCTGGCCGACAACTTTTTTCTTCAGGATATCCTCCATCGAAACAAGTTTTTCCATTTCGCCCAGCATGAGCCGCGATACGGGCACGCCTGTCCATTTTGACACTATTTCCGCGATATTTTCCTCGGTAACCTCTTCGGCGAGTATTTTTTTGTTTTTTTGCGCCTTGGCGAGTTTTTCGTTTTCTTTTTTCAGTTTTTTATCCAGTTCCGCGAGCTTCCCGTAACGGATTTCGGCTACCCTGTCGAGTTCCCCAACGCGTTCGGCGCGGGATTCCTCGATCTTGAGCCGTTCCGCTTCCTCCTTTATCCCCCTTATGCTTTCGATTATATTTTTCTCGGCATTCCAGCGCGTTTTCATTGCGGAGGATTTTTCCTTGAGGCCCGAGAGTTCTTTTTCTATCCCGGCGAAACGCTCGGCGGACTGCGGGTCTTTCTCTTTTTTCAGGGCCTGCCGTTCTATTTCAAGCTGCGTGATATGGCGCTCTATTTCGTCGATCTCTGTGGGTCGGCTGTCTATCTCGATCCGGAGTTTTGCGGCGGCCTCATCCACAAGGTCTATCGCCTTGTCAGGAAGGTGGCGGTCGGTTATGTACCTGTCCGACAGAGTGGCGGCGGCAATAAGGGCGCTGTCTTTTATCCTTACCCCGTGAAACACCTCGTATCTTTCCTTGAGCCCCCTCAATATCGAAATGGTTTCTTTCACGCTTGGTTCGCCCACGAAAATCGTCTGAAACCGTCTCTCCAGGGCCTTGTCTTTTTCTATGTATTTCCTGTATTCGTCGAGTGTCGTCGCGCCGATACAGCGCAGCTCGCCCCGGGCGAGCGCGGGCTTGAGCATGTTAGAGGCGTCTATGGCGCCTTCGCCGGCGCCGGCTCCGACCAGTGTATGCAATTCATCGATAAAAAGTATAATTTGCCCTTCCGATTTTTCCACTTCGTGGAGTACCGCCTTGAGCCGGTCCTCGAATTCGCCTCTGAATTTCGCGCCGGCCACGAGAGCGCCCAGGTCCAGGGCTATTATTTTTTTATTCTTGAGCGAGGCCGGAACGTCCCGGTCGGTTATCCTGCGCGCCAGCCCTTCCACGATCGCGGTTTTTCCGGTTCCGGCGTCGCCTATCAGCACGGGATTATTTTTGGTTCTTCTTGCCAAGACATGTATGAGGCGCCTTATCTCGCCGTCCCTTCCTATGACAGGATCGAGTTTTTCCCTGCCAGCGAGAGCGGTAAGGTCCCTCGAGTAACGCTCAAGCGCTTTATATTTATCCTCCGCGTTTTTATCCGAAGCTTTATGAACGCCTCTTACATCACGGATAACTTTTAAAATAATTTTTTTGTCGATTCCGTATTTTTTGAAAAGGTCGAGGAGCCCCCTGTTTTTTGTTCCCAGAATCGCCAGGAGCAGATGTTCGCTTGATACATATTCATCTTTAAGAGAACCGGCTTCTTTCTGGGCCGCCCTTAAGATATTGTGCAGATCGTTGGAAAAATAAACCTGCGCCCTTTCGCCTTCAACCGAGATCCCGCGGGAAATCAGATTTTCCAGGTCCCGGGCAAAAAGCGGTACATCCACGCCGAGCTTGCTGAATATTGCCTCCGTCACGGCGCCGGGCTCTTTTAAAAGCGCCGAAAGAAGGTGCTCCGCCCCCACTTCCTGGTGCGAATGATCCCGGGCAATATTTACGGATTCCTCTATCGCGTTTTGCGCTTTCGTCGTGAATTTATCGAACTGCATCGCGGTAAACCCCTTTCCGTTACCCATACATATTATCACATATTAGTGGCATAATCAATATCCTGTGGTATAATATTTTCACCGGGAAAAAGTCAAAACGGAGGTGGCGCTTTATGGAAAAAATTATAAAACTCGTGCTTTTGCGGCACGGTGAAAGCGTGTGGAACAGGCAAAACCGCTTTACCGGCTGGACAGATGTTGACCTTTCCGAGAAAGGTATTAAAGAAGCAAAAAAAGCCGGACAGGTTTTAAAAAAAGAAGGCTATGTTTTCGACATTGCCTTTGATTCAGTGCTGAAAAGAGCGATAAGGACATTGTGGATTGTGCTGGATGAGATGGATCTTATGTGGCTTCCGGTAAAGCGTTCCTGGCGATTAAATGAAAAGCACTACGGCGCGCTGCAGGGCCTGAATAAATCCGAAACGGCGAAAAAATACGGGGAAGAACAGGTTCTCAAGTGGCGCAGGGCGTATGATATACGGCCGCCAGCCCTTGAAAAAAGCGACAAGCGCCATCCGTGTCATGACGTGCGATACAAAAATCTTCCGGAAAAAGACCTGCCCTCTACCGAATGCCTGAAAGACACAGTGGCCCGCTTTCTCCCGTACTGGCGCGAAAGTATAGCGCCCGTCCTGAAAGAGGGTAAAAGGGTTATCATCTCCGCTCATGGCAACAGCTTGAGGGCGCTTGTGAAATACCTTGATAATATTTCTGATGAGGCGATTGTCAAGCTTAACATACCTACCGGGATACCCCTTGTGTACGAACTTGATAAGAATTTAAAACCGTTAAAAAAATATTATCTCGGGGATCCTGAAGAGGTCCGAAAGGCTACGAATTCCGTAGCCAACCAGGGAAAAGCCAACTAGTACCGCTAACCCTTTCCACTGCGTCAGTGGAACAAAATGCCGCTAACCCTTTCCACTGACGCAGTGGAAAGGGTTAGTTTTGTGCATGGGGATGGATGATTACTTTTAGCGACTCACCGGCTTTGGCCACGAGCCGGAAACCCTTTCCCGTATCTTCCAATTTCAACCGGTGCGTAATCATTTTTTTTACGGGTATCCGGCCCGCGCGGATCAGCTCTATAGCGAGTTTCGCGTCTTCGGGGCTGTTAGCATATGAAGTCAGCAATTTTATTTCATTCCGCCAGAATTTATCCACGGGAATAGGTAATTCCGCGCCGGGTTTTGTTGACGCGAAAAATAAAATAGTGGCGCCGTGATCCACGCACCTGAGCGACTGCTTGAAAGCCGTTAAAGCGCCGGTACACACAATAACAAGATCTGCTTTAACATCAACGCCCCCGCCGGCATCTATTACCTCATCGGCCCCGAGTTCCTTCGCTTTTTTCAGCCGGTATTTGTTTATATCTGTCGCTATTATTTTTCCGGCACCCAGGTCGCGCGCCGCCAGGATATGCAGGATACCCGATATACCGCTTCCGAGAATAAGCACGTTCTGCCCCGGTTTGAAAGCAGCCAATCTTTGCCCGCGCAAAACGCAGGCAAGCGGCTCTATAAAAGTGGCTTCTTCAAAAGAAATTTCTTCGGGAATTAAAAATACACCGTGTCTTACATTGATCCGCGGAACACGTATATATTCGGAGAAACCGCCCGGGTCGTAATTTGTGGTATGTAGCGTTTCACAGGCGGTATGATGCCCGGCAAGGCAGTACCGGCAGGTATTGCACGGAACGTGGTGGGATACAAAAACTCTGTCGCCGGTTTTATAACGCTCGACGCCTTCTCCTGTTTCAACGATTTCACCGGCAATTTCATGTCCGAGGACACGGGGCGCTTTTTTAATGCGGTACCACTCCAAAACATCGGTACCGCAAATACCGCTGGCGATTATTTTTACGAGAATCTCCCCGGCGCCGATCCTCGGTTTCGGCATTTCCTCGGTCCGCACATCACGGTTGTTGTAATACATCGCTACGCGCATATTATCCGGTGGTTTTATATATTTCGCGCGCTTCCTTGACAGTCGCTTTTTTGTGAACTATCGCGTAGAGGGCCTTGGCCATGCCGGCGGGATTAGGGTTTTGCCAGACGTTTCTGCCGAGATTTATTCCTATGGCCCCCTTCCGCATTCCATCGTAAATGAACTCAAAAACTTCCGTTTCTGTAGTGCACTTCGGGCCCCCGGCTATAACTACCGGAACCGGACATCCTTTTACTACTTTATCAAAATCTTTTTCACACCAGTAGGTTTTTACCACACGGGCTCCGAGTTCCGCCGCGATGCGGCAGGCAAGCCCGAGATAACGGGCGTCACGCCTGGCGAGTTCTTTACCGACGGCGGTAACGGCCATTACGGGAATGCCGTAATTTTCACACTCGTTAACGAGTTTTGAAAGCCCAAGAAGCGTTTGCCGCTCATAATCGCTTCCCACGAATATGGAAATACCGGCAGCGGAAGCGTTGAGCCGGATGATCTCCTCTATAGAGGTAGTAACCCCTTCATTTGCAAGGTCGCCTCCGGCCATGCTGGTTCCGCCGGAAACTCTTAGTATTATGGGCTTACTGCCCGCGGCTTCTACGCATGAGCGAAGTACCCCGCGCGTGACAAACAACGCGTCGCAATAAGGAAGAAGCGGTTTTATTGTTTCACCGGGTTTTTCGAGAGAAGTGGTGGGCCCCTGAAAATATCCGTGGTCGATAGGCATGAAAAAACAGCGGCCGTCGGGTTGAAT
>CAYTQI010000017.1:0-30805 GCA_964440235.1 uncultured Planctomycetia bacterium
TTGTGTTTTTTGTTGAAATACTTGGCATAGCTTTTCGAAATCAAATTTATAAAATCAGAAATCCCGTTTTTTCTTAATTGCTCAAGAACAAAATGAATATGGGTAGGCATAATGCAATAAGCAAGTATCCTTACGATCTTTTCTAAACGTTTAATTTGTAGAAAAACTCGCTGGTTTTGTTTTTCTTTAAACTTCTTAAAAAGGGAAAAACTGCAAGGAGGATTTTCGAAGGCATAAAAAGCGATTTCTTCCATCATTCTTTTATATTCTGTGTCATTGTTAAATATCACAAAATCCGCGATACTTTTGTTGTAAATATGGTATATTTCATTTTCCACCAAAGGCACTTTTCGATATGGCATGGCTAACCTCCTTTTTTTACGAGACCTGTACAATACCGGGTTTACCAAAACCCGGTATTGAATAGGTTATTTGTTCCCTCATATATATAGACGCAGGAAATGCGGTTTTGCGGCTATATTTTTTTAAAAAATTTTTAATTTTAAAATTTTTAATTTTAAATTTTTTAATTTAAATTTTTTTAATTTGGAAAACGGTATATTATGTATTATAATAACCGCGTGCGAAATATATTTGACGTAATAGTTGTTGGCGCGGGGCATGCCGGATGCGAAGCGGCGCTCGCGAGCGCGCGGCTCGGATGTAAAACACTCCTTGTAACTTTAGATAAGGATAAAATCGCTCTTATGTCCTGCAACCCGGCGATCGGAGGCGTCGGCAAGGGCCAGCTCGTAAAGGAAGTCGACGCTCTCGGCGGCGAAATGGGAAAAGCCATCGATGCCACGATGGTGCAGTTTCGCATGCTTAATTCCTCCAAGGGGTATGCCGCAAGGTCCTCGCGCGCGCAAGCCGACCGGGAAAAATACAATAGTTACATGCGCGCCGCGGTCTTCGCGGAAAGCAATCTCGAAGTCCTGGAAGATGAAGTTACGCGCGTCCACGTTGAAAAAGGCACGGTCAAAGGCGTCAAAACAGCGAAACACGGGGTAATATATTCCGGGACGGCCGTTATCACTACCGGCACATTTACCGGCGGAATTATACACATCGGACTTGAGCATTTTCCCGGTGGTAGAATGGGTGAGCGGGCATCAGTGGAGCTTTCCGGGAGCCTCGCCGGGTTCGGCCTTGAAACGATGCGCTTAAGCACCTGCACGACACCGCGGCTTAACGGAAAAACAATAGATTTCTCGCGCCTCACGGCCCAGGAGGGCGATAAGGAGATTGTCCCGTTTTCATTCTGGACTAAAAAAATCGATATACGCCAAAAACCCTGCTTCATAGCCCGCACAACGAAGCGCACGCACGAGATCATAAAAAATAACTTAAAATCTTCCATATTTTACTCGGGGAAATTAGGTTCCGGCGGAGTAAGATACTGCCCGTCCATCGAGGACAAAATCGTAAGGTTTCCGGATAAAGAGCATCACACGCTTTTTATTGAACCCGAGGGGTTTGATACGAACGAATACTACGCGAACGGTATCTTTACGGGATTTCCCCGCGATGTGCAGGAAAGAATCACGCGAAGCGTTCCCGGACTTGAAAAGGCCGAATTTACGAAGCCCGGTTACGGCATAGAATACGACGCGGTTCAGCCAACAGAGCTCGAAGCGACACTCGAGGCCCGTAAAATCAAGGGCCTTTTTCTGGCCGGCCAGTTAATCGGGACTACCGGCTACGAAGAAGCCGCTTCGCTCGGTATAATGGCGGGAATTAACGCAAGTCTGAAAGCGAAGCAAAAAAAACCCTTTATCCTTGACCGCTCCCAGGCCTACATAGGCGTGCTCATAGATGACCTTATCACGAAGGGAACCACGGAGCCGTACAGGATGTTTACCTCGCGCGTCGAATACAGGTTAACCGTTCGCGAAGACAACGCTACCGCGAGATTAAGCAAGATAGGGCACAAGCTCGGCCTCGTTTCCAATGACAAGCTCGCGCTGGTCGATAAAAAAGAAAAGAAAATAAGCGAAATAAAAAAGAAACTTAAAAAACCCGGCGGATATTCAAGGTTGTTAAAAAGGCCCGAGGTTACATTCGACGATATAATAAAAAAAGCTAAATGGACGGATAATTTTTCATATTATGAAAAAATCGGTATCGAAGTCGCAATAAAATACGAGGGTTATATCAGGCGCGACGCCTCCCTGATGAAAAAGTTTAAGAAGATTGAAAGAATAAATATACCCGAAGATTTTGATTACCCGGGAGTTTCGGGGCTTTCGACCGAAATACAGGAAAAGCTTTCGCGTTTTAAACCGCGCTCTCTCGGCCAGGCCTCGCGGATTTCCGGCGTGACACCGGCGGCGATTTCGTTACTCATGGTGAAATTACACGCGCAAAAATGAAAAAAGTCTGTGTATTCGGCAGTTACAAAAATTTAAGCAGAAAGGAAAAACGAAATACCGTTAAACTCGGACGCCTGCTTGCCGAAAAAGGTTTCGTGGTTATGACCGGCGGTTTTGGCGGGACAATGGAAGACGTCTCCCGCGGCGCGAAAGAAGCCGGCGGCAAGACGATCGGCGTTACTTATTACAAGTGGCGCGGCAAGGCCCATAAAAAGCCAAATAAATACGTCGATGAAGAGATAAAAACCGAAAATATTTTTAGACGAATCGAAATAATGGCAAAAAACGCCGATGCTTTTATCGTACTTCCGGGCGGAACAGGCACACTTCTGGAACTTGCCGCCTGCCTTGAGCTTGTAAACAAAGGGCTCATGAGGCCAAAATACATAATAGCCATCGGCGATTTTTGGAAAAGCGCCGTTCAGAAACTTATTCGGGAACCTGTCTTAAGTGCCAAGGCCCGCTCCGCCTTGAAAGCTGGTTCCTGCCGCGAACTTATCATGTTTGTCGCCACTCCCGAACAGGCCGTGAAAGAGCTTTTACGCTTGTAATCCAGCCCGCCCTGTGCTAAAATCTTGGTCTATTCCAGGCTTATAATTATAATAAGTAAGACGGAGGATCAAATGGTAAGGATCAAGAGAGCGCTTGTAAGCGTGTCTGACAAAAAAGGCATTGAGGATCTGGCAAAAACTCTCAATAAATTCGGAGTGGAAATACTATCCACGGGCGGAACGGCGAAGAAAATAAAAGATCTGGGTATACCCGTCAAAGACGTCTCCGACTATACGGGATTCCCCGAGATGATGAACGGCCGCGTAAAGACCCTGCACCCGAAGATACACGGCGGGCTCCTCGCGCTCCGGGAAAATAAAGAACACATGGACGTGGCAAAGAAGCACGACATAGGCATGATTGATATGGTTGTGGTAAATCTGTATCCCTTCGAAAAAACGGTCGCGAAGCCCGAAGTAACCCTCGAAGAGGCGATAGAGAATATAGACATAGGCGGCCCCTCGATGCTGCGCAGCGCCGCGAAGAATAATAGAGCCGTAGCGGTAGTTACGAATCCCTCCAAATATCCGGACATCATAAAAGAGCTTAAAGAAAATGAGGGCTCGCTTTCGGAAAAAACGCTTAAGGATTTAGCAATTGAAGTTTTCAGGCGGACCGCCGAGTACGATGAAGCTATTTACAATTATCTAAGCGCTACGGGTGACGGAAACTTGAATTTAACCTTCAAAAAAGCGCAGGACCTGCGATACGGCGAGAACCCGCACCAGAAGGCGGCGTTCTATAAGGACCCGTCGGCAAATGAGGCCGGCATATGTAACGCGAGGCAGCTCCAAGGGAAGGAATTATCCTTTAATAACATAATCGATCTTAATGCCGCTATCGAGATCGTAAAGGACTTCGATAAACCCGCCGCGAGTGTTATAAAACACACAAATCCCTGCGGCGCGGCAATAGCGGATTCCCTTTCTCAGGCTTATCTCGACGCGCTTGAGTGTGACCGATTAAGCGCTTTTGGAAGTATTGTGGGATTTAACGGGAAGGTTGATAAGAATCTCGCCGAGACGGTTATGAGAGAAGCGGATTTTGTTGAGTGCATTATAGCGCCCTCCATTGACGCGGCGGCGCGGGAGATTTTTTCGAGGAAAAAGAACTTGAGGCTTCTTGAGGTGCCGGGATTCAAAAAAACCGGTACAAGCGAAAGAGATTACAAAAAAGTAGTGGGCGGACTTTTGGTGCAGGACATGGATTTAAAGGTCATAAAGGAAAACGACCTTAAAGTAGTTACAAAGAAAGCGCCTTCTAAAGACGAGATAAAGAGCCTTCTATTCGGGTGGAAAATAGTAAAGCATGTAAAGAGTAACGCTATAGTTCTTTCACGGGGCACGAAAACAGTCGGCGTAGGCGCCGGACAGATGTCGAGAGTCGATTCGGTGATAATCGCCTGCCGGAAAGCGGGGGAGAAGACCCGGGGCGCCACTCTCGCGAGCGACGCCTTTTTCCCGAAACCCGACGCGATAGACCAGGCGCACAAAGCCGGAATAAAAGCGATAATCCAGCCGGGCGGCTCGAAAGGCGACGGGGAAATAATTTCCGCCTGCGATAAATACGGGATATCAATGGTATTTACGGGTATAAGGCATTTCAAACATTAAAATGGATAAAAAGAAAATAACGAAAGCGGTAAGGGATATACTTGAGGCGGTGGGGGACAACCCCAAAAGGCCCGATCTTCTGGATACGCCCAAGCGGGTAGCCGAAATGTACGGGGAAATCTTAAGCGGAATAAAGAAAGACCCCGGCAAGGAGTTAGAAGCCCTCTTATCCGAAGGCCACGACGAGATCGTGCTTTTAAAAAATATCCCGCTGCAAAGTATTTGCGAGCATCATATTTTGCCTTTTATCGGCAAGGCCCACGTGGCATATATCCCGAAGGGAAACAGGGTAACGGGTTTGAGTAAACTTGCCAGAGTCGTTGATGTGCTGGCGAAGCGCCTTCAGATCCAGGAGCGGCTTACTACGCAGATTGCCGATGTGATAATGAAAAAACTCCGCCCGAAAGGCGTTATGGTAGTGATCGAAGCGGAACATCTTTGTATGACGATGCGCGGGGTAAAAAAGCCGGGAACCGTAACGGTAACGAGCGCGGTACGGGGGCTGTTCAGGACCAACCCCAAGACACGCGCGGAGACACTGGCGTTGATAAAATGAGAAAAATAGTAACACAGGTCGGTTCGCTGCCCCTGGAAGACGTAAACGAGGCGGTGGCGTACAGCCTTAAACATGATATACCTTTTTTGCCGGAGCTTCCGAAAAGAGGCGACGCGATGATGGAATACATTAAGAAACCCGGGAACCTTAGCTGTCTTAAGGAATTCAAGAAGCATAAATTCGAAACGGTAAAAATACAATGTGTAGGCCCTGCGACATTAATGCTTTCGGGATTCAAAGAGAACGAGGCGATACAGAGGATTTGCGAGCATATTACGGCAATAACAGACGGCCTGGAAGCCGGAGAAACCATTCTTTTTCTGGACGAACCGGCGCTGGGGCAATCCGGCGTAAATTTCAGAGAGCTGCACCGGGCGATATTTTCCGCTTACAAGGTTACGCCGGGGGCGCATGTCTGCGGGAACATGGATTGGGATCTCTTGTTTGATTCCGGGCTTGAGATCATAAGTTTCGACGCTTCCCAATTCGACATTACCAAATATTCCGGGTATAGAAGCGGGAAGAGAATTTCCTGGGGCGTGAAAAGAAAAGAAGACATAAAGGATTTCAGGGAAGGTGATTTGCTTACGCTTCCCTGCGGGATGGGAACGCCCATGTATAAACGCGAAGATTGCGGAACAAATCTAAACAAATTATTAAAAATCGCCGAAGAAATTTCCGGGAAATAGGAATAATGAAAAAGATACCGCCGGATTTAGAAATTGCCCAGAAGGCCACCCTGCAGCCGATCGGCAAAATAGCGAAAAAGCTCGGCATATTGGACAGGGAAATAGAGTATCACGGGAAATATATGGCTAAGATCTCGCTGGATATCCTAAAGCGGTTAAAAAACAGGCCAAACGGCAAATTTATTACAGTGACAGCCATCACACCGACTCCGCTCGGAGAGGGAAAAACCGTGACCGCGTTCGGGTTGGGCCAGGCGCTGGCGAGAATAGGAAAAAAAGTTTGCAATACATGCCGCCAGCCATCCAAAGGCCCGACCTTTGGCATCAAGGGCGGGGCCTGCGGGGGCGGATATTCGCAGGTTCTTCCGATGGAGAATATCAACCTTCATTTTACCGGCGATGTCCACGCCATGGAGACAGCGCACAATCTTCTGGCCGCGTCCATAGACGCGCATATAATTCACGGTAATAAATTAAATATCGACCCTACCAATATCACGTGGCGCAGGTGCGAAGATATAAGCGACAGCATCTTAAGAGAAATCGCGATCGGCCTGGACAAGACAACGAGGGGGTATCCCAGGAGAACCGGTTACGACATAACGGTCGCGACGGAAACAATGGCGATTCTTGCCCTGACGACAGGGCTTTTTGACCTTAGAAAAAGGCTTGGTAAGATTGTTATAGGATTTTCACGCAGCGGGAAACCGGTCACGGCCGAGGATCTTAAAATGGCCGGCGCTATGTGTGTTTTGCTGAAAGATGCTATAAAGCCGAATCTGGTGCAGACCACGGAAAATACCCCGGTTTTTAACCACACGGGGCCGTTCGCGAATGTCGCCCACGGCAACAATTCCGTGCTGGCGGACATGATGGCGCTTAAACTGGCTGATTACGTGGTGACCGAAAGCGGTTTTGGCGCGGATTGCGGTTTTGAAAAATTGGTAAATGTGAAATGCAGGCAGAGCGGGCTGAAACTGGACGGGGCCGTTGTCGTGGCCACTGTCCGGGCTCTTAAAATGCACGGCGGTGCCTTTGAGATGCGGCCCGGAAAGCGTTTTGACAGCAAGCTTGCGGAGAAACCAAACCCGGCAGCCCTGGAGAGGGGCTGTGAGAACTTAAAAAAACAGATTGAAAATGTTCTTATTCACGGCATTCCAGCGGTGGTCGCCATCAATCGTTTCATTACCGGCACTGATGAAGAGATAAAATTTGTAAAGAAAAAGGCGCTGGAATTCGGGGCTTCAGATGTTTGCGTTTCAGAGGTATGGGAAAAAGGGGGAAAAGGCGGGATCGAGCTCGCCAGGGCAGTCGTGAAAGCGCTTGACAAGCCGCACAGAATGAAATTTCTCTATTCCGATAAATGCTCCATAAAAGAAAAGATAGAAACCGTCGCTGTTAAGATCTATGGCGCCTCCGGCGTGGAATATTTACCGTTGGCCGAGGAAAGGATAAAGTTATATACGAAGCTTGGTTACGCCGGATTCCCGATCAACATGGCAAAAACGCATCTTTCGCTTTCGCATGATCCGAAATTAAAAGGCGTGCCGAAGAATTTTAAAATACCGGTTCGGGACATCCGCGTTTGCGCAGGCGCTGGATTTCTTTATCCTGTCCTGGGCGTTATGCGGACAATGCCGGGGCTCCCCTCGGTTCCTGCGGCAACCAGGGTGGATATCGATAAGAACGGAAAGATAGTGGGGCTGTTTTGATAGCGCGGATGAGCGCGGATAGGGAACACTGATGAACGCAAATAGATACGCGGATAAATCCATAAGCGAATACCTGAATGAGTTAGCGTCAAATAAGCCGGTTCCCGGGGGAGGGAGCGCTTCGGCGCTGGTAGGCGCCGCGGGCGCCGCGTGCCTCGCGAAAGTAGTAAGTTTTACGATAGGAAAAGAAAAATACAGGGATGTCGAGGCCCAAATGCAGAGTTTTTCAAAAGAACTCAAAACCCTCCGGGAAAATTTCATGCAGCTTTGCTCTGAAGACGCCGCGGCCTATCAAAACTTAAGCGGCGTTTTTAAAATTCCTGAAAAACCCGGGCGTGCCGAAAAATTAGAAAAAGCCCTGAAGGAAGCGATGCGGGTTCCCCTCGAGATATGCAAAAACGCTTCCCGGGCGCTCAAGTTATGCCCGGCCGTGCGGGAAAAGGGAAATAAAAATCTAATCTCCGACGTTGATTGCGCCGTCAGCATGCTCGGATGCGCGTATCAGTCGGCGCTTTTAAACGTTGAAATAAACTTAAAAAGCATTAAGGACGAGAAGTTCGCGGCGGAAACGAGAAAAACGCTTGAGTCAATAAAGGGAGAGATAGCGTGATACGAAAAATATCGGATATTTTGAAGGAAAAGAAAAGCACTATTTCATTCGAATTTTTTCCGCCTAAGACCGAAAAAGGAAGGGAAAAGCTTCCCGAAACCGCGAAGGCCTTTAAAGAACTCGGGGCGGATTTTTTTACGGTGACTTACGGGGCGGGCGGGAGCACGAGAGAGGCGACAATGGAGATTGTTGACGAACTCCAGAAAAAATTTGATGTTCCGACAATGCATCACTTTACCTGCGTCGGGCATAGCCGGGAAGAACTGAAAAATATATTGGATAAAATGAAAAAAAGGAATATCCGTAATATTTTGGCGCTTCGCGGCGACGCGCCCGAAGGGCAGGAATTCTGGACGCCCGCGCCGGACGGCCTGGAATATTGCTACGAGCTTATTAAACTTATCAAGACCTATGGGGACTTTTTTAGCATCGGTGTCGCCGGTTTCCCGGAAGGGCATATTGACTGCCCGGACAAAGAAACCGATTCGAAATACCTGAAAACCAAAATGGACGCCGGCGGAGAATTCGTGATAACGCAGCTTTTCTTTGACAATAAAGATTATTTTGAATACCTGGAAAGGGCGAAAAAAATCGGCGTAAAGGCGAAAATCCTGCCGGGGGTCATAACAATAACGAATTATAAGATACTTTTGAAATTTTGTGGAACCTGCGGCGCTACCATACCGCAGAGAGTCCATGACATTTTTAAGCCGCTTGACGGGAATGCCGAAGCGACATACAAGGCGGGCGTAGAGTTCGCGGCGGATCAGTGCAAGGACCTCTTGAAGGGCGGGGCGCCGGGGCTGCATTTTTACGCGTTAAATAAAATCGAACCGACAAAAGAAGTATTAAATAGGGTGAGGGGTTGAACATGAGCGCGAAATTATTAGAAGGGAAAATTATCGCCGGTAAAATTAAAGAGGATTTAAAAAGAGAGATTGCCGGGTTTAGAGAGAAACCAAAACTTGTCAGCATAGAAGTCGGTGAAAACGCCGCCTCGGCCGTCTACATAAAATCACAGAAGAGAAACGCCGAAAACCTCGGCATAGAATACGAACTGAAAACGCTGGATGCCAAGATAACACAGCAAGGCCTGATAGAGGAAATAAAAAAACTTAATCAAGATAAAACCGTATCGGGCATAATCGTTCAACTTCCGCTTCCCAAAGAAATAGACCACAAAGTCGTAATGAGCGCCATAACGCCGGAAAAAGACGCGGAAGGCATGCATCCGGAAAATCTCGGCCGCGTGCTTTTGGGAAGCGCCAAACTTGCCCCATGCACCGCGAAAGCGGCAATGGAATTGATAGAATCTACCGGGGTGAATCTCTACGGGAAAGAGGCAGTCGTGGTAGGGCATTCCGAGATTGTGGGAAAACCCTTAAGCATGCTGCTTTTGAACAAGTTCGTAACTACCTGTGTTTGCCATATCGCCACCGGCGAAAGGGGCGTTTTGCCTGAACACGTAAAAAGAGCGGAAATATTAGTTGTCGCTGTAGGCAAGGCAGGCCTTGTAAGGGGCGATTGGATAAGAGAGGGCGCCATAGTTATAGACGTAGGAATAAACCGGGTAGGCGATAAACTCGTAGGCGACGTGGAATTCGAAAAGGCGAGCGAGAAAGCAGCCTTTATTACTCCCGTTCCCGGCGGGGTGGGGCCGCTGACCGTGACCATGTTGATGAAAAATGTTGTTGAATCTTTCAAAATGTCTCTTTAAATAGTAACAGGGGAGGTTGGAATATGCCAAGAGTCGTAGGGGAGCTCGCTGTAAGCGGTTCAAATAAAGCTGTAGGCTTAGCTGAAGGCCTTATAGATAAACTCATAAAGGAAAAGGGCGGCGCGTTTGAGATAGGTTTCCCCGAAACAGGATATTTTCTGCCTCTTATATACGCTACGATAGGTAAAGAGGTGAAGACGCTTAAAGACGCCGGGGAAATCGCGCAAGCCGCGAAAGGCCTTCTTAAAAAAGTGCCGCCAGCCGGCGATTGGAATTCACTTCTTAGCGACGCTATGGACTCAGGCGTTGCCACGGCGCTCGCGGCGGAATTGATAGAGGCAATTCGTTACGCTACCGGTGAACTACCGGCTGAAGGCTGGCAGGGGTTCATTCCGGATTCGGTTTTGCGAAGCCTTGGCATTCAACTTGTTGACGGAAGGATAAGCGGTGTGGCGGTAATCGTGGGGGCGGCCCCGGACGCCAAAATAGCGGAAAAAATAATACGGGAACTGCAGGAAAAAAATATTCTGTCGCTTCTTGTGGGTAGCTCGGAAGGAAGGACATTCAGGGATCAATTGATTGAAAGAAAAGTTCAGGTGGGGCTTGATTTTTACATTGTCCCTGTAGGGAAAGAAACTACTTCGGTTATACACGCGGCAAATTTCGCCATAAGGGCGTCGCTTTCTTACGGCGGGAACAAAAAAGGGGAACTCGAGAAAAACATTAATTATTGCAAAGATCGCGTCCCGGCTTTTATATTGGCGCTTGGCGCCCTGGACGATGTTAAGGTTGCCGCCGCGTGCGCGGCCATCAGGCTCGGATTTCCCGTGATCACGGACCAGAAGGTGCCGGAAATCAAAGAAACCCCTTTCACCCTGCACGAAGCCCTTTTGAGCGTGAGTGATTATTCTAAAATCGTTCAAAGCGCTCTTCTTGCCAGGGAAATAAAAGTGAAAATTAAGGAAATCCCTATTCCGGTGGCTTACAGCGCCGCGTTTGAAGGGGAAAGGGTGAGAAGGCAGGATATGTATGTCCAGTTCGGAGGGAAATTTTCTTCCGCTTTCGAATACGCGCGCTCAAAACCTCTTAGCGAGATCGAGGACGGAAAAATTGAAGTCATCGGGCCCGAAATAGATGATATGGAGGAGGGGAGCGCTTTTCCTCTCGGTATTTTAGTGGAAGTAGCCGGAAGAAAAATGCAGCCTGATTTTGAACCGATACTCGAAAGACAGGTGCACACATTCCTGAATGAAGCAATGGGTATATTCCACATGGGGCAGAGGAACATGT
Organism: uncultured Planctomycetia bacterium; assembly: GCA_964440235.1. GTDB lineage: Bacteria > Omnitrophota > Gorgyraeia > JABMRN01 > RBG-13-46-9 > CAZYPU01. The sequence continues at coordinate 11,112 of CAYTQI010000017.1, forward strand.
GCTGGATAAGAATCTCGAAGGAAGCGCGCGAAAAAGGTTTCAAGATAAAGCATTTCGGGACTATTCTTCACGCCCGGCTTCATGATACGTACGGAAAGATCGTGGATAAGGCCCAGATCAAACTGTACACGAAGAAGGAAGACGTGGATAGGATTATACCTGAAGCTGTCCGAAGTTACCGCGAACGGGACGAGCGCCTCGCCGGAATGACGGACGAGAGCGTGGATACTTTCTACAGTTGTACCTTGTGCCAGTCATTCGCGCCAAACCATGTATGTATTGTGAAGCCCGAACGCCTTGGTCTTTGCGGGGCATATAGCTGGCTCGACGCTAAAGCGTGTTACGAGCTGAACCCGACGGGCCCCAACCAGCCTGTAAAAAAAGGCGAGGTATTAGATCCCGTGCGCGGCGAATGGAAAGGCGTGAATGATTTTATATACCAGGAATCGAATAAAACCCTTGAAAGGTTTCACGGATATTCCATCATGACATGGCCCGAGACGAGTTGCTGCGTAGAAGATACGGAAGTGCTTATTGACGATAAAATAGTGAGAATGGGCGATTTCATAAATAAGCATAGGGGTGGAGAAAAATACGCGCAGTGCAAGGCCCTTACTTTGAATTCGGATAAAACCGTAAAAGAAAACATTGTTGCCATGCAAAAATTTCCTGCCCCAAAAGAACTCGTGAGAATTAAGACAAAAACGGGCCGGGAAATCACGCTGACAAAAGAGCATAAACTATATATTGATACGCCGAAAGGAAGAAGCTGGATTCCGGCATCGGAAGTAAAACAGGAAGACAGAGTTGTTTCCCTGAAAAGGTTAGAGGTTGATAGAAAAATACCGGAAATGGGCCTGATTTCAGAAAATGTTCTAAGCGAAGATCTTTTCTACATATTAGGCCTCCTTGCTTCCGACGGCTCTGTCTGCAGGCAGGGAAAATCAGAATATAAAATTAATTTTATCAACACAAATAAAACTTTGATTGAAGAGTATAAAAAAACCTACGAGCGCCTGTTCCCTGATAAGCATTTGGGGATACGCGCCAGGAGAAAATCCGGTTCTGTTATAAGAGGCAGAAAAATTAAAGCCAGGAAGACATGCTACGATTGTTACTCAAATAATTTTCTACTCGGATACTTGGCGGCGTTCTTTGGGGTAAAGGCGGGACTGAAAGGGAAATGGAGACTTGATAAGTTGGTCGCCTTTCCGAAAGAATTGATAGCCCAGTTTCTGGCGGGCCTATTTGACGGGGATGGAAGCGTACGGGTAAGGAAATATGATTCTAAATGGAATACGGGAGAAGCTTACCTTTGCATAAAAGACAAAAACGCCGCATTTCATCTACAGATGATTTTGCGCAGATTCGGTATTATAGGATATGTCCGTAAGTCAGCGTCTGTCTACAAGGTAACCCTCTATGGTGAGAATTTGGCCGATTTTTTGAAGGAAATACCCATACGGCATCCCATGAAGAAGGTAATAGCCGCACGCATTCTGCGTTCGCAAAAAAAGGATATTAACAAAAGTCAAAGAGGGGTTCTTTCTCATGAAATAGATTCTATTTTAGCGGATATTCCGGAAGCAAAATATACGCTAAGCCCATCAACATTTTTTTATTACAAAACACACAGGTCAAGGCCCGTTTTAGAAAATGTTAATAGGGTTTTAGCGGTAATGGATGAGAAAAAGGCATTGGCGCTAAGAGAAAAACTCAACACAGATTACTTTCTTGATATAGTATCAAGTGTGAAAACCCTGAAAAAACACAAATACGATTATGTGTATAACCTTACACTTTCTGATACGCACAGTTACTTCGCGAACGGTATGCATATTGCGAACTGCGGGTGCTTTGAATGCATAATCGCGATTTTGCCCGAAGCGAACGGTTTCGTGGTCGTAAGCAGGGAGTACCCGGGATTTACGCCGGTAGGCATGAAATTTTCCACACTCGCCGGTTCTGTCGGCGGCGGCCATCAGACACCGGGATTTATGGGCGTAGGAAGGCTCTATATAATAAGCAAAAAGTTTATATCCGCCGAAGGCGGAATTAAAAGGCTCGTGTGGATGCCGAAGGAACTTAAAGAGGCGCTTGCCGATAAATTGAAGAAAAGATGTGAGGAAGAAGGCGTGCCGGACCTATTTGATAAGATCGCGACCGAGGAGGACGCGACCGAGTCAGAGCCGCTTCTTAAATTTTTGCAGGAGAAAAATCACCCGGCGCTCACAATGCCGCCTCTAATGTAAATGAGGACATGGCTTACGACAACCCAGCGATTATCGTAAGTTATAAGGCCGAATTTATTCGCCGCAGCTGAACGCGAAAGCAATTCAGCGCAGGCAGATAGAAGGAGAAAATTAATTATGGCGTTATCCGGACTCGAAATATATAAATTATTGCCAAAAACGAATTGTAAGGCCTGTGGATTTCCGACGTGCCTTGCCTTCTCAATGCAGCTTGCCGCGAAAAAGGTGTCATTGGATAAATGCCCTCACGTTTCCCCGGAAGCGAAAGCGGCCCTTGAAAGCGCGGCCGAGCCCCCTATAAAGCTCATTACGATAGGAAAAGGCGAGGAAAAAATTGAAGTCGGAAACGAAACGGTGCTTTTCAGGCACGAAGAAAAATTTTACCACCCGTGCGCGATCGGGTTTTTGCTGGAGGACACCGCTGCTCCCGAGGAAATTAAAAAAACGCTTGAAAAAATAAACAAACTTGATTTTGAAAGAGTCGGCCAGAGGATAAAAGTTGATATTATCGCCATATCGTGTAAAAGCAATGACGCGGCGAGATTTCAAAACGCCGTAAAGGCCGTTGTTGAAAATACAAATTTACAGATCGCGCTTGTAAGTAAGGACGCGGCGTTAATCGAAAAAGCGCTCGAGGTTTCCAGGGAAAAAAACCCGCTTGTGTGCGGGGCAAATTCCGCTAATTTCAAAGAGATGGCAAAGCTTGCCGGAAATTATAAAGTGCCGTTGACCGCGGGCGCGCAGAATCTGGAGGAATTGGAAGCGCTTGTAAAAAATCTGAACGCGGAAGGCATCCGGGATATCGTTCTCGAACCGCCAGAAAAGGGCGTTGCGGAAAAAGTATGGGATTTGACACAAATCCGGCGGCTGGCTCTCAAAAAGGCATTCAGGCCATTCGGGTACCCTACTATTGTTTTTACAAAAAGCGGGGACCCCTATCAGGAAACAAGCGAGGCGGTAACATACCTTGCCAAATACGCGAGCATTGTCATCATGAAGGGAACATCACCCGAACAGGTTCTGCCTATTCTGACAGCGAGGCAAAATATATTTACCGATCCGCAGAAGCCCTTACAGGTTGAGCCAAAGATATACGAGGTGGGAAAAGTTACGGAAAAATCCCCCATTCTGGTCACGACGAATTTTTCGCTCACTTATTACACCGTTGAGGCAGAGGTGGAATCAAGCGCGGTGTCCGCGTTTATTTTATCCTGTGATTCGGAAGGCATGTCGGTCCTTACGGCCTGGGCGGCGGATAAGTTCACCGCGGAGTCGATCGCTAAAGCGCTTGAGAAATCCGGTTTAAAAGACAAGGTAAGCCATAAAAATGTTGTGCTTCCGGGTTACGTTTCGGTTTTGAGCGGAAAACTGGAAGAGGAATCAGGGTGGAATGTTATCGTGGGCCCCAAGGAAGCGGCCGGGATCCCTGTTTTTTTGCGAAATTTAGGATCTTAATAAAATTGTTTCGTTCCGAAATTTTGAATATCAAAATAGCGGGTTAAAGCGGTATGGAAAAGTATAAAGTCACATTTAAACCATCCGGTAAAACGGTTGAAGTGAAAAAAGGCGCGGGGCTTTTATCCGCGGCCGTTTCCTGCGGGGTTTATATAAATTCAAGTTGCGGCGGCGAGGGTGTGTGCGGAAGATGTAAGGTAATAATTAAAAAAGGCAAATTTCACACCGAGCCGACAGGAAGAATTTCCCTGGAGGAAAGAAAAAAAGGATATGTGCTGGCCTGCCTTACGGCTGTTGAGGATAATCTTGAGGTGTTTATTCCCGCGGAATCCCGGCTGGATTTAAGCAGGGTTAAGGAAAAGGAGGAAAGGCTTAATCGCCTGGAAGGTATTTACTCGGAAGCGGTTGAAGTGAATAGCGGTAAACCCATCATAAACGAAGAGGTTTTCGTCCACGGACCGATATCCACTAAAATTTATGTGGAACTTCCGTTGCCGACTTTAACCGACAGCGTAAGCGATTATGAAAGGCTTATCAGGGAAATCAGACAAAAATACGATATCCCGATAATACAAACGGGACTCAGGAACATACGGGGGCTTGGAAGCGTGCTGCGTTCCAGCGAATGGAAAGTAACCCTGACGCTCGGCAAAAGAAATGAGACAACCGAAATCGTTATCATAGAGCCGGGTGATTCTTCAAAAGAGAATTACGGAATAGCTTTTGACATAGGTACGACGACCATCACAGGCCAGCTGATCAACCTGAATAACAAGCAAATTCTGGGGACGAAGGCGACTTATAATAAGCAGATAGTATTCGGCGACGATGTCATAACGAGAATAATTTTCGCCGCCGAGGAAGGCGGCCTGGAAAGGCTGCATCACGCCGTTATAGACAACATGAACACCATTATCCGCGAGTTGACGGATGAAAATAAGATACCTTTAAACCGCGTTACCGGTGTCGTGTGCGCCGGAAATACCACTATGACGCACCTTTTGTTAAGGGTTGACCCGGCTCACATAAGGCGCGAGCCTTATGTGTCGACCGCGAATTTTGTTCCGGTCATAAGGGCCTCGGAAGCGGGTATAAAAGTCCATCCGCGCGGGCTTCTCGCGTGCATTCCGGGTGTCAGCACTTATGTCGGCGGAGACATCGTGGCGGGGGCTATCGCATGCGGAATGGATAGAGAAGAACGACTTACGCTTTTAATTGACGTGGGCACAAACGGGGAGATAGCCCTCGGAAATAAAGAATGGATGGCATGTTGCTCGGCCTCGGCCGGGCCCGCGTTTGAGGGAAGCGGCGTTTCTTGCGGCATGCGGGCGGTAAAAGGCGCGATAGAAAAAGTAGAGATTGATTCCGGGTTTGAGGCGAAAATAAAATCCATAGGAAGCGGGAAGCCGATCGGTATTTGCGGTTCCGGATATGTTGACCTTATATCGGAGATGCTTAAAAGAGGCATAATAAACAGGAGCGGGGCCATTAATAAGGATTTAAAGACAAAAAGGATCAGGACAAGAGACGGTGAAACAGAATATGTCGTCGTTTTTAAAAATAAAACATCCTGCGATAATGACATTGTTATAAAAGAGACCGATATTGAAAACATAAAACGTTCGAAGGGCGCGATTTTCTCGGCCGCTTCAATTCTGGTTAAAAAATTCGGCCTGTCATTTAATGATCTGGAAAAAATTTATATAGCCGGTGGATTCGGAACTTTTATTGACATGGAAAACGCGGTCTCAATAGGGCTTTTACCTGATGTTGACAGGAAAAAATTTAAGTTTGTCGGAAATAGCGCCCTGATAGGCGCGCGTGAAATACTTCTTTCTCATGATACTATGAAGAAAGCCGAAGAGGCGGCGCGAAAGATGACTTACATGGAGTTGAGCAAGGACCCCTCGTACATGGACGAGTATATTTCGAGCCTTTTTTTTCCGCATACGGATCTGGAAAAGTTCCCCAGCGTGAAAGGCGGGGGGTAGGCTTGCAGTGGCTGCCTCCGCTTGCCGCTTCGGCAATCCAGCGCAACCCCTTCCTCCGGCGCTTAGGGAGGATATTTAAAATGAGGTTCATATGATTATCGCTGTAGCGGGTAAGGGCGGAACGGGAAAAACAACATTTTCCGCTTTAACAGTAAGGGCACTTAAAGAAGCCGGGGCCGGTTCAATACTCGCTATTGATGCCGACCCTAACTCAAATTTTGGTGATTTACTGGGTGTAAAAAGCGCTTCTACAATAGTGGAAATTATTGATGATATATCAAAAAACCCCGGGCAAATTCCCGCCGGCATAACGAAGGACCGCTATATTGACATGAAAATACAGGAGTCGCTTGATGAAGAAGACGGTTTTGACCTTTTAAGCATGGGGCGGCCGGAGGGGCCCGGATGTTATTGCTTTATCAACAATTTGCTTCGAAGCCTCATAGAGAAACTCATGAACAATTACGATTATATCGTAATAGACAATGAAGCCGGCATGGAACACTTTTCGCGGCGGCTTCTTCGCCGGATTGAATCGCTTTTTATCGTGAGCGACTCATCGGTAATAGGGGTAAGGGCCGCGGCCAGAATTTCCGTTCTCGCTGATGAGTTAAATATAAAGATAGGCGAAAGGTCCCTGGTTTTAAATAAATCGAAAAATAATATCGCGGGCCTTAAAAACGAAATAAACAAAACAGGATTAAATTTAAAAACAGTTTTGCCGCTGGATGAAGAGATAGAGAACGCCGCGATAAAAAATAAAAATATTTTCAGTTTAAACGGCAATAATTCAGCATACAACAAGATCGTTGGCATAATTACCCCGCGTTTATCTGCCTGCGCCGGAGTTTCGCCTGACAGGCGCGTGGGGGACGCACGAAGTGAGGGTTAAGCATGGAACAGATGAAGGAAAAGTGGTCCGGAAAAGTCGATGAAATTACGATAGGGGCTTTGGAAAAAGACGGCGGAACAAGAACCTCGTCCGTTACCGTGGGTGGCGAAACCGTTCTTCCGTATCTTTTTAAGGAAGGCGGTATGCCGAACGCCCCGGTTATCGCGATGGAGGTCATTGATACGGAACCGGTTGATTGGCCCGCGGCGCTTAAGGAACCTTTTGCCGATGTCCTGAAAGACCCGGTTAAATGGGCTGTAAAGTGCGAGCGGGTTTACAAAGCGGCGCTTGTATGCGTAAAGCTTGCCGGCACGCACCCCGATTTTGGAAACAAAACCGCGGATGAAGCGGCAAAGCTCGTAAAGGATATTCTTGAAGCGGTCAAGGTTCCGCTGATAATCCTTGGTTCCGGAAATGAGGAAAAAGATAACGTTATTCTGGCGAAAGTAAGCGAGGCCGCTAAAGGGGAAAAGTGCCTTATAGGGGACGCTACCGAAAAGAATTACAAAACACTTACGGCTAGCTGCCTGGCGGATGGGCATAATATAATCGCGGAGTCCCCCATAGATATAAATATAGCGAAGCAAACGAACATATTAATAAGCGAAATGGGATTTCCGCACGAGAGAGTGGTTATCAATCCCACGATAGGCGCACTTGGGTACGGAATGGAATACGCTTATTCCATAATGGAACGGGCCCGTTCCGCCGCGCTTATCGGTGACAAGATGCTTTCCATGCCTTTTATTTGTTTTGTGGGTCAGGAAGCATGGCGCGCGAAAGAGGCGAAAGGCTCCTCGGAAGAACATCCGGAATGGGGAAGCGGTACCTCACGCGGCATATTATGGGAAACCCAGACAGCCGTTTGCATGCTTCAGGCAGGCGCGGATATTCTCATCATGCGCCACCCGAAAGCGGCTGAAGAGACGCAGAAATATATAGGTAGATTGATGCAAAAATGATACCCCGTACTTACGCATGGGGTACGTACGAATAGGGAATAATACCGCATGCGTAAACGTGTGGAGGAGAGGATATGCTGGTAATAGGCGAACTGATTAACGGTATGTATAAGGCCGTCGGTGAAGCTATAGCCGGGCGCGATAAAAAAGTTATTCAAAAAATAGCGAAAGATGAAGTAAGCGCGGGCGCGGGAATGCTTGATGTAAACACAGGCCCTTACGAGAAAAATCCTAAGGACGCGATGAAGTGGCTGGTGGAGGCGATCCAGGAAGTTACCGATGTCCCGCTGGCGTTTGACAGCACGAAGCCGTATGCTATAGAGGCCGGCCTGAAACTCGCTAAGAAAAAAGCAATGATAAATTCCACGAATTCCGAGGACGAAAAACTGGATATCCTTGTTCCGATGGCTAAAAAATACCATGCCTCGCTTATAGGGCTTACAATGGGAAAAAGCGGCGTCCCGCGCGATAAAAACCAAAGGTTGGAGCACGCGGTAAAAATTGTGACAAAATGCCAGGAGGCCGGCCTTGACATAAGCGATCTGTACCTGGACCCGATAGTCCTTCCCCTAAACGTAGCGCAGGCGCAAGGCGCGCAAGTTCTCGAGTCAATAAGGGAATTCAAATTTTTATGCGATCCCTCGCCAAAAACGGTTGTGGGATTGAGCAACGTTTCCCAGGGTACCCGGGAAAGGCCACTTATCAATAGGATATTTCTTGTAATGGCTATCACGAACGGACTTTCAGCGGCTATCATGGACCCTCTTGACAGAGGCCTGATGGACGCTGCTATAACGGCGGAACTCGCTTTAAATAAGAATATATACTGCGATTCATTTTTAAGCGCGTACAGGAAAAAGTAACGGCGTTAAATGCCAACGCTATTAAACACAGGGGTGTTTTTTCATGGTTATAACGAAAAATATAAAGCTTAAATCCCGGGGCGAAACGGATATAATCAATATAACCGGCGAGGTGGAATTCGTGTTCGGTAAAAGTAAACTTAAGAACGGCATAATCACCGTATTTGTTTCAGGCGCAACAGCCGCGCTCACGACAGTTGAATATGAGCCGGGCCTGGTTAGCGATCTGAAATCAGCTTTCGAAAAATTGGCGCCGCGCAACGGTAAATACGCGCACAACACCAAATGGGGCGACGGCAACGGATTCTCTCATATTCGCGCCTCTCTCCTGGGGCCCTCGCTTACGGTCCCTTTTTCGGGGGGAAAGCTTATGCTTGGAACATGGCAGCAGATTATTTTTATTGATTTTGATAACAGGCCGAGATCGCGGGAGATAGTTTTACAGATAATCGGAGAATAACGTAACCCCATGCTTGCGCATGGGGTATGCATGAACCACGAAGTATACCGCGCGCCCAGGCGCGCAGAGAAAAGCATGAAACCAGTATTACAATTAGCGTTAGATTTTGTCAATCTCAGCCGCGCGCTTAAAGTCGCCGAAGAAGCCGTAAGGGGCGGCGTTCAATGGATTGAGGCGGGAACCCCTCTCATAAAAAGTGAAGGCCTTGACGCGGTAAGGGCCGTCAGAAAAAAATTTCCCAAAACAACGATCGTGGCTGACATGAAAATAATGGACGCGGGAAGGATTGAGGCTGAAATAGCCTCAAAGGCGGGCGCGGACGTAGTTTGTGTTTTGGCGGCCGCCTCTGACAGCACCATAAGAGAATGCGTGGAGGCCGGAAAAAATTACGGTATAAAAATAGAAGCCGATCTGATAGGCATAAAAAATAATGAGCTTGAAAAACGCGCCAAAGAGATGGAAAAATTAGGCGTTGACTACATAGGGGTGCATATCGCCATAGACGAGCAGATGAAGGGGGAGGATCCGTTCGCCAGGCTGCGCAAAGTTCGCGGGTCAGTAAGCATCCCGCTCGCGTGCGCCGGAGGCATAAATTCCGAGACGGCCGCTTCCGCGGTAAAATCAGGCGCGGAGATTGTAATAGTGGGCGGCGCGATCACTAAAGCCCGGGACCCGGAACAGGCCGCCCGCCTTATAAGGGAGTCCATTTCAAAAAGAAAAGCGATAAAAACAAAATTTTTTAAAAGAATTTCCGGCAAAGACGCGCGTAAAGTTCTCGGGGAAGTTTCCACTTCGAACCTATCTGACGCGATGCACAGGGCCGGGGACCTTAAAGGGATCCGGCCGGTTTCCGGAGGCCTAAAGATGGCCGGGCCCGCTTTTACCGTCCGGACGTATCCGGGTGATTGGGCGAAACCCGTCGAAGCCATTGACGCGGCCGAAGAGGGGCAGGTTATAGTTATAGACGCCGGAGGTGTTGGGCCGGCCGTATGGGGAGAGCTGGCGACGCACGGGGCTATTCAGCGTAAGATCGCCGGAGTGGTGATAGACGGTGCCTTGCGCGACGCGGCCGAAATACGTAAATTAAAATTTCCCGCATTTTCAAAACTCATAATGCCCGCCGCCGGCGAGCCAAAGGGGTTTGGCGAGATCGGTGTTCCGGTAACGGCGGGCGGTGTCAAAATCCGCGCCGGCGACTGGATAGTCGGCGACGACGACGGGGTTGTGTGTATAGCGGGAAGCAAGGTAGATGAAATAACAAACCGCGCGATGAGCGTATTGGAGCAGGAAAACCGCCTCAGGGCCGAAATAGACAGGGGATCCACTCTAGGCAAGATAACGGAGCTTCTCAAATGGGAGAAAAAATAAGCAAAATCCCGCGTATATTCATATCCGCAACCGGACAAAACGCCGGAAAAACCACATTTTCCCTGGGGCTTACGGCGGCGCTTTTGAAGAGGTTTAAACGCATAGGTTTCATCAAACCCATAGGACAGCGTTATCTTATGGAGCAGGGATTCAAGGTGGACGAGGATTCTGTTTTAATAGAGAAGATTTTTGGCATGTCCGGCGGACTTAGCGTAAAAGACCTCTCGCCTGTTGCCGTGGAAAGGGGATTCACGGAGAAATATATCCAGGGAAAAATAGTCAAAGGCGATTACGCGAAAAACATAATCGCTTCCTTTAACAGGGTGGCCAAAGATAATGAACTCGTGATAATCGAGGGGACCGGGCACGCGGGCGTTGGCAGTGTTTTTGATTTATCGAACGCCACTGTCGCGAAACTCCTGGATTCCAAAGTTATACTCCTTACCCCCGGCGGTGTCGGAAGGCCCATAGACGAAGCAATGCTGAACAAACCGCTTTTTGACAGGGAAAAAGTTGAGCTCGCCGGCGTAGTCGTCAATAAAGTGCTGCCGGCCAAATTCGGAAAAGTAAACGAATTTGTAAGAATGGGTTTTGAAAAAAAAGATATTCCCGTCCTGGGCGTAATGCCGTATCAGAGAAGGCTTGATTTGCCGACAATGAGGGAAATTTACGAGGAAGTTAGGATCAAAATTTTATGCGGTAAAAACTATTTAAATAATCCGGTGGATAAATTACTTATAGGCGCGATGGAACTCGGCGGAGCGCTTAAATATGTGGAATCGAATTGTCTTATAATAACGGCTTCCGACAGGAAGGATATTATTGACGGTGTTATCGATATTCAAAGCGGAAAAACGAAGGAACCCTGCAGGATATCCGGCCTGGTGCTTTCCGGCGGGATGGCGCCCTCCGCCGAAACGCTTAAACTGCTGGAGAAATACGAAATTCCCACGCTGCTTTCCTCCGGCGACACGTATTCGATCGCGGCCAAGATACATGATATAACGGTGAAAATCAAACCGGAAGATACAAATAAGATCGATATAGTGGTTAAGATGGTAAGAAAATATGTTGACGTGGATCAAATCGTAAGAAACATAAGCGGAGAAAAAAAATGAAAATATTACTTACAGGGGGAGCCGGCTTCATAGGAAGCGCGATGCTTTGGAGGCTTAATGAGGCGGGTATTAAGGAAATAATAGTGGTCGATCACTTAGGTAAAACCGAAAAGTGGAAAAACCTGGTTCAAAAAAGTTTTGAGAACTATTTTGAAAAAGATAAATTTCTCGATTATCTTGAAAGCGGACGCCTTAACAAAAAAATAGACGCTGTCATTCATTTAGGCGCCTGCACCTCCACAACCGAACAGAATGCCACCTACATGATGGAAAACAATTACGAATATTCCAGGCGTATCGCCGAATGGGCCCTTAAAAACAAAAAAAGATTTCTTTACGCCTCAAGCGCCGCTACCTACGGAGCGGGCGACAACGGGTATTCTGACAAAGACGAGATTACAACCCGGCTGAAACCCCTGAATATTTACGGTTACTCCAAACACCTTTTTGATTTATGGGTCCTGAAAAACAGGCTTCAAAAAGAATTTACGGGATTTAAATTTTTTAACGTTTTTGGGCCTAATGAGAGCCATAAAGGGGACATGAGAAGCATGGTTAATAAGGGTTACCGGCAGATAAAGAGAACCGGTAAAATACGCCTTTTTAAATCTCATAAGGGCGAATATAAGGACGGCGAGCAAAAAAGAGATTTTATTTACGTAAAGGACGTGGTTGAGCTTGTTTATTATTTTCTTGAGCATCCGAATAAAACAGGCATATACAACGTGGGAACGGGGACCGCTAAAAGCTGGAATGACCTGGCCCGGGCATTATTTCTGGCGCTGGGCATGGAGGACAACATAGAATATTTTGACATGCCGGAGGTTTTAAGGGGAAAATACCAGTATTTTACGCAAGCCGATCCGGGTAAACTCAAAAAAGCGGCACCGGCACATAAATTTTTTGAACTTAAAAACGCGGTAAAGGACTACGTCGGTTACCTGGAAAAAGAAGCGTATCTATAGGCCCCTATAACAAACACGGATTTAAAACAATTTACGCGGGTATTCACGTAAATTCGTTTTAAAGTTCGCGTTAACCTGTAACAGGAATAAAATGCTGGAGTTGAGAAATCTCTCGATAGATATATCCGGTAAGCCGATTCTCAAAGATATCAACCTCATAATCAACAAAGGCGAGACAATGGCTCTTTTTGGGCCGAACGGAAGCGGAAAAACCACGCTTATTAAGGCTATCATGGGTTTTTCCGGATATAATACCGTGAGCGGGAAGGTTATTTATAAAGAAAAAACCATAAATAGTTTTTCGATCGATGAACGCGTTAAACTGGGCATAGGGCTGATGTACCAGAACCCCCCGAAGGTAAGGGGCGTGAAGCTCGGTCAGATCGCAAATTTTTTGTGCAAAGACAAAAAACGCGTTGCTGACCTGGCTGACAGGCTTTCACTGCGGGATCATCTTGACAGGGAAATAAATCTTGGTTTTTCCGGCGGCGAAATGAAACGTTCAGAGCTTTTTCAGGTGCTTCTCCATGATCCGGATATTTTGCTTCTTGATGAACCGGAATCAGGGGTTGATATCGAAAATATATCGATAATGGGGCGCGTGCTTGATGAATACCTCGGCCAAAAAAATAAATCCGCGTTCATAATAACGCATACAGGATACGTTCTTGATTACATAAAAGCCAGGGAAGGGTGTGTTATGATTGACGGGAAACTCTGGTGCATGGGGGACCCCAAAGAGATATTTAACAGCATAAAATCTTCCGGTTATGAAAAATGCAAGGAATGCCCGTGGCTGAAAAAAGGGAAATAGCGCCACGATAGGCAAACCGCGCCGGCCAAAAAAATATGGAAGAACTTAGGAAAAAAATTGAACCGCAGGATAAGGAAAACATCGCCTCGTCCGGTATGGATTTTTCCGAAAAGACGCGTTCGGCGAGTTTTCTGCAGCAGGACGACAGTGTTATGTTTTCCAGGAGCCTCGCTGACGGAATAGATATATTGAGCATAGAAGAGGCTTTTAAAAAGTTTCCGGAAGCTAAGCAGTATTACGGTAAATCATTCAAGCTGTTGGATAAGGGGTATCCTAAAGACACAAAAGGCGGATATTTTATAAGAGTAAAAAAAGGAAAAACTGTTGAAATGCCTATACAGGCCTGCCTTTTTCTGAAAAAGCATGGTTTTAGGCAGAGGGTTCACAATATAATCATAGTGGAAGAGGGCGCGAAAGTTTATCTTATTACAGGATGCGCGTCTTCCAGGTCGGCCGGCGAGGCGTTTCACCTCGGGATTTCAGAATTTTTTATTAAAAAAGGCGGGTATTTAAATTTTACGATGGTTCATTCCTGGAAAGAAGATATTTCCGTAAAACCGATGAGCGTGGCCCTTGTCGAGGAAGGGGCGAGTTTTGTTTCCAACTACATTTGCCTGCGTCCCGTAAGGGAAGTTATAATGTATCCTACCGCGGCGCTTTTAGGAAAAGGCGCCCGTTCAAGTTTTAACTCCTTGATACTTTCGTATCCGAATACGCTTCAGGACATAGGCGCGAGGGCCATTTTCAGGGCCGAGAATACACAGGCTGAAATAAACGCCCGCGCGGTAAGCCTGGGGGGTGAGGTTGTCGCCCGCGGACATCTTAAAGCGGAGAATAACGGTGTAAAGGCGCATCTTGAATGCAGGGGGCTCGTCCTTTCGGAAAAAGGGAAGATTCACGCCATTCCGGAACTAGAAACGGACTTACGCGATGTTGATATGTCGCATGAAGCCGCTATCGGAAAAATCAGTAAAGAAGAAGTTGAGTATCTATGTTCACGCGGTTTCAGCAAGGATGAGGCCCAATCCTTGATCGTAAGGGGATTTATGGACATAAACATTCTGGCTTTACCGGAACTTCTGAAAAAAGAAATAAAAGTGCTTGAAGAAAAAACACTGAAGGCAAATCTATGAACAAAACCTGGACGGTTAAGAAAGCGTGAGGACATGTTAAAAGAAAAAGTGGAAAAAGCGCTTGATGAGATAAGGCCGGCTTTACAGGCGGACGGCGGCAATGTGGTATTGGTTGATGTTACGGAGGAAGGCGTCGCAAAACTTCGCCTGACAGGCGCCTGCGGCCATTGCCCGATGAGCACTTATACTTTAAAAATGGTAATCGAATCGAAACTGAAAGAAAGAATACCTGAATTGAAATCGATAGAACAGGTGTAAATATGCGCGTGCTGGGTATAAGCGGAAGCCCGAGGACAGGCGGCAATACCGATATACTTCTTGAGAAGTCGCTGGAGGGCGCAAGATCGAACGGCGCCGAAACCGAAAAAATAATCCTGAACGACCTGAAAATGTCCCCTTGCCAGGAATGTGTGAAGATGCCGGATGACGGGACCTGCAAAATTCAAGACGATTTTACGGGCCTTTACGAAAAAATCAAAAAAGCCGATGCCGTCATTCTCGCCTCGCCGATTTTTTTCGGTTCATTAAGCGCGCAGACAAAAATCATGATAGACCGCTTCCAGTGTTACTGGAGGTATAAATATATTTTAAAGAAGCCGGAAACTTTCGGGCAAAAGCCGGGGGCGCTTATTCTGATAGAGGCCTCAAAAAGGGATAGTTTCCTGGAAAACGCGAAATCGATTGTTAAAAACTTTTTCGCGACAACCGGCATACGATATAAAAAAGAACTGTTTTGCCGGGGAATTGACGCCAAAGGCGCGATTCTGGGCCGTCCGGGGCGCCTGGCGGAAGCATACAATCTGGGAAAAGAGCTTTCATGCTGAATTTTACTCATAGTGTACCTACTACTGTTTATTTTGGCAGGGGCCAGGTAAAAGCTATTGAGGGGGAACTTAGAAAACGCGCCAAAAAAATATTAATCGTAACCGGCGGCGGCAGCGTAAAACGTAATGGCGTATTTCGCGATGTAATAAAATCGGTAAAAAAATCCAAAACGCCTTTTACGGAACTTTCCGGCATAAAGCCAAACCCGCGCCTTAAAAGTGTTTACGAAGGTATAAAGATTTGTAAAAGAGAAAAAGCGGATTTTATTCTTGCGGTGGGCGGGGGAAGCGTTATAGATGCTTCAAAAGCCATTGCCTGCGGCGTAAAATACAGGGCCGATGTGTGGGATTTTTTTACCAAAGTAACAAAACCCGTCGAAGCGCTTCCAGTGGGCGTTGTCCTTACTCTCGCGGCAACGGGTTCTGAAATGAACGGCAACACTGTTATTACAAGAGAGGATACAAAACGAAAACTCGCGTTTGGCTCGCCGGTTATAAAACCGGTTTTTTCCGTACTGGACCCGGAATACACTTATACCGTCGATAAATATAATACCGCCGCGGGCGTTGTTGACATAATGACCCATATTTTTGAACAGTATTTTAGCCGTACTAAAGCCGCGGAGGTGCAGGACAGGATAGCGGAGGGCCTTTTAAAGGTATGTGTTAAATACGGAAGCGCGGTTTGCGAAAATCCGCGTGATTATAACGCGAGGGCCAATATATTGTGGGCGGGCAGTATCGCTTTAAACGGACTTATAGGCAAAGGCAAGGAAGAGGATTGGGCGTCCCACGCCATAGAGCATGAATTGAGCGCGATCTACGATATTTCGCACGGCGCGGGCCTTTCGATAGTGGTCCCGAATTGGATGAGGCATGTTTTGAGCGCCGGGACGGTAAAGAAATTCTTTGATTACGGCGTAAATGTCTGGGGCGTCGAAAAAAACCGGAGTGACATGAAAATCGCCGCCGACGCCATAAATAAAACAAGATTGTTTTTTAACTCACTGGGCATGCCTTCGAATTTAAGGGATGCCGGGATCGGCAAAGAAAATTTCAAAAAAATGGCTGATTCCGCCGTTCGCGACTGGCCCCAGGTGGGACATTTTAAAAAATTGTCCGCGAAAAACATAATCAAAATCCTGCAAGCGTCAGTTTAGGAAAAATAATTTTAAAGGAGAAAAGCATGATAAGCGAAAAAATGAAAGATGCCCTGAGCGAACAGATAAACAAAGAGCTTTATTCCGCGTATTTTTACCTCGGGATGTCGGCTTATGCCGCCTCGACGGGCCTTCCGGGCTTTGCCGGGTGGTTTTATAAGCAATGGAGCGAAGAGGTGATTCATGCGAAGAAAATGTTTGATTATGTGCACGGGCAGGGGCGAAGGGTTGCGTTAAAAACCATTGATGAGCCGCCCCAGAATTTCAACTCGGGCAAGGACCTTTTCGCCAAGACGCTTGAGCATGAGAAAAAGGTTACGGGGCTGATTAATGATCTTGTGGGGCTCGCGAAAAAAGAAAAGGATAAAGGCACCGAGGAATTCCTGCAATGGTTCGTAAAGGAGCAAAAAGAGGAAGAGGCGACGCCGGCAGGAATTTTAAAAAAAATCGAACAAGCCGAAAGCACAAATAAAAACCTTTCGGAAATTGACAAAATGCTCGCGGCGAGGAAGTAATGATTAGTTTTGACGCGAATTTTAACGAAGTCATAATACGCGCCAGCGGAGTAAAAAGTTTCAGGTTCGGCGCGGAGAATCCTCCGGATTTTAAGGCGGGCCAGTTCTTTTTTGTAACAATCAAAGTTGAGGGCATGGAAAGAACGAAACATTTTTCTTTTTCCAATTCGCCCACGGAAAAAGGGTATATTGAATTCACAAAGAGAATAACACAAAGCCCGTTTTCCGGTGCGCTGGACGCGGTAAAACCGGGCGATTGGGCGAGGATCAAAATGCCGCTTGGCGCTTTCACGTTCAAAGGCGAATATAAGAAAGTTGCGTTTCTTTCCGGCGGCATAGGCATAACCCCCATACGAAGCATGTGTGTTTTTGCCGCCGATACCCGGATTCAATCGGACATGGTGCTGTTATACAGCAGCCGTTCCGAAAACGACATTATATTCAGGCGCGATTTTGATGAGCTGGAAAAACGCTGTAAAAATTTCCGCGCGATATACACATTAACCTCACCGGGGCCCGGCGCCGGTGCCTGGGGCGGAAGGGTGGGGCGCATAGACGGTGAAATGATAAAAAAAGAGATCCCGGACTATACGGAAAGGGTGTTTTATATTTCGGGGCCCCCTAAGATGGTGGAAGGCATGGCTGATATTTTGAAAAATAGCCTGGGTCTTGACGAAAAAAATATCAAGACAGAAAATTTTACGGGTTATTAATTTAAAAGGGAGGTGTTTATGGCAGTTGAGAAAGTCGGCGAAAAATACAAATGCAATATTTGCGGAAATGAAGTTACGGTGACAAAGGCTGGCGGAGGGGAACTTGTATGCTGCGGGCAGCCTATGGAAAAAATATAAGCGTTATCACGGACAGGGGATGACGGATGATACGCTAAAGGAGGAAAGTTATGGGAAAGTCGATAAAAGGAACGAAAACCGAAAAAAATCTCCTTGCTTCTTTCGCGGGGGAATCACAGGCAAGGAACCGCTATACCTATTTTGCGGGTGTGGCGAAAAAAGCCGGTTACGAACAGATAGCGGCTATATTTTTAGAGACCGCGGATAACGAAAAAGAACACGCGAAAAGGTTTTTCAAGCTATTGGAAGGCGGCGAAGTGGAAATAAGCGCTTCCTATCCGGCGGGGATAATAGGCGATACGCCCGGAAATCTCGCCGCCGCGGCGGCCGGCGAAAATCTTGAGTGGACAAAGCTTTACAGGGAGGCCGAGGAAACCGCGCGCAGAGAGGGCTTTGAGGCGATAGCCGTTCAATTTAAGGAAATTGCCGAGGTTGAGGAGGAACATGAAAAAAGATACCGAAAACTTCTAAAAAACCTGAAAGACAGCGCAGTGTTTAAGAAAAAAGAAGCTGTTAAATGGCATTGCCGCAATTGTGGCTATGTCCATGAAGGCAAAGAAGCTCCGGAGAAGTGCCCGGCGTGCGCGCACCCTCAAGGCTATTACGAGCTTTTATGCGAAAATTATTGATGGGGATGTTTCACTTTGACGTAACACATTTTAGAATATAGGGTTGGAAACGCGCCCTGCGCATTTTTTGCGAATTTTACCTGTTTGCCAAGTTTAAAAATGAACATATAGACTTGTAACTTATTTTAAGATAAGTAGTTAGGAAAAAGTGAAACGTCCCTTCAGGGGCAGGGGGTATTATGAAAGGGCATGTATGCAAGGTTTGCAAATTTATTTCTATAGATGGGAGCGCTCCGGATAGATGTCCGGTTTGCGGTTCGCCAAAAACGGCTTTTGAGGAAAAAGAAAATGCCGTATTAACGCCTAAGGACCCGAAAAACAAAACAGAACTTGAAAAAAAGCACGAGCCGGTTATTATCGTCGTACGAAAATGCGATCTGATAGCGGAAAGCTGCACTGACGTTCATGCTAAAATAGGAAAGATCCTGCATCCAATGCTGCCCGAACACTCTATTCAGCATATTGATTTTTATATAGACAAGGGTTTTATGGCAAGGGCGCTCCTGACGCCGGAGAAACTTAATCCGGCCGCCGCACTTCACCTTAAGGCGGGAGGCGGCCCTTCGACAGGCTCAGGGCCGTCCCGAGCGAAGTCGACGCGCGGAAAGCTCGCGGTTATTGAATTATGCAACTTGCACGGCGCCTGGATCAGGGAAATGGATTTATGAGACTCGCCTCTCTTTAAAAACGGTAAGAACAAAAAACAATAAAAAAAGTATTTTTTTTCAAACAGGCATCTGGCACGTGAGAGGTATACATGATTACAAAGGAAAGATTACTCGCCGGGTTAAATGAACTCATAGAGGTTGAGGAGAGCGCGATTACCCTGTACGCCAATTTTTCCAAGGCACTTTTAAAAGAAACCCCGGGCATGGATAAGGAAAAAAAAGAAAAAATGACGAAAATGCTTTCCACGCTTTACCGTGATTCGACAAGGCATAAAGAAATCGTGGATGGCATGGTTCTGGCTATAGAAAGAAGCGCGAAAGATGAATATTGAAATGTTGAAAAAGGAATTTAAAGAAATACTTACTCTTGAAGAGCGCGTTAAGCATTTTTATGACCATTACATAAATAGGGTAGATAATGAGGAAATAAAAGGCAAACTTACCGCTATACGCGATGACGAAATCCGCCACATAGAAATAGCCAAAAAACTTATCTCGTTCGTTTCATGAGATATCTCCGAGCCGAATATAATAAAAGAAAAAAATCGATAAAAAAACGTCTCAAGGACTTCAAGAAAAACTATAAACGAAGTGATAAATATATATTCGGGGAGCTCTGTTTTTGCCTCTTGACGCCGCAGTCAAAAGCGGTAAATTGTGACAAGGCGATAAAGGAACTTAAAAAACACAATTTGCTTTTTAAAGGTTCAAAACGCGGCATAAGCAATACATTGAAAGGACTCGCGAGATTCCATAATAAAAAAGCATCCTATA
>CAYTQI010000018.1:0-28843 GCA_964440235.1 uncultured Planctomycetia bacterium
AAAATGTCTGACAGTCATGTGAATATACTCGCTGTGCCTTACTGCAAGAACAATTGCGTCTACCTTCTCAACCCTTACGCGCTCTAAGTCATTATTAACGTCTACACCAAGTTCCGGCCAGTATGTTACAATCGGATCGTGGAACATGACATAACTGCCTCTCTTTTTGCATATTTTGTAAAAAAACTTACTCGGCGAAAATCTTGTATCTGCGATGTCATTTAAATAAGAAACACCCATAATAAGTATTTTTCTCTTGTTAAGTTTTTTAAGGTATTTTCTGAGCAAAGCGAAAGAGTGCAGCGGCATTTTATCATTTATCTCAACAGCTCCGACGGTCATATTCAGGCGATCGTTCGAATTAAATATCTCCTTGTTGCCCCACTCTGCCAGAATGGGATCCTTTGTAAGGCAGTATCCCCCTACACCGAATCCCGGAAACATGATATTGCGATGCGTATGACGTTTCCTTATTCCGTCTATCACTTCAAATAAATTAACCCCTGCCAATTCTGCCAGACGCGTCCATTCCTGTATAAATGCAATGTTTGTTGCCCTATAGGAATTTTCCAGGACTTTGCCTATTTCCGCGGCCGTAACATCAGACAGTTCGGTAAGCGGATATGAATTAGTGTCTATTATGCTTTCTAAAAACTTTCGGGCTTCTTTTTTTGACTTATCGTTAATAGCGGAAAAAATACGATAATAAGAAATAACGCTTTTAAGATAATTTTCCCCGGGCATAACCCTTTCATAGGAATATGCGAGTTTAATCTCAGAACTCTTATAGCCTCTTTTGCGAAACTCTGTTTTAATCCTAGGTAGCAATACTTTTTCACAGGTACCAGGGGGAAGCGTTGATTCTACGATAATCAGACAGGAGGGTTTAATATACTTTGCCATTCCTCGCAAGGCAAGATTGAATCTATCTGTGAAAACTTTTTTTCCTTTGCGTAATACATTATTGCCTTTTTTTACGTCGAGATTTATGCTTACCAGCACAATATCAGCGATGCTATAGGCATAAGCGTCGGCTGTTGCCATTATGTTACCTGATTTAAAAGATTTCTTAAAGCTCCTGTACAGACTAATGTCCGAGCACTTAACTGGGAGCTTCCCGTCATTAATCATGCCTATCTTCCAATACGATGATGGCTTAGCAAGATCCACACCAATCACTGCGTAAAGCGGCAGTCGTTTTTTGTTTTTTGCGCGGGCTACGGCCGTAAGCATTGCTGAACCCACAAAACCTAACCCCTGTATCACTACTACTTTCCGGCCCCGATTTTGATTTATAAATTCATCTATCCTGCGAAAATCTTTTACGTTATATTCTAATTCATAGCCGTCGCCAAAGGGAGATTTTGATATCAATTTCTTTTTGCATAAACCCTCTTTTCTCATTTTTTTGCTCTTTCCTTTAACGGCCTATCTGTTTAACCATTAAAGCGTCTTTTCTATTATTCTTTCTGGCCTTAAGGTTCAAGACGTTATTTAAAGGATTTGAATTGAACAGATTGAAAAGGGATTGCGCCTTTTTGTGAATACTTTTTATCTCATCTAATTTTTGCCTGAATACTTTTGCAGCTTCCCGTTCTTCCGGGCTGGACAAATCTATGGTATTCAAAGCGGCGTATGAAAGGCTTATCATATCCTCAACCTCGGAGAGACGGCTTTTGGCCATTGCTTCGACCCTATCCATTATAATCTTAGAGATGTTGCCATCCGACTCATAATAATCCTTTCGTGAGCCCTTCACCCATACTTTTCGCGCTACGCCGTACCTTTCGAGGGCCCTTATGTTGACACTGGCACTGCCTTTGCTGATCTTGAGACGCTCTACCATGTCATCAAGCGACAAAGGTTTATTCGCGAAATATAGTATGGTGTAGATTTGGGCCATAATATTATTGAGCCCGAATTTACTGCACATGTGATTTATTTCACCAAGAAACACATCCTGCACTTTAATAAGCTTCTCTGTCATATTGCCACCTTCTTTTTATATATTCGTATCGTTTATAACATTCTAAACGAAGATAACAGATTTACCCTAAAATGTCAAGGGTTTTTTGGTGTTTTTTACGCCTTGAAGGCATGCTTATAAGAAGGCGGGATTCTGTTCTTTCTTAGCGATTATCAATACGATCCTGTAATGTATGATGAAGTGTTGCGCTACTTTTCCCTCTCATATACACAAGTCAATGGTTTGTTTCCCCTAACCCTCTCAACAAAACCCTCGGAACGCGCGATAAGCCCCACCTCATCCACCAGAGCGCTTCTCACCGCGAAATAACGTTTTGTCTTACGAAGAAGCCCCCTTAAAAGGTTCTCTAAATCCTTTCCGGACATCGCTTGTTTGAGCCAGAAATAAGTACTCAAAAGAAGAACAATATCATAAGTCCCTATATCGGGGATACGCTTTGTAAGGTCAGCATACATAAACTTGCTTTCGCAGGGAACCCATCTGAATAACCTTTGGCAAAAACCGATCGAGTCCAAGCGTTTGTCTATCCCGTGCACAAGCCTCGCTTCGTGGCGGGCAAACTCGTAGCCAACAAGGCCGTCGTACATACCAACGTCAAGTATCGTCATGCCTTTTGCCCTTTCAAGAAGATATTCCAGGCCGGCGCATCGGAAGTTGGGCGGAAATGGCGATCTGCCGTTTTGTTTATATGACATGGAAATGACGCGATTATCCGCTATGAGGGCAAGCCCCACAATATCCATCCACATCATATGCAGTTTCTGGCTTATTCTCCGCGTAAGGCCCGCTTTTTTACTTTTATTCAGCAAATAACGATATTCTTGAGACTCCATTTTTTCCTTTCCTGCATTCCGGCTATCAGCGGTGAACCTTTTCAAACGAAAAACTCCACCGCCATGTTTTAAGCTATACAGGCGTTTTTTTCGCGTAGGTAATTAAAAAAGAGCCGAATCTTTCGCGTAAAGGCCGAATATCCATAATTTTTTCAATGAGATTGTAAACGGGTAAAATCAAAAAAGAGGCCTTATGCCCAAGATATCTGAAGGTAACCCCGGAAATGCTGTACACTTTATACTCCGAAAAACCCCCGGCGATCAGGGCCGATGTTATTTCTTTTTTAACCAGCGGGCGCTCATTTCGGGTTACCCCCTTCGACACATATAATGTCGAATCTTTACACCTGAACACGCGCATAAACGGGTTTTGCCTGTTTGGATCATAACACAAAAGGATTCCGCCCTTTTTCAATATCCTGTGGCATTCCCCGATAACGTGAAAAAAATCCCTGAAGTGGTGCAACACGCCGCTAAGGAAAATAACATCAAAGGTCTGAGAGGGGTAATTTGTACGCTCCGCGTCCCCCACCTCAAAGGATATATTCGGATACCTCTTCGCGGCGTATTTTACGCAATTAGGCGATATATCGATCCCGAATAATTTAAATTTGTATTTCAGAAATTTCGACGTAAAGGACCCTGTGCCGCATCCGATATCCGCGACTTTCAACCCCGGTACCGGTTCAAAATATTTAAGAAATTCGTTAATGATCCTGTTATAACCGCCGGCGTCAAAAACGTCATAAGAATTATTTTCGCCGAAAGCGTCAAAAAACCTCTGCTCATCTTTTTTATTCTGGGTATTGTTCTCTTTTATTTTCGGCCTCATTTTAAATTCATCATTTTACGCGCCCATATCCTCATCACTGTCTGCAGATATTTTTTCATGCTTTCGGACAATTTTAATTTCGAGACACCGCTTTTCCGGCCATACCAGCTTATAGGGATAACCACCCGCTTAAACCCCTTAACGATAGCCTTTAGCGGAAGCTCAACGGTGATGTTAAAATAATCGGATTCAATAGGAGAAATCGCTTTAATTACTTCGGCCCTATAGGCCTTAAACGCGTTTGTAATGTCATTATCCCTTAGCAAAAATAAAACCCTGATAAAGGTATTCGCCAGGCGGTTTATAATCAGCTTTAACACGGGATAATCGTAAACCCTTCCGCCTTTTATAAATCTGGAGCCAAAAACACAATCATAACCCTCTTCTATCTTATGAAAATATTTGACAACATCCCCCGGGTCGTCGGAAGAGTCAGCCATCATAATAACCACCGCGTCGCCGCTTATATAAGCAAGCCCCGCCCTGAGCGCTTTTCCGAAGCCGGGTTCCGAGACGCGGTGCACCGCTTTTATGCCGCTGTATTGACGGCTTAAAGAATCAGCGATTTTAGGGGTACCGTCAGTACTATTGTCGTTGATTATTATCAATTCGTAATCGATTTTATGCGCGTTCAGTTTTTTTATCAATCCGGCGGAAGTTTTCTCCAGCGCCTCCTCTTCATTATGCGCCGGCATAAGTACGGAAAGTTTCATATAAACGCCTTATAAAATCGTTGACCTGTATTGTACCTTAAAACGGCTTTCCGGTATAAACGCTTCTTATTTTCCTGTACAACACTTCCAGGCCGTAAGCGAAGAATATGATGGCGGCCGGCATCAACACCCCCCTGTATCTTGAATTTAAAACGAAAAACACCGCCACCCTGAAAGACATATACGCGAGAAAAGAAAATAAAATTATTACGCCCGGGCGATTCCGTTTTTTCACGAGCGCGACGATCATGCCCAATAAAGCCAGTAAAGATCCGTAACACTGCATGTAGGCCGGGAACCTGAAAAAATAGCCGCTATAGGTAAGCGAGGGGTTTACCAGATAAACAGGGTCAAATACCCCGAAATTCGGGATAAACCATAGAACAACAAGCCTTTTAAAAAACCCTTTCGTTAGCAAGGTTGATACGGCAAAAGGGTTTCGCGCGAAAACCGATACGGCACCGCTTAAATCCCTAAAAGGATTGAACCCCATATCCCCCAGCATTTTATTTTCATCCGTAAAGGTACCCGACTCACTGCCTACCTCAAAGCTTATCGCCGCGGCGTTCGGAGCGAAACGCTTTTCGCCGTAAATAACATAATTCCTCACATATTGAACAGAGATTATTCCGATGAAACCGACAAGAAGAGATACCGCGACAAGCGTTATTTTCTTCAGGCGCGCTTTTTTCCTCATAAAAATAAATATTATGAAACCGAGTATAAAGGGAAACAGTATCAGTTCCGGCGGCCTGGCGTTATACGCAAGGCCGAAGGCGGCCCCTATCAGGAAAGCTTTTTTGCAATTTAAGATTCCGTTTTCAAAAAAATTCACCGCGAGAAAAAGCGCGAGCAATACAAGGGGTATATAAATCGCTTCCATCCCTATCACGACAGAAAGAAAAATCAAAGACATGCTTAGCATCGTCATAAAACCCGCTAATACCGCGGTAAGATTCGATTTAAAAACTTTTTTAGCGATAAGATATGTCAAAACAGGGACCGAGGAGCCGATCAATGACTGTATGATAAAAACCGCTTTGAAGTTATGTAAGCCGAAAATTTTATAAACCGCGGCCAGAAAATACCAGTATCCGAACCCGCTTACCGCGAAAAGCGACTCTCTCGGAAGTATATTTCCGCCTGCCAGTATCGCGGCGAAGCTATCGTAACACGGCCCGTCATCGCTTGCCATTATGAAATTGTTCCCCCCTATGATACCGAGAAGCCTCGCCCCCCACATGTACCTTATGAGAAGCGTAAGTACAAATATTGAAAGCAGAAATAGTTTTTCATTCCGCGCGAAACCCGCGAAAACCGCCCGGGCCTTTCCTAACAAATCAAATACTTTTTCATATGAGAAAGCGGCTGAAAAAAGCAAAAAAGCGCACACCGCGTAAAGGAAAAGGCCTTTTGAAAAAAGAAGGGCCAGGCAGTACGCGAAATAAAGAAAAACCGGGGCATGCAGGATAAGGTTGTGCGCCTTTAGATCCTCCAGTTCCAGAGGGCAGGATAATTTCCCGGCGAGAAGTTTTCGAAAAAGCGTCCCGCATAAAACGGAAAAAAGCGCGATAAAAAGTGTTATATAAGCCCCTGCGTACATCCCGTAAATTCCCCTGTTCCCGCCAAATGGATATGACGCGCATATCCCTATTTTTAAATCCACCAGGAGATAAAATAAAGGCAATATGGCGGCCATCGCGATAACGGGAAACGCGACAACGCGCAGTTTCTGCCTTAAAAAAGCCGAATAAGCAAAAATGAAAGTGGCCACCAGGGCCGCGTAAAAAATCGGGTTAGCGAATGTAAGCCCGCACCCAAACGCGTTTTTTGTATAAAGTTTCGGGTCCACGGCGGTAAAATACCAGAGTGAAAGGCATGAATAAAACAGGGTGAGTCCTAAGGCAAAAACGGTTTTTTCAGGCTTATGTATTTTCAGCATATTGTTGTTTCCCTGAAGCGGCACGACGATTCACAAACAATAAATTATAGCACACAATATGCGCCGAATCAAGTATAAAATCCGACCTTGAACGGAAATAAAAAATAGTAACGCGCGAATATGCGGAATGTGATATAATACAGGTTACGATGAATATACTTTTTATTTATTCGGTAGACGACATCTCATCGCCGGTTAAACCTTTTTCCTCGCAAGCCGAAATGCAGTTCGGCATATCCTATATCTCCTCTGTTTTAAAAAAGCACGGCCACAGCACAAAATTAATCGTCCTGAGCAGAATGCTGGGCCGGAGAAATGAAAAAATAATAGACGGGCGCGTAAAGTCATTTTCCCCGGAATTAATCTGTTTTACGGCGGTAAGCACCGAATATCCGTTTATCTCTAATATAGCGGGATACATAAAGAAAAAATATTCCGGCATTTTTCTTCTGGCGGGAGGCCCTCATGTTTCCCTGAATCCGGAAGAGGCCATGCGGGACGGATTTAACGCCTTGTGTGTCAGCGAAGGGGAGTATCCAACGCTTGAATTGGCCTCACAGCTGGCAAAAGGCGCGCGCCCTTCCCGTATACCCAATCTCTGGATCAGGCAAGGTTCTCTGGTTGAGAAAAATCCAACCCGCCCGTTTTTACAGGTACTTGAGGATCTGCCCTTCCCTGACAGAAAAATGTGGCAAGAGTGGATAGGGGAAAAATCGGGTTCGGAACATTCGATTTTATTGGGGCGGGGCTGTCCGTTTAACTGCACGTATTGCTGCAACCACGCCTTAAGGAAACTGGCTGAGGGAAGGTATACAAGGTTCAGGCCTCCGGATGACATCATAAAAGAAATAAAAGAGGTTATTTCCGAATTTCCGGGAAAAACAAATTTTTATCTGGAGGTCGAAACCATAGGAACAGACGTAAAATGGGTCACGGATTTGTGCTCAAAACTCGAACGCCTTAACGCCATTCTCGATAAACCGCTATCCTACAGGACAAATTTCAGGATTACGCCGAATTTTGACATTGACAATCTTTTTGCCGCTTTTAAAAAAGGTAACATTAAAACCGTGAATATCGGGCTTGAGTCCGGAAGCGAAAAAATCCGCAGAGAAATACTGAGAAGAAACTATTCAAACCGGGACGTTACAAACACCGTGGCCATAGCGCGAAAATATGGGATAAAAGTTTATTTCTACAACCTGATAGGCGTTCCGGGGGAAACCGTGGAGGACTTTAAAGAAACGATTAAAATCAACCGGATGTGCCTGCCCGATAAAACCTTTAATCATATTTTTTTTCCATATCCGGGAACCGAGCTTTATTCCTTATGTAAAAAGCGCGGGTTGCTGCCAAAGGCCATTGATACGGACCTGGAACGATGCAAAGCTGTGCTGGATCTTCCCGGATTCACTAAAAAAGAGGTGCAAAACAGCTTCGTATGGTTTGATTACAATGTTTACAAAGACAATAAGCCGATAATCGAAATATTGCCCAGGGTTTTGATATCAAAATTCAGGTCGAATTCTCGCCTGCATTCTTTTTACAGAAAATTTACGTTTTCTTTTCTTTTTAAACAATTGAAAAAAATATTTTGATAAGGGTATGCGATTTCTAAAATTCATAATACTTCAGGCGCTTCTGGTTATTATATTCGCCTTCGTGATAGAGGGCGCCGGACAGTTTTATTTTATTCTGAAACACGGCTATTCTTTCAGGGAATCCCTCATGTATGCCAAGGATGAAAAATTAGTTTACAAATTAAATCCGGAGTATAAGGGTAAGGACGTCATGCACAACGGCTTCAGGGGCGAAAGCTTTCCCGGAAAAAAAACGGAAAACACGTTCAGAATAATCGCTATAGGCGGCTCAACTACATGGGGCGCGAATGATTCATACCGTAATTCCTGGCCCTTTCAGCTCAATCTCCTTTTGAATGAAAACGCGCCGGAAAAAGTAAAATACGAAGTAATAAACGCGGGCGTTAGCGGATACGGTTCGGCCCAGCATTACGTCCGGCTAAAAGAGGAATTGTTAAACCTGCATCCCGACATGGTCATTATCTACAGCGGCTGGAATATGGTCGGGAGCCTCGACAATAATGTTTATTACTGGGTGCCGGATAATGTCGTAAAACCGGATAGCCAGTTTACGGAACGGATCGCCGCGTTTCTCACCGATAATAGCGTGATTTTCGCCAAATTAAGGGTTTTATTTCCCGGATACCTGGACGCGTTTGACCCCGGCATAAGCAGGCAGGAACGGCTGGATTCCGGTTTCGAGGAACTCGCGGAAAAACATAAATCGTATCTCGTCAAAATCGTACGCCTTACGCAAGAAAACAACATTACGCCGGTTCTCATAACATACCCGCAAATATGCGGCGCGGATCTTGATAAGGATGATTTGTCTCTTTTGAAAACAAGATTCCCCGAAATTTATGAACATAGAGAATATTTAAACCGCCGATACGGGAGGATAATCGGCAAAATAAAGGAAACGGCTGACGAGAACGGCGTCCTCTTGATTGACACATCAAAGCCTTTTGACGAGCTGCCTTACGAAAAAAAACTAGATCTTTTTGTCGACCGGATGCATCTCGCGAAAGAGGGATTCCCCGTACAGGCGCGGGCAATTTACGAATCCCTGAAGGAAAACAACGCTCTTTGGAGGGAATAATAAACGTTTTTCTCTTATTCGGCGCGGTTTGAATTTTTGTCTATGTTCCTTTTGGAAAAAACATTTTCCTTATCTCATTCACGATCCTCGGAAAGATCTTTTGTTTATCAGGCCTTTTGATATATATCTCAAAAATTCCCTTCTCCATAGTATTCATGTACTCCTCATATGTCGGGCCATACACCGTAGATAATTTCAAATTTTCCGCGGTCATAAAGGGTTTTTTACCACGGATATCGAATACATGCCATTTATCACCGATCTTGACAAACGATAAGATAAGCCCGCCCCGAACACCGTTTATCCTCAAAACATTCCAGAACGCATCGTATCCGGCGTAACTGGCAAGTGTCGTAAAAACATCCGCCATCTGGTCAAAACCGCCGTAACCCCTGACAATAATGTCCCAGATATGGTCATCAACGACCGGGAAATCTTCGGGCCTCTTCCTGATATTTTTGACGGTCCAGCCGTATAAAGCTTCGATTTTACCGATATCCCCTTCGATACCGTTGACGATACGCCCCGAGAGGTCTTTATATTGATAATCCCTGTAAAAAAAACCGCTTAACTTGGCGTACAGAGGAATATTCCGCGTAAAAACAACACCGTTTATGCCCTGCCTGGTCTTCAGGGGAATATTAAAAACAAGGGCCGCCAGGAAAACCGGCAAGATACATAGTGTTAACTTTTTAAATATTTTTTTCATCGGTTTTTATCGTCGGAAAAACGCATGGGGTTCCGGCCGCCAGCGCTTTGAGTATACTGAACAGGCGCGGCGCGTTTCTTTTAACCGAACACACCTCTTCCGCGGTCTTTCGGCCCGCCTCGCCGATTCTCTTCCTGAGCGAATCATCCCGTATCAAAACAGAAAGCCTCGCTATCCATTCGGGTTCCGTTTTCACTAAAAAACCGTTTTCCCCGTCTTTTATGATTTCCGCGTTTGTAGGTGTGTATGATACTACTGAAGGAACACCCGCGGCCATGTATTGCAGCATCTTACATCCGAGTTTCCCCCTGGTCCACAGGTCATCCGGCATGGGCATGAGCCCTATATCAAACCCCTGAAGCTCGGCCACTTCTTTCTCGTAATTCCAGTTTTTTTTGACGGCCCTTTCGCCCGGAAAATTATAATTTCCGGCCCCTATGAGTATAATTTTTATATTTTTGAACCGGGATAGGATTTCAAAAAATACATTATCGGCCAGTCGCAGATAAGCCGTCGTGGCGGGCGAACCTATCCAGCCAAGGGTAACATTGTTTCCGTCTTTCTTTTTCCGCATGACATATCTTTCCGTATCAATGGGGCCCGGTATTTTATATACTTTTTCGCAATATTTTGAAACGTAATTACCGATGTAATCATTCTCCACTATTACGGAGTCCGCGATCCCCAATACGCCCCTGACCTCTCTTTCTTTTATGAAGGCCTTGCACCTCGCGATCATGCCCTGCCCCGGTATGTCGGAAAGAAATATGGCGTCATCTATGTCGAATATTATTTTTTTATTACGGAGCCGGAGCAGCTTCTCTAAACCGAAAGGAAATGTGACCCTCTGCAAAAAGATCAGGTCAAAACGGCGCGCTTTAAAAAATACAAACCAGAAACGAAAAAACCTTTCTATAAAAAGAGCGATATAATAAAGAAGCCGGCTTATTCCGTTAAATTCCGGAGACCGTATGGCTAATTTCGTGACAAAATCATCGATAACGGAAAAAACTTCATATTTTACGCCCCTGCTTGCCAGATACGGCAGGTATTGGTGCACCCTGTAACGCGTCGCCGCTACCCGTTTTGTGCCGGATGTTACAAATAATATTTTCATCTTTTTTTATAAAATTTCCTTATCGCTTTCACAACCGTCCGCGCGTCGGTAACGCTTAATCCCGAATGCATGGGAATGGATATTATTTTCCCGTATGCCGCTTCCGTATTCGGAAGTTTCAAGCTTTTACTTTTAAAAAGCGGCTGAAGATGGTTTGGTATGTAATTTATCGCGGTACCGACCCCTTCCCCTTTAAGAAATTTCATGAGAGAATCCCTTCTCTCCGCCAGCATGGTGTAATTAAAGGGGACGATAGCGCCGTAATCATGTCCCGGCAGCTTTACCTCTTTTATGCCGGAAAGTTCCTTGTTGTAGAATTCCGCTATTTTTTGCTTAATTCCCGCGAAACGATTAAGCTTTTTAAGCTGCGCCAGGCCTATCGCCGCATTTATATTGCTCATGTGGTATCTGAATCCTTTTGTGTGAACTTCATAAAACCAGCTTCTTTCGTGTTTATACCTGTTCCATGTATCCTTATCCACGCCGAGTATCCTTTTTTTAGTCATGATTTTCGCGAGTTTATCGTCATCCAAAAGTATAACACCGCCTTCCCCGCAGGTTATATTTTTTATCGGGTCAAAGCTGAAACAGGCAATGTCACCGAATGAGCCTATATGGGCGCCTTTGTATACGGAGCCAAAAGCGTGGGCGGCGTCCTCAACCACGCTTAAATCGTGTTTTTCGGCCGCCTTTAATATGCCGTCCATATCGCACGGCGCCCCACCGTAATGGACGGGGATCACGGCTCTTGTTCTTTTTGTAATCAGTTTTTCCATATGTTTTACGCTGATATTCAGATCATCCGCCCCGATATCGCAAAAAACCGGTTTTGCCCCGCACATTACCACCGGTTGTATCGTCCCTATGTAGGTAAGGGACGGGACTATAACTTCGTCGCCTTTTTTAACCCCTATCGAATCCAGGGCCAGGTGTAGCGCGTTGGTCCCGGTATTCACGCAAATAGCGTATTTTCTTTTAAACATTTTTTTAAGTTCGTTTTCGAAACGGAAAACCATGTCCCCCATGCCCAGCCAGCCGCCTTTCAGGACTTTAGCGATATTCGAAAGTTCTTCTTTCCCCATAAGAGGCCTCGCAACCTGTATCATCATGATTACCCTTTCTTCGCCATGCAAACCATAACGTGCCCGTTTCCTGTCAAACCGCCGAAAAACAACACTATCTTTCTTATTAAGTCGAGCGCACCACGGGTAAAACCCTTTTTCGCCATGCGGCCTCCTCCGGTCATGCCCGCAACCTTAAAACGGTATATTTTGAGCCCTGCCTTCTCCAGCGCCAGGCTGAGGGATTTTTTGTTAAAACCATATACCTGGTAACTCGGAAAAAGCGGGGAAAGCTGAGTCGTAACCCTCTGCCCCCTAAAAACGCCTTTGATGCCCTCAAAAAGGTTTCCCGCTTTAAAAACAAGCGCGTCATCGTTCGTGGCCTCAATAAAAATTATACCGTCTTTTTTAAGCAGAGAACTGATTTTTTTAAGCGTTTCCATCGGGTCCTGTAAATATTGGATAACGGAAATCAGGCATATAACGTCAAAACTTTCAGGGCGCAGGTCTATATCCCTCAGGTCGCCCGTCAGGACATTGAGCCCGAATTTATTTTTGGCGTAATCCGCGAAAGCCTTTGAAATCTCGGTGCCGACCGCGTTCCAGCCCATTTTTCCGGCCACATGCAAAAATTCGCCCCTTCCGCAGCCAACATCCAGAACTCGCCCCTTCCCGCGCTTAATTCCCTCTATCCCTCGTAAAATATTCGCAAAAGCCTCGAGCCGCCTGTCGGCCTCCCTCGGGAAATATTCCTCGGGTTTACCGAAATTTCCCTGTATCTCGTTTTCCTCGAAATGCGGCATCGGGTTCGGGTATATAAGGCCGCAGCTCTGGCAACGCACAATATCTGTCTCAAGATTGATATTACCATCCGGCCCCTTTCGCCTGCCCATAGGCATTGCCTTCGCGGAACCGCATATATTACACCGAACATATTTGAATTTCATTTTGTCCTCCCGGCCGGGATTTTTCCGTTTGCCAGGCGATTGTAGATTATATCATATTTAACGATGGCGTCGCCAAGCGAAAAATGCTTTACCGCGATCTCTCTGCACCTTTTAAAAATCCGCCTATCGCTCAATAACCCCTCCAGCCTGTCGACGGCCTCATTGTAATGAAAGTCGTTAAAATCTTCCACGATAACGCCCACCCTGCCTTTCCGGACAATATCGTCCATGTCCCCTATCCCCCTGTTTATCACAACGGGGACACCGGCGGCAAGTGATTCCCCGAATTTTGTCGGCGAACAGCCGATTTTGCACTCAACCGGTTTTATGAACATAACCGAGAGGTCGCACCGCGTTAGATATTCCGGGACCTCTTCGGGATTCAATTCCGTTATGATATAATCAAACGGGGCTTGAAGGTTCTCATTTTTTAACACATTTTCTATGTAGCGCCTGTCACTATGGGAAATGATCAAAAATATTGCGTTTTCTTTTTTCGATTTAAGCGCCTTAAAAAAAGATACCATTTCCTTCAGAAGGTAACAAGTGCCCAGAGAGCCCAGATAGCACATTACGAATTTACCGCTTAAATCGATTTTCAGTTTTTCACGCGGGCCTTCAGCCTTGAATCTAGTTATATCAGTGGCGCACGGGATATTTTCCAGCATGGCATGGCCGCCGGATACGCGCGGGTTTGACTCAAGCGCCTCACGTGAGGCTTTTGAAAGCACGACGGTCGCGTCTGAACGAGCGATAATGAACCTATCCAGTGCCTCAAGCGCGGCGGAAAAAAAACGGATCGAAAATAGATTTTTTACGTTTACGTCATCCACGAAATCTCCCGCCATTGTTCCCCTTCTATCATAAATAAGTTTTCGCCCGAGGATCTTCGCTACGGGAAAAGCCATAAGCACCGGAATGCTTGCCCTGGCGTGAATAAGGGATATATTCCCGTTCTTTACGATTCGCCATGTTTTTATCAAACCCGCGAGTAGATCCCGTAAATTGCCCCATCTCGCGTGATAAGGAAGCCGGTCCCATTTGATATTTAAATCCGACAATTCGCCGTGAAGCCGTTCCAGCGCCGCCTTGTTTTCCAAATTGTGTTTTT
This sequence comes from uncultured Planctomycetia bacterium, assembly GCA_964440235.1. Classification (GTDB taxonomy): domain Bacteria; phylum Omnitrophota; class Gorgyraeia; order JABMRN01; family RBG-13-46-9; genus CAZYPU01. The sequence continues at coordinate 13,932 of CAYTQI010000018.1, forward strand.
TCTCGAAAGAAAGTATGTTTATTTTTACTCCTTTTTCGGAAAGCCCCTTTAGATAAGGCAGGATCTGGGTTTTCGCTAAATTGTCCAGAAGCCCGAGATTGGTTATGTAAAGCGCTTCGCCGCTCATAAAGTTTTTTCCAATTTGTAAACTTTTTTCAAAAAATTGAACGCTTCAGACAGCCTTTTCCCCCTTACCTGGTGCATATTATCCAGGATCAGGTTTACGCTCCTTGGAAAAGATTTAGAGATATTGCCCCTGATTTTCCCGGTTTTCACGATAAGATACAGAAGCTTCATGAGATTCGGGAAAAAATATAGCGAGATTTCTTTTAAAAAACTTTTCCCGAGTACATGCCAGTAAGCGGCGCTTACATATAATGAGATTTTCTCTCTTTTTATGCCCGCGATATCGAATGACGGTTTAAAAAAATCCATGTCTTCCCATTTTATCCCGCCCGGCGCGCGGGAACAGCCGTAAATATGGGTCCACAGATCGGTATTCGGCAGCGGGGAAACGGCGAAAAACCTCACTATATCAGGATTTAATTTCCTGGCGAAATTGATTGTATTACGCATGGATTCCTCCGTGGAAACGGGAAAACCAAGCATGAAATTGGCCCGCGCTGTAATTCCGGCTTTTTTGGTAAGGCGCAGGGCGTTTTCGGCGTCTTTTAATGTCGCGTTTTTTCGTATGAATTCAAGCTCTTTCTGGTCACCCGTTTCCACGCCGTACATGATCTGTTCGCATCCGGCGTGTTTCGCTTTTTTTAAAATATTTTCGGATAAACCATCAACGCGCGCCTGGCATGTCCACCGGATAGAAAGCTTTTCCCCTATTATCTTATCCAGTATGTGTTCGGTCCGGTTTTTTTTCAGAAAAAAGTGGTCATCCACTATATACAGCCTGTTTCTGTTTAAACGGCCGGCTATGTGCTTGATCTCGCTGAATATGTTCCCGGCGGAACGGAATTTTACTTTGCGCGTTGAAATGCTTTTATCGCAATAGATACACTCAAACGGGCACCCCCTTGAGGTTAAAAAGGTTATCACGTTGTACTCGTTCAGATTTAAGAGTTCCCTCGCGGGCCATGGAAGCGCGTCTATATCGCTTATGGGAGGCCGAACACGGTTCTCTATAATGCCTTTTTCGGCGCTTTTGTAAACCAAACCCTTCAGCCCCTCAAGGGAGATCCCCCCGATTAATCTTTCAATAAGCTCCTTAAAGGTATATTCGCCCTCTCCTACGACCACTGCGTTACAATTCAGGGCCGCGAGCGTCTCCTTTGGAAAAGCCGTCGCGTGATGGCCGCCGGCCGCGATAAATATGTCCCTGCCTGTATTTTTTGCCTTTTTGACAAATTCTTTCGCCGAGCGAAAAGAGGCGGTTCTGAAAGAAATCCCTATAACGTCTATTTTAAGTTCCTCCAGTTCCTTCCCGAGAATGTCTTCCGAAAAAAGATTAACTTCATAGTCGCGTAAAAAAATATTCACGCCGCTTAATTTTTTAAGCATTGAGGCGATATAACAGATACCCAGGGGCGGCTCCAGATTTTCCCTTTTATTAAATTCTATCGGCATGTTGGCAAGAAGTATATTCATTCGCGATTACCCGTCAGTTTATTTATACCGCCCGCGAAATAGATGATTAAAAACGGCGTTACCATATCCCTGTGCCTGAATAACGCACCCATATTCCCCTCCAGAAGGGCAAATAAAGAAAATATGAAAAATGAGTACAGGAAAATAAACGTTGTTTCAAACCGGTTTATTTTAAAACCGGCGTAAAAACCGTATAATATGAAAGGTATCATGAGATACCACACCATAACCTGCGGATACGCCATGAGCTGCAATTTTGAATCCACCCGCCATGGAAAAGGCGAAAAAACAGCATAATACATTCCCCTGCCATAGGCCCTGGCCAAATCTATCGGCCCGCATGTTTCCTCCCTGTAGCAGCGCGGGGGATATATGTAATAACCGCTGTCATCGATCTGAGCCAAATTTTTTTGCCGGCGTAAAAATACCGTCATTCTTTCTTCCCATTTTTTTTCCAAAAAAGGCATCGCGGGTGAATGTAAAAGCACGGCAAAAAGCGAAAACCCCGTAATAAGGATTATCAGCTTGCCTTTTAACCGCATGCGCGTGAATTTCTTAAGAAATACCGCGGTTAAAAACGCCGTAAATAAAAGCTGCGCGATATAACTTCTGACAGACGCCACCATAAGAAGGGAAACTATCATCATTAAAATCCATTTTGGCCCGGCCTTTTTCATAATCTTAACCAGGGAAAACATACACGCGGTTATGCCCAGAAGCACAAACATGTCCACGCCGATCGCGACCGACCAGAACATTATAGACGGAAAAAACGCAAAAACGCATGAGGATATCCTGGCGACATTCGAATCAAATAATTCCCGGGCCAGATAAAAAATAAGTAAAAACATTATGATATTGAGGAATACATTGATCAAACGCGCCGCCTGTATCTGATAACCGAAAAAAAAGTAAAACCGGCTCAATATGTAACTGTATCCGTTAAGGCCGTATGTCGACGGCCTCATATCGCGATCAAGAAAATACTCCATGAATTGATTTTCGGCGTCTTCGACGCCTTTCATTTGGTAGGCTATGACAAGCGATTTTTTGCTGTAAAGCCCCTCATCCTGCATCAGGTTAGCGCCGCGGGCGTGAAAAACAAAAAGTGAAAGGATAAATCGCGAAACAAATATCAATATCACCAGTGTTATGAGAAACTTTTTGTTCGCCGGGCTTTCTTTGCTTTTTTTGCCTATTAAATAAACGACAAGCCCCGTCAGGAATACGAAAAAATAAAGCGCGCTCAGCTTAAGGGATAAATAAAGTAAGATAAACCCCGCGATGATCGCCGAGGACATGATAATTTTATTTATTTTTTCCATAACGCATCCGTAAATATTTTAGCGAACCGTGAAATAAGGCGATATCCGTAACCAGAATAATAAACGCTATTCCGAAAAAATACCGCGGATCAAGTATAAATTTAATCCTGAAATCCTCTCTTTTTTTAAAAAATATGCGCGCTATCCGCATGATCCATAGAATCGGAACGCCCCACAAAAATATCCCGCCCGCGGCCGGCGCCAATAGAAGAAATATCAAAAAAATACCGTATGTCCTGAAAACGGAATAATGCCAGTCTCCTGCCCTTCCCGCTAAAATATCATATGCCGAAAATTCAGCGAAGCGTCTGAAAATTCCTTTTATACTGCCCGGTATTTCCCAGCGCGCCACGGCTTTATCGGTATAAGATATTTTCGCGCCCGCTTTTTTAGCGTTATCCATAAAAACCTTGTCCTCGGCGGCCCTGAAATCCGGGAAATCCCCCGCTTTTCTGCACGCGCTCTTTTTAAAAAGGGCCGAGGCAATGGAATTTGTCCGGAAACTCGCCTCCCCTATTTTCTCCCTGGCCGGAACATACGCTATAAGGCTGCATTCTTTTAAAAATGAATCCGCAATGGGCTCAAAAGCTCCGTAAACCACATCAACACTGCCGTCCTTTTCCATGGGGCGCATAAGTTCTTCGAGCCATCTTTCGCCGAGAATAATTCCCCCGTCTGTAAACGCGACCAGCCCGTGCAAACTTTCCCTTATGCCGGCGTTTCTCGCCTCACCGGGATGCGCGTTTCGCATTTCGACAAGTTTCATGCTGAAAGGGGCCTTACCGGCGTTACCGCGGACAACGGATTTGGTCATGTCCCGCGATCCCGCGTCAACGAATATTACCTCATCGGGGCAAACCGCCTGGGAAATTATGGAATTTATCAACCTCTGAACGATTTTTTCCTCATTTTTAAGCGGTATCACAAGCGAAACTTTTTCCATGCTACCTCGGCCTCAGAAAAGACCTTAACAGCGCCTTTTCTTTTTTTCCGACCGCGAATAAAAACCAGCAGATCAGAAAAATTCCTTTAACTACAAAATCAACGCCCGGCCCTAACGGAATAAAAAAGACCGCCCCGATAAATATGATGCCGGCGATAAAAAGCCTCACATTTTGCCGGTTAAACACAAGTTTCATTTTTTTAACCTGATACATACCGCTAACAAGGCAGGCCAGTATGTTAGTTGCCAGGTATGATACGGCGATGGCCAAAAAACCCATTTTTCGTACCAGTATCGTGAATAAAAGGGCGTAAGCCAGGTTTTGAAGAATACCGATCGAAAAATACACGTTTAATTTTTTCCTGGCCAGAAAAGTTACGCCAAGCATGTATGAAATCATAAAAAAAAGGCTTCCGAGCAAATAAAGCGGAAATATTTCAAGCGCCGGCAGAAATTTTTTTGAGAAAATTGTTATCACCAGCTGGCTTTTTAAAAGAAAAAGGAGCGCCAGGAGAGGAACGAGAAAAATCAGTATAAAGCGGGCTGCCTTATTAATTTCCGCGTTAAGACTTGAGGCGCTTTTGCCGGCGCTCAATTTCGGAAGAAGGTAGCCCCAGAAACCGTTTGTGAAAAACGGTGAAAAGTATCCCACCAGGGCGAATGCAACCTGGTAAAAACCGTTCACCTCGGCGCCGCACTCTTTTATGAGGATGCTCCTTACGTAAAGAACGGTGATCCACGTAATGGCGGATGACACAAGCATCACCGTCCCGTATGAAAACAGTTTTTTCAGATAAGGCCTAAAATTGACGTGTTTGAAACTTTTAAAAAAACCCGATACGGAAGTTTTGATTTTGGTTCTTAACATATAAATCACAAACGCGCAAACTATCAAAAAGCTTATTGCGGCGTTGGCGGCGATATATATAAACCCGCCGTTCAGTTTCAATGCCCCCACCAGCAGAACTAGAGACACAAACCCCGCCGAGTAATATACAACCCTGGATTTGGAAAAAACGTCGGGCCTTGCCATTCCGAGAAGCGTGGACTCCAGGGAGATAAGCAGAATAGAAAATAAAACCCCGCCGGAAACAACGATTAGAAGCTTTGAGTATTTTGCCGTGGAAAAAAGGAATTGCGATAAATTTCCCGAAAAAACGCAAACCAGAATAAAAAACAGTGAAAAACTCACGCCCTGCAGGATGAACGACACGAAAATCGTGCTTTTCGCGGCGTTCATGTCATGTTTCTGCCACGCCTCGGAAACGTATTTCACTATCCCGATCCCTATCCCCAGTCCGCATATTGTTTCCGCGCTTTGGAAAAACGTCATTGCCTGGGAAAAAATACCCGTACCATGAGGGCCCAATGTTAACGCTATAAACTTCGCCCGCAAAAGCCCTATGAACATGGCCACAAAAGTGGAAAGGCCCATGACTACGGTTGCTTTATAAAATTTTTTCAAACGTTTCTCCCCGGTTTTTAAATGCGCCCGCGTAAAAGCGCATCATAAATCGCTTTCTCGTTTCCGATCGATTTTTCGCGTGAATATCCCGAAGCGGCCACGGCGCGTGAATAAAGCCCCATTCGCGCGTTAAGGTTTTTATCCATCAATAGATTCAATGTTTTTTCGGCAAGTCTTTCCGTATCGCGAAAAGGTACCACAAAACCCATTTTATCGTTTTGCAAAAATTCTTTGTGCCAATCAAAATCGTAAACCACGCACGGCGTGCCGGCCAGCGCCGCTTCCAGAAGAACTACGCCCCCATGGGGCTGGACGACAACATCCGCCGTAAAAAAAATGTCTTTCAATTCTTCCTGTGTTTTGGGCCCCAAGAATATCACATTTTTACCGAGTCCGTAATCCCGGGCCATATCCCTTAATTTTTTTTCGAGAACACCCTCGCCCGCTATGACAAGAATGGATTTTTTATTTCTTTCGTAAACTTTTTTAAACGCGTCCACAAGATCGGTAACATATTTCACCGGATGCAGCCTTCCCACATAAAGAATCATGTCCCTGTCCTCCGCGCGCAGGTCCTTCTTGAGGTTCCGGCGCGTATCAAGCCCTGTATAATGCGCTTTCGCGACCCTGACGCCCGTTGAAATATATTTTCCCGCGCATCTTTTCGGAAAAGCGCCCATGTTTTTATAAAACGCCCTGTCCGCCATGATGACATCTGCCAAACGCGCGCTCAGGTATTCAAGCCATTTTTCCAGTATGCGAAAACGCAAAAATCTGACGGATATTTTATGCCTGGCCTTATATTTCACTTCATAACTTGTGTTAAAATGCAGGATAAAAGGCGCTTTTAAAAATCTTGAAAAAAGAAGTCCTATAAATCCAAGAAAAACGGCTTCATGGCTCTCTACGCAATTAATTTTTTCCCTCCTGCAGACACCCAGAAGAAAGAAGATGTTTCTGATAAGGCGGGCCGCCTCGCCTGTTTTTTTAAAACCGAAACGCGCGAAATTATTTTTCCCATGGATCGAGAAATGATAACAGGTGATGTTATCCGTTATTTTGATAATCCTGTCTTCTTCGGACTCAAAATCAAAAGAAACCGAAATCTGCCTGGATATAGACCCTTTTAAAAGTATTTCCTCGATCAAACCGTTCTGATTTTTCGCCTTTTCCATATCCATAACGCAGAACGTAAGGCGGTTAAGCGGCGCTGATTTTTTGATAAGATTATTTGTTCGTTTGAATAAATTTTTTACCAGGATAAAAAATAATCCTGCAGCCCCGAAAGAAAAACCTGTTATATAAAATATTACCGAGTCTAACACTTTCAACTTTTCATCCCTTTTTTCCGTATATTTTCGTCTTCAGGCCGAGGCCACAAAACCAATATTAGTGGCATAGTCAACGCCGAGTATGTGCGTTAATATCCTTCTTAAACTGAATTTCGCGTAGAATACAGGGCTTTCGCTTTCCCACCACACGATCCTGTACATTACGGCGCTTTTGAAACCATGGCCCCTCAGAAGGGCGTAAAGGTCCTCGTACGGATACGGCCTTACATGGGTCACATCCCCTTTCCAGAAATGATTTATGTGGTGAATGTTGGGTGTGGTGATTATCAGTTTTCCGCCATCGGTCAGTTTTTTTCTGAACTTATCCAGCAGCCCCACGAATTTCGGGAGCTCCATGTGCTCGATCACTTCGAAACATAAAATTAAATCAAATTTCTCCCGGGTTTCATCAAGATCGGCGAAATCATATTTAAAATCCTTTCCTATGTCGAGAGCCCTGTATCTGCCTTTAAACCCGTTACGGAGGACAAATTCCCTGAACCGCAAATCCCCGGCCCCGAAATCCATGACATTATTCGCCGACATTACATAATTCAACCAGAGCTTATGGGCCTCGGAGGGGCGGGCAGGGTCATTTAACGGGTAAAATTTAACAAATTTTTTTTGAACTATTTCGCCGGCCCCGTCCCTTAATTTTTTCATCGTCCAGTAGTTATTAAAATAATCATCCATGGCTATTTTCCCCCGTTTTTCGTTTTATCCCGATATTTTATCCAGCAATCCGGCCAGTTGGCCGGTCGTAAATTCGGCGCTGTATTTTTCAAGTACATTTTTTTTGACTTTGCAATCGATTCCGCCTTTTTCCCTGAACTCCTTAAACCATTCCTCGAGAATTTCTTCGAGCTCCCTCTCATTCGCGGCGAGCCTGGCGGCACCCGATGTTTTCAGTATACGGCAAGCGGCGCCCCCGGCGGCCGAAACAACAAGAATGGGTTTTTCAGCGCCCATATACTCGAATATTTTGTGCGGGCATACCCCTTTTGAATAAAGAGGTTTTCGCGTTCTCCAATCTATAAAAAGAAGCGCCGTGGACTCGAGCTGTCTTAATATGGATTCCTCATGGCTTACCTGCCCGTATAACCGCACTATCCCGTCAAGATTATGCCGCTTTATCATCGCCTCAAGATCCGGCCTGTAATACCCGAACGTGTAAAATCTAACCCTTATCAGGTTTCTGTCAAAAACGCCTTTATCCAGGATAAGGCCAAGTGCCCTAAAAAAAGGCCCGGGATCCTGAAAATCCCTGTGTATTTTTCCTGTATAGGAAATGATAAACTTCCCTTTATCCGCCTTCACGTCTTTATTCAGCCTGTCATTCCTATCAAAAGAATGCGTAATCGTAAAAACCCTATTCTTCATGCCCGGATAAAGCCTCTTTAAAGTGTCACTCCAAGGGTCCGAAACCGTTACCAGAATGTCCGCTTTGTTAAGAATTTTTTTCTCCAGTATTTTCGAAACTGAATTCTTTAATAACCCCGCCTGAAAATAATGATTTCCGGCCCACGGGTCGCGAAGATCGGCAATCCATGGAACGCCAAATCTCTTTTTTACCGCTTTGGCTATAAAATGCGACGTCTCAGGCGGTGAGGTGCTGTATATGGCGTCAAAATGCTCGCGGCGCAAAAGATCCGAAATTTTCTCAAGCGCCGGTTTGTACCATCCCCTGGCTTCATCGGGTATTGTCAGGAGTTCTCTCGCGATTTTTTTAAGAAAAAACGGGGGGGTTTGGGATTTGGTTTTTTTGATTTTTGATTTAAATATTTTCAGGGCATCCTTATAGCCCGTCCTCAGGGTCCTTATCCCGTCTATCCTATCGAAAGACCCGATTTTTTTGCCTGTTTCAGGCGCGACAACTGTCGGTTCCCAGCCAAAGTTATCGAGGTATTTCGCAAATTTAAACGACCTGTATATGCCGACATTTCGGCCCGGCGGCCATGAATAAGAGATCATCAATATTTTTTTCTTACCAGGGGTATAAGCCATAATTCTCCACGCACACGCCGCATGGGTCGTCGATTCGCGCCTCTGTATCCAGAAACTTCATACGCATTTTACGGAAAAAAGCGTTGTTCCATACGTTCGTGTCCGTAAAACTGCCGTTACCTTCCATGTTAAGCAGCATAACGGAACAGCTGCTGACATTACCGTTACCGTCAATTCTTATCTGGCTAAAGTGGCTCCCGCACTTTTTCTTTTTCGCGGCGCGGTCCAGGATCAGCGGAAGGGTAACTTTTTTCCTCATTGCCCTCGGCAAAGCGTAATAGGCCTTTCTCACGGCTTCCAGAATATCGCTATCTTTGGTCGTCAATACCCTTTCATCCACCGTAAAACCGCGATAAGGGGAAGGAAGAAAATTGCAGAAATAGGTATGGTCAACGCCTAAATTACGCGCGAGGCCCATCATCCGGGAAATATGCCTGTAATTCTCTTTGTCGATTATAAAAGCCAGTTTGACTCTGAGTTTTGATTTTTTCTCGTTTCGCCGCTTCACCAGTTCTTTCACGCCCTCATATATCGTGTGAAAATATCTTTCCCGCATTCCTGTCATTCGCGCAAATTCCCCGGCCCTGTGCCCATTTATGCTTACGGTGATTCCGTCAAATCGGGAATCGGTAAGTTCATCGATTTTATTCTTCAGAACAAGCCCGTTTGTAAACGTTTTAACTGTCATTTTTCTTTTTTCGGAAGCGTATTCGGCCATCCTGAAAAGATCCTTGTTCAGGAGGGGCTCTCCCGCGCCTATTATGTTTAAAGTCATCGCGTTACGGAATTTATCCGCCACCTTTCTAAACGTTTCAATATCCATATCTTTGGTTAAGGTTTGTTTATAAGGATACGAATCCGGGATCGCCCTTGAATGGGTCGGGCACATATCGCAATTCAGGTTGCATTTACAGGTTGCCACGATAGATATGGCTATCGGGTCATAAGCAAGCACGGGTTTGCGAGGGGTAAGCCTGTATTTTAAATAATTCAGTTTTTGAAAAACTCCGTGTCCGCCCGCCAGAACAAGCATCATCTCTTTTAAATCCTGTATTCTCATAACTTTTTACACTAAATATATTTCAGGTTTATGTTTTTATCCAGCGGCAGGCACCCTTTGCACATGGGAAGCCGTCTTTTAGACATAACGTTTTTTCTGAAATCGGCATAACGCTTATCCTTCCATATATCCTTAAATGGCCTTTTTGCCACATTTCCGAAGTTATATTTTTCACAAATATCAAAACAACAGCAAAACACGTCTCCGCTGAATGAAATAACGGGATATTTTGAGTACTGCGGACAGCGGATATTTTTACATTCGCCGGCGCTTTTAAGCCCGATCCCATCACCCTCTTTTTTGGTATATCGCGACGGAATGCCGTCCAGTTCCACAAAATACTCCTCTTCCATTTTTTTCACGTAAGAGGGATTGCCCCCCGTCCTATCCATGTACAGAGATTTAAGGTATGCCTCGTCCGCGTTAATTTCTTTCGCCAGTTTTTTAAACCGCTCTATTTCACCGAAATTCTTCTTCGTCACTATGAACTGGATCTTGATATGCGGTTTTTTAAGCCTGAGTTCTTTTTTGCGTTTTACAAGGTGCTTTATATTCTCAAGTACAACTTCATAGTTCGCGCCTTTCCTGATAATTTCGTAAGTTTCTTTCGTTGCGCCGTCGAGGGCAAGGGCCACTTCACCGAGGCCGGCTTTTAAAAAATTATCCGCGGCCTCCGGGTCTAATAAAGTGGCGTTCGTCGAAATGCTGCTGAATATATGATTTTTTGTGGCGTACTCGACCATCTTATATAAATCCCTGTTTACCATCGGTTCCCCGCGCCATTGTAACTGAACCCCCGTGCAAAAATCCTTTGTATCGTCTATTATCCTTTTAAACCTGTCGAGATCCATGTTGCCCCGTTTTGTCGTTTTATCAAGGCTCCTGATCCAGCAAAACTCGCATTTAATGTTGCAGGCGCTAGAGGCTTCAATAGTCAATATATTCGGGAAATCATTTGCTTTGGCCACGATCCTTCGCTTTACATATTTGAACGCGTAATTGGCTCCCTCGTCCCTGATAAGTTTCATGACAGTTTTGAAATTAGCCGGCAAATTCATATTCCTTCATCCCCCCGTCAATAAATATCCTCATCCACAACTCCAGGTTTAAAAGGCTCCATATGTTTGTGGTATAATCAGCCCTGCCGCTTAGATGGTCATTGAACATTTCTCTTACCCTCACCGGATTGACATAACCCCTTTTTGAAAAACTTTCGGATCCAAAGATCTCCCCTATCTTTTCTTTCATCCGGCCCCGGAACCATAACGCGGCCGGTACGGGAAAGCCCTTTTTGTCTTTTCTGAGCCGATTGGCCTCCGGCAAAATTCCTTTCATGCTCTCCCTCAACAGATGTTTTGTATATCCGTCTTTTATTTTATACACGGATGGCACGGAAAAAAGGAATTCCACCAGGCGGTAATCCAGGAAAGGAGACCTGGATTCTACGGAATGGGCCATTCCGCCCCTGTCGTCTGAACGCAAAAGATGCGGGAGCGGCGAGATCTTGAACGCGTTATATAATTCGTTATTCAGGATCCCCTTGAATTTTGTTACGGCATATACATTCCTTTTGTGTTTTCGCTTAAAATTCTCGTTTAAATATTGAACCCTGTTTTCGTGAAAAAAAACTGTTTTATCTTTAATCCGCCTCGGTATGAGGGACGAGGCGAGAATATGAAAGGCCGCGCCGATAGCGTTTAATTTCGAATACTTGTGAACTTCCGCGTAACTCTGCAGTTCCCCTATCAATTTTGATATTTTCGCGTTTTTTGACAAATCAGCGAAAAAATACGGGAAATACTTGTGGTACCCCGCCAGTGTCTCATCGCCCCCCTGGCCGGTCAGTACCGCTTTTATTCCGCATTTTTTCGCCGCTTCAAAAACATTCCATTGGGCGTAAGAACCGAGGCTTATCGTCGGCTCGTCCTGGTGCCATATACCCCTGTTCAAAAGCTCGAATACATCCTGCCTTCCGGAAAATATAAAATTATGTTCAAAACCGGTGGCATCCAAAACGGGCCTGATAAATTCCCTCTCGTCATACTTTTTCTCGTCAAAACAGGATGAAAATGTCTTAAGCTTCCGGCCTGTCATGCGGCCGGCGGTACAGGTAATGGCGGAAGAATCCAGCCCGCCGCTTAAGGCAATACCGAGTTCCGCGTCACTCCTTAATCTTAATTTTATCGCGTCGTCAAAGATCGCCCGGAATTCTTCTACCAGTTCACCCATGTCCCGTATGCCGCTATCATTTCCGGGGGTCATATCCCAGTAACATTTTATTTCCGGGTTTCCGTCTTTCAACACCATATAATGGCCTTCCCTCAAACGCTCAATACCCTTAAAAAAAGTATCCCCTGATATGTCCGCGTATCCGTAGCCTGTAGACAAATAGTTGTAAATGGCCTGTTCGTTGGGTATTCTTTTTACCGAAGGATGCGATAAAAGGGCCTTTATTTCCGAGGCGAATATAAAATATTTTCCGTCGAAAAAGTAATAAAGCGGTTTTACGCCAAATCGGTCACGCGCGGCAAAAAGTTCTCGTTTTTTCGCGTCCCATACAGCGAATGCCCACATGCCGTTAAAACGGTTTAATGCATCTTTCCCCCATTCCTCAAAAGCGTGTAATATAACTTCCGCGTCACCGGCACTTTTAAATTTATGTCCCGATTTTATAAGTTTTTCCCGTAATTCCGAATAATTATAAATTTCCCCAGTATGGATAATCCATTTGGTATTATCCTCGTTTGTTATCGGCTGATTCGCGTTTTCGGAAAGATCTATTATCGCGAGGCGGGTGTGCCCGAGCCCGATATTTTCCCCGAAATAAAACCCTTCCCCGTCCGGCCCCCTGTGCTTCTGAATTTTTATCATTTTCCGCACAATGTCTTTTTCCACTGATCTATTTTTAAGATCCAATACGCCGGCTATCCCAGACATTTTAACTCCTAATCCACAAAATTTTTATGCCATAATTCGAGATTCAATAAAGACCACAGCTTGGCCTTGTTGTCCTTAGTGCCTGACATGTGTTCGTTTATCAGCCTTTTAACGCCGCCTTCTTTGAAATAACCCCTTCCAAGGGCCTTTTTATCAAGCAATACCCCGCAAACATATTCTTTTAATTCATTCTTAAGCCAGGCCCTTAAAGGCAGGCCAAAACCCATTTTTCTCCTTTTCAATATATCTTTCGGCAGGAACTTTAGGGCCAGTCTCTTGATTATATATTTTGAGGTAAATCCCTTGAGCTTCAATTCAGCCGGGATAGAGGCAGCAAATTCCATAAGCTTATGGTCAAGAAAAGGGGATCTGGCCTCCAGTGAATTTGCCATTGTGGCGATATCCATCTTTACTGTTAAGTCCCCGGGAAGATTTGTCTCTATATCCGTTTTCATGGCTTTTTCGGCCGGGTTTGAAACCCCGGCACCTTTTATCGTGCGGGATATAAAATCCGTCGCCTTAAAACCGCTTACCGTGTTTTTAAAATCATCCGTGTAAAGCCGGTTTTTATCGTTACCGGTAAAATTACTCATCCAGTGCTCGTATTTTTCCGAAAAATCCTTATATTTGTACATAGCGTACAGAAAGTCCCTGCGACGCGTGAGAAAATCGGCACGCTTTCCTTTGTAAAATCTTCCGAGGCGGGAAAATACCCTTGCCCCCATTCCAAAAATGCGCCGCGCGTGAAAACCGTTCAAAAATTCCGAAAGGCAAATACCTTTATACCTGTCATATCCGGCAAAAGATTCATCGCCCCCGTCCCCGTTCAGGGCGATTTTTACGTATTCCGCGGTTTTCTTCGCGACATAATAGGTCGCTATGGAGGATGAATCCGCGAACGGCTCATTATAGTACCATACCAATTTTTCCAGGCCCTTAACGGCGTCCGGTTTTATAATAAATTCCCTGTGCTCTGTACCGAGGATTTCCGATACCTTACCGGCGTATTTTAATTCGCTGTAATCCCCGTGTTCAAAACCGACAGTAAATGTCTTTATTCCGGAACCGGAAATTTGACCCATCAGGGCCACTACCAAACTTGAGTCAATGCCCCCGCTTAAAAAAGCGCCTAACGGTACATCGCTCGCGAGGCGCAATCTCACCGATTCTCTTAGAATATCAAGGAGGCATTCTTCATATTCCTCGATTCGCTTCGATTTTTGGGGTTTGTCATATTTAAGTTCCCAGTATTTTTTTATCTTAAGCCCCGATTTATCAAGTATGAGGTAATGCGCGGGAAGAAGTTTACTTATGCCGGTAAAAATACTGCTGTCAAGGGGCGTATAGCCGTAAGTAAGATAAAAATCCATTGAAGACAAATTTATTTCTCTTTTCACCGCGGGGTCCTTTAATATAGCCTTTATTTCCGAACCAAAAATAAAGTTTCCCATACCGTAATAAAAATTGAAGGGCTTTTGCCCTACCCTGTCCCGGGCGGCAAAAAGCCGCTTATTTTTACCGTCCCATATCGCGAACGCGAAGGCGCCCCTTAAATCCTCCACCATGGCAGGGCCTTTTTCCTCGTACAGGTGTAAAAGCGCCTCTACGCGGCCCTTTGCCCTGAAAATGTGGCCTCTTTTAAGAAGCCCTTCCCTCAATTCCGTGAAATTGTATATCTCGCCGTCAAATACCATCCATAAAGCACCATCCTCGTTTGATATCGGCTGACGGCATCTGTTAAAACCTATTGTGTTTAATCCCGCGTGCGCTAATCCTGCGTAAAAAATTCCGGAATTGTCAATATGAATACCCTCGCCATCAGGGCCCCTGTGCCTTAATGTAGAAACCATACTTTTAAGCAGGGGCTCTTCTACCCTGCCGCCCGAACTTATTTTACCCGCTATTCCGCTCATACCTTCATCTTTTTATTGGACACGGTTACTCGTTTGCCTTTCATAATCCTCTTTTAGGCGCCGGTATTCCTTCTCCTTTGCCTTTAAGAAATGGACCGTGAGCGCCATTTGTTCCTCCATGCCCTTTTGGGTAAGTATATACTGCAATTTTTTTGCCTTATCGGGTTTTTTGGAAAAATTTACGATTTTGATTATGCCTTTTTGGGCAAGTTTTCTTAAAAGATAATTGGTTTTTCCGAGCGAGATATTGAGCCTCCGCGAAAGTAGGCGCTGGTTCAGGGACGGATTTTCCCCCACTTCCCTTATAAGCTTGAAGGCATCTTCCTTTTCGGCTA
>CAYTQI010000019.1:0-28337 GCA_964440235.1 uncultured Planctomycetia bacterium
TTCGGATGTCAGATGAACGAAAGGGATTCGGAATTTGTCACCGGACTTTTTCTGGAGAAGGGGTATAAGATTGCCGATTCGCCTGATAAAGCCAATGTGATTATTTTTAATACCTGTTCCGTGCGCTCCCACGCGGAGGAGCGCGCCGTAAGCAGCATGGGCCAGCTCATGCACAGATATAAAGATAAAAAAATATACGCTGTAGCGGGATGCTCGGCGCAGGCCCTGAAAGGAAAACTTTTTGAGCGCTTACCCGAACTTAATATTGTTTGTGGCACAGGCGAAATTGCCCGGCTCCCGGAGCTTGTCAAAAAAATACAAGAAAAACGTTACGAGAGACGAGAGACAGGGGAAAGGGGACGGGGGATAAAAGAGAATATTATAGCGGTTGATAATATAGACTCGGCTTTTCCGGAAATAAAATCAGAATATAGAGAAGACCGGCTTCACGCGTATGTTTCCGTAATGCGCGGCTGCAACAATTTTTGCAGTTACTGTATCGTGCCTTACGTAAGGGGAAAAGAGCGTTCGCGTAATGTCAGGAATATCCTTGACGAGATAAGGGCGCTGGTTAAGCGCGGGATCAGGGATATAACGCTCCTGGGGCAGAATGTTAACTCGTATAAAGGGATTATTTCGCCCCGGATTTCGGCCGGGGCCCTCAATGGCAAAAAGAGCGTCGACGGGAAAACCGAAACGTGTGATTTTGTACAATTGCTGAAAATCGTTAATGGCATTGACGGCATAGAAAAGATGCGTTTCATGACAAGCCATCCAAAAGACGCGAGCATCGGTTTAATCAAGGCAATAAGAGATCTCGATAAAGCCGTAAAACACCTGCACCTTCCGCTTCAGTCCGGTTCGGATCGCATATTGCGGCTCATGAACAGGGGCTATACGGTGGAAAAATATCTTGACATTATCGGCGCGGCGCGTAAAATTGTCCCGGGACTGCGATTTACAACGGACATCATTACCGGCTTCCCGACGGAAACAGAAAAGGATTTTGAGGCCACTTTCCGGCTGATGGAAAAAATGGAATTCGACCAGGCTTATATTTTCAAATATTCCCCGAGGCCCGGCACGAGGGCCGGGGAACTGGAAGATGATGTTCCGGAGGAGGCAAAAAGACGAAGGCACAGGGAGCTTCTTGGCCTGCAAAGGGAAATTTCAGGAAAAAAAAATGAAAAAAATTATTATACTTCTCGCGATTAGCCTGCTTTTCATATCACCGGGCGCCGGGGCAAGGCGGTTTTCAAGGTCCGAATTTGTCGAAGAAATAAACGTTCTTTTTTTGAGGGGCGATTATACCGCTTTGGTCAAAAAAACAGAGCGCTACCTGCCGGATTGCCGGCTTTCGCGCAGCCAGAAGAAAGAGATCCTGTATCTTGAGGGGCTTTCTTACATACAACTCGGCGAATTTGACAGGGCGAGAGGCCTTTTCCGGGATATATCGAAAATGCCCGGGGACGCTTTTGAGGAAGAAGCGTATATCGGAATCGCGGATTCCTACTTTCATGAGAGAAAATACGACAACGCCATCGACGCCTACGAAACCGTCATAGAGGCATATCCGGATTCAGAAAGGTTAAGCAGCGTATATTACAATACCGCCCTTTGTTACGGCGCGAAAAAAAATACCGGAAAAGCGGACGCTTATTTTCAAAAGGTTAAAAAACGGTATGGCAGCAGTTTTGAGGCGGACAAAATCGAGTACCTAAAAGCCTCAAAGAAGACAAGCTATTATATAGTCCAACTCGGGGCTTTCGGAAATCTGAAAAACGCGAAAAAACTTCTTAAAAAGCTAAAACGGAAAAAATATGATTCCTATATACAGAAATCCAGGAAAAACGGTGAAATTTTATACAGGGTGAGGGCCGGTAAGTTTTCAAACAAGTATTACGCGAAACGGCTTTTAAGGAAACTCCGGCGCGACGCTTTCGCGGCGAGGATCATTGTGGAGTAAGCCGTAAACCATGGAAAAAATTGAAAAAGAGAATAGTATTCATAGTTGGGCCGACCGCGGCAGGTAAGACCGAACTCTCGATAAAGCTGGCGAAAGAAATAAACGGTGAAATAATATCGGCCGATTCCATGCAGGCCTATAAGGGAATGGATATCATGAGCCAGGCCCCGTCCGGGGCGGAACAAAAAAAGGTAAAACACCACCTTATAACTTTTTTGAGCGCGAAAAAAGAATATTCGGCCGCTTCATTCTGCGGGATGGCCGAAAAAATAATACGGGACATATTAAAGCGGGGAAAAACACCTGTTGTGACGGGGGGCAGCGGGCTCTACGTGAAGGCGCTTATCGACGGGATATTCCCGTCTAAAGGAAAAAACCCGGCTCTGAGAAAAAAGCTGCGCCTGGAAGTTTCCGAAAAAGGCGCTTTGTCCCTGCATAAAAAACTTGAAAAAATCGATCCTATTTCGGCGCGAAAAATACATCCCAATGATCTAAAGCGGGTCATAAGGGCGCTGGAAATACATGAGCTTGAGAAAAAAACAAAGTCTGATTTAAAAAAAGAAACCATGGGCATAAAAGAAAAATACGATATTGACATGTTCGGGCTTACCGCGGGCAGGGAAAAATTATACCGAAGGATCAACGGCAGGGTGGATTCGATGTTTAGGGCGGGGCTTGTCCGGGAGGTAAAAAAACTCACGAAATCGAAGATGAGCGTGACTTCGAGGCAGGCCCTCGGCTTCAAGCAGGTATCAGGGTATCTTTCCGGAGATTACAGCCTGGAGAAAGCAAAGGAAACATTAAAAAGGGATACGCGCAGGCTCGCCAAGAGGCAGCTTACCTGGTTCAGGCCGGACAGGCGCATTACGTGGCTTGATTTAAGCCGCGTTGGCAAAGCCCGTGCCGTGCGTATTATGGTAAACACGATAAAGGGCAGGGCATAATGGAAATTTTACTTGTAAATCCGTCTCAGGTAAAAGCATACGGTAAAATAAAACCGCCCATGCAGATGCATATGGGCCTGGCGTATATCGCCGCCTCTCTCGAAAAAAACGCGAACAATGTAGAGATAATGGATATCGGCGCCGAAAATTTAAATTTGCAGGATTTCGCGAAAACCGTGAAGGCGAAAAGATATGATATCGCGGGATTTACGGTTACGAGCCCCACGCTTTCGTCGGCTCTGGAACTGGCGCAAACCCTAAAGAAACAAAGCCCTTCCACGCTGACTGTTTTCGGGGGGATTCACGCCACGATCAGCCCGCTTGAGACCGCGGGTTTCGACTGTGTTGACGTTGTGGTTAAAGGCGAAGGCGAAATAACACTAAGGGAAATAGCCGAAAATATAAGAAGAAAAAACGATTTGTCAGGCGTAAAAGGGCTGGTTTATAAAGAAAACGGTGTTCTTAGACAAACGCCGGCAAGGCCGCTTATAGAAAATCTGGATGAAGTGCCTTTTCCGGCGAGGCACCTCATCAGGAAAAAGGTGTATACATACCCCGACGCTTTATACCGTAATGCCGCGCCCATGATCACGAGCCGGGGCTGCCCCGGCAGGTGCACATACTGTAATGTCAGGCAGATTTTCGGGAATGTTTTCAGGACCAGAACCGCCGGGAATATTGTGGACGAGATAGAATTTCTCGTAAGAAAAACGCGCGTAAAAGAAATTCATATCTGGGACGATAATTTTACGACGGTAAAAAAAAGGGTTTTTGAGATACGTGACGAAATCAAAAAAAGAAATCTTAAGGTCAAGTTCGCTTTTCCGAACGGTATACGGGCTGATTTCCTGAGCGAAGATATCATGAAGGCCCTGAAAGACATGGGAACCTACAGTATAGCCGTGGGCGTGGAAAGCGGTTCGCAGGATGTTTTGGATAGAGCGCGCAAGGGCGTGAAACTCCGGAAGGTCGAAGAAGTTTTCGCGCTCGCCAGGAAAATGAAACTCGAGACATGGGCGTTTTTCATGATAGGCCTGCCGGGCGATGATTCGCACAGAGTAAAACAAACTATTGATTTTGCCGGGAGGCTGAACCCCGACGTGGCGAAGTTTCACATACTGAAGCCGTATCCCGGAACAGAAGTTTATGATTATCTGCTGTCGAAAAATCTTATTTTAACAAAAGATTACGATCAATTCGGGATACACACGCCGCCTGTCCACAGGCTCGAAAAGATGCTTCCTTCAGAGATGCTTGAATGGCAGAAGGAAGCGTATAAACGATTTTATCTAAGGCCCGCTCGTATTTTTAAACAAATTCTAAGGATCAGGACATTTAACAGGCTTATCGTTAATTTTCAGGCGGGCCTCGGCCTGCTCCGAATGACTTTTTTCAAAGATGGATTATCCGGAAAATAATAAGGGCGGCCGCCTTTTATTCGGAAATTCACCGTGAAATAAAAGGGGTGAGCGGCGTGGAAAAGGCGTTGCTTGTAACGCTGAAGTTAAAAAGAAAAAGCGTGTCCTGGAGCGCCGAGGAGAAGGCGTCTGAGCTTGCCCAGCTCGTAAAATCAAGCGGCGCGCAGGTCGCGCGCGAGATAATCGTGGCGCGGGACGCGCCGTCAGCATCGTTTTTTATCGGTAAGGGGAAAGCCGAAGAAATATCTTTTTTATGCGCTGAGGAAAAAATAGGCGTTGTCGTATTCAATAATGACCTTACGGGAACTCAGCAGAAGAATCTGGAAGGCATAATAAACGTCAAGACCATAGACCGCACCCAGCTCATCCTGGATATTTTCGCGGGCCGCGCAAGGTCTAATGAGGGCAAAATCCAGGTAGAGCTGGCCCAGCTATTATATCTACTGCCCCGGCTTACCGGAACCGGCATACTTCTTTCCAGGCCCGGCGGCGGGATAGGGACAAGGGGCCCGGGCGAGCAAAAGCTGGAGGTTGACCGGAGAAGCATAAGAGACAGAATCGCGAAATTAAAGAGGGACCTGGACAGGCTTAGCCGGCAGCGTTCCACGCGCCGTAAGCAGCGCGAAAAATTTTCACTTCTATCTATTGCTATCGTAGGGTATACGAATTCCGGCAAATCGACACTTTTGAACGCTTTAACCGGTTCAGGCGTTTACACCCGGGATAGATTGTTCAGCACGCTTGATCCTATCGTAAAAAGTTTTATCCTGCCGAACAATCAGAAGGTTCTATTCGCGGATACCGTGGGTTTTTTGAACGAATTGCCGCATCACCTTATAGAGTCGTTCAAGGCCACCCTGGAAGAGGTGATAAAAGCGGATGTCCTTTTGCATATTGTGGATATTGGCCACCCCAGGTTCAGGGAAATGGAAGCGTCGGTGTTCGACGTGTTGAGAGAAATCGGGGCTGAGGAAAAACCCGTGATCACGGCCCTGAATAAAGCGGACACTGTAAGCGATAATGAGGCAGAGAGATTGGCGAAAGAATTCAAAGACGCTATACCGATATCCGCGTTAAAAAAAATAAACCTCCGGGCCCTTATTGACAGGATTGTGCTGCATCTCGGAAGCATCGTGAAAACTTACTCAATTGTCCTGCCGCAGCGTGAAGCCGCCCTGATAAGTTTCCTGCACGAAAAGGGGCATGTATTAAAACGTGAATACCGCGCTGAAAAAGTACGCCTTGAAGTACAGCTTCCGGTAAGCCTGTACGAGAAGATCAGGAAAAATACGCGGGATAAATAATTTGCTTGACAGGAATGGGTTTTGTGTTAAAATATCGCATTAGCACTCTTTGGATGAGAGTGCTAATTGTTTTATAAAAAGGAGCGCCTAAGTGACAATTGACAGGGAAAAACGGAAAAACAAGGTATTGGAAGCTATAATAAAAGCCCATGTGGAAAGCGCGCTTCCCGTTGGCTCAAAATACATAGCCCGGATACTTGATCTGTCCAGCGCGACCATAAGAAATGTGATGATAGAACTGGAAAAAGGGGGTTACATTACACACCCTTATACATCAGCCGGCAGGATACCTACCGATCTTGGTTACAGGAGGTATGTTGACAGCATGATGCCTGTCAGGGGTATAATGCATAAGAAAATACTCTCAAGATTGCGCGAATATGTGAACAGGAAAAAGTTTTTTGAGGAGATAATAGAAGAAGCGTCCTATGCTATTTCGAGAATAACCAAATATACGGGTATAGCGCTTTCCCCGAACAACAGATTGTATTTTGACGGCACATACCACATGCTTGAGCAGCCGGAATTCAGGGAGCTTGATACCGCGCGCGATTTCTTGAGGGTCATAGAGGAAAAAAGGGAACTCGCGCGCATAATGAACAGGGATATGGCCTCAAACGGCATAGTTATACGCATAGGCCGTGAAAATGTTTACGAGGAACTGCGCGGCTGTGCCATTATAACGGCCACTTACAAATTCAGGGAACGCGCTTCCGGCAGCGTAGGCATTATCGGGCCAATGCGGATGCGTTACGAAGAGGTCGTGCCGGTCGTGGAGCATCTCGCCGAAATGACTACGGAAGCGTTGGAAGAGGTTTGCGCGTGACTAAACAAAAAGAAAACAAAGAGCCGAAAAAACCCGATCCTTCGAAAAATAGTTCCGCGGGCCCCGCGCCCGTTGAACCTTCCCGGGAGAAATCACCCGCGCCGCCCGGGACGGATTCCGCCGGCGGAGGCGTGGATTATAAAGATAAGTGGCTGCGCGCCCTGGCCGAATACGAAAATCTTAAAAAACGTTCCGAAAAAGAAAAAAGCGAAACCGTAAAATTCTCAACACAGTTTCTTATTATGGAACTCTTTCCGATCATGGATAGTTTTGACAGCGCTATAAAAGCGATCGAAAAGTCAAACGACAGGGAATCGTTCCTGAAGGGGATCAAGATGCTGCAGGGCGAGTTTCACAGGGTGCTTGAGGTGAATGGCCTGAAAAAAATAAAAACTTCGGGAGAGAAATTCGACCCGAACTTTCACGAAGCCCAGGGAAAAATTTTTACGGATAAATTTCCGGAAGGATTTATAGCGGAGGAATTAAGAAGCGGTTACACCCTGAATGACCGCCTTCTGAGGCCGGCGCTGGTGAAAGTATCCAAAGGTAAAGAGAAAAAGTAAAATAATTAATGAAAAGGTTGTTTTAAGGAGGTACGGAAAAATGGCGAAAGTAATAGGGATAGATTTAGGGACTTCGAATTCAGCGGCCGCGTTCATGGAAAAAGGCAGGCCAACGATTATTCCTAGCGCCGAGGGCGCGGGCATAGCAAGCGGAAAGGCCTTTCCTTCATATGTGGCGTTTACCAAAGACGGACAAAAGCTTGTCGGGGAGCCGGCCAGGCGTCAGGCGTCCATAAACCCCGAAGGCACCGTAATGGCGGCCAAAAGAAAAATGGGCACCGATTACAAATTTAAAGTGTACGGCAAGGAATATACGCCGCAACAGATATCGGCTTTTATCCTGCAAAAAATAAAACAGGACGCGGAAAGCTATCTTGGCGACAGCGTGAGCGAAGCGGTCATAACATGCCCGGCGTATTTTAACGATAACCAGCGACAGGCCACCAAGGACGCCGGTGAGATAGCCGGGCTCAAGGTCCTAAGGATCATAAACGAACCCACGGCGGCGTGCCTCGCTTACGGGCTGAATAAAATCGGTAAAGAACTCAAGATCATGGTATTTGATTTCGGCGGAGGAACACTTGATGTTACTATAATGGAAATGTGGTCGGAAGGCGGATTCAAAGTTCTTTCCACGAGCGGAGACACTGAACTCGGCGGAACGGATATGGACAAGATCCTTATTGATTACATAGCCGAGCAGTTTAAAAAGGAAAGCGGTGTTGATGTAAGAAAAGACAAGATGGCGATGCAGCGCCTTAGGGAAGCCGCGGAAAAAGCAAAGGTTGAGCTTTCAAGTTCTATCACGACGGATATAAACCTGCCTTACATAACCGCGGACCAGACAGGCCCGAAGCATCTTACCATGTCCATTAACCGCGCGAAACTGGAAGAGCTGATCATGCCTGTCATAGGAAAATGCAAGCATCCTATGGAGCAGGCGATAACCGACGCCAAACTTGACAAGAAAGACATAGATAAGATTATCATGGTCGGCGGCCCCACCAGGATGCCTGTCGTACAGAAATTCGTGGAAAACTTTGTCGGCAAAAAAATAGAAAGAGGAATCGATTCCATGGAATGCGTCGCGATGGGGGCCGCGGTACAGGGGGCGATAATGAAAGGCGACGCGAAAGACGTTCTCCTTCTCGATGTTACGCCACTTTCACTCGGTATAGAAACCCTCGGCGGGGTATCTACAAGGCTTATCGAGCGGAATACGACTATCCCTACGAAAAAAAGCCAGACTTTTTCAACAGCGGCCGATAATCAGCCGGCTGTTACGGTAAGGGTTCTGCAGGGCGAACGGCCGATGGCAAACGATAATACGGAACTCGGCAGATTTGACCTCGTGGGGATTCCGCCGGCCCCGCGCGGCGTGCCGCAGATCGAAGTAACATTCGATATTGACGCGAACGGAATAGTTCATGTGCACGCCAAAGACCTGGGTACGGGTAAAGAGCAGTCAATAAAAATAACCGCGCCGAAGAAGTTGTCAAAAGAAGAGATAGATAACCTGGTAAAACAGGCGGAAAAATTCGCCAATGAAGACAAAAAGCGAAAAGAAGAGGTAGAGGCGGTAAATCAGGCCGACACCCTTGTTTATACGGTAGAGAAATCGCTGAAGGATTACGGCAGCAAGGTTTCGGCTTCCGAAAAAGAAAACATCGAGAAGAAAATTAAGGAAACGAAGGAGGCTATTGCCTCAAAAGACGTTGCCAGAGTAAAAAAAGCCTCGGAAGAGCTTACGAAGGCGTCCCAAAAATTAGGCGAGGAAATATATAAAGAAGCTCAAAAGAAAGCCGCCTCTGCCAAGGCTTCGGCGGAAAAGCAGCAGAAGCCCGGGGAGAAAAAGAAGGACGATGTCGTTGACGCCGAATACAAGGTAGAGGATGACGATAAAGGCAAAAAGTGAGTAAGCGTGATTATTACGAAATACTGGGAGTGGGGAAAAACGCCGGTTTTGACGAAATAAAACGTTCTTACAGGAAGCTGGCCGTACAGTACCATCCGGATAAGCACCAGGGCGATAAGGCCGCCGAAGAAAAATTCAAGGAAATTTCCGAGGCGTACGAGGTCTTGAGTGATTCCGATAAAAGGGCTGCTTATGACCGCTTTGGGCACGAAGGCCTGAAAGGGGCTTTTGGCGGAGGCGGGTTTAACTGGCAGAATTTTTCCCACGCGGAGGACATATCCGATCTTTTCGCGAACATCGGGAATGTTTTCGGCGGTTCCGGATTTGATGAGTTATTCGGTTTTAGCCGCCGGGGCAGGCAAAGGGGCCCGCGCCGCGGAAGGGATATCGAGCATGAATTAAAGATAGAATTTACCGAGGCGGTACTCGGCGCCGAGAAAAATATAGAAATTTCCCGTTACGATTCCTGTTCTGCCTGCAGGGGAAGCGGCGCGAAGCCCGGGACGAAAGATACCATCTGCCCCGCCTGTAACGGCAAAGGCCAGAAAAGCGTATCAAACGGTTTTTTCAGCATATCCCGGACATGCAGTGATTGCGGCGGCTCCGGAAGGGTCATAAAAAATCCGTGTAATAAATGTAACGGCTCCGGCAAGATAAAAGCAGCGAAAAAAATAAACATTAAAATACCAGCCGGCGTTGATACCGGAATAAGGCTGAGGGTTACCGGGGCGGGCGACGCGGGTGAAAAAGGCGGGCCGCGGGGAGATTTATATGTTGTGATACGCGTGAAGGAACATAAGCTTTTTCGGCGGCATGATAACGATATATACTGTGAGGCAAAAGTGGATTTTACTCAGGCGGTATTTGGCGCCGAGATGGATGTTCCCACGGTAAAGGGTAACGTAAAAATGAAGATACCCCCGGGCACTCCGAGCGGAAAGGTATTCAGGCTGAAAGAAAAAGGCGTCCCCAACCTGATGTACGGCTCCGGGCGCGGGGATCAGCTGATCAGAATCAGCGTGGATGTTCCCAGGCGACTCACAAAAGAGCAGGAGAAGCTTTTAAAGGAGTTCGCCCATACCCTGGGGAAGGATACGAAAAAGAAAAGTTTTTTTGACAAAGTAAAAAAAACTTTTAAGTAAGGAAAAATTATGCCTACATATGAATATGAATGCGGAAAGTGCGGGAAGGTATTTGAGCGGTTCCAGAGCATGACCGCGAAACCCGTAAAAAAATGCCCGAAATGCGGCGGCGCCGTCAAACGGCTTATCGGAAAAGGGGCCGGAATCATTTTCAGGGGTTCCGGCTTTTACGCTACGGATTATAAGAAAAAAACCGAGACTAACGCGTGCCCTCTTGATAAAAGCGGCGGCGGGGGCTGCACAAGTTGCCCGACGAATATAAAATAGCGCGTTCCGGAGGGGCAGGGGTGACCGGCGGGATTAAAACGTGAAAAACAAATTGTCTGCCGGAACATTAAATAGCAGGATATGGCTGAAATAAAACCATTCAGGGGCCTTCTTTATAACGGCGAAAAAGTAAACATCACGAAAGCCGTTACACCTCCCTATGATGTGATTTCCCCGGGCATGCAAGCCCGTTTTTACAACTCAGATCCGCATAATGTTATAAGGCTTATATTGGGGAAAGAAGGAAAAAAAGACACCCCGCGTAAAAATAAATATACGCGTTCGGCGGCGTTTTTAAGGCAGTGGACCGGGAAAAAGGTGCTCATAAAAGACGCCAGGCCGGCTGTTTACATTTATGCCCAGGAATATTTTCACAAAGGAAAGAAAAGAAGGCGTATCGGCTTTATCGCCCTCATGAAAATAGAGGACCCGAAAAAAAGCGGTATTTTGCCGCATGAGTATACGCTGAATAAACCGAAGGCCGATAGAATGAGCCTTATTACGGAAACAGAGGCGAATCTTAGCCCGATATTCTGCCTTTTTCAGGACCGCGATAACGGTATAAACAGGATATTAAAGAGTTTTATAAAATCAAAAAAGGCGCTTTTTACGGTAAGAACAGAGGGCGTAACGCACCGGTTATGGAGGGCCGGCCGTAAAAGCGTTGTCCGGAAGATTACCGGGCGCATGCGTGGCAGGAAAATATTCATTGCCGACGGGCACCACCGCTACGAGGTTGCCCTTGCCTACAGGAACAAGGCGCGAAAATCGAAAGGATACAAAAAAAATGCCGAGCATGTCATGGTGTATTTTTCCAATTTGAGTGAACGGCAAAATCTTACGATACTTTCAACGCACAGGGTCGTGAAAAACATACCCCTCTTTCGCGCGGAAAAAGTTATAGCCGCGTTAAAAAAGTATTTTCTTGTAAAGCGCGCGGCCAACGCGGACGCCCTGCTCGCGCGCCTTGAGAAGACCCCGAAGAATAAATATTTTTTCGGCGCGTATACCGGAGGAAAATCGTACCTGCTTTCCTTAAAGAGAAAATATTCCGCGGCTGATGTCGCGAATCCCGGGAAATCAGGCACGCTCCAGCGGCTTGATGTTACGATTCTCCATGATCTTGTGATAGATAAAATATTAGGTGTTAAAAACAGGGAAAATAGTATAAAATATGCCCGGGATAAAGGCACAGCCGTTTCGCTTGTCAAGAATGGCGGATACGAGGCGGCGTTTTTTCTGCGACCTACGCGGGTTTCGGAAATGACGCGAATTGCGCGAAAAGGCGTGATGATGCCGCAGAAATCGACATATTTTTATCCGAAACTTTTAACGGGGCTTGTTATTAACAAATTTTAGGAGGGCTTTAAGCTTTAAACCCCGCGTTTACGGTTTACTGCTTATAACGGGCCATGGCGCTATTTAAAAAAGACAGATACATAAAAGTGACTGTTTCGAAAAAAAAGAATATACCCGGCGGCCTCTGGACCAAGTGCGAGGATTGCGGTGAGATAATATACAATAAAAAGCTTGAGGAAAATCTTTACGTTTGCCCCAAATGCGGTTTTCATTTTGTGCTCGGAATAAAAAAAAGAATAAAGTACCTCCTGGATAACGGCAGCTTGAAAGAATATTACGGAAACCTGGAGACGCTTGACCCGCTGAATTTTAAGGGGCCCAAGACCTATGCCGATAAGCTTAAAAAAGACCGCGAGGTAACGGGCCTGAGAGAAGCGGCGGTTGTCGGCACCGGATCTGTGCATAAGAAAAAGTGCGCTTTCGCTTTTACGGATTCAAAATTTATAATGGGTTCAATGGGTTCCGTGGTCGGGGAAAAGATAACCAGGATTACGGAGCTTGCCACGGAAGAGGGCCTGCCGCTTATTATTGTTTCAGGTTCCGGCGGCGGCGCCAGAATGTACGAAGGCCTTTTCTCCCTTATGCAGATGGCGAAAACAAGCGCCGCGCTGGCGCGCCACGCAGAAAAAGGGGGATTATATATATCTGTCCTTACAAACCCTACGATGGCTGGGGTGTTGGCGAGTTTTTCGTCGCTCGGGGATATAATCATAGCCGAGCCCAGGGCGCTGATAGGTTTTACCGGCCCGCGCGTTATCGAGCAAACTATAAGGCAGAAGCTGCCGGAAGGATTCCAAAAGTCGGAATTTTTGCTCGAACACGGCCTTATCGACATGATAGTAGACCGTAATGATATGCGGGCAAGCCTGTCGTGTTTACTGGATTATCTCGCCTGATGGCGACAGGGTTCTAACAGGTTACAGGAATCCGCGATCTTTCATATCGGAAATACCGCGACGGCACCTCTGAATTACGCCCCGCGCCGGCGCCCGGACAAATATACCGCCTGCAGACTCCTGTTTTTGATATTCTATTTTAATAACCTACCCCGTCGAAATAAAAGCGCAGGCAGTTACGACAATTCCCTTATTGAACGGAAAGACGATATTTTGAACAGGGGGTTCCAATCCTGGCGCGGTTTTTTTATCCCGCGAAGCGAATTTTTATTATTGAGCCGGGTGTAATCTTATGATATACTGAATGCCAATCGGGAGTTATATTAGCTATAATGTGTTTAAATGTGTCCGGATTTATACGGTTTATTCTGGCGTTCGTGATAATATTCTCTCAAATTCCGGCCCTTGAGGCGCGCGCGCTTGAGGACGATCTCTTCGGGAAAATAGAGAAATCAGACCAGCCTATTGTTGTCAAGGGGGACAAAGTCGAATATTTCCACAACCGTAACAAGGTTTCCGGAGTCGGCAATGTTTCCATAACCTACGGCGACGTAAAACTTACATGCGACAGGATCAGCGTTTACACCGATACAAAGGAAGCCGTGTGCGAGGGAAACGTCAAAATTACGCAGCCGGGGGCCTCAATGGAAGGCGACAAGATAAATTATAATTTCTTGACCAAAAAAGGATATGCCCTCGAAAGCAGCGTGCAGGCAGCGCCTTTTTACGCCGGCGCGGCTCTTGTCGAGCAAACGGCGGATAAGGATTTCCGGCTGGAGAGGGGAAGTATAACCACGTGCGATCTTGAGAAGCCCCATTACAGGATAGAGGCGAAATCGCTGGAAATTTTTCTGGAAAGAAAAATAGTAGCCAAACATATCGTGTTTTACATAGGGGAAATCCCTGTATTTTATCTCCCGATTTACGTGCAGCCTCTCGGAAAAAAATTTCCCGAAATTACCATCGTGCCCGGGCGAACGACCGACTGGGGGTATTACGCCCTTACCGCCTGGAGGGTTTATTTCAACGAGGCCTCTAAAGGATTCGTGCATCTGGATTACAGGGAAAAGAAAGGATTATCCGAGGGCGCTACCTACCAGTACACGACCGAGGATTTCGGAAAAGGCGTCGGCAGGGTTTATTACACGCACGAAAACGACGCGTTAACAATTACAAAGAAAGACGAAAAAACGAGAAACCGCTGGAGGATACAGTACAGGCATGAACTGGACCTGGCGCAGGACACTACATGCGTGCTCGAGTTTAACAAGTTAAGCGATAGCAGCGTGATTAAGGACTATCTCTACAGGGAGTACGAGGAGGACCCGCTTCCCGATAATTACGTGATGGTCCAGACGTCAAAGCCGAATTACATATTTACGCTTTTCGCGAAAAAAAGATTCAACGATTTTTTCAGTGTCGTTGAGCGGCTTCCTGAAGCAAAACTCGAGATTTATAATCAGCAGCTCTGGAATACCAATTTTTATTACGGGAGCGAAAGCTCAATGACGAATTTTGTAAAAACATATCAGGAAAGCGATGACCTTTCTTCCGAGAAATCCCTGCGAATGGATACTTTTCAAAAACTTTCTTACGCCGCCAGGCTTTTCAGGTTTCTAAACATAACGCCTTTCGCGGCGACAAGACAGACCTTTTACAGCAGAAACAGGTGGAACGAGCCCTCGCGGTTCCGGAGTATTTACGAGTGGGGCGTGGAAACAAGCGCCAGGTTTCACAGGGTATTCGACGTGCATACCGATTTCTGGGGGCTGAATATCAATAAGCTTAAGCACATCATCGCCCCTTACGTTCAATTCCTGCACAGGCGCAATCCTACTATATCGCCGGACAACCTTTATCAGTTTGATGAGATAGACGCTATGGATTATTACAACGGTTTTGGGCTGTTCCTGGAAAGCAAGCTACAAACTAAGAGGCCGAGCGGCAATGATATGCAGGTCGTTGATCTGGCGCGTTTCACGGTAGGCACCGATTATACTTTCAGGCAAAAGAAGAATTTTTTTGGATTCAAGGGGGTCGGAAAATTCGAAGACATCAAATTCACTTTCGAGATGTGGCCTTACACGTGGCTTGCCGTAGATTCAAAAATGGTATTGAATGATAAAGATGCCGGGCTCAAATCAGCCGATATTGACGTGAATATCAATCTGGGAAAGAAATTTACCCTCGGGGTGGGACAGCGTTATGAAACCACCGGGGACGAGGAAACAAGCCAGCTTACCGGTGAGATGTTTTACAATTTGAACGACGACTGGAAATGTAAAATTTACCAGCGCTTTGATTGGGCAACGGCTAAATGGCTCGAGCAGGAATACACTATATTTAAGGATCTTCACTGCTGGATAGCGGAATTTACCTTTGATGTCCGGCACGGTGACTATACCGCGTGGCTTATATTCAGGCTTAAAGCGTTCCCGGATATACCTATCGGCCTCTTGAAGACGACCTACCGAAGGCCTACACCCGGCCACCGGCGTTAGCGGAAAAAGGGCCGGGTCCTTGCGTTCTCATTTGAGAAAACGCAGAAATGCCGGATATGAGGGCCTGACAACAGAAGGCCCTTGTATGGGCGATATTTTGATGTTATAATAACGCGTGGATAGCGCAATGATTGATAAAAAAATGCTGGAAATACTGGTGTGCCCGGCTTGTAAATCAGCGGTAAAATCGCAGGGCGCGAAAATAGTATGTTTGAGATGCGGTTTAAAATATCCGGTCAAAGACGGAATACCGGTAATGCTGATTGATGAGGCGGAAAAACCGTCGCCATCAAAAGAGAATTAACGGGGCGGGGAGGATGTAAGCGTTGAAAATAGTAATAATCGGCGCGGGTTATGTGGGCCTCGTGACAGGGGCCTGTTTCGCTAAATTGGGAAATACCGTGATATGCACGGATAGTGATAAAACAAAGATAAAGGCCCTGAAAAAGGGAGATGTCCCGATATATGAGCCCATGCTTAAAGGCATCATAAGGAAATACAGACGCATGAAGCGGCTTATTTTTGTGGATACTATAGAAGAGGCGATAAAGAGCGCGAAAGTAATATTTATCTGCGTTGGGACGCCTTCCCGGGAGAACGGCGAAGCCGACCTCTCGAATATAGAGAAGGTGTGCCATGAAATAGCGCGCCACATGCATTCGTATAAATTGATAGTTGAGAAAAGCACCGTTCCCGTACAAACAGGTGAATGGGTGAAGGATACGATCAGGTTTTTTAGGAAAAAAAAGGTGAAATTTGATATTGCCTGCAATCCGGAATTTTTAAGGGAAGGGTCCGCGATAAAGGATTTTATGCGTCCGGACCGGGTCGTGATCGGTGTTGAGACAAAAAAAGCGAAAAAACTTATGCTGAAGCTTTATAAACCGCTTAAGGCGCCGATGAGCATAACCACTATTAAAGGCGCGGAGATCGTAAAGCACGCCGCGAACGCGTTTCTTGCCACAAAGATCTCATTTATCAATGAAATAAGTAATATCTGTGAGGCTACGGGAGCGGATGTGGTTGAGGTGGCCAGGGGTATCGGAATGGACAAAAGAATAAGTGAAAATTTCTTTAACGCGGGAATCGGGTTCGGCGGATCATGTTTCCCCAAAGATGTGGACGCGTTCATACATATCTGTGATAAATTGGGGCATCCGTTCAGGCTCCTGGAAGACGTAAAGCGCATTAATATACAGCAAAAACACGTATTTATAGATAAGATCCGTCGTTCCCTGAACGGAAAGATCAAAGGAAAAAAAATATGCGTACTCGGCCTTTCGTTTAAACCCGATACCGATGACATGAGAAACGCCCCTTCGCTTGACATTATAAAAAAATTACTGAATGAAAAAGCCGTTGTAAAAGCATACGATCCCCAGGCGATGGAAAAAGCCGGTGAGGAACTTGGCGATAAGAGGGTAAAATTTTGCGAAGACGCTTACAGCGCCGCCAGGGGCTGTGACTGTTTGGCGATAGTTACTGAATGGAACGAATTCAAAAAGATAAATCTTAAAAAAATAAAAAAGCTTTTGAAACGACCCGTAATTGTTGACGGACGCAATATTTACGATCCGGCTGTGATGAAGAAGTCCGGTTTCATGTATACGGGGATAGGCAGAAGAATTTAGCGGGGCCACGTGTTTATGCCTGGCGGCGGGCGGCCGGAAGACAGGCGCGTGAGAAAGGAAAAACTAATGATAGACGGGGTAAAAACAAAGACGTTGAAAGTAATACCGGATGAGCGCGGAAGGCTGATGGAAATATTACGTTCGGACGATGAAATATATGAGAAATTCGGGCAGGTTTACATGACAACGGTAAAACCGGGCGTGGTAAAAGCGTGGCACTATCATAAAATGCAGCGAGATAATTTTTGTTGCGTTAAGGGAAGGGTCCGTATCGGGTTATATGACGCGAGAGGCGATTCTCCGACTTTCGGAAAAACAATGGATATCACGGTAAGCCTGGAGGAACCGAAGCTGATCTCCATCCCGACGAATGTTTATCACGGTTTTAAAGGGATGGCGGATGAGGAGTCCGTCGTAATTAACACGCCCACGGAGCCGTATAACCACGCGAAACCGGACGAATACAGGGTGGATGCTTTTAAAAATAACATACCGTTTGACTGGAAAAAATAGAGGTGACCGATGAAAGGCGTGGTATTAGCCGGCGGCCTTGGTAAAAGATTATATCCGTTGACAAGGATCAGCAATAAACATTTGCTTCCTGTTTACGACAGGCCCATGATATATTACCCGATTCAGACACTGGTTGACGCCGGAATAAAGGACATACTTATCGTTACCGGCGGAAATCACGCCGGGGAATTTTTGCGCCTTCTGGGAAACGGCCATCGATTCGGCCTTAAACACATAAATTACACTTACCAGGAGGGGGAAGGCGGTATAGCCGAGGCGCTGGGCCTTGCCGAGCATTTTGCCGATAAAGAGAAAATCGTGGTTATACTGGGCGATAATATTATCGAGAAAAATATAAAACGCGCCGTGGAGGATTTCAGAAAACAACCGAAGGGCGCGAAGATATTGGTGAAGAAGGTTCCGGATCCCGAAAGATTCGGCGTTGTGGAGTTTAATAAGAAAAAACGCATATTAAAGATCAGGGAAAAACCCAAAAAACCGAAATCCGATTATATAGTAACCGGCATTTACATGTATGACAGCAGGGTTTTTGAAATAATAAAAACGCTTAAGCCTTCCGGGAGGGGGGAACTCGAGATAACGGACGTGAATAACGCTTATTCAAAAAAAGGCGAGCTTACCTATAATGTACTGAAAGGCTGGTGGTCGGATAGCGGCACGTTCGAATCACTTCTCAAGGCGAATAATCTTGTAGCCAGGAAAGAACGCGGGAAATGAAGCGAAGCATGCTCGTAACGGGCGGAGCGGGGTTCATCGGTTCGAATTTCATAAGATATATGCTGGCGCGCGCGCTTCCCGCCGGCGTGAAAATCATAAACCTCGATAAATTGACTTATTCCGGAAATCCCGATAACCTGAAGGATATCGAAAAAAATCCGGGATACACCTTCGTGAAGGGCGATATATGCGATAAAAAATTAGTTTCAAAATTGGTGAAAAAATGCGGAATAATAATCAATTTCGCGGCCGAATCGCATGTTGACCGCTCGATCAAGGACGCCACGGCATTCGTTAAAACAAATGTGATCGGCACGCAGGTTCTACTGGACGCGGCGAAGAAAAATAATATACGGCGCTTCATACATATCAGCACCGATGAAGTGTACGGCAGCATTAGTAAGGGGTATTTTAGCGAGGAATCGCCTCTTATGCCTAACTCACCTTACGCCGCCAGCAAGGCCGCGGCTGACGTCCTGGCGCGTTCTTATTTTGTGACATACAAACTTCCTGTTATTATAGTGAGAAGTTCCAATAACTTCGGGCCGTTTCAATATCCGGAAAAGATCATACCGCTTTTCGTCACAAATGCCCTGCGAAGTCAAAAACTCCCGCTTTACGCCGACGGCACGAACGTAAGGGAATGGCTATATGTCATGGATAATTGCGAGGCGATAAATTTCGTGCTTAAACGCGGAAAACCGGGCGAAATTTACAATATTGCAGGCGGCAGCGAGATGAAAAACATAGACCTCACTAAGAAAATATTGGATTTGCTTGGCAGGAAGCATCGTCTTATAAAGTTTGTGAAGGACCGGCCCGGCCATGACAGGCGTTACGCGTTGAATTCCGGAAAGCTGCGAAGGCTCGGGTGGAAACCAAAGCGCAAGTTTGAGGACGCTTTGAAAGAAACCGTTCTTTGGTATAAAAACAACACTGGATGGTGGCAAAAATTAAAGGGAAACCCGTGCGAAAAATTCTGGTAACAGGCGCCGCCGGCATGCTCGGCTCGGATCTTTGCGCGGAGTTATCGCGCGCCCATAATGTTACAGGTTTGGATATATCGGAATCCGCGGCTTTTATCCGGTGTGACATAACGGATAAAGAAAAAGTTGTAAAGGTTATTTTAAGCCGGAAACCGGACATGATAATACACGCGGCGGCGTGGACGGATGTGGACGGATGTGAACGGGAGCCGGATAAGGCGAGAAGGGTGAATGAAGAGGGCACCCGGAACGTCGCGCGCGCGGCAAAGCTACTTGATGCCACGCTCATATACATAAGTACGGATTTCGTGTTTGACGGTTCCGGCAGAACCCCTTACACGGAAAAAGACGCGCCTAACCCTCAGAATGTTTATAGCGAATCCAAGCTGAGGGGAGAGTTGATCGCCGGGGAGCTTGATAGGTATGTTATCATAAGGTCGGGCTGGCTTTATGGGCCAAGCGGAAAAAATTTTGTAAATACAATACTCAATAAATCGAAAAAAAATAAAAAACTGGAGGTTGTTGACGATCAACGAGGTTCGCCGACGTATACAAAAGATCTGGCGAAAGGGATTTGTAAATTGTCGGAAATTTCCCTGCGATGGGCGGCGGGCGGCAAACGGAAAGTTAAGGAAAAAGCCCCGAAGGGTATTTATCACATAACCAACAGCGGCGCGGTTTCGTGGTTTGATTATACGAAGGAAATACTGGATATTGCCGGGATAAAGGGTATTGAAGTGATACCGATTACGGCAGGCCGGCTCGGCCGTCCCGCGAACAGGCCCGCGTTTTCGGTATTGGATAACACGAAATTCGAAAAAACCGCCGGTTTCAGGATGCGGCCGTGGCGGGAGGCCCTGAAGGATTATTTATGCGGAAAAACAATATCGAGACACTGAAAAAGAAAATAAGGACCAAAAAGGCGAGGGTAGCCGTAATAGGCCTGGGATATGTCGGCTTGCCTCTTGCCATGACTTTCGCGAGAAAGGGGTTTAAGGTTATCGGGATCGATATAAGCGAGAAGCGGATAAAAAAGATCGCGACAGGCGTCTCTTACATATCAGACGTGTCTGATGAAAAACTTAGGAAACTTTTGCGTTTTAAGAGGTTCGCGGTCACAAATGATTTCACGGCCGTGCGCTCCGCCGACGCCGTTATAATCTGTGTTCCCACTCCGCTTAGAAGGAAAAAAACCCCGGACATGAGCTATATACGAAGCGCCGTAAAAAAAATCAAAGATAACATACGCCCCGGCCAGATAATAGCGCTTGAGTCTACTACGTATCCGGGGACCACGCGCGAGATACTCCTGCCGATTCTGGAATCCGGCGGCCTCACGGAGGGAAAGGATTTTTATCTCGCTTTTTCACCGGAAAGAATAGACCCCGGCAACAAGTTATATAAAACGGAAAACACGCCGAAAGTCATAGGGGGTATTTCCGCGAAGTCGACTGAAATCGCCAAACTTCTTTATGACGAGGTTATCAAGAGCGTTATTCCCGTTTCCTCGGCGAACGCCGCGGAAATGGTAAAGCTTCTCGAGAATACTTTCCGCATAGTGAATACGGCCCTTGTAAACGAAATAGCGATTTTATGCGATAAATTCGGCCTTGATATATGGGAGATAATAGACGCGGCAAAAACGAAGCCCTACGGCTATATGGCGTTCTACCCCGGCCCGGGGGTCGGCGGGCACTGTATTCCGGTCGACCCTTTATACCTGTCATGGAAAGCGAAGAAACACGGATTCGAAACGAAATTTATCAACCTTGCGTCTTACGTGAATGAGGCAATGCCCGAGTATATCGTGAAAAGAATTAAAAAAATATTGAGCGCCCGGAAAAAGAAAATTCAAAATGCAAGGATCCTGATAGTGGGTATTGCCTATAAAAAAGACGTGAAGGACCTGAGGGAATCCCCCGCGATAAATATTGTGCATTATTTGCGCAGAAAGAAAGCGAAGGTATCGTATTACGACCCTTTTTTCCCGTATCTCAATATACGCGGTATTGAAATGGAGCCGGTATCGATGGACGCGAAAACACTCAAAAAATTCGATTGCACGCTTCTCATAACGGACCATACGAAGCTGGACTATAAGTTTTTAGCGAGGAACTCGAAAGCCATACTGGACACGAGAAACATTTTCGCGAGGCTTGGGATAAAGGGAAAGAATATAGTAAAACTGTAAAGGCACCACAC
The DNA here is from genome assembly GCA_964440235.1 of uncultured Planctomycetia bacterium. Taxonomy (GTDB): domain Bacteria; phylum Omnitrophota; class Gorgyraeia; order JABMRN01; family RBG-13-46-9; genus CAZYPU01. Next base: position 21,172 of record CAYTQI010000019.1, read on the forward strand.
ACTTACGTGTGTGGAATACAACGAAGGATACCACAGGCGTAAGCCTGCGGAGGAAAGAAGAAAGATAACATGACAAGTAAATACCTCATAACCGGAGGAGCCGGTTTTATTGGCTCAAATATCGCCGAACGACTGGTCCGCATAGGGGAGGGGGTAACTGTTCTGGACGATCTTTCAGCCGGTAAGATCGGAAACCTGGCGCCCGTAAAAAACAAGATCACTTTTATAAAAGGTGATATCAGGAACGAAAAAGATCTCGATAAAGCGCTTAAAGGCGCTGATTTCGTTCTGCATCAGGCCGCTTTGAGGTCGGTTCCCAGGTCAATGGCGCGCCCGTTCGAATATAACGATGTTAATGTAAACGGGACACTGCGTTTACTGATAAAGGCGAAAGAGCACAAGGTGAAGAGGGTGGTTTTCGCTTCCTCAAGCTCGGTCTACGGGGAACGGGACACATTTCCGGAAAGGGAAGAAGATAAGGCGAGTCCGATTTCTCCTTATGCCGCCACAAAGCTCTTGGGCGAGTATTACTGTAAACTTTTCGCGCGGAGTTTCGGACTCGAAACCGTCGCCTTGAGATATTTTAACGTGTTCGGGCCGAAACAGTCGCTTGAAAACGAATATGCCGTTGTTGTGCCCAAATTTATTACATGCATGCTGAATGACGAAAAACCGCCCATACACGGAGATGGGCTACAGGAAAGGGATTTTACTTTTATAGAAAATGTGGTTCAGGCGAACCTGAACGCGGCTATTGCCCCGGGCGCCTCGGGCGGGGTTTTTAACGTGGCCTGCGGCGCCTCTACCAGTGTGCTCGGGATCGTGAACGCGTTGAACGCCATTATGGGCAAGAGCATAAAACCCGTATTCGGGCCCAAAAGGCCCGGGGACGTCAGGAAGAGCCTTGCGGACGTAACGAAACTTAAGAAAAAATTAAACTTGAAGGATTTCGTAGGATTTGAGGAAGGACTAAAACGGACAGTAGAATGGTTTAGAAAGAACTATAAAGCGTAAAATGACACCCATGCTTGCGCATGGGAAATGTACGAAAGATATTATACGCGTAAGTAAATATGCGGAGGAACTGAAAAACGTGAAAAAACGGGCATTGATAACGGGCGGAGCGGGATTTATCGGTTCGCATTTGTGTGATTTATTGCTTGCTAAAGGTTATTTCGTAATATGCGCGGACAATTTTATAACGGGTTCCAAAGAAAACATTAAGCACCTGTTGAAGAACAGGAACTTCAGTTTTATAAAACATGACGTTACAAAATATATCAACATAAAAGGCCGCCTGGATTATGTCCTGCACTTTGCCTCGCCCGCGAGCCCCGTTGACTACCTGAAATACCCTATAAAGACCCTTAAAGTCGGTTCTCTCGGTACGCATAACGCCCTGGGTGTCGCAAAAGAGAAAAAAGCGAAATTTTTGCTTGCCTCAACAAGCGAAATTTATGGGGACCCTCTCGAACATCCGCAGAAAGAAAGTTACTGGGGCAATGTTAACCCAATAGGCCCGCGGGGTGTTTATGACGAGGCAAAACGTTTTGCCGAAGCAATAACCATGGCGTATCACCGCTCGCACAAAATAGACACAAAAATAGTGCGTATTTTCAATACTTACGGCGAAAGGATGCGCCATCGTGACGGAAGGGCAATACCGAATTTTATCGATCAGGCCCTAAAAAACCGCCCCATAACCATATACGGAAACGGTACCCAGACAAGGAGTTTTTGTTACATACGCGATCTGACAGAAGGAATTTATAAATTATCGAAATCAGGCGTGAATTATCCGGTAAATCTCGGAAATACCGGGGAATTTTCGATCCTTGAACTCGCGCGGCTCATAATAAAACTTACGAAAAGCGAAAGTAAAATAATCTTCACGAAACTACCCGTGAATGACCCGAAGGTGAGGAGGCCTGATATAAAACGCGCGAAATCCGTATTAAAATGGAAGGCAAAAATAGGCTTAAAAGAAGGTCTGGTAAAAACAATCAATTATTTTAAAGAAAATGAAAATACAGATATCTGACCTGAAAACGCAGTATAAACAGATAAAATCCGAAATAAAAAAGAAGCTGGATTATGTTCTTGAAAGGCAGGCCTTTATACTGGGCGAAGAGGTAGGGGCATTAGAGAAAAAGATAGCTTCATACTGTTCCAGGCGGTACGCGGTGGGTGTTAATTCCGGGACAGACGCCCTGATACTGGCTTTAGCCGCGCTCGGAATAAAAGACGGGGATGAGGTAATTACCACGCCGTTTACTTTTATCGCGACGGCCGAGGCTATAGAGCGATCCGGCGCCAGGCCCATTTTTGTTGACATAGACCCCGGGACTTACAATATAAACCCTTATCTTATAGAGGAAAAAATAACAAAAAATACAAAGGCGGTTTTGCCGGTTCATCTGTACGGCCTGTGCGCGGATATGGACCCTATCCTTAAGATAGCGAAAAAACATAATCTAAAGGTGCTTGAGGACTTGGCACAGGCAATAGGATCGGAATATAAAGGGAAAAAAGCCGGCAGCATGTCCGACGCAGCCGGTGTAAGTTTTTATCCGGGTAAAAATCTCGGATGTTTCGGCGACGGCGGAATGGTCGTGACGGATGACGAAGGAATCTATAAAAAGATAAACCTTTTAAGAAATCACGGAAGCGAAAAAAGATATTATCACAAAATCATCGGTTATAATAGCCGCCTTGATAACCTGCAGGCGGCTGTTTTAAATGTAAAGCTTTCATATCTGGATAAATGGATAGAAGCCCGTATTAAAAACGCGCATTTTTTTAACGTGGCATTAAAAGGCTGTCCGCTCACAACGCCGTCTATTCCGGGAGATTACAGGCATTCTTTTCATCTGTATACCCTGCGAACCCCTCACGCGCCAAAAATTAAAACCTATCTTAATGAAAGCGGAATAGACGCGAGGACCTATTATCCGGCGGCGTTACACCTTCAGGAGTGTTTTAAAGACCTGGGTTATAAAAAAGGCGATTTTCCCGAGTCCGAAAAATGCTCCGGTGAGTGCTTTTCCATACCGGTTTACCCCGAACTTACAGACGAGGAAAAAGAGTATATCGTGATGAAAATCAAACAATTCTTTGGGAAATAGAACTTTTTAGCCTTTTTGCTCGAATACTAAGATTGATAAAATGCCGAAAAAAATCCTCAAAAATATTTCTATTCTATTTATCGCGGTAATCGCTTCTCTCTTTATCGCCGAAATAATTTTACGATTAATGGGAGCGCCTTCAAGGGGGCTTGAATTTGAACCGGGCAAAGAGGCCGGGTTATATCTCATGAAACCAAACCAGGATTTTATCGAAAAAACATATAAATACCAGCCACCCCACAGGATCATTATTAATTCGCGCGGATTTCGGGATAATGAGATCAAATATGAAAACGGGTATAAAATTTTTTGTTCAGGAGATTCATTTACTTACGGGGCGGGTGTTGACCTGGAATACACTTTTGCGGACCGGCTCGAGAAAAGTTTAAGAAAAATAAAACCCGATCTCGGCGTAGAGGTCATAAACGCGGGTTCCGGCGGCGCGACAATAGATGATGAACTGGCATTTTTTAAGGAAAAGGGGCTTATGCTTAAGCCGCAAATGCTGGTATTTCAGTTTTATGAAAATGATGTGCTTGATTTCCATAACAGGAAAAAAAACAGGGAAATTTACAGGCCGACTAAACTGCCTTTCAAGGATTTATTGAGGCGTACGGCGTTGTATATAAAGCTTTATAAGTTAAAAACGTATTTGCTTAGCCGTAAAATAAATCCCGAACTTTATCAGGCGCAAGATGAATCAGGCAAAAACAGTGACTTCTACGCCTTACCGGTGACTCCTTTCTGGCGAGATGCGTGGAATGATTATTTAGCCGGGCTGCAAAAGCTGGCCGATATTTGCAAAAACCACGATATAAAACTTATTTTACTGGTTATACCGTCTGTTGAGCAGGTGAAAGATGAAAATAAATCCGATGTTCCCCAGATAACGCTGGAAAACTTCGCGAAAAAAAACGGGGCAATTTTTATAAACCCCCTCGCGGCGCTAAGGGCCCGGGGCGCGGAAGACGTCTATCTGAAATCCGACAGGCACCTTAACGCCCGCGGCCATAAAGTGGTCGCGGATTGTTTATTAAGTAAACTTCGCGGGATGTTGCGACAATGAAAACTTTTTTTATTGTTTTTGCCAAATATATTTAAATACGTTTGGTAATGGGATTTTAATGATAACCTTGTCTATTCCGATCCTTTCAGCAAATCGATATATACCTGGTATCCTCAAAGTGTGGATTGCAAGAACATCAATGATTCGTAAAATACTGGCCTACGGTATTTCCCTGCGCCGGGACAAAAGTTTAAAGCCCTGTTTTTCTATCACATCCAGAATCAACTTTTTTGAATATATCTGGCTAAAATTCACAACCAAAATATACCAGTGCTTTTCTATTTTTACAGACAGGACATGATGCGGGTACAAATTCTATTTTCCCCAAATGTCTATAATCTGGGCGAAATTTAGTATTTTCAGTCATATTTATATTTTTAAACTTTCCTTGCAACTAAAAGTAAAGAGCTTCCAATGGGAAAGCGTATGCCAGAACGAATCAAGTAACGTTCCAGGTCAAGTATCCACCCCAAGACGTTATCTACCGCACGCGGCAATTTTAAATCGGGCCTCACGATATTTTCTTTAACGGTTTTTTTCTTATTTAGCCGAGAAACTACAACAAGTGGCAAGAGTAGCGACATAAAAGAAATTGTTTCGATTATTTTAAATCCCACCTTTTCTACTTTGCCTTTCAGCTTACCGGCGTTATATCTGCATACATGACACGCAATTTCGTCGATATAGCTCCACAAAAAAGGGTGCTGTGGTACCGTTAGTATTATACCCCCTCTTTCATGTACGGCTTGATGCATCTGCGATAAAACCGCTTGATCTTCTTTTATATGCTCGAGTAAATCAAAAGCGCCTATTACATCAAATTCTCTATCAAAAGGTATCTTCCGGGCATCCATTTGGAACAGTTGAGTTTTTCTTAAGCGTTTTGAAGCATAATATATTCCTTCACTATGAATGTCACTGCCGAACGATTTAAGCCAGGGCAACTCTTTTTCAACAGCAGACAACACAAAACCTGTACCACATCCTATTTCAAAAAATTTTTTTGCCGTTGGAAAATATTTTTTCATAGCCCATAGTATTAATTGATTACGTGAACGAAACCAAAAATTACCAGCTTCAATTTCAAACAATTTCGCAAAGCGATCAGTTCTAAAACTACTAGTGCCTCCTGCTAGATTTGGTTCAAAAGAAAGGTGCCCATCAACCACTTCGGGTGCAGTATGGCATTTTGGACATTCCCAGCCGGTACTGTTGAATATTTCGCTACAATTAAAGCATATCTTCACAGCTGCCACCAATCAGAAATATCAAGCTTGAAGTTTTCTTCTAAGCGTTTGTTGCAATCTTTAAAACAGTTTTTTAGGTAGTGTTCTAAATTGGGTGGAAGTGAAAAATTGTTTCTACTCTTTTTATTTATGGCCTCATGCCACGCAGAAGGCACAAAACCAGCGTTAACTTTTAAGAAAGTATAAATTTCATGTACAACATTGATTGACCCAATAAGTTTTTCATATAGGATGACCTTTAAATTTTCGGTTGGAAAATAACGCTTATAAGTAGATATATAGTCGATATATTGCCCTCGCTTTAAATAAGCAAAGGGTGAAACGGAGATTTTTCTGTCGTTATAATCAGAATATCTTTTGCCTTCATTTAAAAACGCTTCTTCCATAGGCGCTTTTTCTAATCCGTTATGGACGCTATAATAATAATTGGAAATGGCTCTTTCGATGGGGTTGCGTAATATAAAAATAATTTTCGCTTTCGGAAAATATTCTACTATTTGCTTTGCAGGTTTTTCTGATTCCATGTAACTTACACTTTTTTCACCCCTTAACCAATCACTGTCTCTATGGGTAAAATAAGTGTTCTCATAATATGCCTTACCTTTTTTGATTAGTTTGTCATTCAGAAAAAATTTTGGTTCAGGCTGCAGTGGTTTCGCCATTTGAATCTCCGGATGCTCATCCAACAAATGATATAAATAACTTGTCCCGGATCGCTGGGCACCGGCAATAAAAAAATGTTTATACATCGGCTTTAACAGTTTCTTTTATCTCATATCCTTCGGCAAGACTCATTTGCTGCAGAAGCCTTATAGTATATTCGCCTAACATGCTGAGGATAAATATTATAATCCCATTGAAGAAAGAGATGAGGACAACAACCGTTGCCCATCCTGGAATGCTTACGCCAATAAAAAATTTCTTTGCAAGATAGAAAGACCCTAGCATTAAACTTACCAGTGCAATAAAAAACGCCAACATGCTAACCAAATGCAATGGATACGCCGAATAGTTAAATATTATTCTGAAACATAGCCTGGCGATTGCTGAAAGGCTATAATTGCTTTTTCCTTTACTCCGCCTATGATGTTCTGTCAGGACATTGGCCGGATTCGAAGCAAACATCAGCACGAGCCCTGTAATATAAGGATAGTTTGTTTTATATGCGCATATTTTGTTAACGATGTCTCGATGGATAATCCGAAAGTTAGATAATATTAAGTTTTTTGGCTTATGGAAGATAAGCTCATTGACGGCGCCTATCAATATGCTTCCCATCCGACGATAAAATCCATGCCTTTTTACACGAAACCGCCCCAACACGACATCGTGCCCTTCGAGCGCTTTTTTGATTAAATGCATAATTTCTTCCGGTGGGTTTTGCAGGTCATCGTCTAGCGTAATAACGAAATCGCCGGTGCTTTTTTTAAGGCCGCAGTAGACAGCCGTATGCTGCCCGTAGTTTTTCAGCAGGTTAATGGCGGTGATATTCGGATTCCCAAGGGCGTGTTCACGAAGTATTTGCCAACTTTTATCACGGCTGCCATCATTCACCAAAATTACCTCATGTTGTAAAGATTGGGATTCGAAAAAAGCAATTGTGCGTTCAATAGTGTTGCCCACAATCGAGGCGCTATCATACACTGGTATGATTACACTATATTTTGTTTTATGTTCTTTGGTTTCCATGAGAATTTCTTAAATTGTAAAGGGATAAAACTTTACTTC
>CAYTQI010000020.1:0-27705 GCA_964440235.1 uncultured Planctomycetia bacterium
TTACTTTAAAGGGTACCCTTTAAAGTAGGTTCTGACCTTCTGATAAAGGGACCCCGATTTTATAATATTTTACAAAGTTTGGCGTTTTTGAAACAATAAAATAAAAGGAGGTCTATCATGGAACAAACCTATTGCGACAGAACACATATGCCAGTTATCGGAGAAACTGCCCCGTCGTTTGAAGCGGATACTACGCAAGGACATATCAAGTTTCCCGAGGATTATAAGGGTAAATGGGTTATTCTTTTTAGCCACCCGGCTGATTTTACCCCTGTTTGCACAACTGAATTTATGACTTTTGCTTCTATGGAAAAAGAGTTTGAAACATTAAATTGTAAGCTGATTGGACTTTCGATTGATAGCCATTATAGCCACATTGCCTGGTTAAGAACAATTAAGGAAAAGATTGAATACAAAGGCATGAAGGATGTTGAGGTAAATTTTCCTGTCATTGCGGATTTAACAATGGACGTAGCAAAAAAATTTGGCATGGTTCAGCCGCAGGCAAGTACTTCAAGTGCCGTACGGGCAGTATTTATTATTGACCCTCAAGTAAAAGTACGCGCGTTGATGTATTATCCATCATCAACCGGTCGTAATTTTCAGGAAATTAAACGTATGGTAATAGCAATGCAGGCAGCGGATAAGCATAACATTGCCACTCCTGCAGATTGGCAGCCGGGAGATGATGTTATAGTGCCTCCGCCAGGCAGTTGCGGAACGGCTAAAGAAAGAGTTGATGGAGCTGGCAAGGAAGGTATTAAGTGTCTCGATTGGTTTATTTGCTTTAAGGCGCTTAAGCTAAAATAGCTGTTTGAACATTTGCAGACACGGTGATATGCCGAATCATATAGTTATTGGGGAAAGGTTAAAATCTTTTATCAAACAAGTTCTAATTTGGTTTAGCCAGCGACCCGCTTCTTCGCCTTTCCTCGCTAACGCTCGGAGAGGGCTTCGAAGTGTAAACACCCTTCTTTATTGTACTGCTGGAAGCTTATAATAAATTATGCGGCATAAAAAATATTTTGGAAAAATACAAACATTGATTGTAAAGTCAACATTTTTTCATGCGTAAAGTCATAATAATCATTCTCGTAATCGCTTTCGCCACCGCCGCTGTTTTTTACCTCGGTAAAGGACTTTTTCTTGTTAAATTTAAGTCCTATCTTATAAAAAAAATAGAATCTTTTTCCGGCAAAGGCGTAAGGATCGAGGATATAGATTACCTGCCGACAAAAGGATTGCGGCTTTCCGGCGTAAAAATTTACACGGATGCTTACTACGCGCGGACGCTCTGCTCCGTATCGTATCTTGACATAAAACTCCCTGTTCTGCGGCTCCTCAGGGACAAAATATTATCGCCGAAAATTACCTTACACAGCCTTTCGATAGGAAACGCTATTGCGGACGGTTCCTTCGGATTTTCCATGGAAACCGGAGGAAAAATAAAATCGGTTTCTTTTGGTGGCCTTTCCGTAAAAACGTCGCTGTTAAAAATAAAGAATTTAACCGGCTCGGTTGATATATCACCAGAAACAATAAAAACATCCGGCATGCGTTTTACGCTTGGAAAAGAAAACTGCAAATTAAGCCTCGATATATCAAATTTATCCGGTAAGCTTTCTTCGAAGCTTGAGATATCATCCCCTAATTTAAATCTTAACGCAAGCATCGCGAAAGAAGATGATACTTATAAAATCCGGAAAATAAACGGGGAATTCTTTGGTTCATCCTTTGAATTCATAGGCGAGCTTGAAAGCCTGAGAGCTCCAATCCTTTCCCTTTATGGCAAAGCGAATATTGACATAAAAGATATCGCTTATTTCGTCCCGGAAGGTCCCGGAAAATCGCTTGATTTCCTGGAACCGGCGGGCATTCTGGCCGGCTCCATATATTTCAAAGGAAATCTAAACAATCCGTCTGATTGCGAGATAGGCGTAAAAGCGGATGCTGAATATATAAAGATATGGAATTTTAAATTCGATAATTTTCACGCGGACATGCGTTTTAAAGACGGCGTGCTTTTTATCCCGCTAATAAACGCTTATCCGTATAACGGCGTCTTTGTATCTTCCTTCCGGGCTGACCTTGAGGATAATTCAATGCCTTACGAAGCGAACTGTAAACTAAGCGGTATAAATATCGCGGAAATGCTGAAGACAACGGGGCTGGGCGAAAATAATTTGCAGGGATTTCTTTCTTCGGAATTTACGCTTCATGGAAACGCGGTATCCGTCTCGTCGATACGCGGCTCTGGCAGTATAGCGGTGCAGGACGCCAATCTCGGCCCTATGCCGATTTTAACCCCGCTCATAGGAAACCTTTACGGCTACCTGCACCAAGTCTTTCCCGAACTGGGGCAAATCGATATCACGAGGGGTTCATGTAATTTTGTTATCGCGGACAGAAAAATTTCAACCGAAAATCTTACCCTCACAGGGAACGCGATCGGTATTTACGCGCGTGGTTATATGGATTTTAATAAAAATTTGAATTTTGATGTCGAAAACGAGCTGATAAAACCTGAATCCGCGGCTGAAGCCGACTGGCAGGCAACCGTCCAGGGTATGCTGGCGAATTTCGGGAAGTTAATAAGCAAATCCCACCTCGGCGGTACTCTTGAAAAACCAAAGTGGAATTTTCAATACATGGGCGGGATAAAAAATGTTCTCAAAAACGGCCTGGAAAAAGTGCTTAAAGGTGTTTTTTCAGAATAGATCTCGCTTTTTTTAACGCCCTCGCGCGATGGCTTATTTTGTTTTTTCGGCTCGGGTCCATTTCGGCAAACGTTTTCCGGCATCCGTCCGGAATAAATACCGAATCATAACCAAATCCTCTTTTCCCTTTCGGGATAAATTCAATAGACCCGTCACATTTTCCCTCGACGGTATCCAAAAGATCCCCTCCCCTGGCAATGGCTATAACGCAGACAAAGCTGGCGGCCCTTTTTCCTTTTGGGATATTTTTCATGAGCCTGAGGAGCTTGGCGATATTTTCCGGGTCTTCTGCCCCCGCGCGGGCAAACCGCGAGGATCGGATTCCAGGCTTTCCGCCGAGCGCGTCGACCTTGAGCCCTGAATCATCAGCCAGGACAATTTCGCCGGTATAGCGCGAGAATGTAAGCGCCTTTTTTATGGCATTCTGCCTGAAAGTCCTGCCGTCCTCTATGACGCGGGGGATATGGATTTTTAAGTCGGGAATGCCCAGCACTTTCAGCCTGAGGCCCTTCAGGATTTCCTCAAGTTCTTTTTTCTTATTTCTGTTTCCGGTGGCGATTACGAGTTTTTTCACGTTTTCAGTTTTAGTATGTTTTTCTGCAGCGGAAAAATCTTCTTCAACCCTTTTTCCGCCAGTTTAATAAGTTTATTCATCCTGGTCGCGGAAAACGGCTCGCCTTCGGCTGTTCCCTGCACCTCAACAAGAGCGCCGCGGCGCGTCATCACGATATTCATATCGACGCCGGCCCTTGAATCTTCGCTGTAGTCAAGGTCCAAAAGCTCTTTGTCGTCCACGATACCGGCGCTGATAGCCCCGAGATAGTCGGAAAGCGGTATTTTATCAAAAATTTTCTCTTTTTTTAGCTTTTTTAAAGCGAGCGCCAGAGCCACGAAACAACCTGTAATACTGGCGGAACGCGTGCCGCCATCTGCCTGAATCACATCGGCATCCATTCGGATTGTCCTCTCACCCAGTTTCTTCATGTCGCATACCGCTCTCATCGAACGGCCTACGAGCCGCTGGATTTCCTGGGTCCGTCCGCCGGGCTTGCCTTTAGCGGCCTCTCTCATTACCCTTGTCTTGCACGAGCGGGGAAGCATGCCGTATTCCGCGGTTATCCAGCCGGTCCCCCTGCCTCTTAAAAATTTGGGGACACCCTCCTCAACGGAAGCCGTGCACACGACTTTTGTGTTCCCTATCTCAAAAAGGCATGAACCTTCGGCGAATTTCATAAAATGAGGGGTAATTTTTATTTTTCTTAATTCGGTTTTTGCCCTGCCATCACCTCTTATTTTCATCCGTAGATATCCTTTCCCTGTGAATCTATTCCGACGACAAGCGGAAAATTCCTGACTTCCAGCGCGTAGACCGCCTCGGGGCCAAGGTTATGGAACGCCAGGACTTTCGAAGATTTTATTTTTTTGGCAAGATACGCTCCCGCCCCGCCCACGGCCAGAAAATAGACCGCTTTGTGCTTTTTGATTAAATTCCTCACGCGGGGCGTGCGGCGCCCTTTCCCTATCATGGCGCCGAGGCCCTTTCTTAGAAGAAAAGGCGTAAAGCTATCCATGCGCGAGGAAGTCGTGGGGCCGCACGAACCGAAAAACCCATCTTCGCGTTTTGGAGTGGGGCCCGTATAATATATCACATTGTCCTTGAGGCTAAAAGGAAGTTTCTTTTTTTTTATTATAAGCTGCGCGAGTTCTTTATGCGCCGCGTCACGCGCCGTGTAGAGCGTGCCGGAAAGAAGCACCTCTTCCCCGCATCTTAACTTTTTTCGTATTGATTTTGTTAACGGTGTCGTTACTTTTCGCATCAAAGCCCCTCTACGCGCTTACGCGTGTGGTATCCTTCATTTTTCCATACTTTCCCCGCGCATAAACGCGGGGCAATCATTATATATTGTCACTCGCGCTTCTTGTCGCGTGACAGCCAACGCTTACCGCGACAGGTAAACCGGCTATGTGGGTCGGGTATTCCAGTATCCTTACGCCCAGGCATGTCGTCTTTGCGCCAAATCCCATTGGGCCTATGCCCAGCCTGTTTACTTTTTTCAGTATCGCGTTTTCAAGTTTTCGTAAGTGCTTCTTGGGATTGGCTCCGATGATCGATATCGCGAGGGCCTTTCTTGCCAAAAAAGGCGCCTTGTCAAACATTCCACCGATCCCTATTCCAAGTATATATGGCGGACAGGCATCGGGCCCGGCTTCTTTAACAACTTTCAGAACAAAAGATATTATTTCTTTCTCGCCTTCGGTCGGATTTAACATCTTAACGGCGCTTTTGTTTTCGCTGCCGATCCCCTTCGGGACAACGGTCATTTTAAGCTTATTTCCCTTAACAATCTCGGTGTAGATCGCCGAAGGCGTGTTCGTGCCGGTATTCGCCCTCAAAAGTGGGCTCCTCACTACGGATTTTCTCAAAAAAGTTTCTTTATACGCTTTCATTACGCCCTCATTAACGGCGTCTTTCAAGCCGCCCCCGATAATCCTGACATCCTGGCCTATTTCGATATATACGGAAACAAATCCCGTATCCTGGCAGATAGCCCTTTTTTCTTTTTTCGCGATTTCGGCGTTCTCGAGCAGGACACCCAGTATGCGTTTTGAAGTTTTATGCGTTTCTTTTTTGCGCGCTTTCTTAAGCGCCCGCAGTATATCGGGGCGCAGCAGCGTATTGGCCTTTACACAAAGTTCCCGGACCGTATTTCTGATTTTACTTACGCGTATTTTTCTCATGATATCCCGAAAACATGTTTTTTTACCGTTATATTTTTTTTCAAAAATACTTTGGCGAGTTTTGCGAAATTTTTGGTATCATCGCTCACGAAAAATTTTACGCCGCCCCGTCCGGCGTCGGCGGATAATCCGTTTTTTTCAAGAACGCGCTTTACGCTTTTCGCCACGGACGCGGAAGAGTCCACCAGCGTCACGTTTTTACCCGTAACCTTTCGTATCGTATTTTTTAAAAGCGGGTAATGCGTGCACCCGAGGATCAGCGTATCAATTTTTTTCTCCAGCACCGGGAAGAGATATCTTTTCGCTATCCTCAAGGTGATACCATCGTTAAGCCATTTATTTTCCACGAGCGAAACAAAGAGCGGGCAGGCTTTCTGGATCACAAAACAGCGTTTGCCCGCGGACTTTATTCTTTTTTTATACGCGTTACTCGATATTGTGGCTTCGGTGCCTATTACGCCTATGCGGAAGGTCTTAGTCGCTTTAAGCGCCTCTTCGGCCCCGGGTTCTATCACGCCGATAATCGGTATCCGGAAAGACGACTTGAGCGAATCCAGGCTCAAGCTAGAAGCCGTGTTGCACGCTACGATAATAAGCTTTACTTTAAACTCGAGCAGAAAATTTATTATTTCTTTTGAGAAACGCGTAACAGCCTCGCGCGATTTGTTACCGTAAGGAACCCTTGCCGTATCCCCGAAGTATATTATTTTTTCGTTCGGTAAAAGACGCGCTATTTTACTCGATACAGTTAATCCGCCGGCGCCGGAATCAAATATACCGATAGGCCTTGTATCCACTCTATTCACCGCGAAAAACCGTTGGTTCGCTCATACTCGCTCTTGTATTCCGCGATAGAACGGGAAACAGCGTTCGCTATCTTATCCCTGAAATATGTCTGTTTTAGCTTGGATTCTTCGCGCCGGTTAGTTAAAAAACCTACTTCTATAAGGACAGCCGGCATTATGGCGCCTTTTAATACGGCGAAACGGGCGCCTTTCACGCCCCTATTCCGCATACGCAGGGCATCCGATGTTATATTGCATATGGAATAAGCGAGCGCCTTTGACTGGCGGCGGTTTTCCGTAAGCTTCATGTCCCACACCGTAGTCGCCGGAGATTTTTCCCGGCTCATATCGTCTTTCTCGAATTTCAATGAAGCGTTTTCCGCCGCCGCCAGCGCCCGGGCATTATCGTCAGTGGCCTCGGAAAGGTAATATACCTCAAATCCCTTCGCGCGCCTGTATCTTGAGGCGTTGGCGTGAACGCTTATAAAAAGGTCTGCGTTTTTACGCTCGGCGATTTTCGCCCTTTTGTAAAGTGGTATAAAAATATCTTTATCCCTTGTTAAATAAACCTTTAGCCCCTTCTGTTCAAGATGCCTTTTTAACCTTTTGGAAATATCAAGAACCACGTCTTTTTCTCTGGTGCCGTATTTTCCTATCGCGCCGGGATCTTTCCCGCCGTGGCCCGGATCTATTACAACGGTCTTTATGGCGTGGAGTTTGGCCGGTAAAATAGCTTCTTTCGGTAATTCAAAAACTTTTTCCGATATAAAGGCGGCCGATTCAACCGGTATGTAAGCCGAACCGTCTCTGTATTCAACGGGGTGTTTTAAGGTTATCGCCTGGCCGTTAACAAGGATAAAGCTGGAATTAGGCCTCATGACAATCCTTGTCTCGCCTTTTTGGAGTTCAATCCTTTGGGAAACAAGGTCCCAGTCCAGGTTCAGGTTATAATAATTGGAAAATCTTAAAAGCGGTATGTATTGAACGTTGCCAAATAACGCGGGCTGGCTGTAAATCGAGGCGTCAGGAATTCTTACAAACTCGTGCTGATACGTACAGCCGGAAAGTAAAAAAACAGCGGCTATTATTAAATTTACAGCTTTTCTCATGCCCATCGTAAACCATACTATATCATAACAACGCTTAACGCTCAATAGCAAAATAGGATTCGTAAATGGGTTTACGTTGGAAAAGGCCTGTGAGGTCCATCAGGTATGGATAAAAAAGCAGGCCGGAGAATTTTCATTCAAGTCCTATTACGTGGCGAATAAAAAATTCGCACTTTGTTTCTTTTAGATGAAAGGGGCCAAAGCACGAATTGGTCGCGATGGTGGAGGTGCGGGGATTCGAACCCCGGTCCCAAGCTCTCAACCTGGAAGTGTCTACATGTTTAGTTTGGCTTTTATCTTTTTCTTCCTAACTCCGCGAAACCGGATTTAGAAAGAAGCAGCTCCTGTTAAATTTTGCTTGAAGACCCGAAGCCGGCCCCCAAGCTATCCTGTTTAGTTGACTCCGATTAGCTTACCAGGCGAAAGCTAATGGAGCTGTTCCCGTTAAAACGGGAACATGTAACGCATCCTCGGCCAAGATTGACTCGGCTTCGAGGACGGCACTGTTCGTGTCGTTTGCGTTTATTTTCGCAAGGTGTTTTAATAGGCCTCCTTGCAACCTATACATGCTGCTTCTAGACCAAAGAACTAGGTCGAAACCTTTCACCCCCAAAATTTCGCTTTAAGAAATTTTGATACTAGGGAAGTGTTGTTAATCTGACCCAATGGGAGAATTAACCACTTTTGAAGTACCCTAAAATTGCGAAGCGAAAATCGCCCCTGAGGCAGGGGAAAAATGCGGCGAGTAGGAGCATTTTCCATTGCCGAAATACCGCCGTTTTTGTCTCACTTTTTCCGCAAAGCGCGGTCAATGTCACGTTTTGATTCTCTGGCTTTTATCGCGTCGCGTTTGTCAAAGAACTTCTTGCCCTTCGCCAGGGCGATCTCCATTTTCGCGAGACCTTTTTTAAAATATATTTTCAAAGGGATTAAAGTTAACTTTTTCGCGGAAATTTTAACGAAAATATATTTTATCTGGCTTTTTTTGAGGAGTAGTTTCCTCGGCCTCTTTGAATCTACTTGATCGCGGCGGGCGAATTCGTAAGGGCTTATGTGCATATTATACAACAAAACCTCGCCTTTTTCAACCCTCGCGAAAGCGTCCTTGAGATTAACATGCCTTTTGCGGACAGACTTAATTTCGCTACCCTTAAACGCTATACCCGCTTCAAAAGTTTCCAGTATAAAGTAGTCATGGCGAGCCTGTCTGTTTGTAACAATAACATCGTCCATCACGATCTAAGCTACTTGATGTCTTCCCTTCCGGTCGCTTCCTTTATGCTTCTGTCTATGCTTTGCAAGCCCTTTCCTATGCTTTCTACGGGTTTTTCTATCGCGCCTTTTATGCCTTCGCCGCTTGCTTCAGCGGCTTTTTTACCGGATTCGGAAGCCTCGTCCCCGTGGCCGACAACCGTATAACCAACAGCCTTGGCTGTTTCAACCACGCCTTCGGCGGTACCTTTGCCAATATCCGCCGCGCCCTTGCCTGTACCTTCTACGATATCCATGGCACCCTTGCCGGTTCCCTCAACCGTTCCCCCGACCGCATCGCCTGTATCCTTAGCGGTCTTTTTCCCTGTCATAAAACACGAGGAAAGAAAAGGAACCAGCACGGCAATAAACAACACAACTAATACTTTTTTCATACCCACCCCCTTTTTTTTTACTGTTATTAAATATCTTGCCATCTATAACCTCTCCCCGAGGTTCTGCGGTACGGGACGCAGGATGGTGCGGAAGGGGGGAGTCGAACCCCCAAGAGCTTGCGCCCACTAGGTCCTGAACCTAGCGCGTCTGCCAGTTCCGCCACTTCCGCAAATTTCTACACCAATACCAATACCGGGTTTACCAAAACCCGGTATTGGTGAGGTTTCTGATTAATATGATACGATTTCAATATTATTTTTTTTTACAGTGTCTAAGAAAACTTTATCACAGAGGAACCGCTCTTCTTCGTCATCCTTTAGGTGGCAGCCTAACTCTGTTAATCCTTCTTCGAGCCCGGAAACCGCCGATATAAAATCCGCTCGCTTTAATCTGAGCGCTCGGGCGTGGCCTATGAAATGATCGTTGCGCTTGACGCCGGAACTCTTCAGCAGGCCACCGGATAAGAGACAAATAGAAGATAATAAAATATTGCGCGCTGCGGCCGGCGGGTCCTGCGCCTTACCGAGAAAACTCATTCTTTCCAGGGGGAATCTTAAAGAGTTTATATTTTCCTCTTTCATTATTTTCAGCACGTTTTTCAATATACCGGGAACCATATGCACATGCTGGTGGCTGTTTACATGCGTGATTGTGAAACCCGCGTTTTTAATCCTGGAAATTTGCCGCTTAAATTCTTCATAAATCCTGTTTTTATTGATAAGCGCAGCGAAATATTTCGCGAAGAATGCTCCGTAACTTCCGGGAAATTCAATGCCGCCCGAAAGCGCTTTAAAAGGCCCCGTAAGCGCGAGATGGGCACCGATATTCTTTATATTGTGTTTCCGGGCAAGTTCCGCGGCATGGGAAAAAGCGTTCCCCACGGCTAAAATACTTATATCTGAAATCGCGCCTAACAGAAAACATTTTATAATTCTTTCGTTTATATCTTTACTTTCGCCGTAATCATCAGCGGTTATTATGAGCTTTTTTGGCATTTGAATTTCAGCATGTCTCTTATGGTCGCCAGGATAACAGCGGGCCTCGATATGTAAGAGGCGCCTGCTTCCCTGTGCTTGAATATAACGGGATACTGCTTTATGGTAAATTTCTTTCTTATGGCCCTTACGAATATCTCAACATCCACGAATGGGCTTTTTGAAATAATGTCCATGTCGGTAAACACTTTTCTTTTATATATTTTAAATCCGGAATTTATGTCCCTTATATTCGCCTTAAATAAAAACTGTATAAGGAAATTGTAAACTTTGGACATGATCACCCGCTTAAGCGTTTCTCCTTTCCTGACCCTGCTGTAAGCTGTCACAATGTCCGCTCCCTCGAGCAGGCTAAGCGCCCCTTTTACATCATGAAAAGTTATTGGCAGGTCGGAATCGGTATATACAACAACGTCTTTGGCGGCGCGCTTGAGTCCTGCTTTCAATGCCCCTCCGAATTTCGTATTTACCTTAAGATGTTCCACTTTTACGCGCGGGTCTTTTGCCGCTATCCTATCGGCAATCGCAGCACTGTCATCCGAAGAAGCGTCATCGGCTAAAATGATCTCGTAATCTTCTGTAAGTTGTTCCGCCATCCGCGCGATCGACTTTACCGTAGACTCTATTCCGCCGGCTTCGTTATACATCGGTATAACAAAGGAAACGCTCTTAAGATTCATCTTCGGACCTCATCTTCAGGAATACACCGTCTTCGGGCATCTTATTCGTGATTATCACTTTTTTCCCAAACCGGTAAACTACATATGTCGGCTTATGATACGGTTTTTCCTTATCTTCGTAAAGCTGCCGGTGATTTTTTTCCTTAATTAGGCACCAAACCCGTTCTTTTTTATCCAGAAAATCGGTTATCACGTGGTGGGGATGAACATCGAGTACGTCTTCGATACCGGTATAGAAGGCGACCCCCCGTACATATTTGGTCTCGGCACCAATCCGTTCTCCCGGTTTAGCCAATTCCAGGAGCTTCGCCGCTTCGGCCTTACTTGATTCGTATTGCCCTATTCTTGGCAGGATAATATAAGTAAGCGGAACGGCAAAAATCACGAAAGAGATTATGAGAAAAGTGAGGGCCAGGCTGTATTTTCTCCGCAAAACTGCGCTTGAAAAAAAGAATATAGAGGCCGAAAACGCCAGGCCTGCTATCAAAGCGGGAAAAGCGGCGCTCGGATATCTTACTTTCGTTATTCCGTTTGATACAGTAGCATAATTCATCAACAGGTATGACGCTATAGCCCCCACAACCATAACCGCCGGGAGAAGAATAGCCGACACATTCATACCGATTTTCATCTTCCTGGTAAACTCCCCGCTGGAAAAAGCATCCCACATCCTGCCTGAGAGAAGCGCCAGGGCCGGGTAAGCGGGAAAAACGTAAGTCGGCAATTTTGTCCTGGATATTGAAAAAAATACGGTAATAACTAAAAACCATAAAAGAATAAAAAGATTTGTTTTTTTTATCGCCGGGGCTTTCTCTCTCAAGGATTGCCATATACCCATGGGTAAAAAAATAGTCCACGGGAGGAAACCGGCCGCGATGATCGGCGCGTAATAATAAAAAACGTCTCCTGAAGAGTGCTCGGGATGCAAGAACCTTACTATGTTATGAAAGCCGAAAAAAACATCGAGAAATTTCATGCCGTGCCCCATATACATTAGGACGTACCACGGCAACGCTATAATAAGAAAGATGACTGCCCCGCGGAAAACAGGTATTTCTTTTAATCTTCTGAACTCTCCGGTAAAAAGCAGATAAAGTATTATCACCGCTGCGGGCAAAAGAAACCCAACCGGCCCTTTTGTTAAAACAGCCAGACCCAGACAGGCCGCCGACAGGAGATACCATTTTGTTTTACCGTATTCTGAAAGATACGCGTAAAAGAAAAATAAAAACGCGTAAAGCGTGGTAACGCCGAGCAGTATATCGGTAACGCACCCCCTGGACAGAACAAGATATTGGACACACGTCGCGAGGACAATTCCCGCAAGAAAACCGGTTTTTCTGTTTACAAGCGCGCTTCCGAGCAAATAAACACCTATGACACCAAAAACGCCGGCGGCGGCTGACGGAAATCTCGCCGAGAATTCATTCACGCCAAACATCTTGAAACTGGCCATAACCAGCCAGTAATAAAGCGGCGGTTTTTCAAACTGCGGCTTACCGAATATGTAGGGCGTGAGTATCTCGCCCCTGTCCAGCATTTCTTTGGCAGTTTCGGCATAAAACGTTTCATCAGGGTCCGTAAGCGGCATTGCCCCCAGGCCCACGAGAAAAAGAAACGCGCTGAAAAGGGCCAGTATAATTACCGAAGTACCTGTTCGCATCTTTTTCTTATTTTAGCGTAAACCCATGAAGCGGCGACAAGTTTAAAAACAGCGCCGGGGATAAATGGGATCACTCCCGCGAGAAACGCTTTCGCTAAATTTAATTTATAACCGGCCATGAGCCATGTAACGCCGCAGGCATAAATCGTAAGAAGCCCGATAAGCATCGCGAAAAAAACATATGGGAAACTATCACGGCCGCGATTTTTTTCGAAAAGCGCGCCGATAACAATAGAAGCCGTAATAAATCCAACCAGGTACCCGCCCGTCGGTCCGGCAAGATGCGTGATTCCCGCGGCGTAACCCTGGAAAAGCGGTAATCCCAAAACGCCGAGCCCTACATAACCCGCCTGCGCAAAGCTGCCAAGCCCGCGTCCAAGTACGGCCCCACATAAAAGCACGAAAAAAGTCTGAAGTGTCACGGGTATGGGGGTAAAAGGCAGTGGAATCCTGACATACGCCCCGAGGGCCGTCATTAAAACGAAACTTACGACAAATATCGCCCTCACAGCCGCTTTGCCGGTTATTACCTCCTTAGCATTTGATATTGAGCTTATAGTATTCATATACCCTCCTTGATTAGTACAATAAAGAGTACTACAAAACCTTTCTTTTGTCAATTCTCCGTTTTCAGCCGTCGCGCCAAAACAGCCGAATTATGTGTGTTAAAACTTTAAACTGGCGCCTCCAAAAACGGCTAAACCGGGCATCTTAATATCGCCCTGCTCACAATATTCGGTATTAAATACGTTGGAAATCTTCACAAAAAGGTTCATTTTGCCTTTTTTCAACTCAACGTCTTTGTAAGTCACCAGGTCCAGGAGAAAATACTTTTCGCGCCCTATGCGTTTTCTGAAGGCAAGATTTATTTCTTCGGTAATGCCGAATGGAAAGGCGCACTCGAATGTCGCTGTCAGGTTGTGCTTCAGGTATTCCAGGACATATTTTGAAACTATTCCTTTTCTGTCGGGGCTTTCAAGAAAAGCATATCTTAAAATTATGCTTTTTACAAAATTCCACCTGTCCCACTGCTGCAGTGGAATACCTGTCCCACTGCTGCAGTGGGACAGGTTCGCGAATTTGAGCTTAAGGCGGCTTTCCGCGCCATACATGTCAAATTCTCCTATATTTTCCGCCTGCCAGACGCGCGAAGGCGTTTTTCTTGTCCAGTCTATAACTTTTTTAGTATTTCTCAAAAATACCGTAGCGGAGATTAAAACGGATGTGTCTTCGCCCTCGTAATTGAAACCCGCTTCATAATTCCACGCTGTCTCGGGTCTCAAACCGGGATTCCCCTTATTCGCGGAAGTTGAGTAATACAGCTCCGTAAACGTAGGTACGCGAAATGATTCAGCGGCTCCGGCGCGAATAGAAAATCCCGGAAAGAGTTCATATCCCAGATTAACTGATGGTGAAAAATGCGTTTTAAAAGTTGAATAATAGTCGATTCGTGCGCTCGCGTTTAAAAACAGATTGGCTAATCTATTCTCGTATTCGAGAAACGCGCCGCTTTTTACCCGGCAATGCCTGCCCATGCTTGTACTTGATATTTTTTCGTTTCCGATAAGCCCGCCGAAAGCAACGGTTCCGAACCCGGTCACAACCTGTGAATTTATTTCCCCTCCGCACATGCCGGTGGTATGGTCATTCCTTGAAAAACCCTTCCTATTTCGGTCAAGTATAAATTTATCCTGAAGCCGTTTCCAGTAAAAAACCGGTTTTATCAATACGGCGTCTTTTTTAATTTCCGCGTCGGCGATTAAAAGGCCCGTATTGACGCTTTCTTCCTCGTTTGGATATAGATCCGAATAAAAACTGTCCGCGCCGAATTTTTTCGTAAGATATCCCAAAAAACAACCGAGTTCCACATCATCAAAAGTTAATTCACTGACCGAGGACGCCGTCAACATGTCAAATTCCGTTTCGGGGGCAAAACCGGTGCTTCTCTCCCATTCCACGGAATTTCTTGTTTTAAGTAAACCGGTCGGAATATTCAAAGATGCGCTTCCTGAATAATAATCCCACCGTCCGGTAGTTGAAGAACCAAAAATATAAAATTCATCGTCCGGTTTTTTGGGAATAATATTAACGGCGCCGCCAAGGGCGCCGGAACCATAAACACTGGAGGCAGGGCCATAGGTTACATCCACTCTTTCCGTATCGTGCATTGTAAGCGGTATATCCATGTTGTGATGCCCGGTTTTCGGGTCATTTATGCTTACGCCATTAATCAATACAAGGTTTTCCTCAAAAGGCGCTCCCCTTATGCTGATATCCGACTGAATGCCGTAAGGACCCCTTGTCCTTACATCCGTAAGCGAAAAATCGCTTAAGACCGAGGCAACAGAAAAACGTGATAGTTCCTCATCTTCATTGAGAATAATAGAATTCTCGCTTCGGACAGGTATTTTTCTGTTTTCACCGGAATAGATTCTGGTGGATGTGATTACAAGAGGTTTTAATTTTATGCTTTGATCCGCGAAACAAACGGAAGAAATCAGAAGAAACAGCGTTGGAATGTAAACCGCTGTTTTGTAAAAGGTTAACAATTGTCCCAAAAAAAATCTATTTTTTAACCGCATTTCTATAAAGACCGATAAGTTTTGTTGTAATAGGGCCGGGCGCGCCTTTTTTTAGAATATATTTTCCGATTTTTGCAACCGGTACAATCTCGGCAAGCGAATTAGTAAGAAACATTTCGTCGGCGCGATATAAAAAACTTTTTTTTACGTTGATTTGTTGTATTTTTGTTTTCAAAAATTTTCCGGCAATGCGGATAACCTCTTCCCTTGTTATGCCCGGCAGTATACCACAGCGGAGCGAAGGTGTATATATCTTTCCGTCTTTTACCAGAAAAACGTTAGAACTCGTGGCCTCGCTTAATATACCGTCGGAATTTAAAAGTATCATATCGTCAAATCCGTTTTTTACGGCTTTCCGGCGCCATAAAATATTCGAGAGGTAATTCAGTGTTTTGTATTTTAACAGTGAGTGGCCCGCGTCGGATCCCGGCCCGGAAACAGATACGCTGATTCCCTTTTTGTAAACATTCTCTGGAAGGGGCTTATATTTTAGCGCGTAAATCACAAGAAAACCCCGTGTTTTACCGCGCGGCGTCAATAGCCCCTCCGCTCCGGGTCGCGTTACAATTACTTTTATATATGCGCTGCCAAATAATTTATTTTTCTTAAGCAACAGGTATATTTTTTTTTCTATATCTTTTTTTGAGACGCCCGGTATGATGTCAAGGGCTTTTAATGATCTAAAAAGACGGGAAATATGTTTTTCCAGACGGAATACGGATCCATTGTAAGACCGCATGGTCTCAAAAACGCCCTCGCCGTAAAGAAATCCGCGGTCCAGGACCGGAATTCCGGCTTTATTTGAAGGAACAAATTTTTTGTTCAAATAAACTACGTTCATATAAAATTGCCTCTATCAACGCCTTTGCTTTGTGAAGCGTTTCCTCATATTCCTTATTTGGGTCGGAATCGTAAACTATGCCTCCCCCGACATGAAAATATGCATTCTTTCCCTTTATAATAAATGTCCTTATCACAATAGATGTATCCATGTTGCCGTCAAATCCGATATAACCTATAGCGCCGGTGTAAACCGAGCGCTTAACCGGCTCAAGTTCCTCTATAATTTCCATGGACCGTATCTTCGGGGCCCCGGTTATGGACCCTCCTGGGAAACAGTTTATAAGGCAATCTACGGCTGAAATGCCTTCGCGCAGCTTTCCGCAAATCGTTGAAACAAGGTGAAAAACGGTCGCGTATTTTTCACAGGCCATAAACTCTGAAACGCGCACGCTTGCGTATTCACAAATCCTGCCGAGATCATTGCGCTCAAGATCTATGATCATGAGGTTCTCGGCCCGGTCTTTCGCGCTTGAAATAAGTTCGTTTTTAAGCCTCGCGTCTTCCGATGAGTTTATGCCGCGCGGCCTCGTCCCTTTTATCGGCCGTGTCTCTATATAACGGCCTTCTTTTTTCATAAACCTTTCGGGCGAGGCGCTTGCTATTTTTATATCGCCGAAATCAAGAAAACAGGCAAAAGGCGCTGGATTAATAGCCCTGAGTATCCTGTAGGTGTCAAACGGGTCATTTTCTAAAACGACCTTAAACCTCTGGGAAAGATTGACCTGATATATATCTCCGGCTCTTATATAATCTTTTGCCTTGTTTACCGCTTTTGCGTATGTATCTTTCGTGAAGTTGGATTGGATACCCGCCTCACTACCGGCTATGCCAAGCACCTCACCTCGTGCTTCACCACTCGTTCTACCCGTTCCACTGACGCAGTGGAACGGGTAGAACGAGTGGTTCCGTTCCACTGACGCAGTGGAACGGGTTCGGGTTTGGAAGTTTGCTGACGCGATTCGATCCTTCAATCCTTTGAGCCGCGCCTTTTGCCTTAAGGCCCTGCGGCGGCCATTTTCCGGAAACCCCGTCGACACAGCATGATATTCCCCTCTTGAATGGTTGAAAGCCAAAATAGCATCGTAAAAGCAAAAAATACAATCCGGTATATCAACATCAGAGAAAGCGCGCTCGGATAAAGATTCATTAAAATGTTTAAGATCATAGGAAAAGTAACCGAGGCCGCCGCCGGTAAACGGAATTTCGGAGTTTCCGGGCTTCATTTTAAACCTTGCAAACAGGGTCTTCAGGGCAAAAAAAGGATTCCCCCTCAACTTTTCTTTTCGGGTTATCCAATCAAGCGTAATACGGTCTTTTTTTGATTTAAAAATAAGGAAAGGTTCTATGCCGATAAAAGAAAACTTGCCGAGGGCGCCTCCACTCAATGCGCTGTCAAGAAAAAAACTATACGGGAGATCACGCAGGCCGGCATAAACATTAAGAGGCGGAATTTTTAGATCCAGTTTTTCGACTTTAAACCCGCGCACCATAGCTCAAATGTCCATGGCTTATCAAAGTTTTACTTTCATCGCCCGCGACGGACAGCCTTTTACGCAAAGTTCGCAGGCAATGCATTTATCGGGGTCAAAAATCACTTTCATGCTTTTTTTGTCCATATAAAGCGCCGCGGTCGGGCATATGGTAATACACGCCCCGCAATGGGTACAGCGCTCCTCGTCTCTGGTCACGTCCTGGCTCAGGGGCTGAACATGAACGCCGATGTTTTTCAGGTATTTCATGCATTCGGCGTATTTTTCTTTTTTCCCGTCTAACTCAATTACAAGCTCCCCTTCCTCTTTCGGCGTGACCCGAGCCCTCAGGATATTGAAAGCAAGGTCAAAATCCTTAACAATCTTATAAACAATGGGCTTATCAACCAGTTTCGGGGGAAATTTCAGAACAATTTTTTTTGATATCATTTAGCACCGCCTTGAGTAAGCTCAATATCCCCAATGCTACCTATCCTATCCTTATATATTACCACACATCCCGTTACGCCTTCAATGCTTTTTGCGAAATCCAGGGCCCTATTTATATCAGGGGCGGTTTTTACCATATTACAAACTGCCGTCGCCGAGGCGTCGGCAAGCGAACCATCGGGCGATATGACCGTAACGGCATCGGCATTCCCTAAACTTAGAGAATGCCCAACGGTTCCGCTTGAAGTTGAAATACCTTTCGGCCCCTTATCCGGCTTCAACTTTATCGCGACCCTGCCGCTCAAAATCGAATCGCCCGCGTATATACCGATTTTTCTCTCCCTGTCTGTCTTTATGAAAATATCCCCTCCGTTTTCCAGTATAACCTGATTGCTGTATTTCAAAAGGCCCTTTCCCGCGAATTCGCTTATCGCGCCCGCTACGGCCGCCATCGGCCCTACACCGGCCGCGCGCGAGGCGGACAGCATCGCTTTTATTATTTCCGCCGCTTTTTCGTCCGGCGGCATAGGTTTCAGGGTTTTTCGGAATTCGGGATTTACTTTTATGTAATCCTCGATATCACCCCTGTAGCGCCGCACAAGATCTTCGGCTTTGCTTTTTAAATCCATATCGGCCGAAACAAGTATATCGGTTTCTTTTTCGCGCACCGTGAAATTCACAAGGCCGGAAGCGGCCCATCTGCGGTAAAACTTGAATCGTTCCATATGTTGTTTGAAGTTTTTTAGAATATAAAAACGGCCGCGGATATTACCGTCGTATAGTTACCGTCGGGGCTTACGACGGCTGATTGGGTAATATTGGTGGTACGGACTATTTTATCGCTTATCCGGAATTCCTCTTTTTTCTTGCCCCATTCCTTGTCTTCCTCATAGTCTATGCCAAGCGTCGAGGCAAGCATTGAAACCGCCAGGTCTTCGGAAAAATCACCGGCTACTTTTTCGGTTTCACCGAAGGCGTGGTGTTCGCTCAGGTATCCGTAGGCAGTCGGGTCCGCGGGCTTGGCCAGGCCTATGGAAGAGGCTATCAGCCTGTGAGGCTCACTCGAGGAACAGCGCGCCATTACGACAAATGTCAGCATTCCCCCAACAAGTTCTTTTATCCCTTCATTTTTCGATATGATTTTGCAATCCGGGGGCAAAATACTTGAAACGGCGACAAGATTGCATTTTTCTATGCCGGCATCCCTTAAAGCAAGCTCAAAACTGCGCAATTCCGTCCTGTGTGTTCCAACGCCTTTGGTTAAAAACATTTTTTTGGGAACAAGCAGCCGCTTTCTTGAGACAAGTAACATTTATTTCCTCCCGTTAAAAAAAACATATCCCAGGAGCCGGTAAATAAGTTTCGCGGCAAGAAAATCAGGCGCCGCCAGGCCGTCCCTTGGAGATAATTCTACCACGTCAAACCCTATCACTTTTTTTTCTTTCGCTACTATTTTTAACAAATCCATAAACTCATACCAGCCCAGTCCGCCCGGTTCCGGCGTTCCCACCGAAGGCATCATGGAAGGATCGAGCACATCAAGGTCGATTGTTATGTATACCGTATCTGTCAGGGACCTGGCCACTTCCTTTTTCCAATCATGCGAGCGGAGAATATCGTGGACGCTTATAACTTTCAGGTCAGCGGGCGCTGTATCAAGAAATTCCTTTTCCTTATGGCTCAAGCTTCGCACCCCGACCTCTACAAGCGGGCATATTTTATGTATTCTTCTCGCGGTGCAGGCGTGATTGTATTTTGACCCCCTGTACTCATCCCGGAGATCGCAGTGCGCGTCAAAAAAAAGCACCGAAAGATCCTTAAAGCTTTCTTTGGCTGCGCGGACCGCCCCAACGGTTACCGAGTGCTCGCCGCCTAAAACAACCGGAAATTTCCCAGCCTGCAAAACTTCGCTGATAGCGTCTTTCACCCTGCCTATGGCTTTTTCCGGCGGCGCGGAAAGGTCAAATTCAAGCGGGGGGCATGTATAAATACCTATTTTACAGGTTTCGGTCTGTAGTTCATCATCAAAACTTTCCATATTCACAGACGCGTCAATAATAGCGGCCGGGCCCTTCCTGGCGCCCTTAACATAAGTAACAGTCCCCTCATACGGCGCCTGAACAATGCACGCCTTCGATTTTTTAAGGCCGGCATAATCGCTGCTTATACCTCCGAAACGCTTTTCCAGGATTACTTCTTCCATTTTTATTATCTTTCGTTAAAACTATATCACCTTTTTGTAAGAAATACAAGCGGCTTCGCGATTTTTTTAACCTTGACAAAAAAAGATACATTTGATATAAAAAATTATGAAGAAATTTCGCGAAAGCGAAAAAATGGACGATCTTCTGAATAAGGAAATCATAGATACTTTTTTCAAAAAAAGTTCTTCCGGTGTTCTTCAAAAGAAAAAATCCAGAAAAAAAAATCTTTTGGCGGTTTTTGCCGCGCTGGCAATTCTAGTGCCGGTTCTGATAATTGCCGTGATTTGTTTTAAAGGCATCCTGTCAAAAACCCCTGCCCGTCCGCAAACTCTTTACCGGCCGGAATACATCATGAAAAATGGTAAAATAAATTATTTCAAAACCGAGAAAATATATTTCGACGGAGACGCGGTTGAAAAAAGCGCTATCCTGGGTTTCAGCGCTAAATTGGCGAATCGCGCTACTTCCGGCAACGCCTCGTTGACAATGATATTTAAAAAACCTTCCGATCTTACCGAAAAATTTCTTTCCCTTTCCGGAAAAACCGCTAACGGTAAAAAAAATGTCGCCATAATATTAAAAGACGCCGATAATCGTTTTTTGGAATTTTCCGGTATTGACTTTTTGCCGGACTGGGATTTAAAACATATTTATTTTAATAATGCGAAAAATAATTTCAATCTGAAAATGGTAAAGGAATTAAAAATCGCTTTCGGATTACGTGATACGGGAAACACGCCGGGCACGGTAATATATATAAGGGATATTATAATTTCATCGCGCGAAGGCGCCTGATTCTTTCTTCGATCGGCGGGTGCGTGGAGAAAAGATTCGCGATAAAACTCGCTCGCAACGGATTTACTATAAATAAGTGCGCCGTTTGCGTCGGGGCCCGCATCGGAGCCGATTTTACCCCCTGCTCAAGCCGCTTCAAGGCATTCGCCAGGCCTGCCGGGTTTTTCGCGAAATACGCGCCTTGCCTGTCAGCGGCGTATTCTCTTGAACGTGATATAGCGAGTTGAACGACAAGCGCCGCGATAGGCGCGAGTATCGAAATAGCTATCAGAGAGATAAGGCTGCCTGACGCTCTTTTATCACGTGAATAACCGCCAAATATAGCCGCCCATCTGGCCATAGAAGCGAGCACCATGACGGCGCCGGCTATCGTGGCGGTGGCCGTCATGATAAGTGTATCCCTGTTTTTCACGTGCGCCAGTTCATGCGCCAGAACCCCTCTAAGTTCATCCTCATTCAGCAGCTCTAAAAGCCCTTTCGTCACACAGACAACCGCTTTTTGCGGATTTCTCCCTGTGGCAAAAGCGTTCGGGGATTTGTTCTCAACCATATATATCCTGGGCATCGGAAGCCCCGCGGAATCGGTAAGTTCTTTCACGAGATTGTAAAGGTGATGAAATTGTCTTTCGGGAAGTTCTTTTGCATTATAAATCTTAAGAACGATCTTGTCGCTATGCCAGTAGCTTACGCCGTTTAATATTAAAGCAAAAACAAAAGCGATTAATGCCCCTCGCGCGCCGCCGAACAGCGAACCTATCCAGACCAGAAGCAAAGTTAATATAAGCAGCAAAAGCCCGGTTTTAATGTAATTCATAATTGACACGATACCATTTTATAACAACCACAATCCGGTTTCCTATTTTTCCCGGCGTTGCTCTCTTCGTCTTTCTTCCTGCCTTTCCTCTTTTCGCCTTTTTTCTTTCCGTCTTTCTTCTCTCCGCCTTTCAACCTGTTTACGGATATCATATGCCCTGTCTTCCGAAATGCTAAAGGTCATTATAATGAAAATAGCGGCGACGGAGCCCACGATCGGGATACCGATATCAAAGAGCCTCATGTATAATAAGGCCTTAGCTGTTTGATTGGCTCCTAAAGCTACATCGAATCCGCTCGCGTTTAGAAGCAATCCGGCGGCGAGCGATGAAACCGCTAGCCCCAATTTCACCATCCACCAGTAAACAGCGCCAAACATGCCTTCCCTGCGCGTACCGGTTTGAAGTTCATCAAAATCACAAACGTCGGCTACCATGGAACTGACCAATGTGAACAGCGATCCCAGGCCAAACGCTATGAAAGGAGCGGCGATCAGCAGTAAATACGGGTGATCGGGATTGTAACCTATCCATTTCAGGGCGTAACCTACGATCGAAATTGAAATGGTGGTTAAAAATGCCTTCCGCTTTCCGATCTTTGTGGAAAGCCATGTGGCAAGAAAAATAACACAGAAAGTACAAATAGAACTGACCGTTCCGAACCAACCGAGTAATATTCCGCCTTTTGAATAATCACCTCCGTAAATGTAGAAGAAAATAACATATGCGGTGAAAGCGGAAGCGAGCATAAATCCGTTGAAAATCAAAAAAGTTGCCGCGCAAAGCTTAACGAACGGGCGGCATTTAAACGTAATCGCAAAACCTTTAAAGAAATCTTTAGCGACATTCAAAGGGCCTTTGCCCCTTTCGGGCCTCGGTAAGTCAGCGAAGTGTTCTCTGTTGAAAATAGCCGGAAGCACGCCGCCGATTATGATAAAACCGCCGATGAATAGCGCCAGTATTCGCGCCCCGTGAACAATATCCGTGAACATGTTCTTGTTGTCCATGATTTTAAAGAACCAGGGAGCGATCAACCAGGCAAATTGAGCGACAAAGTTGCTGACGCCCTGCAATCGTGTCCGCTCATGATAATCAGGAGTCATTTCATATCCGAGAGCTATCCATGGAATTGAATAAAAGGTGAATCCGATAAAAAAGAGGCATTGGAAACCCAGAAAATACCAAAAATAGAAACTATCACTCTGCCCCTTATACAGTTGGAACATAAAAGCGTATAAAATTCCCGCGGAAAGAGCCCCAACAAATATAACCGGCCTGCGGCGCCCCCATCGGGTCCGGATATTGTCGGAAACATAACCGGTAATAGGATCTGTTATGGCATCCAAAATACGGGGAATGAATCCGATAAGGCCAACTAAAGCGGGATTTATGCCTAATCCGAGGTTCAAAATAATAACCATCGCCCCGAGGGCGGCGGCCTGGATATTATTAACAAGTCCTCCTATGCTGTATACGGCTTTTTGAAAAACAGAAATGCGGTCTTTGGGGGCCGTGACATGGTGCTGCGGCTGAACCTTTGCTTCTTCCATTAATTACCTTTCTGCCAGGTTAAAAAACCTCATTACGATTATACCTTCATTGCGCGCAATGAACACGATAATATCATAAAAACCACATAAGTCAACCAAAAACAGGCATTGTCGGACTTTCGAAAATGAGGCAGGTTCTCTTACGGAATCGGGGCTATCAGCGCAAATAAGAAATTATTACGGCCGGAGGCTTCGAGCGAGCGTTTTTTTAATTCTACTTTTTAAGCCAGTCGAGCCATTTACTTTTCCCGCTTTTCAGTTCATCGTAGTAATTAAGCCCGCCTTTCAACTCGTTGTAGTAGGTAAATCCGCTGGTGTCTCTTCTCGCGGCCGACCCTTCCGTTATCGCAAGCCGGTCAAGCGTTTCCTGGTCACCCCGGATCGCGGGCGCGGCTGTAATATATTCCTCGCCTCCTTCAACAAGCGTTTCTGCCGCCGGCGCGGGCGCGGGGGGCACGGTGCAATCCACGATAACATCACCGCCTTTTAATATGCCGGACGCCAGGACATCCTCTTCCGTAAAAAGTCCGTCCGTATAAATATATATTTCCCTGTGTCCGTCATCAGCGAAGATTTTGACGACAAGATTATCATTTTCGTCAAAAAGCAGTTTATTTCCGCCGGCGGTTGAAGGGCTTCTAAGCCCAAACTGGCTCATGAAATTGGAGTGATCCGTCGAATCAACCGCCCCGTCCCCGTTTGTATCGCCTGTTAAGCGCGTGGCGCCTTCAGTTGTGCCCTGTCCGCGCCTGACTATCATGAAATCGGTAAGATTTACGCGTCCATCAAGGTTAAAATCGCCAAACATGAGCGGGCTGCCGGCGTTAATAAGGCTATTTTCTATAAAATCGCTGAGATTGTAATTGTCGCCACTCACTATGCCGAATAACGTGGTAATATAATCGTTATTTGATATATTCTGTCGATCAACAGGTATGTCAAATACGACGGCGAAGGTACTTCTTAATCCCTGATCATCTAAAGTTTCGTGCAAAACACTGACTTCGGGTAAACCGGATATAAAATCCGTTTCGTTGTATCCGGCACTGCCTGTTATGTAAAAAAGAACTACCTTGTACGCGAGGTTTGTCAGGGAGTCCTGTGACGCTTCCGGTATCCCGTAGATTGCCTCAAAAGCGCCTCTTAAGGCGTTTACGCCCAGGGCCTCGTGCAGGTTCTCCCACGTGTTCTCGGGATCGATCTCCGTTACCAGAATTCCGTTGATATCGTATTCTTTTAGAATGACGTTTCCGTACATGTCTGTATGCGTATGGATTTTAACCTGGTTGGTGCCCTCATGGTAAGTATATTCATCTGTAGAGGTATCATAGTATTCTCTAAGGATAACATTGCCGTTACCGTCAAGCGTTACTATCGGGTCGGTGCGAATTTCCTTACTTTCAATCGAGCCAAACATGGAATAGAGATATACGGTCATATGTTCGGCGGCCGTATTGATAACCTGTTTTTCAGTAAGACGAAGATAGTCCTCATAATAAGCATAGAGAACGGTTTCGGAAGCGGATATAATTTCTTTTATAATTCTTCCAAGCGTGTCATACTCGGCATACCAGCCCGAAAAATCAATGACATTCTTTAATTTCCCGTTTTCATGGTAATCATAGATTATAATATTTCCGGTAGTGAGGTCCGTATATATTTTTCTCGAAAAAACGCCCGTATCCCCATGATAAAAAACGTGTGTTTTTGACACGCCTTTGACTTTCCATGAAATTACCCTTCCGAGCGCGTCATGGGCGGGGGATATGCCCGGCTCGATTTGCGTCTGATAGACAGCGCCGCTCGCGTCAAATAATCGCGTCTCTATGAGCGTGGCATTGGAAAGTTCGGGATCCAAAAAGTTACTATTTCTTTCGTACATCTCTACCCTGCCCGCGATATCCGTCCCTTCATGATAGTCAAGAAATAATAATGTAAATCCGTCTGGCCTGATTTCTTTTGCAATCCTGCCGCATTTATTTCCGTCAAAATTCTCATCGGCAAATTCCAAATAAACCATATCGGGATAAATAGCGCCTTTTAAGTTTTCACTGCCGTAAACCATAACCGCCTCTCCTGTCGGAAATATCCACGTATAATCCCCGTTGGGATACCACATGGGAAATGGAGACGTAAAATCGCTGATAAATTTGTTAAGTTCATAACCCTGAGTTCCTACGATACCGAATAAAGCCTCGATATAGTCGCCGTTACCGGGAAGCTGTTTAATCGCCGCCACCCTGTAAACCGTGGAAAATAGGTCCTGTAAAGTATCGGCAACTAACGCCTCGTGCAGCAAAGCCGCTTTGGGCAGGCACGCCAGGAAAGCGTTCTGATTGTATCCTGTGGGACCTGCTATATCAAAAAGTTTTCCTCTGTAAACTTCGTTCACCGCGGGATCCTGGTCCGCGGCGTCAATACCGAATACGGTCTCGAATGCGTCCCGCAAGCCCTGTGCCTCAAGGGCTGTGTGCAGGGAAATTACTTTCGGGAGAGCTGTAAGAAAGTTGTCCTGGTTGTAATTTGATCCTGCCGTGATATTAAAAAGTGCTTCCCTGTATAACAGCATCTCCGCGGGGGTAGTGTCCGTGACATCGGTTATATTGGAAAAATCGCCAAAAAAACCGTTCCAGAATACGTTTGTGGCGTTGTCCGCGAGCGCCTGAAGTACCGTCTCGCCTGAAGTGTAAAGACTCATTAGCGCCAGGGCTTCGTCGTATATATTGAATCCATTTACTATGAATGCTGCCTCCGCCGAAGCGTCATCGTTATTCGTGGCCCCTATCTCGTTGAGAATGGCGTCTTTTGACGCCAAGGGCACCTGATAACTGGACAGGAGCCCGTAAGAGGCGTTCACGGTTGTCGGAAGCCAGTTCATGAGATTATCAATAGATACCAGCTCAGGCAGGGAATCAAACATTGGGATCTGGGCGCCTAACACAAACGGGTCAAATCCCGAAGCAAGGAATGAAACCCACGCGGTAGAGCCGGTACTCATAACGTCGGTAGGCGGAGTATACCATCCGAAGGGAAGATAGACCCTGTCCGATGCATAGATAAAAGCGGATTTGTCGGCGTCTAAGTTTACCCTGTACTGCTCTATACCGTTACGCATATCTATCGCGTCCTGAAGCGCTTCGTCTGACCACGCGGGATTTGAGCTTTGATAATAGTCCGCTATTTTTAGCGCCGCCACTATCCCCCCCGCTGTCCATTCAATTGAAATAGCGTTCATGCCCGTACTGTAAGTAAGGCCCTCAAGGTTTCCTCCGTCATACCGGCCGACAATATCTTTGGTGGCCTGCCATATGTTATATGCCGCGCCCTGGCCGAACATAGCGTCTATCTTTGCCGGTCCCAGCCCCGCTATCGCCCACGTTTGACAGTCAGTCGCAAATACACCATGCAGAACCCAATCGGGATCTTTGACGGCGGATTGTGTAAATGTATTGCTGCCGGCGTCAAACACGTATGTCAGGAACTCTTCCATTCTATTTATGGCGCCCATGTACTCCGTTTTTCCCGTGATTTCATGGAGCATCTTGAATGCCGCGTACCATGAGATAACATTTTCCGTGGATATAAGGTTGCTGTCTTTTTTCATCAACATGCCACCTATTCCTGCGTCCGGCACTATAAGGTCCATGGCGGAACGCGCTATTTTTTCGGCAAGAGCGAGTTCGATTTTTTCAGGATTATATCCTGTTCCATATTTCTGACGATAGATCTGGAGCTGGCTCATAGCGAGCCAAGCGTTGTCGCCGGCTCTCGCGTCATAATCGTTCCAGGTATAATCATTTCCGGTAAGCGGATCCTCAAAAGTATATTTACCGGTTACCGGTAAGTTTCTGAAAAAAAGGCCTTCTTTTTTCGAGTTTAAAGTATTGTTCGCGGAAATACCGAAAATATCGCCAAAGGCGTTTTTCTGGGTTTCAGTCGCGCCCGCGAGCGCGTAATGCAGCGCCACGACGTTTTCTAAAGCCCCTACGAAATCATCCGCTTTGATAGCATCGTAAGTATCGTCATCCCCAACAATGTCGAAAAGGAGTCCTGTATAATACGGGTTGTCAAAACCTGCTTCCACCGAAATACCGAATATCGCGGTAAAAGCCGCTTTTGTCTCGGCGGTAGCGGCCTGAGTGGCATCATGAAGAATTACAACCGATGGCAGGGAACTGATAAACGCGGCAGGATCAAAACTGTCGGGCTCCGAAATATCGTAAAGCTTACCTGTATATACCGAATCCGGCGGTGCGGGATATGCCCCATAAACCCTGACAAATGCTTCCTTGACGGAAATGTCCGCCGCCTGTATAGACACGTCCAACTCGTACGCTTTAACCATTTGCTGAACGAAAGTAATGGGGCCGGGGTAGTCGGCTTGTCCCGCTATATTATTCAGCTTGGGCCAATAATAATTAAAGTCGAAAGGATTAACCTCGATGCCATAAAGATTTTGGAACGCCGTGGAACCGCACGGATTACTTGCTATAGCAATGTGAAGTGCATCGGTATTGGCAAATACCGGAGCCGCAAAATTCGTAAGCAGAAATATACTTGCCAATAACAAAAATAAAATTCGCATAACGTTTTCCTTTTTTTAATCCTATTTTTTAAGCCAGTCGAGCCATTTACTTTTCCCGCTTTTCAGTTCATCGTAGTAAT
>CAYTQI010000021.1:0-26907 GCA_964440235.1 uncultured Planctomycetia bacterium
GAGATTAGCATGGCCCCTTTTTAATTTTCTCGCGCTTGATCCGCAAAGAATAAATCTTAATCCTTTGTTTTCAATTAACCAATGTACCTCATCAAGGATCTGCGGAACTTTTTGCACTTCATCAAGAATTATCGGATGCTTTAAGATATTTTTATCCTTTGCGAGTAATCGCTCTCGCAATAGCGCCGGATTCTTTGATATTTCGATAAAAAGGTTGGTTTGCAAAAAATCGTAAGCTAAGCTATCGGGGAAATGCTTCTTCAGATATGTAGTTTTACCTGTTTTTCTAGGGCCCCATAAAAAAGCGGACTGATGTTGGGGAAGTTGTATTTTTAATATCCTGTCTATATTTTTCATACTGGCATAACCTCCATTTTAGTCTTACTAATATGGAGTATACACCATTTTCGTTAGGTAGTCAAGTAGTTTATGTATTTCCTTTAAAAGGTATGAGTAAAGAAATTACCCTTCTAAGCTCAGTTTTTAGACGGGTTAAGCTTAACTTCTGAAGCGGTCCAAATCACGCGTATCTTGAAAATTCAGTGATGTTGATAACAATTTTTTATAAAGATTATGCTTTTCTTAATACCGCCCACGCCTCTTCCATGACTTCCCTAAGCCCTTCTGTTATTGGGGCAGGAACCGGTGATATCTTACTTATCGTAGATAAATCTCCTTGACCGATGGCTTCAAGCCAGTCATTAATGATTTTGGATATAGAAAACATGCTTGCGCTATTTTCCGGTTTGACAAGAACACGAATCGAGACGTTTTCACGTGCTAACTCTGAAGCGAATCCTTTTTCAATTTCAGCTTGTAACCTATCAGCGTCTTTCTCGGTTTTTACGGCATCCGTCGCTATTGCCGTATATGCCCCATCCCCTAGGCCTGTGTAGAAGCCCTTTACGACTACTGCCCTATGCCAGGGGTCTGTAATGTCATAACCCTTATATAGCTTATTATGCTCGATCCGGTCTTCTATTTGTGCCTCTGTTTTCATGTCTATGGTAAATTTATCAGGCAGTCTTAGGGCCTTCTTGATGGCACCGTTTGTATCAACGTCGTCTCTAAGCTTGTCTACGAGCTCGACATCTTTGTCCGTTTTTACGCCTGTTATCACTAATTCAAATTTGATATTTTTTGTATCTTTCGATTCTCGCTTTAATAAACCTATGCTGTCTGCTCCTAATGCAAGTGCAATATCCGCTGATTCCCTAAGGACATTCATAGGTACGCAGAATCGAAACTTGGTAACATCCATTAGTTCTTGAGACGTTCCGCGTAATTTACTGATCTCCGAATTCAACTGGGGAACTTGTTTCGCTTCGGCATTTAATGCATCAAAGGCTTGTTGCGCCAATTCACTACTTGCAGACGAGATGTGGCCGGTTTGAGAACTATCTTGTGCTTCCAATTTAGCAAAGTCAGCGGTAGATTTGAGATCATCATACAGTTCTTGTAACGATCTGTAGTATTCGCCATTATAGATATCAGCAAAAAGAGCCTTACGGACAATCCTTACGATATCCTCGGGAACATCTTCAGGCGGCACAATAGGAGGCATGTCTTCAATTTCACGGCGAATCTCTTCATCGGTAATCATCTCCGCGCTAGCTTCACAGTCAACGCAAAATGAATCTGCCGTGCAGTCAATACCATAAATGTTAGCAAGCATCGCTCCTATATTGGCTATATCATAATATTTTACCAGCATGCGTACCCTATCTATTTTCTGCGCCTTTCCTCGATATATTATTAATTCGTCATAATCAAAGAGAACCGGCACATCTGACATATTTACTTCTATATTATTTTCCCATAAATCAAGCCCGAATATTTTATATCTATCGTTGACATATGCCAATTCACGTGTAAGATTTACCATGATTTTAAAACGGCGGTGTTTATCGCTAATGTCCTCCAGGCTTTCGCCTTCAACATAAGCTTTTTCCAACATCCCTAGCTTGGGTTCTGTTCTTATCAGCTCGGCGAATAGCTTTTGTGCCCGTTGGTCACCATTTGTTTTGAGTTTTGCAAAAAATTCCTCCATATCCCTATAGCGAACTCTCGAATCATCAGTAATGATCTTCAACGCCGTAGGTTCTTTAACTTTATCCTCTAATCGTCGGACCTTAAAAACACTTGCGTCATCTCTTTTGGCGATAAGCGATAGAATCCGATACCGGATATGCCCCGCTTCCAATATCATTCTTTGTCCATCCCTTAAACCCTGTTGTAACCTACCTATAACTTCGCCATTATTCTGTCCGGTCAATACAACAGTTTGTTCAACCCTCCCTGCAACCGTTTCCATTGCCGCTTTGTTTTCATGAACCGCCGCGGTTTTCTTTGGCGGGCTTAAGGCTGCAAGGGCCTCATCTACAGCAGTAGGGTCATCCGCAACATGTGCGTTCAATTCAGAGTGGATATCAGCAAGAGGTATGCCAAAGCGAATTGCATTTTTAAAATGACCGATAGCATCCTTAATGTTACCCTGCCTCATTGCTCTAATACCGAACCACAGATACGCTAACTTATCTCTACGCCCAACAGTAAGAGTGTCTGAAAAACGTTGATGGATTGAAATCGTGTCAACAACATAAATATTATGTAGCGGAACCATGGGAAAAGGCGCTCCATAAAAAGAAATTCTACAAGTTTTTGATCCTCTTGAAGCATGTATTCCTCCCGGCTTAAGCACTTTGTAAACCTGCCCTTTCACCTGTGCAAGCTGGCGTGGAGAAAAGAACGCGTGGTCAAAAACTCCGGCGTCATATACAAACTTAATCCGCCCTGTCAAATATTCCGGCAATTCTAAAAAATTCATTACATATGTATAAATCTCAGGCCTAACCTTAGAAGGTAGATAATGTTGCAAATGGTAATCTATATAGGCAAGCCCACTAGGGTCAATATCGACTATATGTATTGCTTTCAAATCAGGAAATGCCAGAATAAGGCCCATTATTTCTTCCCACCTGTATGCAGGGCCTAAAATCATTGCTTCCTCTCCGGAAAGCTTACTAGGATCGCCTGCCCATACCGGTGGATAATCAAGCAAATACTTAAACCAAGGCAGCTCTAAACCTATTTTCTTCTCAAAAATTTCATACGGTTTTTCTTTGGTAAGCAAGGTTATCAGAGACGATGGTGAAATACCTTCATAATCTCTATCTTCTCCTTCTCTCGGCTCTGTGTATCTATGACTCACCTTTTCGATTTCATCGTTCTCCATCCATTCGCGTGTCTTAAGAATTCTTACATTTGTACCTTTCTTGGGGAAATATATCGTAAAAGCATTGCTATCCTCTGCCTTCTCAACTCCGAAATAGCCCCCTAGCCGTTTGATAAAACTAATCTCGTCTTCCAATTGAAGCCTCTCCTCATCCCAGTCAATACCATGTGAAGTTATTATCCTAAATTTGACAACCACCTCTTGTGTAATTGTCTCAATGCTAATTTTTTCTTCCGGTTGAATTTGTGTCAATGCATAAGTTAAAAATTTTGAAAGAGAGTCGCGCAAATCATTTTTCATGTCTGCGATTTCCGCCACCGCGTTAACTCTAATATTCGCATCCTGATATGCTTCCTGGATACCGGAAATCCTTCCTTTCTGCAAATCATGAATCTTGGCCTCAATGGCTGTACGTAGTATTTCTTTTAAATTTAAACTAGCGAAAGGCATACCTTGGATAAGATGCTCTCTCTCGATTTTGAGCCCGGGAATACTTGACGCGAACTTAACATTTATCCTATCCAGAAAGTCTTCTGTTAGTCCTGACGAGGCAGTTAAAGCATAAATTTCATTTATTGGTACCTCAACACCAGAAAGCGCAGATAAATATTGCACTCTTTCTGTATGTGTCTGCATCGTTGCAAGTTCATTATATATTTGCTTTGCATTCGGCAGATTTCCCGAGTCTCCGCGAAAATCCTGCGGTTTTTTTGCGTTCGTAACTCTGTAAAAGCGCTCATTTTCCTCTTCCTGTAAACTCCTTACAAGTTTCGCCCTTTTCTTAAAATCAAAAAATACCTTCGAAAAATTTTTGTACCGTCCCCGGCTGTCCTTGGCTTCAAGGACAGGGCGCATTAGCCCGATGAATTTTCTTTCCTTATCGGTGAGTTCAGTATCCGGATCAACCAAAGGCTCATCTATTATGAAGGCAAGTTCGAATGCGCATGCGATGAGGTCATTGAAAAGAATGGATCTCGCCCGATCTTCTTTTGTTCTATTTTTTTTGTTTTTGAGACTGAAGCGTGTTATTGTAGTGCTTAGGAGCGCGGGTAGAAGGGATTCGCCTTGCCGGGCTTCGGCAATTAAGTTTCTCTGTTCTTTTGGCAGTTGTTCATAATAAGCTTTAAGCAGTGTTTCATCGTTTAAGACCTGCTCTCTTAGCTTGTGGTATTTGGTGCGGCGCGGATATTGCGCCCGCAGCATCTTTTGCTCTTCCTTCTGCATGAGAACCTCAAAGTTCTCATGGCCGCAAATTCTTACGAGAAGAAGGTCGTTTTCCGGGTTCGCTACTTTTTTTAATTTATCAGGCACCGCAAATCTTCCGGAATCGAAAAGAAACCCTCTGGCGTGAAGCCTCTCGAGATCCCTGTCATACCTTGTGCCGGGCTTAATCCCCCACACAAACCCGCTCTTTCTATACATGGCCGCATACATTTCCCGGTTGACCTTGTAATCTCTGGTTGCCGTGTATCTGGCTAAGGAATATTTTGGGTTTGAAGCAACAGGCGCTGCCAGGGCGATATTGGACAGAAGAAAGGCATGTATTAGAAAGGCTGATGTTACGCGTGACAATACACTGTACCGTATTTTACCGAATAGCATAATCCATAGAGTATAGCGTATTATGGCGCGTTATGTGTCACGTGAATGTAATTTAATTGTCACAAAAATATAACAGCTTTTCTCGTCGGGATTGTTTGTTGCTATCTATCCCAATAGGACAGAAAGTATCTCGATTTTACCTTCTCTAAGGCGGGCGGAAAGTGGTTCCGTAAGGCATGGGCCATTGACGGTTTTTTCTCTGCCGCGGGGATTGCGCGCCGTAAATCGGACCGGCCGAATACCGTTGGCGCCAAAGGTGTTCCCCATTTTAGGGTTCTCATATATTACAAGGGTGTTTATGAATAAGCTGAAGGCGTAGGAATTTTTGGGAATTTTCACGCTTTTTTTCCCGCTTTTGAATTCGAATTCTATCTTCTTTTCTTTTTTGGTAAAAAGCATTTTATGCAAAACCGGTTTCGGGGTAAATGTCAGTTTCCCGTTCGCGAATAAAAAGGGTTTTTTGCCCAGATTCATGATGCGCAGTATGTGTAAAAACTCGGCCGTGACGCCCGAAAGCCGCGCGACAAAACCTGTTCCGTGTAAACTTTCATCAAAAAATTCACTGCTTACGATGAATGAGGAGTTCTCAAAAATACTTCTTCCGTATCGGGCGGGAGGCTGAAATGGAATAAGCGCTTTTTTGAAATCATCGTAAAACTCCTCGTAAAGCCCGCTTCTTAAGACTTCCAGGAGATACTTGTATTCCATGTGCAGCCATACGCTTTCATTCTCAAGCCATCCCGGCGTGAAGACGCGGGCCCTTCCTATTTCTAGGGGTTCCGAAGCGATCGGCGCGTTGATTTTATACATGCCGAGTTCCCTGTCATAAAGCCTGCTCTTTTTTATTTTTCTATAAAGACAGCCGGCGCGCGATTTATCTTTTTCCATTTTTAAGATATGGACAGGGCCCTCCAGAAACAGCGGAAGCGGCCTCGAGGTGAAGCGTTCGATGTCGTTCACGAAATAGGTATACGGTATTCCTTCGCGATTCTTGCTTTTCCTGATACCGCTCTCCAGCTTCTTCGCGGAAAACGAAAGGAATTCCGTTATTTTCTTTTTGTTTATTTTTATTTCGCTTCCGGTAAGGCCGAAACGGACCTTTTCGCGATAGGCCTCTTTAAGCGTGTTGGAATTTTTCCAGTATATCCTGTTGGCGCGTTCGGAGGAGGCCTTTTGGTTTTTCTTCAATTGCTTTAACAATCCGTCCAGAAAATCCGAAACTTCCCGCGGCAGGCGGACCGATACATTTCCCGCGCCCTTCAGCGTTTTCGCCAAAAATCCGGTAAGGCGCAGAAGTTCCGCGGCCTCGCAAAGCGAAGAACCCATTATGCCCGGCAGGCCGTTTAAGGAATCGCACCATCCGGGCTTGTCCGCTTCCATTTCCATGCCGCGGCCGGAGGGGTCTAGAGAGGCCATCTTGTTGACAATAAGCGTGAGTATCTTCGTCGCGAGCGCGCATCTATAAAGAACGCCCTTGCCGGATTTTGTCCTTACCCATGATTTTTCGCGTTTTCGCGAATTGATAAGATTTTCTTTTTCTTCGTCTAGATAAACCGAGTTATACTGCCTGATGTGCCCGCCCGGGCCCCTCACATATCTTTTGCTTCTCGGTTTTACGCGGTAAGCACTGTCAAAAAACAGAAACTCCTTCCCCGCGAAAAGAAGGCGCGTTACCCTCTCCGGAAAAAGGGCTTCGTAACTCTCCAGAAGGTCCAGGTTATAAGTCCAGTGATCGATCCAGTATCCCTCTCCGTGTTCGGCCGCAATTCTTTCATCTTTATCCGGCTTTATCACGAGCGGGTTGAAACCGTCCAGCTGTATGAGATTATAAAAATCATTTATGTCTTTCGTCCCGATATTCGGTTTTACCCAGACGGAACTTCGCCTGTTCTGATTTATATCCCTGAAACTTCCGTTGCCCTGCGAATAAAACTCAGGTTCCAGAACAAAATTGTTGTAATCCCTTTCCGGGTCACCGTGTTTTCTG
This sequence comes from uncultured Planctomycetia bacterium, assembly GCA_964440235.1. Classification (GTDB taxonomy): domain Bacteria; phylum Omnitrophota; class Gorgyraeia; order JABMRN01; family RBG-13-46-9; genus CAZYPU01. The sequence continues at coordinate 6,825 of CAYTQI010000021.1, forward strand.
TTAAACACGTAGATAATTTTCTTGCCGATCTTTACGGGATATCCGCCGCGCAGTATGTTATCGAGGTTTGTCTGCGCGGTGTAGGCGTCGAATTTTTCCATTCCGGAAAAAACACGTACGGAAGACGAAACTTTTTCCGTTTCCAGCCTGTTCCTGGCCCTTTTCTCCCGAAAAAACTTTTCTTTTATGCCGGAGCTTATTTTTTTAAGTTTTTCCGCGGACGAGGTGTGGCCGATAACGCTCGAAACGGAATACTCGCCTCTCCCCGGAAGCAGTACCGTGCAATGCGAAAACGCCGACGGCGTAATGTTCCCGGTTCTCTGATGCGAGAGAGGATTAAAATCGCTATCAGCGAATCTTCCGGGATATGTAAAATCGTCGAAATCACCGAAAACAAGGGCCGGATCCGCTATTATGACGGGCCTTTTTCCCCCTGAATCCACGCTTATATAGAAATTTCCCCCCATGATTCGCTCTACCCTCGAAACATCGGCCGCGTTTACCTTTAACTTATAAAAGGGCTCTTTTCGGCTGACTCCCTCGGTTTCCATCCACGCCTCTATCGTACGCGCCATGTGTTTCATAAAAAATTCGTTCATCCCGAAAGGGCATATTTTCGGCATACCGTCTATTATTTCCATGGCCCTGGCGCGTGGCGACAGATTCGTTATGCTCAATATTCTTGCCAGGGCGGGAAAATCCTCCCCGGGCACGGTAAAATAAACCGCCTCCACCTTTAAGGAATGCTTTTTCGAAACCTCTTTTATTCGGAATTCATGGGGCAAAATATGAAGCGTCTGAAGCGCCGCGGCGCGGGGGCGCGCCTCTCTTAAACTAAATGGTTCATAAACCTCTTTTTGGCCCTCGCCGCTTAATTTGATAAATGTCCTGAAGCCCTCTAAAGGCGTTTTTCTGTATGAAATATTGGCGGGGTAAAATTCCATGATGGCCCCGTCTTTATCACGCGTCCCGAAAGAAGTTACGCACTGGCCGCGGTTTACATAAAATGCCCACATAGGTTTCCCGTGAAGTCCGGCTATGCCGGGAAGAAAACTCGTAAACGGTTTTTTCGCGTTATAATTCTCGATTATAAATTCCTGTTTCATCTTAATCTTTCCAGCGAAAGCGGATTATAATCCTTTTTCGCGAATATTGTGTAGGCCGTCCCGGCAACGGAGCCGGTATCGGCGCCTTGCGGCGTTCGCCAGCCGTGGCCGGTATCGGCGCTCGGCTGCGTGGCATAAGGCAGGCACCCGGCGCCCTGGCCGCTTCGTGACGGGCTTGATATCACCATCTTATCGAGCCCGCTAAGATAAAAATCGGCTTTTTTATCGAATTCCCCGGCTTTTTCCTCTTTCCCAAGCGAAGAATAAAAACCGGCCATCACCTTAAATGATATTACCATTTGCGCGGTCCATTCACTCGAGACAACGCCGCCCCTTGCCTTGTTTTTCGATTTTCCGAAATCAAATCCGGTAACCGCGACCGTGGTCCCATCAGGCCTTTTGAAATTTGCCGTTACGGAACAGTGTTTTTCGGCGAATTTTATAATAGCGTCGGGGTCCATCCCCTCTTTTAAAAGTTCCCCCGGGCCTACAGCCGCTATGGCCCAGGCCATCGTGTCAGTCGCTATCGTGGCGTCTCCTTTGCCTCTTTTCATCCTGCCTGATTGTCCGGAATAGGTATTTTCCTTTATCCACTTAAGCGTATTCATCTTTTCTTTCCTGTATTTTTCCTCACCCGTAATATCATGAAGCATATTGAAAAGGGCGTAAGCGTCAAGGTTATGCTCGGTGGAATACCATGAAAAGCGCGGCCCCCCTTTTACGCCGCCTTCTTTATCCTTAAGCGAAACCACCCATTTCGCGATATTCCGCGCTATAGAAAGATATTTTTTATTTTTTGTTTTCTCCGTGTATTGAAGAGCCGCTATCCCGATCCATACATTAGGCCCTATATTTACGGTATGTTCGGCTGAATTCCCGGTCACGGCGCTGTAGGCGTTATGATATCCGTTTTTTTTCTTTTTCGCCTTTTCCTTATAAAAGGAAAGTATTTTTTCCGCCCGGGCAATATCTCCTGAAATTAAAAACACCTGCGAGGCGAGGGCCTGGTCATACGTAAACGCCCAGTTCCTTATCGAGGGGTCACCCTCAAAACTCATTACAAGGCCTGTCAATTTGTTTTGATGCGTTTTAAGCCATTCGTACATATTTTTAACCGTCGCTTCCCCGAGCTCCCGTCTTTTCATTTCAACCCCTTTTAAAAGTTTCACCGCTCTTGTTTTTCTGGCAAGAAGGGTTTTTATCTCCCCTTTAAGGGCTTCGGCTTCCGGCCCCTCTTTCAACGCGAATTCTTTCTTTAGCGCGGCATATTTTCTGTCTATCCGGGTAGCGGCCTTTTTATAAGCATCGCTCATCTCCTGTGTTTCATAAAAGCGCCCGATAAGCGCCCTGTTTTTTTCGGTTAAAACCATCGTACGATAATAAGTAAAGCCGAAAAGACACACAAGAGTTATTATGGCGAAAGTGGCTATCCGGGGAAGCCATACCATGCGTCTTGCCGCGTTTACTATTTTTTTTCTGTCAGCCGAAGCTATTTTTTCATAGGAAATCCCGAGTTGAAGCTGCTTATGGCGATGATGATCTTTTATCTCGTGCCATGTTACCCGGCCCTCCGCCTCTATCGGCTTATGCGTAACCGGCATGTTAACATGGACACAGAATGACGCTTTGTCGTCTTTTATGGCCGAGAGAAATTTCTCGTCAAGATCGTTTACCGTAAGGCAAAGCCCTCCGAGTGAGACGTCACGCGTAAATCCCTGAATAAGGCGTGGTGCATGAGGCCTGCCGGAAACGGAATCCCTGGCCGGAATCGAAGGATATATTTCTACGGGGAATACGGAACTCAGGCGTATGTATTCTCTACGTTCGGCGGGGGATTTTTTTCGCATATTGTCAGAATTTTCCCTGGAAAAACAGTCTGAAAATTCTTCTTGTGTCCAGGACAGACACCCTCGTAGAGGGCCATTTGGTACTGAACACACCGGGCCCTTCGTTTTGAATCCATGCCTCACCGAACATGAAAGTAAGTTTTTGTTCGTTTTTAAGCTTCCAGTTAAGCTGCGCGAAGATGTTGTGGTGGGGGCGAAACTGCCTGTCATAGCCCGCCGTGTTATTTGCCCTCGGTATATCGAGTATCCTCGAAAGAGAATATCCCCAGTGAAAATCAATGTCTTTTGCTATATCGCAGGTAAGCTCGATTGAGTCATGATTATGGTTGTTGTCAAAAAGCGCCGCGTAATTGCGGTTTCCGTTGGTTACATGCGTATATTTTATTGAAAGAGTGTCTATCGGCTTTACCGTAAGAACGGCCTTGGCTATACTGTAAAACCTGTAAGGCGGAAAATCGAAAAGGTACTGGGAATAAAGGAATGGCACTAAATTGTTAAACCTTATGCCGCTATCACCGGTTATCGCGAAAGTCTTGTCATTAAGTATTCCTCTGGGGTAATCCTGCGGGTCGTTTGTGGCTTCGTATATTCCGTAAACACTTACCTTCCCGTCCATAAGATCAAGCTTTGCCCCGCCGGATATTGTCGCGACATCGGCATTCTTGTCGTCGGAAACTACGGCGTTCATAATAAGGTCGTCGGTATACCTGTCTCTTATCAGCGGATCAAATCCTCCCAGCGAACGAGGGTATATTCTGTACAGGCCAAGCCCCTTGATCTGAAGGTTGGAATGGGGATTGCAAACCGCCTCCAGCCTTAAAATGTTTTCCACGAACTTATTGCTGCCGGTTCTGCGGGCGTTTCTAAAATTGAAATAAAAATCAAAGAGTTTATCTGAAATATCGGCGTGCGCTGTCAGTCCCAGGACATACCTGTTAACGTCTATGCTGTTTCCTATTCTCGCGTACTCATCATCGGCGGAAAGCGGGTCAAACCATATATGCCTTCCCCAGTCCCTGTCAACCCTCGTATCCCTGTAATCACTTAAGCCGGTAAAAAAATCCTCGCCCATCCATGTAAAGCTTATGTCCCCGTCAAATTTATTGTTTTCGTCAAGTTCCATCTCGGATCTTAAGCCGAGCTTCCATGCCAGATCATAAAACCTCTGGCGCCTGACGTCAAGGTGTTCAATCCCATTGTAACTTGCGGCATATTCCCCGAAGATATCGGTTTCGTCCGCGATATTATAAGCCGCGTCTATTCCTATCACCTGGTTATTCGCCCTTATTTTCTTCTTGCAGATCCCGTATCTTGAGGCATACGTGGTACCAACGGTAATTTTATTCGAAGGATAAAATTTCGCGCGTGCCGCTATCGGAACGTTATCAACCGTTTCGTAATAATCCCAGAGTGACATCGGCGCCGCGGCGGTAATTTTTATCTCGGCCATGTCCTTTGCCTTATATTCAAGCGCGGCGCCCCTTAAAAAGGTAAGATAGTTGCGATTGGAATCCTCGGCAAACCATGCCATGTCCCAATCCCATTTTGCCGGTTCTAAAGCGTTCCACAGGTTCACGCCCGGATTGAATTTAAATAACCACGGGCTCGGCGCCCAGTAAACGTGATTGTTGGAAAGCATCAAAGGGTCGTCTGTGGTAAGGGCCTCGGCCTGATCGGCGATCGGAAAAATCTTGATATAAAGCGGGTCCTCTTTGTATTCCACCCACAGTTTCCTTACCGGCCTGAAGAGGTAATCTATTTCTACCGACCTATTCAATGAAAGGTCGGTAACAAATTGCGCCAAGTTAAATCCGGACGAGACCCTGCTATGTGTTACTTTATCTCCGATTACTTTCAATTCCGGAGTGTTAATAAAGTTGCCTCCGTAGGTACGGTATGTCTGATTTATAGTTTTGCCCGTCGCCTCCCAGTATCGATATTCTATCGTCGCAAAATCGCCTATACGATTGTAGACCGTCTGCCTCCCGACGCCAACGAACGACCACGGATCGAGCACAACCTCGGCGTATCCGTTCCAGGGCGTACGCGTATCGGTCTCTATCTCAAGCTGGTACCTGTCAAATATCCTGGGGTCATACGTATTTACATTCAGGTCATTGTCTATATACCTGAAATTCTTTTCCTGGTAATCACCGTTTGCCTCTTTCCAGTAGAATTCTCCGCTATCAATACCGAAACTGCCCCCGTAGGTGCCGCTTATTTTAACCATAGAAGTTGCCTGGTCATACGCGCCTGCTGAAACCACAAAGCCTGCCGCGAAAAAAGACATGATTAAAATAAAAATGCATTTTTTCATAAAAATCATTCCTTAATTTTTATGCGCGCCGCAGCGAAAACTATGCCAAGAATAAGAAAAATTACCGCCGTTATGAGATAACCGGGGCGGGGTGATCCTTTTTTTTCAATCCAAAATGACCTTAACACATAATAGGCCTTTTTCGGGACCCTTTTCTCGATGCCGGCGGCCGTCTTGCGCTTGGGATCAAGGCCAACTATCCCCCACCATTCCTCGTTCATGTTGTTCCGAGCCTTCGCGTCAAAATAATAAGCAGTGTTAGACCAGCTGCCGCCTGTATCGTGAGTTTTCCAACCGCGCTTATAACCGGGGCTATGTTTCCACCATTCATCGCTCCACTCAAAAACAAATCCTCCGAGCGAATTTCCTATACCCCCCGTGCCGGCGCGGTTTTTATAGATTTCGGGCCACTGCAATTTTATAAAAAACGCCTGCCAGTCCTCCGCCTCTTTTTTATCAAAGGCGTCATAACGGTCGGCGCCGAATTCAATAAAAACATTGGGTTTTCCGAAATTTCTTTCAAGCCGCTTGAAATATGTTCCGAATGTTTTGCCCTGATACACGATCCCGCCCAGAATATCGATATCCGGGCAGAATTTCTTGGCGATATAAACGGAAGCAAGTTCGCCGTTGCCCATTACAACAGGGTGAACGGGGTCTATTTTCTTTACGGCCCGGGCGATATCATTAACGAATTTGTAATATATTTCCGCCTTCGCCTCGCGCCTTTTATGCGGGGATCCGAAAGCGTCTATTTCAGGGGTTGTCCAATCCCGCATGCCCCTGTCAAAAGAATAATTATTTTCGTTCCCGAGTATCCAGAAAAGTATACCGTCCTCATCCTTGTACGCTCTCACCATATCGAGAACTTCTTTTTTTATTTTCTTCCTGAAAGAAGGGTCCGCGTAATTTGCCGGGGGAAAATCCCAGAAACCAAGAAAATGCCCCAGCGCCGTTTTAATCCCGAATTTCTCAAACATGTCTCTTATAACGGTTTTTACCTCTTCGGGATTTTCGCCCGGCTCATATATCCTCACGCTGTTCACCCCCATATCTCTCATAAGGGCGGCGTCGGTGAGCCAGGGTTTTCGCGGATTGGCGAAAATATCGTATTTCTCACCTTTGCCGATCGGGGTATACCGGTAGCATACCCCCTTGACAAAAAAAGGCTTTCCGCCTACAGTAAGGACCCAGCCGGCATCTGTTTTTTCTACCCTGACGGGGCCTTTGGGGCCGCTTTTGGATTGAAAAATCGTTTTTGCCTGCGGAAAAATCAAAAATCCGCTGATAAGAAAAAAAATTACCGAAACGATAAATCCTGCGTTCAGTACAAGTTTCCTATTCATATTTGATCTCGTCAATGCAAAAGACCGCGCCGTCGGGATTTTCCATTTCGCTTACGACAAAAGCGAAACCGCCTATTACATGCGACAGGTCCTCATTTTTTAAATCTATGGTATATTTTTCCCATTCCGGCGTAAGAACAACGGGCCCTATGCTGGCGGATGTTGAATCCGAAAATTCACCCTGTATCCCGCCCATCTTAAATTCAGTAATAACTTCGCCGCCTTTTTCGCCCCTGGCATAGAAAGAAAGCTTTTCGGCGCCTGTCAGGTCGTAACCGCCGGGTATGTTGCCCCAGTTGTTCGCGGGTCCCTGCCAGTATATACCGGCCCATCCGGCCCCCTGCTTCCTTTTGGCGCTGTAATTAATGCGTATACAGGTCCTTCTTGAATAGGGATTTTCCCTGCAACCGTCATTGAAATTAATGTCACCGTGGTCACCCATCCATCCGGACGGCACAAAATGGTTTTTAAAATAACCCCTATCTGCATAAACATAAAATTTCTTGGACGCTTGCGCTTCGGAGGGTTTTTTTTCCGCGAAAGCTTTTTTTGACCCGGAAAAACCGGTTTTCCCCGCGGAATTAAGCTGTTTCATTTCGCCCTCAGGCAAATTAAGCGTATCTTTCCCTTCACCGCAACCCGTTAGCGGAAGCGCAATGGCCAGCGCCGCGCATATAGATAAAATAAGAAATGTTTTTTTGCCCCGCATGCGATTCCTCCTTTTATTTCACGTACATGATGTCATCCAGATAAAAAGTCAATTCTTCGGGATTGTCCCTTGAAGATATCGAAAAAGCAAAACCACCGTTTATGTAGGAAAGATCCAGGCCGTCCAGGTCTATCTCATATTCCTTCCACTCATTTGTCAGCGTAACGGGCCCTATGGCGGTGGAATCCGAATCCGAATATGTCCCGTTTATTCCGCCGATTTTAAATTCAGATATTACCTCTCCCCCGTTTTCGCCTCTTGCCCAAAAAGTCAGCTTCTTGTATCCGGTCAGGTCATAGCCGCCTAACTGGTCACCCCAGTTATTAGGCGGATTCTGCCAGTAAATACCCGCCCATCCGGCGCATTGTGTCCCCCGCACGGTGTATGTAATCTTCATGCATGTCTTGCCGGAATGCGGATTGTACGCATATGCCTCATTGATTTTCAGATCAGTATAATCACCCATCCAGCCGGAAGCGCAATAATGGTTATCCCTTGCCCACTTTTCGCTATAGACCTTGAAAACCTCTTCATTAGCCATAGCGTACCCGGAAAAAAATGCCAGAACCGTCAATGCAATGATAATCTTTTTCATAATCCCCCTTTTTTTATCTCGCCAAACGCAACACCACATTATACCACATTTTCCTTAACAGTTCACCTATTGTCGGATTCCACATGTTTTTATAGGTGTAGTAACTTTTTCTTAACTGCCTTATGTACGGGCTGTCAAATCCTTCCCCCTGTGAACAGAGCCCAAACCATTCCTCGTATATCCAGCCGCCTTTGACCGGGCCGGACCATTGCTTATGGGTATCATGTATGTCAGGTTCGTACGCCTTCCACCACTCATCTACCCATTCAAAAATAAATCCGCCGAGCGAATTTCCAAAACCGTATCCCGCGGTATTGTAAAAAATATCGTTCCAGCATCCAAAGTGGTATTCGCTCTGCGCCACTTCGGCTTGTTCTCTTGTGTGGCCTTCCCAGTATGCCGCGGCGCCGTATTCGGTAACCATTACGGGTTTGTCACATAGTCGTTTAACTTCGCCCCAAAACCCGAAACCCTGCCAGCCCCTGTAGCTGTTTACCCCGAAGACATCCACGTCAGTGCAAAGTTCGGCAAATATATCAAGATAAAGGGTGTCTCCGTTACATATCGCTACCGGGTGATTGTAATCAATTTCTTTTATCATTTTCGCGACTTCATTTACAAAACTGTAATAAGGCCGTGGAAACCTCTTGGCGCTGTTGGCTACACCGTAATTGGTTTCATTCCCAAGCACCCACATCAAGAGATATGGCTCATCCTTGTGTTCTTCCACCATCTCCCGCACCCTCGCTTTTAGCTTCTCCTTGTGCTTTGGGTCGGAATAATTGGTCCCCCTGTACCAGCTCGCGCCGCTTCCCACCGCGTAAGTACCTAAAAGATCGCCCATCACCACCATTATGCCGTATCTGTTATAAAGCTCCCTTAAGAGTTTCTTATTAGAGCATAGTTTGTGGTCGTAAATCCTGATTGCGTTCACGCCCATGTCTTTCATCAGTTGAAAATCACCGATTATCACCTCTTTCTCGTCTTCATCTCTCATGTTGTTGCGGTTCACGTCTACCCACGCCTCATAAGGGGCGTCGATCAGGCTGTTTTTGTTGTAATCCACATTCATCCAGTCATCAAGCGTGCCCTCGTCCGGGCTTTGTCCTATTTTCGCGGGAGAATAAACAACGCCTTTTATTACATATGGCCTGTCTTTAACCAAAAGCTGCCAGTCCCCGCCCTTATATCGTATAAGGTTTACATTGCCATACCCTATCTGCTTTGTAACGGCGCCCAGACGTTTCTTATTCTGCTTTTCTATCACCCGGCAGGGCCTGCACTTTACTATTTTCCCGGGGTTTACCCGATAAATATCATCCGTAGGGTCAAGGTTGAAACCGTTTTCAACCGTAATATCCGCGCCTACAAGCTTCATACCGAGAAAAGGGTATTTCATCGTAAGGCAGCGTATTTTGTCTATCGCTACCTTGGCCGGATACCAAGGCGTGTTCCAATAGGTGAAACTTACCGTTCTCGGAAAATGTACAAGCACCGCGTAATACGCTTTTATGGCCTGGGTAATAAGCCCCGCGTTCTCAAGGGCAAGAGCGGTATAAAATTGCCTTACGCCGGGATTTTCATTCGCGGTAGCCCATTTATAAAACGCTTCCTCTTCCCGGCGCGTATCCAGATAACTCCAGTGGTCACCGTCAAGCTTTTTTTCCTTAACCAGATTTTTATACAGAGGGTCTCTGTAAACGGATGTATTCGGGTATACACCCTCGCCGCAGGCGGCTGCGAGGAGCGATCTGTCTTTTATTTCGTATCTGTAATTTTCCCTGCTTACATTGATGAACTTGCCGTATTTCTCATAATGAACGATTTTCTCGGTGCCGGGGTCGTAGAGAGCAAATTCAGGCCGGGGCATTGTTTTTGATATTGTTAGCCGAAAATTCCAGGCCGCGAGCGCGGCAATGGCGGCGGCAGCGATAATCAGGATTGTTACTATGATTTTTCTCATTTTATGCTTTAGGCTCGGCGGTCATAAGTACCTTTATCTTTTTGATATTCTTCCTGCTCACTTCCGCCACTTTCCAGAACCAGCCTTTCGGATCCCAGCACTGCGCGTAAGGATATTCGTTTATGACAACGTTAAACTCCTTTATGGCGTCATCATACTTTTTCTCTTTCATATACGCTTCGCCCATTACATAATGACATGCCGCGGCGTCATTCACAACAGCATAATCGTCTTCGTGGCCGTATCTGGCGAATTTATCCATTTTTTTTGAAATCTCGCTCGCTTCTTCGGCGTAAAGCTCCAGGCACTTTCGCGCGTAAGCGAATACGCCGTCATAATCCTTCTCCGCGAGGCGCTCCCAGGCGCTTACCGTCAGGTTCCAGCTGGAAGTGTCGGAAAAATCGTATTTCGTTTCCGCGGGTTTTTCCGTGTCTTCAGCCGCGCAAAAACACGCGAAAATAAAGCCTATTATAACCAGCATAAAAAATGATTTTTTCATCTCAACTCCTTGAACCCTGTTCCGTGCCTTGCCATAAGGGGTAAGGCCTTAAACACGGCCTGCCTTTATGAAAGAAGTAAAATCCCTCATATCTGAAAATACTTCCGCATACGCGGGAAAACTTATTAGCCCGGGCGGCTGAACGGCTTTTTTGGGGTGTATTGGGACACCTCCGCTATGTTTACAACAGGCGACTGCCCTATATAATATCATAGAGCTTTCGAATGTCAAATATTTTGTACGAAAAAGGGGCGCGTATTTTCGCGCCCCCTTTTTTGAAATCGCCACGGTTGTTGCCGCTTCGGCTGTTTATTTTTAACCGAAACGGCTGAACACGGCCGGTTGGAATTATTTTACAATGACCACAGGAGTTCACGCCTTGCGCGAACTTCTTTTCTTATTTCCTCCGTAAGCGGCACCAGCTTTTTCAGAATGAGGGCTATTCTTTCGGCTATTTTATCAGGCGCGGCCCCCATCAACGCCAGGAGGGTCCCGGGGGTTACGTTTTCTCCCACAAGCGCGCTCATAATGCGCTGCAATGTTAGGGCATTACCGCTGAGTTGTTCGTGCGCTATCTCCCGCATATCAGTCAAACCCAAAACTACGGCCGCGGTCTCTATTTCCAACGCGTTAGAAACCCCTTTTGTCTCATCTTCCGGGATCCTTACGGGAATTATCTTCCGGGTCAATACATTGCTGAGTTTGTCTCTTAGAGTTTCGTTTTCCGGCTTATTTATTTTTTTCAGATCTTCGGCTGATACCACAAATACGTGCTCATGCTTAGTATCAAATACTTGATCCGCGAGATCTTCCACGGTCCTTCCGTATTGTTTCAGTTGAACCGCGCCGTTCGATACGGTTTTAATCATCCTTTTTGAAAGCACGAATGAATCTTTGGCATGCATAGCCGCCGGCTCATGCACGATAATCGGCTTCGCCCCGACGAAAGCCTTCCGGCTTAAAAGCTCTTTTATGGCCTCGTAACCGGCCACGACCTGTGACTCGTCAACGGCCGGTTCATATACAAGATTGATAACCGATGTAGCGGTCCCGCGTATTTCGTATTTTCCTAAAGGCGCTTCGATAAATTCCCCCTTCGCCGCTTTCATAATTTCCTTTCCATCTTCGCCAAGAATGGAAATCTCGCCTTCTTCAACAAAAAGCACCTGTGGCTGGTTGATCGCAACCGGTTCCGAGGCAAGTATATCGCCCATTTGTATCGCAAGCTCCTCGACTACCGAACCGTCAACCGAACCGATAAATTCTCTTTTACTTTCATTTTTCGTTTCATCAAGCGGAACGGCTGGTTTAAGTGCTTTTCTTTTCTTTATTTCTGCAAATATTTTTGCGGCCGCCTTTATTCTTTCTTCTTTATCAAGTGATAATGTTTTTGGCTTTGCATTGCCGGGAAAAGTTTTCAGCCTAAAACGTGGCTGAGTGGCAAAATTTTTCAATAGTTTTTCACTTAAAACTTTCGCCAGTTTTTCGCTACTTAAAGCGGCAAAATTTTCCACCTGTAATTCTAATCCGATGGACTTTTTTACCTTTTCCTCAAAGCCAAGAAGATCCTCTTCATGCAATCTGCTGCCCTGTTCTTTTATGTATTGCCTGTCGTTTTCTGTGGCACAAATAAAACCCCTGAAACGGCCTTTTTCGGATCGCGAACCATCGTACAGGTTGTTTCCCTGATCAAGGTAGCTTGCCAGTATGATGTCTTCGAATGTGGCTTCTGGGAATTTTTTTCTTCCATCTTCTGACAAGAGGTATTGGACATACTTATTGTTGTAAGCAATTCTTATTTCATTGCCTCTTTTGTCCACGATAACATCATAACTATCGTTATCCTGGCTTTTTTCATACTCATTTTCATTTTCGTCAATAAAAATGTGTTTACCATCTTGCATAACCATCATACCCCTGTTATCGGTTTTCCAATAATATTTTTTGGAGTTTTTGTCAACAAATATGGGATTACCGCGAGCGTCATTAAAGAAGCTGTATCTTTCCTTAATATTTCCCCGATATTTATCAGGGTCATAATCCGGGTATTCGATTTTTACGCACCTGTCTAATTCAGCGAGGTCTATTTTCCCGTTTATATTCTGATTCACTATGATGTCTGTGAATATCTCGCCTATTTTTACAGTTCCGCCCAATGCCTTTCCCGCTACTTTTTCAATCATTTTGATATGGTCAGTAAGGGTCATCAGGTTTGTCTCATCCATGTTCACGTGGTTCAGCAACAATATTGACTTGAATTCTGTATTATTATTTCGCTTGGTAATTATTGCCTCTACAAAACCCGGCACGGCAAATTGACACACCTGCGAGGAGAAAAGGCTCCCGGCTCCTAATGTGTATGCTTTCACTGTACCTTTTTTCAGGTCTTCCTTGAATTCGTTTGTCGGCCTAAGATGATCTACCCGCCTGTCAACATAAACAGCTTTCCCGCTGTTCATTGATATCAAATCTGTTACATTATCATGATCATTGGAATAAAATTTTCCAAACTGGTCTTCGTCAGCGCTAATCCATTTGATCAAACCGAAATCTTCGGGTTTAGAATTATGCATGATCTGATCTATAAAGCGTTGGCCGTATACTGTTTTTCTATCATATGAGATAAATTCACGTATGTCCGGATTTCTCTTTTCAACTCTTTTTATCTCGTATTCTGGTATCGGATCCTCATAAACAAGATACGATATTGCCTGGCCAAAGCTCGAATAAATGGCATACATTATTTCCTTGCCTTCCATTCTCACGCCCAACATTCTCGCTATAAGGTAGGCGGCAACTTTTGCCTTGTTTTCGTCGGTCTGGCTTTTTCCGAGAAAAGCGCCTACCATGTCGTATACGGCAAGAGCAAAAAGATTGCGCACGGAGTGGCCGGCAAGATTAAAGTCGGGGTAGTCAGTTTTAAGGAGAAATTTCCTGTCTATAATGCGTGCCGCATTCAACAGATTGGCGCAGAACCATATAAAGTCCTCTGCTTCTATAAGATTCGGTTCACGCTTGCTATTCAATGGGAATTTTATCTCGTTCTGTATTGCGTTAATCACAAGCTCAGTAAACGTATCTATCCTGAGAGAATCAAGCTCTTCCTGTAGATATCTTTTATCCAGTACACCTATTTTCGCTTTTGCATCAAGTGAATTTACAATACCATTTATCCCGTCTCCCATTCCCGGAGTGTATCCCAATTTTGAAAACACCTGTTTGCCAAGTTTCCCCGTAGATCCACCGTTATCGGTTTGCGGTAACACGCCGTAAACCTTTAAACCCAGACTATTAAGGGCTTTTATCATTACGTACAAGAATCCGCCTCCGCCGCCTGAGGAAATGATGTCGGGCGGAGACTTATTTTTTTCAATATCTATTTGATTGGAACTCGGCAATTTAATTGACGGCGCGGAAAGAAGGCCTGTTACAACATCGTAAGGGCTTTCTACTTTTAACGGATCTATTAACTTCCCTTTTAAAGTTTGAATTTCTTCAGCGATTTTTTCATCAAGATAAATTTGGTTGCTTGTGAAACTCTGTGTTATTTTTAAGATATTCTTATAATTCACCGATTGCTCTACGCTTTTCAGGCCGGTTAAAAATGCATGGATTCTCCGCACACGCTCACCATCCCCCAGGGGAAGAAGTTCGTTAAGAAATTTGAAGTAATATCCGGATGGGAAATCAGGTCGCTTACTTTTTAAGTACTCGTCTATGTCCTGTTGGATGGTTGTGGATATGAGTGCGTGCAGTTCGAGATCTCTAAGTATTAAGAATTTCTCCTCGGCCCTTTCTGTCGCTTCAGTTAAATAGGTGTTGCTGTGACCAAGTTCATGAAAGAGGCGTTCGGCAAGTATGTATTTCACCGCGGGATGCGTGTCGTATGCCGATATAAGGCTATTGATGAACTTTTCGTTAAGTATTATCTCAATCTCTTTTGTTGCTGCGTTGTAATAGCGGGCAGTGTTCTCTAAAAGTTTTTCTGCAACCTTTATCCTTATGATGGGTGCGGCGCGGTTGGCTTTTTTGGAAATAAGGTATTTGTAATATGCTTTGAGGTCTTTATTGCGCGCTACAATATGTTCAAGAGCGTCCATTGCGGCGTTTACAAGTTCCGCCATTTTCTGAGATATTTCATTCTTTGCCTCGGCTTTTTCCTCGCTTCTTTGCGTGAGATTTAGAGTCACTTCTTTTTCTTTTACGAAATCAAGGTTTTCGTAAAAATGCACCCCATTTATGGGGCCGAACGTGTGGAAAATATTTTGAAACGGCATGCGACAGACATTATTGAGAAAATTACTCGTAGCTTTCCTGTCAAGCAAAGCTTTTAGCTGTGCAAATGAATAACCGCCCCACAGATGGTTTTCCCATATATCTTTCGGGTTAGCATATATATTTGAACGCACTCGCACTGTCTTCTTCTGGCCATTGTCATCTATCCTCACATCACTTATAAGGTCGTTTGTTTTCGCGATAACTGTATTCTCCGGATCAGGTTCGTCTACTGCTACCAACATACTTTTTCCATGGGTATCAACACGGGCTATGACAGAATTTATAATTACCGTACCTTTTTTTATCGTGCCTTCCATAATCTTCGTATTGCCGAGTACCGCCGAACCCGCCTCTACAGTAACTCCGTTCCCAAGCTGAACATCCGGGCCTATGATAGTGCCTTCTTTTGTTAAAAAGACTCCTAAAAACCTGCGCAGGTCCTTGTTAACAAAAAGCTGCTGTAATGTATCGTAAAAATGAGGATTATCGCCGATTTCCGCGAAAATAGTTTTTGATCCGGTGTCCACGTAACCCAATAATTCGGGATATTTTTCGGGTTTTTTAAATAGATCCTGTACTGTATTGAGGTTTTTATCTTCCGGATCGATAATATTCATGAAAGCTTGGATCCCCTTTCCGGAAGCGTACCAGACTGTAAGATTATTTGTGGGAATAAATTTTTTGCCCTGTATGATTTCTGCGTTTGCCTTTTTATCGCTTCTTGAAGGCATAGAAACAAGTGTTCCTTCCGGATCAACATCTATCAAACCGTAGAACAAGTTTCCATCGGAGTCGACCAGGCGGTTATCATTTGACACTACGGAACTTCCTATAAGTTGTATATCGTAGGAACCGAAATCGGTCAATTCCTGCGATATAGCCATCAGCCTGTCTACAGGCATTACCAGGAGGCCTGTTATCCCGGAGTTATAAAACTGCATTGATTGCGCGATTGCCCCATGCAAATTCGGTAGGCCGTTTACCGAAGAAGCGAGCCCTTTGTTGCCATACCCGTCCGAAGCCACTTTCGGCCATAAGCGTTTTGCGTCTCCGCCGGCGAGAATCATAAGCATGCTTTGTTTGTCAAAATAAAATTCGTTACTCAAAAACTTATCTATGCTATCCCTGACGGCGGAAAGGTTGCCGCGCACATCATCATTTACAACACACACTATTATGGGTATAATCCCTTTTGCTCTTGCTTCCTCAAATAACATTTTTATTTCTTCATCAGGAGTATTTTTATTAACGATAACTACCGCGGATTTGGATGGTATTAAAGTACCTTTGGCGTTCTCAAGATATTTTCTTGTCCATTCGGCATCATCTTTTTTCACTACAATACTAACAGCGCCCCAGTATTCTTTTTCGTTATCTTGAACAGCCATACGCAAATTTCTTTTTTGTTTTTCTATACCGTATCCAGGCCCTTTTAGTTTCGCCTCATATTCTTCTTGTAGTTTCATAAAAGATTTTATATTTACCGGATAATTTTCGCGGTCGCTTTTTATTTGTGTTATGAATGCATTTAGTATCTTAAGAAGTTCAGCTGAACCTATCGCTTCTATATCTACGGTAATCTGCGCCTTAGACATGCCTACCCTAAAAAGTACTTTTCCTATGAAATTTCCGTTTGAATCCTTGAATATAAAACGCCTTCCATCAATGTTATCTATGTGGCATTCGTAAGGCAGGCGTGTTGTGACTTTTTCAATGTTCGTAAGCATACTTTTTTTCTTCTCGTCATAGCCGCTGATGGGTTTTAAAGTAATGGTTGCGCCGGGATTTTCATAGTTCGGTAACATTGCGACGCTCGCCGATAACGAAACGTCATTATTTATCAGCGTACCCAAAAGCGTTACGGCCGAATACATACCATCGTCAAGATTACCAATGTCAGTCCACATTATGTGGCCGGATGTCTCCATGCCAACAACGATATCTACATCATGCGCGATAAACCATTTTATTATCTCCTTTATATATACGTAGCCGAGCTTGACCCATATCACGTGTCCTTCAACTTGACAGACCGCTATTTTTTTTCCATCCGTATCCTTGAGAACCAATTTATAATCCTTTATCCTGTTGTTTTTATCCCTTCTCACATCGCTTATTTCTACGTCTGAGCCTTCTTTTATAATGAAGTCATCCGTTTCTTCTTCAGATAAGGAATTTATAAGATTTGCGGTTGCCTGTGTTGATCTTACATTGATAATTATATATCGAGAAGAATCTTCCTCCATAAGTTGTTTGGATAAAATGTTTAAAAGGTCGTCTCCGGATAGCCTGCCGCCTTCACCATCGCTTACAAAACCGGTTCTATCTCCGTCAGCGTCAAATGCTATGCCGCAATATAACTTTTCCGCCCTGACCATCGCGCTTAAATCTGTCATGCACCAGGCGTAATCTGGATTTGGCAGGTGCATGGGGAAAGTCCCATCCGGTTCTATATTAATACCAAAAACATCCGCACCGAGTTGACGTAGTACTTCTGTAAAAAACCCGCCTACGCCATTTCCGGCGTCAATAGCAATTTTTTTGCCTTTTAACGGGTATTCCTTTTTGGTCAATTCGCGCATTCTTCGCGTTAGTTCATTAATGTAGCGAGGCATAACCGATTGTATTTCGTATACGCCTTTCACGGCAGCGTTTTTTGCTGTATCACCGTTTTTCGCCATATTGATTATATTTTTCAAGTCTTTGGGCGACATATTGTCTATGAGAGTATCTCTTTCCCGGTCTCTTTCGACGAACTTAAGCCCGTTGTTTACCGCTTCCAGGTGGCTCGCGCTTATCATAATACCTGCATCTATTCTTTTGTTGAACATGAGAGCGTAAGTAACCATTGGGGTAGTGCAATACGGCCTGCCTATATTTACTACCTCGATACCTTTCGCGGTAAGTGCAGCGGCTAAAGTATTAAGAATATGCTTTGAGCTTATTCTTACGTCTTTACCTATCGCAACAACAGGTGATTTTTTTCCCGTTCTATTTTTTATGTATTTCGCATATGCGCCGGCGAGGTTTCTGACAACCTTATCAGTAAGCTGGTTTTGGGCATTCCCTCTTATATCCTGTTTTTTGTAGATTTCTTCGTATACATCATCAACTTTTTTAGCGCTTGGCCTTGTAGCCATGTAAATAGAATTAAGCGCGAGTATCGCGTGCGTGTCTTCCGGCGAATGCGAGGACTGTAATTTTGTCAGTCTTTCGGCTTTCAATTTTCTTATTTCATTATCCTGTTGTGAGCCCGGAGTATTTTCCGCTTCCTTTATGCGTTTGTTTAACTGCTTTAACCATTTCAATTCTTTTTCGGTAATTAAGCGAAGAAGCGTTTTTTTAATAAGTTCCTCAGATTTTGCGCTGTTTATTGTATAAAGTTCATATAATGACTCAGCAATAAACTGCTTATCAGCGATGACCCCTCTTTTCAGACTTTCCGTAAGATCATCTATTATCTTGTCAGTATCCTTTTCTTGCAATATATTATCGGCGAGTCCTCGAACATTATCGGGGTCTTCCATAAGTTCATGATATATGTTATCGAAATCATTTTTAATTTTCTTTAGAATACATTTGGAACCGGTTTTATTGGGACAATTTTTTGAGGCAGTTTTGAAATTTTTTATAAGAAGATTTTTTATGGTATTTTCCGGTTTATCGGGGAAAATCCGGACATATGCCTTAATAAGTTTTTCCGCGATTTCCGTATAGAATTCTTTGCCTGCCTTATTTATCCTGCCGTTGGTTATATGCCTATCCATGCATATACCGCATATTTTATCGGCAACCTGCAGTAATTTAGTATTTTCTCCCGTTCTCACAAGCAGTTCCTCGAAAGGCGTTTTCTGGCCGGTTAAAACAGAGATATACGGGCTTTCGGTTTCCTTTGTTATGGCGGGGCTTAAAACAACGTAAGACACGTCTTTCTCTTTGAGGGTTTTCGCTATTCCCTTGGTATGAAATCCGCCGGTTATAAGAACGGCCACATCGGTCTTCTTGCCGTGCATGCCTTTAAACATGTTCTTTATGAGTATTTCGTCGCGTTTTGTGGCTATTTCGTAGAAATCCACCAGCTTTGGAAATATATAAGTTAACTCGGACGGCGCTTCATTGGTATCGTAAGAAATTCCAAAACGCGGGAAATTTTGTTTTAAAAAGCCGTCAAATTTATCCGGGGAAAAGTCCCCTTTGTTAGCGAGATAATACTCGTATTCTTTGTTGGTAAGCTCGATGTTCATGAATCCGATTATGATATTTACGTTTGTCCACAATGTATCAAGCGTCCTCTGGGGCTCGTTCGTAAACATCTTTTCCTTTAATGCTTTGGTAAGCAAGTCTATCTCGTCGAATAATTTTTCGTTTTCAATTCTTGAATAAATACGCGAATAAATTATGTAGCGGACAAGATTGTTGTATTTTCCGGAAAGTGATATATTGTTTTCCTTGGCGAGTTTCGCGAGATACGTATAGAAATCGTTCGCCTCGATTTTCCCGAGCTTGAACTCCAGGCTTTTATTTACGAGTTCGGATAAGGTGTCTTTTGGCAAAATCTTGCTGAGCTCATCTATGAGGCGCGCCCTTTCCTCGTTCACCGTATCGAAATTTATGTCTTTTTCGTAACGCAGGGTCTCGGTAAGAATATTAAAGTTTTTATAGTTTTCTACGTTTATTTTTTTGGATTTAGCGGTTTTATTAAGGTACGCGGCATAGTCGGCGAATTTGATGTCTTTCGCCTTATGCGCGTTTATCTTTCTGTCAAGAATAATTAATTCATCCGTATAGATAAACTTTTTTAGCTTCTGGAGGGCGGTTTTTATATTCGCGTAATATTTATGGAATTCTTCCTTATAAGGGTAGCTTTCAAGAAACGAATTGAGGTTCTCGATATAGTACTTTCTGTCTTCGGCGCCGTAAATGGTAAATGGGTAGTCACTCGTTATGGACAGGAATTCCGCACCGGTGATTTCGCCTTTTTTCATGAAGTAGTCGGCCACTTCTTTACGGATTTCGGCGTCCGGAAATGCCTTAAACCAGCCTGTATCCACTATGCCGTCCGCGCCTTCAACCGCTACAAAATTGACGCCGTAATGCTTAACAAGGTGTTCCAGTATCTTGGCAATGTTCTGCTGTGCCTCGTAATTGCAGTGGGCATCCTGGAGATGGATAATAAGTTTACCATTCTTACCCTTATGCCTTGCCTTTATGGCACCTACATCTTTGGATACACTTATGTTATCTATGGAAATTTTAGCGGCGGGATCATTATTTTCGCGCGCGGCAAGATCTTTATCAATTGTCGCGAAACTCACATTATAAAAAAGAAAAGCCTGCAATAATATAAAGGAAACAAATTTTTTCATTTTCAACCTTTTTCTACGTTTACTGCTTTTCATTATATCATCTCCTTCTTACTATGT
>CAYTQI010000022.1:0-6692 GCA_964440235.1 uncultured Planctomycetia bacterium
ATAGCCTCTCTTATAACACGCAGGACGTGCTTAGAGCCTTTACGCGGGGGCACAAATTTTTCTATTCTGTCCGTAAAAATAATTAGGCCCACCTTGTCGTTGTTCTGTATCGCCGAGAAGGCGAGAACAGAGCAAATCTCCGCCGCGAGAGAACTTTTGAGCTGGGACGAGGACCCGAAATATGAGGATCCGGATTTATCCAGAAGCAGCATTATGTTGAGTTCTCTTTCCTCAACAAATTTTTTGACATATGGATGGCCTGTGCGGGCTGTAACGTTCCAGTCGATCGAGCGAATTTCATCTCCCGGCTGGTACTCCCTTACCTCGTCGAATTCCATGCCCTTGCCCTTAAAAATACTCTTGTACTGCCCGGCAAAGACATCGGTAACCATGCGCGAGGTCGTAATTTGTATCCTGCGGATTTTTTTTAAGGTTTCTTTGGTTATCATGTTAAGGGACTTCGATTTCTTCGAATATCCGCTTTATGATATCTTCCGAGGTCTTTTCTTCCGCTTCAGCTTCGTAGCTTACGATTACGCGGTGGCGTAAAACATCCGGACCGATGGATTTTACATCCTGGGGCGTTACATATCCGCGTCCCTGTATGAAAGCGTAGGCTTTGGAAGCGACCGCCAGGTAAATGCTTGCCCGCGGGGACGCGCCGTACTGGATAAGATTCGTAAATTCGCCGAGGCCGAAATTCCTGGGTTCCCTCGTGGCGAAAACCACATCAAGTATGTATTTTTCTATTTTTTCGTCTATGTAGATTTCGTCCACAACGCCGCGGACGCGAATTATATCTTTAGGGTCCACTACTGGCTTTACCTTGATTTCTTTCGAGGTATAACCCATCCTTTTCATGATCTTAAGCTCTTCATCCTTACTGGGATAGGTTATGTTTATTTTGAGCATAAAGCGGTCTATCTGCGCCTCGGGAAGCGGATAGGTTCCCTCCTGTTCGATCGGATTTTCCGTGGCCATGACAAGAAACGGCTCCTCGAGCTTAAACGTGTTCTCGCCTATCGTCACCTGCCGTTCCTGCATCGCCTCGAGAAGCGCGCTCTGGACTTTCGCCGGAGCGCGGTTTATTTCATCCGCGAGAATAATATTCGCGAATATCGGGCCCTTCTTTGTAGTAAAAGTGCCTTCTTTCGGATTGTAAACCAACGTTCCTATCAGGTCGGCCGGCAAGAGGTCCGGTGTAAATTGAAGGCGTTGAAATTTTGTTTTTATCGCCGCCGAAAGTGTTCTTATTGACATGGTTTTGGCAAGGCCCGGCACGCCCTCCACAAGTATATGGCCGTTCGCCATGAGCCCCACAAGAAGCCTTTCCACGAGGTATCTCTGTCCGACGATAACTTTTTCCACTTCAGCCATTAAATCATGCACGAAAACGCTTTCTTTTTTTACTTTTTCGTTTATCGCGCTTATACCTCCTCCTGCCATTTTTTCCTCCTTTTTAGTTATTTATTCGCCAGGAATATGTGTTTAAGAGAGCTCGCGAGCCTTTTCTTTTTGATCTCTCTTTTGATCACGCTTATTAAAAGGCGGGGACTCGCAAGCAGAAATGAAACAACTTCGCTAAAGGTAAAAAATTTTGTCGTAATAATTTTTTTCGCTATCTGAAGAAGTTTTAACGGGGTATAAAAGGAAAATTTTATTTTTTTACCGATTTTTTTAAGTTTGGCGTGGCTGTAATTATCCGAATAAAGCTCGCCTCTTGCGGTTACATGGTAGCCCGGGGTATTTTCGGCTATCTGCTTAAGGGGTGAAAATTTTTCAATGCGTAATTTTTGAAAAGTAATCGAATCCACTTTTATTTCCCTTGCGAAGTCCGCTATGCAAAGCATTTCTTCCTCGGTTTCGCCCAGGTTGCCGTAAATAAAATACCCGTGGCAGTAAATCGGGTATTTATTCAACACGGAAAAAGCTTTTTTTACCTGGGCGCTATTGAACCCTTTGTCCAGCTGCCTGAGTATGTGGTCATGCGGGGATTCTATGCCTATGAGAAGTATCTTAAATCCCGCTTTTACCATTTTTTCGAGAAGCCGCGGATATCCGGCGACATCTATACGGGCCTGGGCAATGAAGCGTTTCTTTATTTTTCGTTTTATTATGAGATCGCAAATCTCTTCCGAACGTTTTATATCGGTAAAGAAATTATCATCGCTGAATAGAATTGCCTTTGCCTGTATTTTTTCTATCTCATCTATTACCGAGTCAACCTTACGGGCCACATATGTCCTTTTCTGGCCCAGTGGATTCAAGCTAAAAGTGCAAAATTTACAGTTGAACGGGCATCCCCTCGCGCTCAGCACGGTATCGAAAGTAAGATTCGATACATTGATGCCGTTCATCGCTATCCGATATTCATTGTGCCGTAAATCGCGGTCAGGCGAAAGTATTTTGTCAACATCCGGCAGGGGCCTGTGCTGATTATGGATCACCTTCTCGCCGGACCTGTATGATATGCCGTTAATATCTTTAAGCGGATATTTTTTTAATACCTCTTTTACGGTTTCTTCCCCCTCGCCTCTAACTATAACGTCTATCCCGGGGCACACCTTAAAAAGGTGCTCCACCTGTTCGGTCGCCTTATAACCGCCCACCACAAGGGGTATTTCCCCCGGCATCAAGTTCAACAGATCGCAAATCTGGTCGAACTGGCGGTCCCATGACACGCTGACACAGATTATATCTATTTCTTCCCTGCGGATAAAATCGAGCAGTTTATCTGTTTCGCACATCTCTTTCGCGTGCCTTAAATCAAGCAGTGTCAACTTTTCCACCAGCGGTTTCGCGTTCGCGGCCACGTACTCGAGTCCTGTAGGTGGAAAAAGTCCCATAATACTTGTCGCGGTGCTTTCTATGTACGGATTCAGAAAAAGGGCATGCCTGTACCTGAAATTTTTTGTTTTCTGCTGAATTTCCTGCATCATGTTTGACACCTGCGCCGGTACCGCGATTATAACCGGGTATCTTTTAAAATATCCGCGTGTTTGCCGCTTTTTTTAAAATGCTGCCGCGCTAAACGGGTACCGCCTAAACAACATATTGTTCGCCGCGGCACGGCAGCGTCATACTCAATTACTTAACCAGTAAACCCGCTAAATCCACCACGCGGTTGGAGTAGCCCCACTCGTTGTCGTACCATCCGATAACCTTCACAAGATTATCGGAAATCGCCATGGTACATTCCGAATCAAATATGCAGGAATGCGGGTTTCCGATAATATCCGTGGAAACGATTGGGTCCGCGGTATATTCAAGTATGCCTTTCATGGCCCCGGAAGCGGCTTTTTTAAACGCCTCGTTTATTTCTTCAGGCCCGGCTTTTTTCCTTAGAACCGCCACAAAATCAGTGAGGGATCCGCACTTTACCGGAACCCTTACCGCCATGCCGTTTATTTTGCCGCCCAACTCCTTAATTATTTTTCCGACAGCTTTCGCCGCGCCGGTTGTAGTCGGTATAACGTTTTCGGCGGCCGCCCTCGCCCTTCGAAGGTCGTTGTGCGGAAAATCGAGAATGCGCTGGTCATTGGTGTAAGCGTGAATGGTGGTCATCAGGCCTTCCTCCACGCCGAAAGTATCGTTTAGCACCTTCACCATCGGCGCCAGGCAATTAGTCGTGCAGGACGCGTTGGAAACTATTTTATCAGCGGGCCTGAGCTCCTTATCGTTAACGCCCAGGACTATCATGTTGTCAATTTCGTCTTTCGCCGGAACCGTAAGTATTACTTTTTCCGCGCCCGCTTTAAGATGAAGCGCGATCTTTTCTTTCGTGCGAAAAACCCCTGTCGATTCAATTACCACCTGAACGCCTTCTTTTTTCCAAGGAAGCTGGGAGGGGTCTTTGATACTCAATATCTCTATTTCCTTGCCGTTTACTATTATCGATTTGTCCCTTGCCTCCACGTCTTTCTTGAACCTGCCATGGGTGGAGTCGTATTTTAAAAGATGAGCGAGCGTCTTCGCGTCGGTCAAATCGTTTATAGCGGCAATCTCAAACCCCCCGCGCTCGACCATTATTTTGAAAACCATTCTGCCTATTCTACCGAAACCGTTAATCCCTACTTTAATTGCCATGCGTGCCCTCCTTTTTTAAACTTAAAATTCCGTTAAATTGCGCGTCGCTACCTCGGGTGGAACGGGGTTCACGTAAAATCCGCTTCCCCATTCAAAACCGGCCACATTAAGAAGCTTCGGCATGATCTCAATATGCCAATGATAAAAATCGTTCTCGTGCTTATGTATGGGCGATGTGTGAATTATAAAATTATATGGGGGATCGTTCAATAGTTTTTTTAGTTTTTTGAGGCTGTCGCGCAATATCACTCCGAGCGGCCTTACTTTTTCCTTTTTTAGATTGTCAAAATTTGATTCGTGTTTTTTCGGCATTATCCACATCTCATACGGAAAGCGCGAAACAAACGGCGAGAAACACAAAAAATGCTCGTTCTCGGCGACAATGCGCTCTTTATCGCTCAATTCCTGCGACAGTATGTCGCAGAAAACGCACCTGTCTTTATAACCGTAATATTCCTGCGCCGAATGCAGCTCTTCGTTTACGCGCTTCGGGACAATCGGAAGAGCGATCAGCTGTGAATGCGGGTGCTCCAGGGACGCCCCGGCTGATTTTCCGTAATTTCTGAATATGAGGATATATTTGAACCTGGGGTCCTTTTTTAAATCATTGCTCCTCGAAACATACGACCAGATCAAATCCTGCGCCTGCTCATCCGATATATCAGCGATATCCTTGGCGTGCTCCGGGATATCGATTATCACCTCATGCGCGCCGACGCCGTTCATCCTGTCAAACACGCCGATACCGCATTTCTCCAGCTCACCCTTTGATTCAAGCGCGGGGAACTTATTCGGCACCACCCTTATGGTCCAGCCGGGAGTATCCGGCAGACCAACGCTCCTGTGGGCAACGATCTCGGGAGGCGTCAGCTTTTCGTTTCCCGGGCAGAAAGGGCACTTGGAGGTATTTTTTGACTTTACCGTTTTTTCAAACGAAAAATCTTTCGGTTTGATAACCTTCTCGAAATTTACGATTATCCACCTTCCCGTTATGGGGTCTCTTCTTAATTGCGACATCCTTTATTCTTTTTTTATTTTTCCCGGTTATTCGTAAATGACGTTTCAAAAAATTACATTTTACAAAAAATATAAAACACCGGCCTATCTGTCATGCGCCGGAGTTTACCCCCTTTAAGTATTTGCACGCTTCCTCCGGAGGCGTAGGATTGATATAAAAACCACTTCCCCATTCGAACCCCGCTACCTGCGTAAGGCGCGGCATTATCTCCACGTGCCAGTGATAATCATCTTCTATCGTTTCCCAGTACCCTTTCTTTTTTCTCCTCCTGAAAGGCGCCGTATGCAGGATCATGTTGTACGGAAAATCGCCGAGAGTCCTGGCAAGTTTACCAAACGTTAAATGCATCGCTTTGGAAAAATGTTTGATTTCGTCTTTTGTCATCCTGTCAAAATCACAGGAATGTTTCACGGGTAATATCCAGGTTTCAAACGGAAAACGCGAACAGTAGGGGTTGATGGCCAGAAATCCGTCCATATGCAGGCAAACCCTTTGTTTCTCGCATAATTCCTGCCGTATCATGTCACAGAATACGCATCTGTCTTTATAGTCGAAGTAGCATTTAGCGCCTACGAGTTCCTCTTTAACGCGTTTCGGGGTGACCGGTGTAGCTATCAACTGAAAATGCTGATGACGAATCACGCTTCCGCCTGCCGGTGTTCCGTAGTTTTTGAAAAGAAGGGCGTACTTCAGGCGCTGATCCTTTTTGATTTCCCGCATCCTTTCAATAATCACTTCTGTAAATTTCTCGATTTGCGATACGTCCCTTATAAACGGCCCGGCATCATGGCGTGGCGTGGTAATTATTATTTCGTGAACGCCCACACCGCTGGTAAGATCGTACATGCCCTTACCGTGTCGGTCCAGGTCGCCTTTCGCGCTGAGAAACGGGGAAATCGATGGTATAACGCGCACCTGCCATCCGGGCGTATCCGGCTTTGTGCCTTTTTTTCGCAGAGCGTATATTTCACCGGGGGTAAGGGCTTCATTTCCTTCACAAAAAGGACACTCTGCCACGGGTACAGAAGGCGCTTTTTCCGCCATTAACGAATAATCAAACGGCCTTTTTAACCTTTCGGTCGCGACAATAACCCATCGCCCTATAATCGGATCTTTCCTGAATTCCGGCATGCTCACCCCTTTAAATTTTAACAATATTATATCAATAAATTTTCCATATGCAAGGGTTTTCACATAGGAGAGCAATGTCAGGATAGTTGGGCACTTTTATACTTAAGTTCTTCGATTATTGTAAATACTTAATTAGCCATTTTCTCCGGCTGTTGCCCCTCTCGTATCTGGCTTGCTATGTCAAACGTCCAAAGATCTAAACTCCTTTCGTCTTTAAAGAATACAAAAGGGACGGGGCATTTGGTGATCTCTGGGGTGTCCCTAGTTCTAACTCTGGGGTGTCCCCGAAAGACAAAAGGGAAGGGGGTAAAAATGGGCGGCATGGACTACAGACAAGCATTGTAACCGAATTAGAAAAGGGACAGGCCAGAGTTACAATGAGGGACACCCCAGAGATCACCAAATGCCCCGTCCCTTTTGTATGGCCGGATTGGGAAGGGGGTAAAAATGGGCGGCA
>CAYTQI010000022.1:6792-18862 GCA_964440235.1 uncultured Planctomycetia bacterium
AGGTGCGGAATCTGGCAGGGCTTGATATTTCTCAATATACGAAAAACGGTACCGGGCCTGATGTAAAATTTCCTTAAAAGCGCTTTCTGAAAATCTTTAAGCTCTGTCGCAGAAAGCGCTTCTGTTGATTCGGCGGTAAAATAATTAAACCCTTCCCAATTGATACTGCCGCGCTCATTATGTTTATATTTCTCGTTAAAAAG
Source organism: uncultured Planctomycetia bacterium (assembly GCA_964440235.1). Taxonomy (GTDB): domain Bacteria; phylum Omnitrophota; class Gorgyraeia; order JABMRN01; family RBG-13-46-9; genus CAZYPU01. The sequence goes on from CAYTQI010000022.1 coordinate 6,996, forward strand.
CCGGGAACCCGGAAGGTACGTAAGAAGAGAAATATCCAGAAAATCTATCGGGAGTTTTTCTATAAGACTCATCGTCAGCGATATTGTCTTTTTTGTTTCACCCGGAAGCCCTAAAATAAAAAACGCCTGAACCTCTATTCCCTCTTCTTTCACGTTTTTTATCACGTCCGGGACTTTTTTCAAATCAAGTTTTTTATTTACCCCATCCAGAATCGCCTGCGAGCCGGATTCTATCCCGAACGAAAGCCGGTAACAACCGGACTTTCGCATCAATCCTATGAGTCTCCTATCTACCGCGTCAGCCCTTATTCCGTTAGGGCACTGCCATACTATCTTGATTTGCCTTTCTATAATTTTTCTACAGATACTTTCGGTGTGTTTTTTTACAAGGGTAAAATTATCGTCCTCAAAATGTATCTCCCTTACCCCGTACCTCTCTACAAGTGTCTCTATTTCATCGACCACTTTCCCGGGAGAACGCATCCTTAGATTTTTACCCGCCAGAAAACTCGCCGAGCAGAAAGCGCAATCAAAAGGGCAGCCCCTCGTCGTTATGACCGGCGCGATAGGATGTTTCCTGAAAAAAAACTGGTGGGGGTTCGCGGGATAGCGTCTGGGCGTAATGAGGTCCCATGCCGGAGGCGGAATTTTGTCCAGGTCCGTAGCCTTTATCAAGCACGGCTTTGTTTTTATTTCACCGTTTTTTCTGTAACAGAGGTTTTCTATGCCTGACGGATCGTTTTTGCCGCTTTTCAAAAATCGAATAAGCTCTAAGAATGAATATTCCCCTTCCCCCCTTATCAGAAAATCAGCGGATATTTCGCTCAAAACCGCCTCCGGAAGCGCCGAAGGGTGCGGGCCTCCGAGGACTATTTTTGTATCCGGCAAACTTTTTTTTGTTTCATTGGCTATTTTTTTCGCGCCCGGATAATTGGAAGTCAAAACGCTTATTCCCAGGACGTCGGGTTTTATTTTTTTTATTTTCTCAAGCGTTTTCTCCGCGTCAAACGACTGTAACTGCGCGTCCAGTATTCGCGCGTCATAACCGCCCTCGCGAAGAACCGAAACAAGGTAACCCAGGCCTATCGGCGGAGTCACGGTAAGGGCGCTCGATGGCGGGACAACAAGCAGTATTTCCATTTTCACTTCCGTCTGTAAAGTGAGATTTTCTTTTTAAGCGGCGCTGTTTTGAAATGATGATGGGAAAGGTCGTCCGGCCGGTTTTCCCACCATATGTCGGGATAGTCAAGTTCTATCCGGTCATAGAGCCTCTCTATGTTTTTGAAGTATTCGGTTCTATAAAAACTTTCATCCGTCCAGTAATCACGCAGAAAAATCCATTCCGGATAAGTTTCTTTCGTGAAATCGGTATCTACTTTCAGGTCAGTGTAATAAAATAACGGATTGGCGCTGAAAAGATTTGTTTTTATCGTTTCCCCTGGCCCGGCATTGCGCCGTAGATATTCAACCACGCCCTCTATCGGACCGTCGTAATCGTTGGTTATCTCATACAGGTATTCAAGGAAATGCGCCTTTACCACCGCCTTGCCCCTTACTCTCGCCATCTCTTTAACCACTTTTTTATCGAGTTGCCCGCTTATAACGCCTCTATCACGCGCCCAGGCGCTTGCCCTGACTACAAGCGGCGTAAAAGGCGACACAGCGACGTAAAAAAACGAGTTATGCAGCAGGTTGGAAAAACATAACGCGATAAGAAAAAAACCCGCCAGTATTTTATTCCATCCCATTGCGCGCCAGATTAAAAAGGCCGCAAATATAAAGAGAAGCGGGGAGACATGTATGATATATCTGGCGCTATTTGCGTCGGCAAACCACAGGAAAAACCAGTTTACGAGAAAAATCAGATTCAAAAAAATGACCGATTTTCCCTTTTTTGTTGCGAAAAAATCCTTCATGATACGTAAAACGCGTAAACGCCACCTGAAAATCAAAAGAGCAATCAACATAAAGGCGACGGCCCTATAGGGCAAAAAATAATGATTTACCTTGCTGAGGTAAAATTTCGCGTTGTGAAAAATAAGCCCCGACGGGGCATGCAGGCTCTCGGACCATATCCTGTAAAATATCGCCCAGGGCAAGAGAAGAATAAAAATCCAGGCGTACATTCTTAAAAATCGCGCGAAAAGTTCGCGTTTCCGCTCAAGTAGCATAAAACTTATAAAAATCGCGGCCAGGAGCGGTATAAGACATCCGAAATTGGCCTGGAAAAGAAAAAATGAAGTCACGATGAAAAAAAATGAACTGGATTTTTTTTTCTCGAGAAAATTGATATAAAAAATAAGGAGCGCAAGCGAGAGAAAAACGGTAAGGCTGTAATAGCGGCACTGCCTGAGCATCAAAAGAAAAGGAACGCACGTGGCGGCGATAACAACGGAAAATCCCGCCAGAAGTTTTTCATCAAAAAGGCGGTATGCCAGCGCGTAAATAAGGTAGAAAGAAAACAACCCGAATATAGCGAATATTACCCGTGCCGAAAAATCGGATTCGCCGAATATAAGAAAAGCTGTCGCGCATATGTAATTTTGAAGCCAGGGCTGCGCTATATAGGAACAGCCCGGGCCGTAAGTTTCATCCGTAACTACTAAAAAATCCCCCATAAGCGCCTTTGGGTAGCCGTGTTCCAAAGTGCTTTTCGACAAAAGCGCCGTCTGGGCCTCATCATGCCAGAGATACTGGTTACCGAGGTTTTGAAATAGGAGAAAAATCAGAGTCAGCGTCATTATTGAGAAAAACAGGGCGGATTTTAATTTTTGCGTAATCATTTCACTTTCTCAATCTCGATTGTAAGAAACATTCCGACATATCCGTTAAGCGGCGAAAGAAGCGTCTCTATGCCTTTTACGGCATTATACGTAAAAGACGGCAGGATCTGCCTGAACGAAAGCCCGCCGCTTATGATGTAACGCAGCGGTGTATGGTTTTCGAGTTTTAAGATCTTTAGCGACGGAAACTCTTTTTTGAATTTTTTTCTGTCGCGATAAAAAATTATCCATGCCAGCGCCGTGTTGGCCCATGAACCAGCGCCTTTTTTTTCAACTACCCAGCCCCCCTTCGCGTCAAAGGGTTCATGATGAAAATTGCGGTGAATAAACCTGCTCCAAGGCGTATTTGCAGGTTCTATCATTACAATCTTACCGCCCGGTTTCAGGCATCTTGTAAGTTCCTTAAAAAATATTTGCGCGTCGCTTACGTGATGCAGGACATCGATCATAAAAAAAACATCCGCCTCAGAATCCTTAAAAGGCATATCAAGCGCTGAAAAACATCTGTCTACGCCGGGCAGTTCAAGAATATCCGAAGTTACCGCCTCCGGGATCACGTCTTTAATAAAACCACCGCCTGATCCGATCTCCACAAAAAGCGCGCCGCGTGGAAAAGTGCCCGCTATTTTTTTAAACCTGTTATAAAAATCGGTATATATGTTTTTCAAAAACGGCTTTTTCTGTATGATATCTCTATGAAGAAGCGTGGCCCGCGAATCATCCAGGCCGCTGATTTCTTTTGTTTCGGGCAGTTTAGCCCATGACGAAAAATATCTCACGGCAAAGGAAAAGAAAAACATTATTTCGCGCGGCCGGCGTATCTTGCGAAGTGTTTTAAAAATTTTTCGCGGATCGAGATAGAAGTTTCTGATCATCCGTTCCCTTATCGCCATGACTTCACCGGCTGAGAGGTAGGGCGTATCAATCACGGAAAAATTCTGCTCAAACATCGCCCAATCGTTTGATTTGATAAACCCGTTTTTTTTAGCCTCCCCGTATAAAACCGAACCCGGAAACGGCACGCTACAGTAAATCTGTATGTAATCAAAATCCAGTTTCTTAACCAATTTCGCGGTTTCCAGAATATCTTCTTTTGTTTCGCCGGGGAATCCCACGATGACGTGTCCCGTTACTTCTATTCCCGCTTTTTTGGTAAGCGCTACCGCCCGCTCCATATCTTTTATTTTTATATTCTTCTTCATGAGGCCAAGGACTTTCTCCGTACCCGCCTCAATACCGTAACCTATCATCCAGCAACCCGCTTTTTTCATCATTTTGAGAAGCTCTTCGTCAATCATGTCAACCCGGCCGTTACAAACCCATTTTACCCCCGGAACGTCTTTGGCGAGGCGGCGGGCAATGTCATAAATCTGTTTTCTTTCGGAAATTGCGTTTTCAGACCAGAAAAGGAAATCCTTTATACCGTACTTTTCCTTTACACGCCTCATTTCCGCGGTAATTCTTTCGGGAGAGCGCAGCCTCGGGCGTTTACCGTAAAATGTACCCGCCGCGCAAAAGGTACAGGGGTAAGGGCAGCCCCTGCCGGTAAGAACCAGAAGAAACGGCCTCTCGGTTATGGGAAGCCTGTATCCTTTTATGTTAACAAGGTCCCACGCGGGGTCGGGAAGTTCATCCAAATTTTCGATAAGCGGCCTTTTTTCGTTGCGGACTATGCCGTGACCGGTTTTATAAATTAGACCTTTCACTTCGTTCATTGGAAGCTTATTCCTTGCGGCCCGGGCAAAATCCCTCACGGTATATTCGGGTTCACCGGACGCGATAAATTCCAGATCGGGGCTCTCCGCGAACGTTTCCTCGGGCAGGGCGGTAACGTGTATACCGAAAAAAATTGTTTTTATGGCCTTATCCTCTTCTTTAGCGATCGCGGCGACCTTTAAGTCGCCAATAATGGAAGGGGTTGAAGTATTGGCGATAATAATTTCCGGGCGAAAATTTTTTATGATTTTTTTTAGGCCCTCGAAACTGATGCCGTCATTCGAACAGTCCTTAAGGGCTACCTCAAAACCGTCATTCCTTAAAATGGCCGCCATAATAGCCAGTGTAAGAGGAGCCCAGCTCGTACCCCAGGCCTCCTGCCGCTGCATACAGCGGCCCTCTCTCACGATTCTGACATTGTTGATCACGGGCGGATTTACTATAAGCACCTTCATTTTATTTACGGTTATCCCTTCCCTTCCCTCAAAAAAATAAATATTTTATCCAGCTATAAACATACCGAAACCATACCTTACTCGCCGCGATGTGAGAATTGCCGTATTTTCTGGCGTATTCATGGGTCGGCACTTCCGCCATCCTATAGCCCTTCTTTAGCGTTTTTATTATCATCTCCTGCTCGATTGTCGTGATATTCTCTTTCAAATCCAGAGCAAGCGCGACATCTCTTTTTATGGCCCTGAACCCGTTCTGGCTGTCGGTAAGGTCAGAACCGAAACGGTAATTTATGCCGAGAGTCACTATATCGCTTCCCACCATTCTTGTAAATTTATTTATATCCCCGTGCAATTCATCGGAACCCCCACGCATTCTCGAGCCCGTGACATGATCGGCTTTGCCCTCCAATATGGGTTTGGCTAATTTGGGTATGTCATCCGGATCGTGCGAGCCGTCGGCGTCTATAAAAACGATAATTTCATTTTTGGCTTTCGTTATGCCAACACGGACACCGTCACCCTTTCCCTTTTTATTATCCATGTATACCGCAACGCCTTTTTCAGCGGCTATTTCCCTTGTATTATCACGCGAGTGCCCATCAACAACGATAACATCATCCGAATATTTCTGGCATCCGGATATAAGCCCGCCTATAAACTTCCCCTCGTCCTTGGCGGGAATAACGACTGATATTTTATTTTTTGACACGGAATGAATCTCCTTTTTTTAGTTTTCTGTATCCTCGCAGAAATTCCGGCGGCCCCATGCGCCTCTTTCCTTCAAGCTGAATCTGGTCGACTCTTATGAGAAGATTTTTAGAACCTATGATAAGTTCTTTTTGGGCCTGGACAATTTCTCCGGGACGAGCGTTTCCGTCCATAACGGTTGTTTTCCATATATTTATCTTTTCTTCCCCAAAGTACGTATAAGCCCCTGGCCAGGGAAGCGTGCCCCTCACCAGGTTATGTATTTCCGCGGCCGGTTTTTCCCAATCAATAGCACCATCTTCTTTTTTCAGTTTTGGGGCAAATGTCACCTTCCTGTTGTTTTGCTTTTTAAAAGAAACTCTGTCTTCTTTCACAAACCTTACCGCGTCAAGCAGTAAAATCGCGCCGAGCTCCGAAAGCCTTTTATTTAACGTCAGGGACGTATCTTCTTTTTCAATGATAACTCTTCGCTGTAGTATTATATCGCCCGCGTCCATTTTTTCGTTCATCTTTATAATTGTAAGGCCGGTTTTTTTCTCGCCTCTGATAACAGCCCAGTTAACGGGCGCCGCGCCCCTGTATGCCGGAAGAAGCGAAGGATGAAGATTTATGCAATAAATTTTAGGCAGGGATAAGATGTTTTTCGTCAGGATCCGGCCGTAACTGGAAACAACAAACAAATCGGCATCAAGTGATTCTATTTTCTTAAGAAAGCCGGGCTCTTCCGGGTTTTCCGGCTGAAATATATTCACGCCTTTTTTTAAAGACGCTTTCTTCACGGGCGTTTCGGAAAGCGCCAGGTGCCTTCCTTTTTTTTTGTCGGGACGCGTCACAACGGATAAAACCTCATGCCCGTGTTCCAGAAGCCGCTCAAGTGACGGCACGGCGAATTCGGACGAACCGAAAAAAACAATCTTCATAACGCTGCCTTATCCTCCATTTCTATATTGAGATCGGGTCCACATCAACCGCTAAAAGAACCCCGTGGGGTTTACTGTATTTTTCGAGCGCCTTGCTCAACCCCTCACACATAGTGCTTCTATTTTTCGCTTTCAGGAATATATTCCACCTGAAATACCCTCTCACCTTTGAGATCGGTGAAGGGGCGGGGCCGGTTAAATTAATATCCCTAAGATTTTTTTCCAAAAACTTTTTCAAATTATTCGAGGCCTCAATTGCCCGCTTTTCGCTGCGCGAGCGCATAGTAAGGCGTATCACGTGCGTAAACGGGGGGAACGAGAGTTCTTTTCTGCTTTTAATCTCCTCACGGTAGAATTTCTCGTAATCGTGTTTTGACGCACACAGTATCGCGTAATGTTCGGGGGCATAGGTCTGCACGATAACCTCCCCGCCGGCGGCGCCGCGCCCTGCCCTGCCCGCAACCTGTGTAAGAAGATTAAAAGTTCTCTCACTCGCCCTGAAATCGGGTAAATTCAGGCTTACGTCCGCGTTTACGACACCTACAAGGGTAACGCGCGGAAAATCAAGCCCTTTCGCTATCATCTGCGTCCCGATCAGGATATCAATGTTATGTTTTTTGAACTCGCCCAATATCCTATCGTGCGAGCCCCGTTTTGAAGTGGAATCCGTATCCATTCTGGCGATTTTCGCGTCAGGAAAAAGCCGCGCAATCTCACTTTCAACCTTTTCAGTCCCTATCCCGAAATATTTCATGTACGAGCTTTTGCATCGCGGGCAAACATGCGGCGGGGATATCCTGGAATTGCAGTAATGGCACACCATTGACCTTGTCTGGTAGTGATAAACCAGGACGCTGTCGCAACGCTTGCACTTGAGGACCAGACCGCACTTTTTACAATTCACATAGGTGGAAAAACCCCTGCGGTTCAAAAAAATCATAACCTGTTCTTTTTTATCCAACGCGCGCCTTACGGAGTCTGTCAGAACCCTGGATAACATGACTATTTTTTTTCTCGTTGCAAGCTCCATGCGCATGTCAACGATTTTTACTTTCGGCAGGTTCCTTTCATCTATTCTTTTCGTGAGCCTTACCAGCTGCATTCTTTTTTTTCCCGCCAGATAATAACTTTCCAGAGAAGGCGTTGCGCTGCCGAGTATAACGGGGCAATTTGAAAGTTTCGCGCGCATAATAGCGACTTCCCTGGCGTGATATCTCGGGACATCCTCCTGCTTGTAACTTGTTTCATGCTCCTCATCGATTATGATAAGGCCGAGGTTCTTTACCGGGCTGAAAACGGCCGAACGGGCGCCCACAACTATACGCGCGGAACCGTCTGCGATCCTTTTCCATTCCCCGTACCGGGTGGATGCCCGAAGCGCCGAATGCACGACTGCCACAAGATTGCCGAAACGCGACGTAAAGCGTTCCACTGTCTGCGGTGTAAGCGCTATCTCAGGCACGAGCACAATGCTTGTCTTTCCTTTCGCCAGCACTTTCTCTATCGCCTGGAGGTAAACTTCTGTCTTGCCGCTTGAAGTTATCCCGTGAAGAAGAAAAGCCATAAAATCTTCCCTGTCAATTTTGTGAAGCACGCTTTTTAAAGCTTCTTTTTGCTCATTTGTGAGCGAAAGCGCCCGGGACGACGGTTCAGCAGGCGTAATATCCGCCGGGAACTCCGTACGGGCCCTCACGGAAACCTTTCCTTTTTTAAGCGCGCCCGGAACAGCCGCATCCATTGCCTGTCCCAGCGAACAGAGGTAAGTATCCTTTATCCATCCGCAAAGCTCCCGCATCTGCCCTGATATGATTGGTTCCTTGTCAATCACCTCTTTGAGCGGCTTCACATCTTTTACCCCGCTCGAGGCAGTAATTCCGACTATGTAGCCAATCATATTTCTTTTTCCGAATTCCACCCAGACGCGTTTACCGGGGACCACCTCATTTTCCATTTTTCCCGGAATACTGTAATGAAATGTCTTTACGAGGGGGAGCGAAAAGGCGATTTCGGCGTACTTGCGGACAGCTGTTTTACTCATATTTTCCATGAAAGCTCGTTTATTTTTTTCTCCACCGATTGAAAATCGCTGTCCCGCATCACGTCCGCGGCCAGCATTGTTTTAAAGAAATCAAACAATCTAAATATACCCCCGTTATTGGTCAGAATGAGAGCCAGCTTCTTTTTTTTCTTTCTTTTCCATATCTTGCAAAAAACAAAAAAACCGAAAAGAATCCGCGGGCAGTAAAAAAACCTTATCGCCTCATGGTCGAGAAGGCGCGGTTTCATATCATTGCCTTGTTTCGTAAATATCCACGCGCGGTGCCCGAGGACAGCTATTCGATTTATGGCGGACGAAATTTTATCCATGCCTTTTTCTCCGTCAAACGAGGGCAATATATAAGCCACCCTCAGCTGAGCGCCCCATTTGGCGATAAATTTTTTCTCATTTTCCAGGAAAATATCGTTTTTTTCCGCGATCCCGGAAAAAGAGGCGCTTTCAGTGTGGTACACGAATGACGCCCGGGCTTTTACGGTCTTAAAACCGGCCTTACCGGCTCGTTTAGAATAATCCACATCGTCAAAATAACCCATGCCGAAGGCCTCGTCAAGATACCCTATTTTTTCCACAACTTTCCTTTTTATAACTACCGCGAAAGCCCTGGCGCCGCAAAGCTCCTGATATTTTCCTTTAAAATTTTTAATCGCGGGGCTATACACATCACAAAAAGTATTGCTGGAAGGATTTACGATTCCGACATCAAGATTTTTTCTGAATATGTCTATTATTTCGTTTAACCACCCGGGCTTTACTTCGGTATCGTTGTTCAGAATACATAAATACCCTGCGTCGGAAAAACGCATACCGCGGTTCACGGCTTTGATAAAACCTTCGTTTCGAAGATTGCGGATTATAACAACTTTGCCGGCGCTTTCTTCTTTAAGGGAGTCAAAATATTTCCTCGTTTCCATATTACTCGCGTTATCAACAATCACAATTCTATAGGGATAAGACGTATACCTCTTTAAGCTGTTTACGCAGGTTGCCGTTTCCGCGGCGTGGTTCCACACGGGTATTATTATGTCGCAGCGCTGCTTCGCATTAGTTTCCACGCAGTACCTTCCTAATTTTTTTCATGTCTTCCCAGACCAGGCGCTTGTCGTAAGGATTACGTAAAAGATACGCCGGATGATATGTCGGTATTAATTTGGCCCCTTTAAAATCATAAAAATTTCCCCTTAATCTTGATATGGCGTCCGTGCTCCTTAAAAGTGTTTGGGCGGCGAATTTACCGAGCGCGCATATGACGGCGGGCCTTATTATTTCTATCTGCTTCGTCAGGTAATCCTCGCACGTCAATATTTCCGCCGGCAGGGGGTTCCTGTTGTTCGGGGGCCTGCATTTCAGCACATTCGCTATGTAAACATCCTCTCTTTTAAGTCCTATAGACTCAATTATTTTTGTAAGAAGCACTCCCGCTCTCCCCACAAATGGGGCCCCCTGTAAATCCTCTTCCCTGCCCGGTGCCTCCCCTACGAACATGAGCTTTGCCTTAAGGCTCCCGGCGCCGAATACAACATTTTTTCTTGTCTGATAAAGGGCGCACTTCCGGCAGGAAAGCACTTCTTTTTTCAAAGCGTCAAGTCCGCCGGAAGACACGTTTGCTTTTGAAGGCAACGGCCGAAGAAATTCACCCACCCCCGCAAGCTCTTCAAGCTCTATATGGGCCCTGATGGATTTTATTATATTTTTTAGTTCGTCCCGCATGCGTCCTCTTTAACAACTTCATTTACGATTTTTTCCGCCGAATGGGTAAGCCGTATTTTTTTAACGTTTTTCTTTAAAATTTTCAGCTCGCCCGAACCGATCAGGTCTTCGGCAACTTCGACTATGTCCTCAGGGCGTTTTATTTTCACGGAGGCTTTATTTTTCTTAAGGAAATTATAATTCCTCATCTCCTGTCCGGGTATCGGATCAACTACAATCATCGGAAGTTCGGCGTTCAGCGCCTCTGTTACCGTTATTCCGCCGGATTTAGAAACAAGCACGTCAGAAACGGCCATGAGTTCATCCACATTATTGATAAAACCGTACACCCTGAATCGGTGCCTGGCCGAGCGCGCGACCGCCTTGATTTCCTTATACAGTTTCGCGTTATACCCGCACACGACTATGGCCTGAAAATCCTGCCGGGACCGGTCTAAATTCATGGCGATTCTTTTTATGGGGCCTACTCCGAAACCCCCTCCCAGCACAAAAATCGTTGCCTTGCCGCTTTGCAGCCCTGATTTCCGGCGTATTTTTTCAGTATCGTGTTCTTTCGCGAAGCAACTCGCGCAGGGAATTCCAAATACCCTGATCTTCTCCGGCGACACGCCCCGCTTTATCAGGTCCGCTTTCGTGTGCTCGGACGCCGCGACATAAAAATCAATATACTCGGAAAGCCAGAAACTATGCGAGCGGTAATCCGTTATTACCGATACGAGGCGCGTCGAGAGGAGCTTTTTTTTCTTGAGATGCGATATGACTTCCGAAGGCATGAAATGAGTCACGATTACGGTTTTAGGTTTCGTCTCAAGAAGAAATTTAACGAGTTTTTTGGAATTTAAATGATTTACAAGCCGCCTTATGGGGCTGAGCAAAAAATAAACCACCGGGTTGTCCAGAATATAGTAGCAGAAACCCCATATCGTGGGCAGGTATTTTATAAGAAATAAATAAATTGTTCCGTAGGACAACCTGAAAAAATCGTCTGTATACTCGAGGACATCGGCGATTAACACATTTTTCCGTCCGGCATTGTCAAACGCCTCCTTTATGGCTACAGCCGCTTTTTTATGGCCGATACCGGCTGTGGCGTAAAATATTACCGTGTCATTCATTTTACATGATCCTTTCTTTTATGCGATCCACGCTTGAATAAAGTAAAATACCCCGCGCCGCCTTGAATATTTTATTTTTCACCGTTTACTTTGTAATACACGCAAGCTTTGCTTGATTCGCCATTTACCTTGATAATAATGATATTTCTCATTTTTTTTCCGCGCCTTCGAAGGAAATGCTATCCACCAGTGAATCCGCCACTATCTCATTACCTCGCTGATTAAAATGTACTTCATCAATAAAAATACATTCTTTAGCACCGTTAAAAAATTTTGTCCCGTCTATAAAAGTAACATTATTGTCCCGGGCCGCGACGCGCATAGCATTTTTGGCGAGGCCGCACATTTCAGAAAGAGCCGCGAAATAATCCTTGTCCAGGGATTTTATTATCTTTTTCTCGGTT
>CAYTQI010000022.1:18872-26386 GCA_964440235.1 uncultured Planctomycetia bacterium
GTTGACGCCTTTACTTTTTTATACATAATCACCGGTTGAAAAACCAGCGCCACTTCAATGCCGTAGGATTCGGCCAAATGGCACATCAAATCCAGATTTCTTCGATAAAACCCTATTTGCCCGCTGTTAATTTCATATTTCCTTTTTACCGCTTCTTGTCTTTTCTTATTCAACCATTTTAAAATGTGCTTGGTGGGTCGGTATTTTTTGAGGCGCTTTTCCATGAAAAGTTTAGTTATAGACGTGTAATACACCCTCTCGATTTCCGAGAACCACCATGGGTAATTCGGCCTTTTCTCTCTTTTTAAAATGGTCAAACAATCGTTGAAACCGTCAAAAACAATAATCATGTCAGGTTCCATGGCGATTATTTTATCCTCAAGAAGAATAAGCTCCTGCATGGATACAAAAGCGGGAACCCCCGCATTTATAACCTCTATCTCTTTTTCGTATTTACTTTTGAGATTTTTCTCAAGCAACCCGCAAAAAGTCATATCATCCCCGGGAACAGAGCCGCCAAAAACAGCGAACCCGCCGATAACAACTATTCTATAGCAGGATTCTTTTTTCTTTTTTATCTCTCCGCCGCGAAGCCCCAGGGAATTGATATTAACCGTATCGGACCTGAAATTCGGTTTCATGCCAAAAACCGTATAAGGCACAAGGCGGTACTGGGTCGCTCTGCTGTAATCCTCTAATTGTTTTGCGCTCAAAACCGGGTTCGCGCGGCATTGTGCTTTAATTTCCTTTGCCGCTTCCCTTTTCTCGTAAACCTTTAACAGCCTATCGCCCAGGATCATTACGGCTAAAACAACCGCTGCAGTATACAATATTTTTTTCATTATTTAAAAAAACCTGTGCTATTCCTTGTCCACGTAATAAGTTTTTCGACGCCTTCATTGAAGTTTATTTCCGGGCTCCACCCCAGGCTTTTGCTGATTTTTGATATATCCGATATATATACTTTCTGGTCCGAAGGCCGCCATTTATCAAAAACTACTTTCATTTTATTTCCCGTTTTAGACTCCACGGCCTCGATAAATTCTAAAAGCGAAGTTGTGTTTTTCGGCCCGCCGCCTATATTAAAAACTCCTGCTTTAAGATCCGACTTTATGAATAAATCGAAGGCGCGGATTAAGTCCTTTACATAGAGAACGTCGCGAACCTGCTTGCCGTTACCGTAAATCGTAATCGGGCGTTTTTTTATGTTCGATATTATGAAATGGGCAAGCCAGCCCTGATCCTCAAAACCGAATTGACGCGTACCATAAGTGCAACTCATGCGAAAGGCGCATGCCCTTATGCCGTATGTGTTGGCATACTCCTGGGTATAAATGTCACCCGCGTATTTACTTACCCCGTAAGGGGTATGCGCCGTGAGGTCTATATTAAACGTTTCGCTGATACCGCCTATATCCCTGAACGAATACCTTTTATCAGTTTCATTCAGCGGGATATCGCTTACATTTTCGCCGTAAACCTTATTTGTTGAACAATATATGAAAGCGGCCCCGGGGCATATTTTCCTCACGTGCTCCAGTACGTTAAAAGTGCCGAATGCATTTATCGAATAATCCTCGCGCGGGTTATCGATCGAGAAACCGACACCCGGCTGGCCCGCGGTATGTATAACAGCGTCGATATCATTTGTGAAAACTTTTTTAAGGTCCCCTTCTCCCCTTACATCGCCCATAACCCTTTTTACATTCTTATACCCGGCCAGGTAATTCCAGTTGTATTCGACGCTTTTTTTGTCATAGCCAAAAAGCTTTGAACGCATCAGATTGTCCAACACTATCACATCATCCCCTCTTGATGCGTAAAATTCTGCGGCATGACTTCCTACCATGCCCGCGCCTCCCGTTATTAAAATTTTCACTTGCAATCTCCTTCCCTGTTTATCTCCAACTTTTACCTCCACCACCCTCCCTTAAGTTGACATATTAACCATGTCAATTTGTCAACTTAGGGGCTGGTTTGCTTTAATTGTTTTTGCTTTAATATGAAATCTGTCGCCTCGTTTAAATCGTCAAATATATAATCGGGTTTTAAATTCCAATCCTTCATTTTTTCAAGGTCAGTTTTCCCGCTTAAAACCAAAATTGTTCTCATGCCCATTCCCGCGCCGGCTTCGATATCCATTTTTCCGTCGCCTATAAAAAAATTGCCCGCGGCGGAAACGCCAAGTTCCCTTTCCGCCTGTTTAAAAAGGCCCGGTTTGGGTTTCCGGCAATCGCAGTTATCGCCGGGCTGATGCACGCAGTAATACGTTTTTTTTATCCTGGCGCCTTTTTTTTCTATTTCCTCGAGCATTTTCCGGTTTATATCATCAAGACTCTTTTCGGTATAATAACCTTTTCCCACGCCGGCCTGATTGGATATCATAACAATGTCATAACCGGCGCCGTTTAATTTCTTCAGGGCGTTTATGGAACCGGGTAAAAAGTGAAAATCCTCCCATTGAGTCACATAGCCGTTCTCTGTCCACCCTCCGGGATCCTTGTTTATAACGCCGTCCCTGTCAATAAAAATTATTTTACGCATCATAATGAATTTTCACGACGCACATAAATATTATACTTTCCGAATTTCCTCGCGCGCCTGTAATTTTCAGATATAAAATCATCCGGGTCAATAGAGCCGGATCCGGCATAGTCCGCGGCGATATCCTGCAGAACCAGAACGTTCACGTTATTTTTCGCCAGGGAATGCCTTATCTCCCCGCGAACTTCCGGAAACATAAAAAGCCCCGGGGCCTGCTCGTAATATTTCGTGGCCGGAAGCCTATCCGCCAGAAAATAGAGAAGTATGCTTCCGTTGAAATCGCCCTTTGAATGCGAGATATTACCCACATATATTTTCTCACCCGGCGCGGTGTTTTTCTCTATAAAATCCAACGTATTCGTTATATCTTCCCGTTCATTTTTCGGAACATAAATCGCGCCTCTCTCAAAACGGGTCAATATCACGTCTTTTTTATAAACTTTTCTGAAATTATTTTTTACGTATTTATCGATATTTTTTACCGAAAGAAGCGAGAATAGAAAAAGCAAAACAGCGGTAGCGCCGTACAGTGATAATACCTTGACTCTTAAATTAAACTTGAAGGCGGCAGCCCGTGCGGCTAAAAAACCGAAAAGAATCGCGGCCGGCGATATAACGGTAAGAAGGTGCGCCGGGTCTGTGCGCGTTATCACCTGGTTGAACGTGAAAATACCGAATAAAAGCACCGATAAAAGCGCGAGATTCACTTTTTCGTGAATTTTCCCTTTAAAAAAACGGCTGAAGAGCCAGATAGAGGTGAATAAATAAGCGAGGACCGGTATGTAGTACTGGTTTACCTTTATGAAATGAAGACTGCCGTGTAATATCAAGTTCGGATTAAAACACGGCCCGGGGAAAGCCAGGGCGGACGTTTTCCGGTGTATGAACGGAAAAAAAACAAGCGAGTTTACCATATCTTTCGCGGCTGTTTTGAATGCAAAATACGCCGCCACCGGCAGGATTACCGTAAAAATCCCGATAAAAAATAAAAACATATCGCGCGCCGCCTTCTTATCATGCAATCTCTTTATAAAAATCGGGATAAAAACAGCGGCAAGCGCGAAAATTCCTATATCGTGCCGGAATAAAACGGCAAGCCCCCCAACGAATCCCGTCAAAAAATAAGAATAGCTGCCGCTTTTCGGCAATGAGGAAGCGCCCCGAAAAACGGTAGTTGCCCCTATTTTTTCCAAATCCAAGCATCTCATAAAGGCGTAAATGGTTAAAAGCGCCAAAAATACACCCGGCCATATGGGTGAGGGTATCGCGCCAAGTCTTGGCGCGAGCGCGACAAGAACAAAAAACCACGAAAGAAACGACCAAACACGGTTTTTGGTCAGCGCAAGCGTCATATAAAAAACCAGAAGCGAGATGCCGGCGCTTAAAAAAACCGTGTATATCCGGCCCGCGATAAGGGAAAAAGAAAAAATTTTAAAAAGAAAAGCCAGAACGTAAATCTGCCCGGGCGGATACATGATAATAAAAAAATCTTTGTACGGCACTTTCCCCGCCAAAAGGCACTGGGAAGCCACCGCGATTATGCCTTCATCGTAAGGCGCCCAGTACTTGTTGAAGGCCGGCAGGGTATACGCCAGGCTTACGATAAGCAGAGTGAAAAACAACTTAATTCTTGATAAATCCTTTTTCATGAACAATCAGGGCCATCCAGAATACGGCTACGGGCAAAACGTGCAGCAAAAACCTGCTTCCCGTAGAGTGCAAAAAGAATTTTATGTTTACATCAGAGAAAATATACACGGCCGAATACCCCAGGGCAAACAAAAATAAAGCCGCTGTAATATACTTTATGTTATTTGAAAACGCTGCTTTTAACCCAGCCAAAAATACAAGAAAACACAAAATCCATATTATGTTCCATTTCTTAAATCCGAAAAACTGCTTCTGGTATTCGTACAATACGGCCGGGACGGAACCGGACGCGGCCCGCAATTTCCCGGCGCCGATCATGGATAAATTGAAGTTTTCATTCTCGAGTCCGTGAAACTCTTTAAAGCCATACCAGGCCAAAATAACGCAGATAAGCGCGGCAGCGTACGGGAAAAAAAGTAAAAGCCGTTTTTTTTCGCTTTTAGCGATATTCGCCAGTACGTAAAAAAGAAAAACAAGCATGTTTATCAGCGCAAGAAGCGTTCCTTCGTTTTTTGTCCACAAACAAAAAACCGATGAAATCAGCGAAATAGCTAAAAAAGACATCTTCTTCCGGGAAAACCACAGGTAGAGGTAGAACAGGCCCGCGGCAAAATAAATGCCTGTTTCCATATCCGCATAGCCGATGGTTGAATAATCCGAAAATTGTTTAACTGTCGCAAGCAAAAACGTAAATAAAACAGCGCTAAAACGGCTTTTTGTTATCCTCTTAAGAACCGCGTAAAATACCAGAATAAACGAAAGGTAGAAAAGCGGAAAAATCATTTTTACGAGAATATCATTGAAATTTCCCAGGAACGTATAAAACCAAACCTGGGAAAACGGGATAAGCAGCGGGTAATCGGGATGAGCGCCCTGAAAAAAAGAGGAAATATTTCCGAAAAAGTTTTCGTTTATACCCCCGGCGAGATAAATTACCTTGGCCTTAAGGCCGTGTATAGCGACCGCGTCGTATGACTCAATCGGCCTCATAAGGGCACGGAAGATATTGTAAGCGGTCTGAAGAGCGATAAAACAGAACAAGGCCGCTGTCATCGCAAGCGAGCTTATCGAGCGAAAACGTCCCGCAGGGGGCTGTTTCGCGCCGACGGGATCGTATTTTGTATCTTGATACGGGGCCTTCTCTTCTTTCGGCGCGGGCCCTGCCCCCTCCCCGTAATGGTTATTAGCGGCCGAATAGCCACCCTTATTTCTTAAAACAGCCACAAATACATTAAGGCCCGTGATAACGGCCCAGGGAAGCAAAATGTTAAGCCTCGTATAACCTATACCTGACATCCCCATCAAAAACATCTGGGCGCTTATCGCGCCCATACCGAAAAGATACGAAAGCCCCGATAGTTCTAAAAAAGAAAATCCTTCAAGGCCCCTCCGGATAGACAGGGCATAAAGAATGTTCCAGCCAACTAAACATGTGGCAAAAATACAGAGTATCGAGAGCGCGGCGGTATTCATTTTTTATCTGCGTTTAAGCATGAACCTTCCGTTATCCAGTTTCGCGAAATATTCAAAACCATCTTTCAGGTATCCCGGCCTGTCATAAACCAGAATATAAACAGGGTGTTTTGTCTTTACGCCCGGGTACAGGTAATATACCCCCCTCCTCATCTCAAGTGAAAAATCATCTTTTCCCGCGAAATCATAAAAAGTTTCCCGGGGCATATAATCTTTGGCGAATTTAAGAAACTCGTAAAAACGCTCTCCGTAGGTATGCGCGCGTTTTCCCTCGGCATCGTTTTGGGCAAGAATTTTATATTCGCCTAAAAGCCCTTTTTTATACAGGTCTCTCGCGATAAAATTTAACCACAGGACACACCAGATGACAAGTATGATTTTTATTATTTTAGAAGCAGCCATCTAAAAAACCTTCCGAATAAAAACTTAAAATGCCTGAATGACTTGATCTGCGTGAGATTCCGCGCGAAAATACGCGGCCTTAGAAAAAATTTAAGAAACGCTTTCCTCTGCAGGCTTTTAAGCGTATTTTTATCCATGCCCTCCGGGGTAAATGTAGCATTCATAAAATAAAATTTTTTAAGGTCTATTTTATTTAATTTCTTTTCGCGTTTTAAGGCCTCGAAACTCTCGGTGCCGGGAAACGGAAGGTAGGTAAAGAAATTTGCCCTTATTAAATCGAGTTCAAGCGAAAAAGCGATGGTTTTTTTTATGTCTTCGGCGGTTTCCCCCGGGAAACCGAGTATAAAAAATCCGGCGATATCTATACCGTGTTTTCTTATGAGCTTCACCGAGCGTTTTATTTGCCCGATCGTCGTATTTTTCTTCATAAGGCCGAGCACCCTGTCGGAACCGGATTCTATGCCGAGCGAAATAAGGTAAAGGCCCGTCTCTTTCATTAGCGAAAGAAGCTCGTCATCAAGGGTATCTATCCTGATTCCGTTTGGTACGGCCCAGCTTATGTCAAAATTCAATTTTTTCAAGTTCCTTAAAAAATCTTTTGCGAATTCTTTATCAAACGTGAAATTATCGTCGATAATATGGAACTCCCTTATACCGTAATCCCCGTAAAGCGTCTTGATCTCGGCAAGTATATTCGAGGGGCTTCGCTTTCTTACTTTTTTTCCGGATATAAGGCTTCCGGCGCAAAAAGTGCATGAAAAAGGGCATCCCCTTGTCGCGATAACAGGGGCAATCGGAAATTTTTTAAAAAATGCCCCGTGTTGCGCTTCCGGGTATTCCTGAGGCTTTATAAGGTCCCACGCGGGCATACCCAGAGCGTCAATGTTTTCGATGAAACTTTTATCATTCAGCCGAACTTTTCCGTTTTCCCGCCACGCGAGGCCGGAAATATCCTTAAAGTCTATATTTTTCCCGCCATCAAGCTTATCCAGAAATTTCCTGAAGCCGGTTTCCGCCTCACCCTGAAAAAGATAATCCAGGTCCTTGCCGAAAAATTCCATTGTTTCCTTCGGAGCCGCAGAGGGGTGCGGCCCGCCCAGCACCGTGATAATTCCCCTTCTTTTACATTGCCTGAGCATCCCGCCCAGCCTGTATAGATCATAAGTATAGCATTGAATCCCGACAATATCGGGTTTTTCCCTATCGAGAAACCGCGGAAAACCGGGCGTTTTCAAGCGCTCCTTGATGCAATCCAGAATCTTCACTTCATGATTACCCCTCACGGAGGAAGCAAGGAAACCCAGCCCGAGCGGTGGCTGTATATGATCGGAAAGATTATATGGTTTTACAAGTAATACCTTCATTTACTCCTTCACGTATTCCCGCCCCCGCCTGCCTGACGGCTTGCAGGCGGTATTGAAGAACCGCGCATTACGCATCCCCGG
>CAYTQI010000023.1:0-24976 GCA_964440235.1 uncultured Planctomycetia bacterium
GAGAATATGCGGGTCTTACTAAAGAAAGTGACAAATTATGTAATTTTTCCGATTATCTAGATATGGATATTCCCGAGTACATAAAGTTTGTCAATGACGGCATTGGCTACCAAAGAGAGTTGGCGCTGATTAAACATTTAACCCTTGAATAAAACCATACCAATACCGGGTTTTGGTAAACCCGGTATTGGTATGGTTTATATGGTTATGAGGGTAGTTTTTGTTCAATTGAGTGGATTAGTTTATTGAAAGAGTTTTGAAAGGCTTGCACACCGGCGTCCTGGATTTCCTGGCAAATCTCGTCGAGGTTTATACCGAGTGACCGCAGTTTGGCCAAGTTAGCTTCGGCAGTATCCAGACCTTTCTCAACCGTAAACTCCACCTTGCCGTGATCAAGAAATGCATCCACTGTCTGAGGCGGCATCGTGTTTATGGTTTCGGCTCCTATGAGTTCCTCTACGTATTTTACATCCCTGTAAGAAGGGTTTTTCGCGCTTGTCGAGGCCCAGAGAACGCGCTGGGCATTTCCGCCTTTGAAATCCAGTTCCTTAAATTTCCGGTAGATCATCTTCGCGTTCGCGACAGCTATCTCCCCTCTTAAATCTTCGATCTTCTTTTCCTCGAATAATTTATCCAGTTTTGTATCAACGCGGCTTATAAAAACGCTTGCGACGGAAAATACGTTTTTAATACCTTTTCCCTCTTTTATTCTATCCGTTAATCCATCTATATAAGCTCTCGCGCACGTTTCGTAATGCTTAACGGAAAAAAGAAGCGTTACATTTACGTTTATTCCTTCTCTCGTAAGCGCGCGGATGGCCCCCGGCGCTTCTTTTGTACCGGGTACCTTAATCATGATATTCGGTTTAGCGATGTTTTTAAAAATTTCGCGGGCTGAACGCGCCGTCTTTTCGGCGTTGTGAGCAAACTCGGGAAGAACCTCTATGCTCACATAGCCATCAAGGTGATTTGTTTTTTCGTATGTTTCGCGCAGTAAATCGGCGGCGTCGGAAACATCCTTCATGGTAAGAATATCGTATATCTCAAGGGCATTTTTGCCTTTTTGCGAAAGGGCCTTTATGTCCCTGTCATATATATCGGAAGCGCTCACCGCTTTTTCAAAAATCGTCGGGTTGGACGTTACGCCCAAAAGACCGTTATCAAAGAGTTTCTTAAGCTCACCGCTTTTTATAAGGCGCCTGTCGATATTGTCATACCATGGGCTCTGGAAAGCTTTTGCCAGGGACGTAAGAGTATTTTCGGCAAGCTTCGCTCTCATTTTATCTCTCCAGGCTTTTCAGTCCGGAAATAAGCCTCTTCATATTCTTAGAACCAAAAAGGTAAGACCCGGCTATTAAAACATTGGCACCCATATTTATTACGAGCTTGGCGTTCTCATGATTGATTCCGCCGTCGACGCCGATATCGCCCGCATAATTTTTCCTGATCTCCCGTATCTTGGAAACAGGCCCCGGCATGAATTTCTGCCCGCCGAAACCCGGCTCCACCGTCATGACCAGAACCTCATCCACGAGGCCAAGTAAAGATTTTATGGAACTTGTCTTCGTCTTCGGTTTAATGGAAACACCGGCCTTTTTACCGTATCGCCTTATAAGCCGAATAACCCCCTTAGGGTTCTTTATGGCCTCAACATGGAATATAATCATGTCGCTTCCGGCGCGGGCAAACTCTTTCACGTATTTTTCCGGGTTTTCTATCATGAGATGCGTTATAAGTGGAAGTTTTGTCGCGGCGCGCATCGCCTTTACGATAAACGGCCCGAGCGTTATATTCGGCACAAAGTGGCCGTCCATAACGTCTATGTGCAGCATGTCAGCGCCTGCGCGCTCGGCCTTCCTGATATCGGAAGTGAGCTTACCGAAATTGGCGGATAAAAGGCTCGGTGATACCTTTATCTTTAATTTTTTCGCCATGGAATTAATTTAACACAGGATCCCTGTTTAGTCAACTGCTTCTTTATAGACGGCGAGTGTCGCGCGGGCCATTTTCTCGAGGGTAAATTTTTCCTCTACCACTCGTCTGAGATTGGCCGCGCACTTGCGGCGAAATTTGATATCGCCAAGCATTTTCATGATGGCCTCGGCCATTTTTTGGGAGTCCCGCGGCGGGAAAAGAATGCCGGAGGCACCGCTTGTTATAATTTCCTTTATCCCACCGGATTCCGAAGCACATACCGCCGTGCCGCTCGCGCCGGCTTCGATTACAGTCCTTCCGAATCCCTCAGGTACGTTTGTCGAAAGCACAAGGCAGTCGGCCCTTTTTAATAAATCATAAATATCCTGTCTTAGTCCGAGAAACCTGACATGTTTTTCTATTCCCAGTTCTTTTACGCGCGCTTTAAGCATGCGTAAATACGCCTCTTTTTTCTTCCCGGCGCCCCCTACAATCCACGCCTCGACTTTCCCCATTTTATCCGTTACAAGTTTCATCGCCTCCATAAACTCATATTGGCCTTTAATCGGCGTAAGGCGCCCGATATTCATTATTTTGAAGGAAGTTTTTTCTTCCGTATATTTATCAGGCAAATAGGGATATTTCGCTAGGTCCACCCCCCTGTACACGAGGCGTATCTTTTTTTTCGGGACATTAAAAGCTCCTATCATTCTGTTTTCTATGCTCTTAGAAATAACCATCACCAGTTTTCCCCGGCCCATGACAGAGCTGTAAATGTGGCGTGAATAAAAACCGTGGCAGCTTGTTACGAAAGGCGTGCCAGTCAACTTACAGGCTATAAGGCCGGCCCAGGCCGGGGCGCGGCTTGAGGCGTGAACTATGTCTATTTGGCGCTCCCTTATAACACGCGCGATCTTAACGCCGTGTGAAATCAAGGCCATGGGGCACTTTTTGTGGACGGGGAGTTTTATGTGAAGTACGCCGTTACCATCTAATTCCCGCGTGAGGCGCCCGCCATTAGAAATAATGACTACGGTTTGCCTCAGACTTTTAAGCGAAAGCGCCAGATCTATCGTGCCTGTTTCAACGCCGCCTGATTCAAGGGCGGGAACTATTTGGAGAATATTCATATGATTATTTTCTGCGCGCAGATTGGCATAGATTGTTTTTCCGGATTAACGCAGATATTAACATTTGCGTTAATTTGCGTTTTTTGCCCACGCTCACCTGTATGTTAAATCACCGCGCCGGGGTCTATTGTAGCGTTCTTATGAACTATGATAATACCGTCTTTTATGCTGTAATTTTTTCCTTCAAAATCTTTAATATTTTTTACATTTGTAATTTTCGCATTATCGCCGATCTTGACATTCTTGTCGAGAATGGCTTTTCTGATAACACAATTTTTTCCGATGCCCATAATGGGCCGCCCGGCTTTTTGCGCCTTTATAATTTCACCCAGCGACTGGTAGAAATCACAACCCATGACAATCGAATCCTCCACCACAGCGCCTTGGCCTATCCTGCCCCGGAGGCCTATAACAGAATGTTTAAGGGTAGCCGATTCTATGATGGAACCCTCGGAAATAATGGATTTCGATATCTTGCTGTCTTTTACTTTCATGGGAGGCAGATACCGCGGCCTTGTAAAAATTTGCCAGTTTTCGTCGAAAAAATCTATGGGCGGAACGGGCTCGGTAAGGACAAGGTTTTCATCATAAAAATTTCTTATAGAGCCTATGTCACGCCAGTACCCCCTGTAGACAAACGCCTCGGTCAATTTCCGGGCGAACGAATTCGGAATAATCTCCTTGCCAAAATCAACCTTGTCGCTTTCGTTTAAAAGCTCGAAAAGCACGTTCTTGTTGAAAATATATATACCCATGGAAACGAGGCAGCATTTTTTACCTTCTATAGATATGGTCGCGCTTTTCAGGCGCGTGGCGCTTTTGGGTTTTTCAAAAAAATCCACAATCCTGTTATTCGCGTCAAGTTTCACGATACCCATTTCCCTTAAACTTTTTTTGTCGTACGCGGGATTACATGCCAGCGTCATATCAGCGCGCTTTTCTTTATGAAAATCCAGCATTTCCTTAAGATTCATCTTGTATAGCTGGTCTCCCGAAAGAACGATTATATATTTTATGGCCGGATCGTCAAAATGTTTAAGCGATCTTCGCACGGCGTCCGCCGTGCCCTGAAACCATTCTGTTTTTTCCATTGTCTGCTCGGCCGCCAGGATCTCCACAAAACCTTCCGAGAAAAAATCGAGCTTGTACGTTAACATCACGTGCTTAATGAGCGATTCTGAATTAAACTGGGTAAGCACATATATCTTGTTGAATCCCGAATTAAGGCAATTCGAAATGGGAACATCTATCAGGCGGTATTTTCCGGCAAGCGGAACGGCGGGCTTGCATCTCTCTTTTGTCAGGGGGTAAAGCCGCGTACCCCTTCCCCCGCCCATTATCACACATAACACATCTTTCATCAAAAACTCCTACTACAAATATATACGAATAACGCCTTAAAAGCAAGCCCCTGTCTTTTATGAGCCTTTTTCGCGGCGTAATTTTTCGTCAAAAAAATCTAGGTCGCTTATAGGCAATATTACTGATGAGCCTATGTTGGCGAGATGCGCGGCTACCCGCTTGAAATACCTTGCCAATAGCGCGAAACATACGGCCTCGTTCACGGAAAGACCACCCCTAGCCGTCTTCTTTATAATGTTGTCGCAGTTCTTTACGATCTCGCGCTCCAGATACATTATTTGTTTTGCTACCTTTTCGTCCGATTCTATAAACGCCTTCTCCGTCATTTCGAAGGTTTCCAGGATCTTTTTGTCGATTCCGTTAAAAAGTTCCTCAAAGCGGTTTTTTTCGACGGGCTTATCGAGAAATTGCGTGATCTCAAGCAAATTCTTGCAGTAATCCCCTATCCTCTCGGCATCCTTTACGACGCTCATTAAAACAAGGGATACGGGAACGTCCGCGCCCGGATGTATGGACAGGTGCTCGACGATGCGCTTTCTTATTTCCCTCTCAAGGAGATTTACCCTTTTATCTACCTTGTATATTTTCTCCTCCAGGTTTGGCTCGTCGCGTCTTTTTATAAGCGCCTCACACACGGACTCGAACATGCTTTTAGTATCACTCAGCATCTCCTTGAATTCCTCCAGGACTTCGGTTAAAAAATCTTTCCCTTTCCAGAACGCCATAAGACTCTTAAACATAACATCACCTCTTTCGTTATTTAAAAAACTTTGATATGAAAATCAAGCTTATCGGCAGCCCGTAAAATAAAGCCAGCACATAAATAAAGGCGTATACCCTGTGCTTTGTGCACATCGTCGCAATAAAACGTGCGCCTTCAATGGGGATGCGCCTTAGCCATTTTATGGGGTAAATAATCAGGATCCCGGTCAGGTTAAAAACCAGGTGGACAAAAGCAATGGTTATGCCCGCGATATTGCCCGTAAAAGAAGCGAGTATTGCGGTCACGGTCGTGCCGACATTGGCGCCCAAAACTATCGGAAAGGCGTGCTCCAGCTGGAGTATGCCGGCAGCGATAAGCGGCACCAGGAGAGACGTCGTAATGGAGCTCGAGCGCACTATTGCGGTGAACAGCATGCCCATGAACATGGCAAGCAGGGCATTCCTTCTTATGATCC
The DNA here is from genome assembly GCA_964440235.1 of uncultured Planctomycetia bacterium. Lineage (GTDB taxonomy): Bacteria > Omnitrophota > Gorgyraeia > JABMRN01 > RBG-13-46-9 > CAZYPU01. The sequence continues at coordinate 5,585 of CAYTQI010000023.1, forward strand.
TGTCAAACACCATATCCGCCCGATTCATGATGAGAGATTTCATTACGCGCGTGATGTTGTAGAGGGATAAAAAAAGCATCGCGAGGGCTATGACGAGGAAAATTACGTTTAACGCGGTCTTTGAAACGCTCAAGTAGCCTCTTAAGATTCCGTCAATCGCGTTTATGGCGGGCCCCACGATAAATTTAATGGGGCTTGTGATCGCCGTGCCACCGGCGTTATTAAAGATTGTTGTCAAAAAAATTCCGGCTTTTTCGAGGTAATGAGTCGACATCTCTATCGGAAAGAGGATAACAACCGCCATTATATTAAAAATGTCGTGCATTATAGAGCCGCTGAAGGCTCTTTTAAATTCTTCTTTTCGCGTAATATGGCCAAGGGCCACAAGCGTGCAGGTAACAGTGGTGCCTATGTTCGCGCCCATTACGATCGGAATAGCGCTTCTTACGGAAAGCGTACCGGCAGCGACAAACGCAACGACCATAGATGTCGTTGTGCCGGAACTCTGGATAATGCTCGTGGCAAGAATACCTATAAAAAGGCCGACAAAAGGATTGGATGTTGTGGTAATGAGGCGCTCGGCGAAACCCGAGCCGAACCCCTTAAAGGCATGGCTCATCAGGCTTATGCTTACAAAGAAAAGATAAAGAAAAAACAAAACGGTGAGTATTCTAAAAGCCCTGGAGAAAATTTTCACTTCTTGATATTCACTTTTTAAAAAAAAGCCAGTTCCTGCCCTTGTCTTTCTCGGATTTAGGCTTCAGTTTTACCAGGCAATACGCGCCTTTTAATTTCCCGCCGTGTATGTCGGCAACGATGCTGTTTTTTCTGACCGCTACGGGCACGTAATAACCGTCGTCCCAGATCTCAACCTCTCCGGCACCGTATTGGCCCTCGGGAATCCTGCCCTGAAATCTCGCGTAACTTATTTCGTGGTCCGGAACGCTTACAGCGAGCCGCTTTATACCTTTTTTCAGCGGGGGCTCTTTCGGAACGGCCCAGCTCTTAAGCACACCGTTCATCTCAAGACGCAGATCATAATGAAGATGGGACGCGTCGTGTTTTTGAATAACATAAAGGCGCTTTTTAAGGTTCTTCATTACCGCTCACAATATAGCATAAGCGCGCTTTTTCTTCAAGCAAAATAGGGACGGGGCATTTGGTGATCTCTGGGGTGTCCCCTATGGAGTAGGAAATAGATACAAGTTTAATAGAAAAACATAGTGTTGCGGGATGAAAGGGGACAGGCCCAAGTTTGAAAGAGGGACACCCCAGAGATCACCAAATGCCCCGTCCCTATTATCGGTTTCATCGGGAAGTTGACAACGCCGGTTTGAGGTGGTAAGATGTCCGTATTATGACACGGATTAAGGATAAGCCGACCTCGTTTTTCAAAACGGTTCTTGACCTTGTTTTACCGCCGGTGTGCTACATATGCGCAAAGAGCTGTTCGAGCGAGTACGGGCTCTGCGAAGATTGTCTTTATAAAATAAAGCGCGAACAACGTTTTAAAGATAGCGGATCCGGCGATGGAACATGGTCATGTTGTTATTACAGGAATGCGGTAAAAGACTGTATTCATTTATTCAAATACAAGGGATACGCGGGGCTCGCTGATATTTTCAGGGATATCATGGTGGATTTTATCGAGAAAAATGAAATACGAAAACAGGTGGATTTAATCGTGCCCGTTCCGATGTATCCGTCAAAAAGGCGCGAAAGAACATATAATCATGCCGAAGTCCTCGCTCTGTCCGTATCAAAAGTTTTTGCGATACCCATGGATATAAAAAATTTAAAAAAAATAAAATGGACCGCCTCGCAAAGTAAACTGGACAGAAATAAGCGCCTTAAAAACGTAAAAGGGAGTTTTCTGTCCGTGGATAATAAGGCCTTTTCCGGCAGGCGGATTTTGCTGATTGACGACGTATATACGACCGGTTCTACGATAAGTGAATGCGCCAAAGTTTTACTCGCCGCGAAAGCGTCCCGGGTATATTCTCTCACGCTTGCCCGCGGGGCCTGACAGCAGCGCAATTTTAAACTTTCGTTGTTGTTTTCGAAGGATTAATTAAGCCATGATCGCGCGAAGTATACAAGGTCCTTCCACGCATAATAGCAGAAAAATTCCCACACAGGCGGGTTTACTTTGCGTATTTCGTAATCCAGATAATCCCTGTTAACCTTAACCACTATGTAATTCAGAAAACCGCCCTGCGAAGACGGCTGTATAAGAAGCGTGCCGCCGCCGCCGGAAACCATGTAGGTAACCGAGCCGAATTTAACGACCCTGGCCACGTTTTCATGTCCCGAAAAAACGATATCAACCTCATACTTATCGCACAGTTTCAGGAACCGGTGGCTCCACGGATTTGTTTCCGCCCTGTACCAGGCCTGCTGGTAAGGATTAAAAGGCGGTTTATGCATAAAAATAAACGTGTGCTTAAAATCCCTTCCTTTTTGAAGTTCTTTTTCAAGCCACTTGAACTGGCTTTCGCTAAAATCGCCTTCTTCGTTATCAAGTATTATAAACAATGAATTTCTGTCAACAAAGGAAAATTCGGGATTTCCGCAATACTCCTCGAATAACGCCTGCTTTCCTTTCGCGTTGATTATATCCCTGTCATGATTTCCTATTGCGTCTATTACGGGAAATTTTATCATTTCCTTTATTTTCAGATAATTTTTGAAATGCGACTCTCTCCCCCTGAAGGTCACATCACCGACATTAATGACAAAATCTATCGGTGTTTTCTTAAATCTGTCTTCCCTGTTAATACCGGAAACTACTTTAAGGGCGGACGCTTCATTCATGAAGAATCCGCTTCCCGTATCGCTCATCACGATAAAACTGAAATACGGATCCTTATCCCTGTTCTCCCCAAGCTTTGCCGCCACACTTTCATTGCGTTCCGTAATGGCCGGGGCCGTTTTGAGATAAAAAGACACTATGGGAATGAGGGAATAGACATTGATTATGAAAAAAGCGATGATTAATATCTTCAATACCCTCTTCATTGATGTTTCTTTCTTTCGCTTAAACGGGCCTTAACTGTCACGTGGCCCATGATCCCCGGGAATATCCTGCCGTACCACTGGTTAAATTCAAACCACCATTTATGATTCTCCAGGAAAAACCGGCGGGAGCGTATGAAATAATCGCCTCGCGCGTTCTCGGTTACAAACCCGTAGTCCGACAAAAGCTTCTTAAGCTGCGGCAAAGTAAAAAAACTGACATGGCCGAAACGCTTTAAGCAGTCAGCCGGCTTTCTTGTCCGGTCGTAAAGAGGCGTTATGTGCCGCCTCCACAGGATCGCCGGCAATATTCCGATCGGTACCCCTACAAGAATCGCTGAACCATTCCTCATAACACGGTTTAGTTCCGCAAGAGCCCTTCCGGGCCGCTTTAGATGTTCCAGTATGTGGCTGCAGATCACAACGTCAAAAAAACCGTCTTTGTACGGAAACGGGCGATTCCGTATGTCCTGAAGAAGCGCCGACTTATAACCTCTTTCCAGGGCCTTATCCAGCCGCTCTTTAAGAATATCCATACCATAAAATTCCACTTTTGTTTCATTTTTCCGGCAATAAAGTATCATCATTCCCTCATGACACCCTATGTCAAGGACCCTTACGGGCCTTTTTAGCCTCAGGTATTCATCGTGTATATGGGAAGCCATGAGAACGTAGCGTGCCTTGTCAAGAGGGTACTTGTTGGGGGATTCCTCTACGCCAAAGGCGCGATATGTCTTCTTACTGAATAAAAACGGGCAGCGCCTCTCAAGAAATTTCTTAAGCATAATCAGCTATTATAAGGCCTTTTGCTCAAATTGCAAGAAGAAAAACCGTCTAAACAGAAAGTAATGCCCCATAGCTGTCTAAAAAGGTAAATAGGCAATATAGGTCTTTGGGGGTGTCTGTAAAAAAATAAACGCTTGCGGCCGTGGAATTTCATAATTTGCGGATCGGAGACGCGGGAATAAACTGCTTAAAAAAATATGTTGGAAATTCCGGGTTGGGCACCGGAAAAAGAAAGCCCGAGAAGCCGGGACAGGCGGGATTGACAAACACATAGATACGTGATAATATCAGCGAGTGCGCACAATAAGAAACTACATGATTAAGGAGTTTGTGGGCCCATTTTTCCTGTCGTTGCTTGTATCAACCATGATACTCGCCGCGGGACACATAATACAGGTGGCTGACCTCATTATAAATAAGGGGGTAGGGGCCTGGTACGTTACCAAGTTATTTTTTTTCCTGATGCCATGGCTTCTCACATTCACTATACCGATATCTGTTTTGTCGGCAACGCTACTGGCTTTCGGGAGGCTCTCAAGTGATAATGAAATCTTGGCACTCCGCTCAAACGGCATCAGCATGTACAGGATTTCCCTTCCGATCCTGATCGTGGGCCTTCTGATAAGCCTTTTCTGCGTCCCTATGAATGACAAACTTCTGCCGGAATCAGGATTCGCGGCCAGAAAATTAATTAAGCGGATCGGCATAAAAAACCCGCTCGCCATGCTTGAGGCGGGGGTATTCATTAAGGCCTTTGAGGATTATATAATTTTCGTTTACGGGATAGACGGAAACCGCCTGAAAAACATAAAAATATACCAGCCGCGGGAAGGGAAACCTACCCGAGTAATTGTCGCGGAAGAAGGCGAGGTTACGAGTGTTCCGGAAGAAGGAACGATAAAGCTCAAGTTGAAAAACGGCTCAGCTGACGAAGTCCTGCCGCAGGACCCCGCGAGTTCCTATAAGCTCGTATTTAAAACCTATCACATGACGCTTAATTTTAGAAAAGCGCTGGAAATGCAAAAAATCGATAAAAAACCGAGGGAAAAAAACATTGCCCAGTTGAGAAGTGAGATAATAAGCCTGAACCGTGACAATATAGATACGGTCCCGCTTTATATTGAGATACATAATAAATTGGCTCTTGCTTTCTCGAATTTTATATTTGTCCTTATAGGTATCCCAATCGCGGTGAGGACCCACCGCAGGGAAAAATCGATAAATTTCGCGCTTACAATGCTGATATTTTTGTTATACTGGGGAATCATGCTCACCGGTGTTGCCTGTGTCATGCGCAAACTCCTGCCGCCATGGGCCGGCATATGGATGGCAAACACGATTTTACTGGTGGCGGGTATCTTTCTTTTTCTGAAAATGGCGAGAAAATAAGTGGTTATAATAGAAAAATACGTATTCAAGGGATTCATATGGCTCTTTCTTCTTTGCCTTGTGCTCCTTTGGGTATTGTATATAATAGGCGACATTTTCGGTTTTCTCGACGAGATATTGAAAGCCGGGATTTCGGTTTCGAGCCTCGCCGCTTTTTATTACTACCTCACGCCTTTTATTTTAACCCAGACAATTCCGATTTCCGCGCTCATAGCAAGCGTCTACCTCCTGGGGAACCTGAACAGGGACAATGAAATCACCGCCATGAGGGCAAGCGGCATAAGCGTGTGGGAAATCCTGAAGCCGATACTCGCTACGGCATTTCTCGTAAGTCTTTGCGTATTTATCTTAAACGACCGTTTATTGCCCGGCGCCATGAGAAAAGCTAACAGAATACGCTACGAAAAGCTGGACGTGGCAAAACGCGGCAAGTCCGGAACTATAAATGTGTACAATGTCGCAATATACGGTAAGGGTGATAAAATTATTTTCGCGAAACGCTTCGATATACAGAAGGAAATGCTTGAGGATATCATTATACATCAGCATGACGCCAGGCAGGACCTCATCCTTAAAATTTCGGCCAAGAATATTTACTGGACAAAAAATAAAAAGTGGCGTGGCAAAGACGTTGTTATTTACAAAACCGATAATAGCGGCCGGTTCATAGGCGATCCGATAGTTGCCGCCGAAATGGACATGCCGATGACCGAAACGCCCACGGATTTTGTGAACAACCAGTGGAAACCGGAATTCATGAGCTATAAGCGCCTTAAAGGTTATATGGATGTATTCGCCACCAGCAGTAAAAAAACATACCGGCGCCTTCTCGTGGATTTAAATTATAAAATATCGTTTCCGTTCGCGTGCGTCATGACAATTCTTATCAGCGCGCCTTTCACGCTTTCCACCCAACGGGGAAAAGCGCTCATCGGAATGGCCAAGGGCATCGTCGTAGCGCTTTTATACGTCCCGGTAATGGCTGTGGGCCTTGCCCTGGGAAAAGGCGGAATGCTCCCCCCTGTTCTGGGTGCGTGGTTCGGCAATATAATTTTCAGTGCGGCGGGAATATATCTCTTGAGCAAATACTAATGGGTAAATGGTATTTTTGCGTTATTTTTAAACCGGGCCGTTTTTTTAATTCCCGTTATAGCACATGTTAATACCCAATGTGTCATGGTAATGCAATATTTTCTGTTTACCTTTTATTACTAAAAAATAAAAAAAAGGCGTGACTATTTCACGCCTTTAACAGTAAAGACTTGTTAAATACTATAAATTAAGCAACCATCCCGCCTTCATATTTTATTTTAAACAGGCTCAGGCGGGTTTTGCTTCTTAATAACAAAACAAAATCCGGCTAAGCCTGTTTGTTTTAATCGTCGCCTTCGCCGTCCATTTCAATCGAAATACCACCATCTTTTATTCTCGGAGCAACGGTTTTGGGTTTAATGTATTGCGACACAAGGGTTTTTGTGCCTTTAATATTCAATTTGTTAAATAAAAACTCAAATTCCTTTTCTATTTCGCCGACAATTTTTTCTTTGGTGTCTGACGGAAGTTCGATAATGTCTTTTTTGAAAGGCCCCAACGCCTTTTTTCTGGTTTTATATATGAACTGTTCCTCGGTCTGGCCTTCTTTCCTCTCCGCGGAAAGGTTCTTTTTTATCCACTCATAGATCTTATTCTTTAGCGATTCCGGAAAATGCTTGCTGTCATAAACGAGGTTTTGAAATTGCGTCGCGAGGTGGACTTCCGCCGCGTCAACTTCCGGGAATTTGCCGAAAGCGTCGTTTGGCAAAGTGGAGGCACCGTGTTGAACCGCTCCCGCCATGCCAAATTCGTCCCTGGCCAGTTTCGAGAGGTTTTTTAACGTGTTAAAATCCAGTTTAACTTTCGCCACTGTGCCGTCAGGAAGGACAACCCCGCCATGGGAGGTACCTGTCTGAATGCTGATCTTGCTTATCCCCATCATGCCCTCGCCTATCATCTCTGTGTATCCCCCCATAAAAGTGCGCAAATCTTCGGGCGTTGAATTTTTACCGCCGACTTCGCCTATCTCGCCACCAACGGAAATCTGGAGTTCTTTTGGTTGGACCCCGCGAATAAATTTCGTCAATTCGGCGCACACCTTGTAATTATGAAGCTGTTGCTGCTTTATATTCGCCTTAGAAAGGTCTACCAGTGTCGATGAATCTATATCTATGTTATAAAAGCCCGCCTTAACCGCCTCGGATATCAGAAGCCTTATGCCTTCAACTTCCTTCTCTGGATTTTCCCTGTATTTCTTGGCGTTCAATTGAAAATGATCGCCCTGAATAAAGACTGGGCCGGAAAACCCTTCTTTCACGGCCGCGGCCAGGCACATGCTCACGTATTCCGCGGGGATCTGCCCGGTATAGCCCATTTCGGATTTTGCGATTTCAAAAATAAATGCTCCGGCATCAATTTTTTTCGCTGCGCGAAATATCGCCCGCGCCAGGTCATATGTCATCGTCCGCAGGTTTATCGCAGGTACCGTAAAACCCCCAAACTTACCCTTTCCCCTTGCCATGTAAAAATCATTGATACTCCATGGAAAAATACCTTTTTCGGCGGCAATGTCGAGAACGGATTTGGCCAATTTCTTTTTTTCGTTTTTGTCTTCCGTTAACGCTAATTCCCTTGCTATATCGTCCATGTTTTTCATTTTATTCCCCTTTTCTATTACTCCGCCAGTATCCTGGCCAACTTATACATCTCCTCGTCCACGATCGTTTTCCCCTTGTCCCTCTTGCAGGCGTATGCGTAGGGTGTTATCTTTATGTCATGCGAGATAAGCCCTACCATCGCGTCAGCGTTTCCTTTTCGGAGTTCCTCAACCGCATACAACCCCAGGACAGAAGCGAGTATCCTGTCAAAAGCCGTCGGCGAACCGCCCCTCTGGATATGCCCCAGGACAACCGGCCGGACAGAAAATCCCGTCTTCACGTGTATTTTTTCCGCTACATTACCGGCGCTCGCGGTGCCTTCCGAAACAACGATAATCCAGCTCAGTTTTCCTTTTTTTCTGCCGTTAGCTATATCGCGGCACATCTTTTTTATGTCGCATCCCGTATATGGAAAAACTACATCCTCCGCGCCGCCGGCAAGCCCCACTCTCGTCGCTATGAAAGGATCTTCCCTTCCCATTACCTCTACGACATATATACGCTCCATGCTCGTTACCGTATCCCTTATCTTATCAATGGCGTCCAGCGCCGTGTTAACCGCGGTATGAGCGCCTATCGTATAATCGGAGCCGGATATGTCATTATCTATCGTGGCCGGCACGCCTATCGTCGGCACCCTGAATTCCCGCCATAAAGCATGCGCCCCCCTGAAAGAGCCGTTTCCGCCGATGATAACAAGGCCGTCCAGGCGATTTTTTTTGATAACTTTAAAGGCTTTTTTTCTTCCGGATTTTTTCATGAATTCTTTCGAGCGCGCCGTTTTAAGGATAGTACCGCCACGGGTTAAAATACTGCTTACACTTCTTGCCTGCATGTCAATAACTTCACCGCTTATAAGGCCTTCGTAACCTCTCATTACGCCTTTTACTTTAATCTTATGGTGAATGGCGCAACGCACTACGCTCCTTACGGCCGCGTTCATGCCGGGTGAATCCCCGCCGCTTGTCAGAACACCTATTCTTTTCACGTTCCCATCTCCCAGCTGTTCAGGTATTTCTTTTGTTCGCCCGTCAAAGTATCTATTCCGATGCCCATTGACTTCAGCTTAAGGCGCGCGATTTCTTCGTCAACGTCTTTCGGAACGGGATAAACTTTGTTTTCGCATTTTCCGGCATTTTTCGCGAGAAAAAAACTTGCCAGCGCCTGGTTGGCAAAACTCATATCCATAACGTGGGAGGGATGGCCTTCAGCTGCCGCGAGATTTACCAGGCGCCCGTCCGCCAGAAGATTTATCCTCTTACCGCTTCTCAAGGTGTACTCCTCCACGAAATCCCTAATTTGCCTTATTTTTTTTGACATTTTTCTAAGAGCCGGTATATTTATTTCAACATTAAAGTGCCCTGTATTGGCCAAAATCACGCCGTCTTTCATGATTTTGAAATAATCCTTATCCAGGACGCTTATATCACCCGTGGCAGTAACAAAGATGTCGGCGTACTTCGCGGCGCTCTTAAGCGGCGCCACCCTGTAACCGTCCATTACCGCTTCCAGGGCCCTTAGCGGTTCAACTTCACATACGGTAACGTTAGCTCCCATTCCGCGGGCGCGCATGGCGACACCCCTGCCGCACCAGCCGTAACCGCATACAACAAACTGGCTGCCGGCAATGAGACGGTTTGTCGCGCGAATAATACCGTCAATTGTGGACTGGCCCGTGCCATAGCGATTATCAAACATATGCTTTGTGTCAGCGTCATTAACGGCTATTATAGGACACATCAGATTTCCGCTTTTTTCCATGCTCCTGAGGCGTATAATACCGGTAGTGGTTTCTTCCGTCCCGCCTATTATTGTCGCCAGCAAATTTCTTCTTTTCGAATGAATGGTCGAAACAAGGTCAGCGCCGTCGTCCACCGTTATATGCGGCTCCTGGTCAAGCACCATGTTTATGTGCTTGTAGTAGGTTTTGCGATCTTCGCCTTTTTTTGCGAACACGGCTATCTTATGATGCTGAACAAGCGAAGCGGCCACATCATCCTGCGTACTTAAAGGATTTGAGGCGCATAATAATACACGCGCGCCGCCGCGCTTGAGGCAAACAGCCAAAGCCGCTGTTTCCGTAGTTACATGCAGGCATCCTGAAATCCTCATGCCTTTAAACGGTTTTTCCTTCTCAAATCTTTCTTCAATCATGGACAAAACAGGCATGCATTCCCTCGCCCATTCTATCCTTAACGCGCCTTTTTTGGCCAGGCCTAAATTTTTAACATCGTAACGCATATCTTCCTTCCTTTACAGGCTTATGCCTGCAACATCTTTCGCGCATTCCCCACACGTAAGTATGGGGTCACCTTCTATCTATACTATACTTCTTTTTTCAACGCTTTTACTTTGTCGATTTCCTCCCACGCGAAACCTTCGTCTTCTCTACCAAAATGCCCGTAGCTGGCAGTTCGTTTGTATATCGGCCGGCGAAGTTTCAGATTTTTTATGATTCCGTATGGCGTAAGATCGAATACCCTGCGCACAGCTTTGACGAGCCGCTCTTCCGAAACGTGCCCCGTGCCAAAAGTGTTGACCATTATGCTGACGGGTTCGGCAACGCCTATCGCGTAAGCAACCTGGATCTCGCATTTTTTTGCGAGTTTGGCCGCTACAATGTTTTTGGCTATGTAACGCGCCATGTAGGAAGCGGACCTATCCACTTTTGACGGGTCTTTTCCGGAAAAGCATCCGCCGCCGTGAGAACCAACGCCGCCGTATGTATCAACAATAATTTTTCTGCCTGTAACGCCCGTATCGGCTATGGGGCCGCCCACCTCAAATCTTCCGGTAGGATTTACGTATATTTTGACTTTCTTGTCCAGCTTGTCTTTCGGGACAATAGGGTCTATGACAAGCTTTTTCATGTCGTTTTTAACCTGTTTCATTTTGACCTTGCGGTCATGGTGCGCGCTTACCACGATCGTGTTAACCTTTTGCGGTATACCGTTAACATATTCCACGGTAACCTGGGTTTTGCCGTCCGGCCGAAGATAATTGACCAGGCCTTTTTTCCTTACCTCGGCGAGGCGGCGGGAAAGTTTATGCGCCATGGAAATAGGCATAGGCATAAGTTCTTTTGTTTCGTCCGCAGCGTAACCGAACATCATACCCTGGTCTCCGGCGCCGCCCTTATCAACACCCAGGGCTATGTCCGGCGATTGCGCCTGTATAGAAGTCATAACTCCGCATGTCAGGTAGTCAAACCCGTAGTAAGGATTGTCATATCCTATTTCTTTAATGGTTTTCCGTATTACTTTGGGTATATCCACATAACACGATGTCGTAATTTCGCCCGCGACAATCGCGAGGCCAGTGGTAACCATCGCCTCGCAGGCAACTCTTCCCATCGGATCCTGCTCAAAAATCGAGTCAAGAATCCCGTCCGAGAGTTGATCGCATACCTTGTCCGGATGCCCTTCTGTTACACTTTCTGAAGTCAATAGATACCTATGCTTGCCCATCTGCCTTTTCCTCCTTTTTTCTGAACTGTTCATCCGCCTTTCTTAAAGATTCCCTGTCACCGATATCGTACCACGCGCCCCTTAGGACATATCCGGAAAGGGCGTCGTTTTTCGCGAGCCATTTCATAAGATTTCCGGGGGCGTCTTTGGTAAGATCCGTTTTCATATAATCCGATATTTTCGAAATTTTTTCTTCCGGGATAAAATAAAGCGCTGTTGCCGCCAGCGTACTTTTTGGCTGCGGGGGCTTTTCCTCGAAACTCACTACCCTAAAGTTCTTATCCAGGCCGCATATACCGTATTTTTTCGCGAGAACAATATCCTTTATGTCAAAAAGCGCGATTGAGCTTGATGGGCGTTTTTCGCGCCCGAATTTTACAAAATCCCTCAAATCAAGGTCAAACAGGTTGTCGCTTCCCGTAATAAGCAGGTCACCTCTCGGATGCGCCTTCTCTAAAACAAGATTTATGTCTCCTATGGCGCCGAGCCGCGTCTCATTATCCCTCGTTCTGTCATTGATTACTTCCACGCCGGTTGCCCCGGCCCAGGTTTTAAAATTTTTGTAAAATTTTTCATTCGTTACGATTATTATTTTTTCGCACTCTTTGACAAGTTTTATTTTTTCAACCAGCCGGTCAAGTATGGTTTTCCCGCCCACCTCGAGAAGCGCCTTCGGTTTATTGCGGGTAAGCGGATAAAGCCTTGTCCCGTATCCGGCGGCCAGTATTATCGTCGTCATAAATTATTTCCCAAGTTGCTTTTTAAGATACGTTATTCTATCCACCGGGGTCGGGTCCTGCCCGTAGAGCATGGAAAGATAAAAAGAAGTAAAATCCCCTATATAGGCAAGCGAAAGCATCCTTTCGAGAAACGTTTTTCCCTCGCTTTTAATTTCGAGAACATTGAATTTTGATTTTTTCAGGATCGCGGCTGTTATATCCATCCGCTTCCTTATCCTCGTCAGATCATGGCTGTCTCTTAATATAATCGCGGTAAATTTTTTTAAAACAGAGGCGGGGTCCTTCCACCCTACTATCTCATTATGGTTCATTTCGGGAAAAACATGCGAAGAAGAAAGTGTTTTCGCGTTTTCCGCAAATTGCCCCCTCCAGCGAGTCGTGACGCTTTCCAGGGCACTGGATGCGTAAATAACCGGAAATCTGCCGTATATTTTTCTTGCCGCTGTTTTTGATATATTTGCCCTCCCTTTTACGCCTGGTAAAAGAGATTTCTTCGCGAGGATGTTTAAGAAACGCGAGGCCTCTTTTATTTCTAAATTTTTATTTTTTACGATTTCGAGTTTTGTCAGCATAACAATGGCCGGAATAAAAGAATAACCCAGCACGCATCTCGGCGGATAACCCTTTGGCAACGCTACAAGAATGTCATTATTTTTCAGGGCGAGTTCCCTTATTTTTCCGCCTGAGGTAATAACTACGGTATTCGCGTTTCTTTTTTTTGCTTCGGTATAAGCGGAAAGCGTTTCCTCGGTATTTCCCGAATAGCTTACCGCGAAGACAAGCGAATTCTTGCCGGCAAAGCGCGGCAGGGTATAATTACGGTTTACACATATTGGTATCCCTGTCTCGCCTTCGATATAGCCTTTAACGATATCCCCTCCTATCGCCGAACCGCCGAGGCCGGTAAAAATGATACTTGAATAATTCCTCTTATAACGGTTTTTCACCGCGGTGCTTTCCCCGATAAAAAGAGCGTCTTCGCACTGCCCGGGAAAAGAAACAAGGAGGTCCAGCATATCTTCGGTGTCTATCTTCGCTATATCTTTCAGATTATCCAGATTCATATATTCCTTTCTTTATTTAAGCGCTCCGAGCGCTATGTCGGGTACCAGTTTCTTTAATTTCGCTTTCGCCATCGCCTCTACTTCCTTGCCGGTTGAAAGGCTTAAGGCTTTTTCGGCGATTTTTTTGGCCTCTGTATACTTTACGGCCCTTATGATGCGTTTTATCTCCGGAACAACGATAGGGGACGTGCTGAATTCATCCAGGCCCAACCCCAGAAGAATCAGGGTCAGAGTAACGTCACCGGCCATTTCCCCGCACATGCCAACCCAGACTTTGGCCTTATGGCCGTTTTCTATAATCGTTTTGATGAGCCTGAGTACCGCCGGATGCGCCGGTTCGTAAAGATAAGCTATTTTTTCGTTAACCCTGTCAACGGCAAGCGCGTACTGGATAAGATCGTTTGTACCGATTGAAAAAAAATCAACTTCCTTCGCCAGAACGTCGCTTGTTAGCGCGGCGGAAGGCACTTCTATCATCGCGCCGACTTCCATTTTTTTATCGAAAGGAACCGCTTTTTTCCTCAATTCCGCCCTCGCCTCTTCTAAAATGGCGTTTGCCTGCCTTAATTCTCCCACTCCGGATATCATCGGGTACATTATTTTAAGCTTCCCGTAATGAGACGCCCTTAATATCGCCCGAAGCTGCGCCTTGAATATATCCGGTCTTGCCAAACAGAACCGTATGGCACGCCAGCCCATAAAAGGGTTCATGTCGTGCGGCACTTCAAATTGAGAAAGGAACTTATCCCCGCCCAGATCAAGTGTCCTTACAATGACAGAATTCGGATGAACCTTAAGCGCGGCCTGCTTATAGGCTTCGAACTGTTCGTTTTCCGAAGGCAGGTCCTTTCTGTTCATGTAAAAATATTCCGTCCTGTATAAACCTATGCCTTTCGCGCCGTGCGCCAGAACGCCGGTTACATCAGCCGGTAATTCGATATTGGCCGCCATCTTTACCTCTTTTCCGTCCACTGTCCTGGCGGGTAAATTTTTAAGCTTTAGAAGGTGTTTTTCGAATTTTTCAAAACGTTTTTTCCTGAGCTTATATCTATTTATAGTTTCTTTCAGCGGATTTATGATCACAATGCCGCGATTTCCGTCCACTATTATAGGGGAGCCATCGCTCACTTTTGAAGTAATTGATTCAAGCCCGACTACGGCGGGAATTTCAAGCGATTTCGCCATGATAGCGGTGTGCGAGGTGCGGGCGCCTATATCAGTGGCAAAAGCTATAACACTCTCCCGATGCATCATGGCCGTATCGGAAGGCGATAAGTCATATGCCACAACGACGCTTTTTTTTCTCAATTTTTCGAGCGAGCGGTGTTCGGCGCCGAGCAGGTTCTTCAGGATCCTCCTGCCCACATCGTTTATATCACTTACTCTTTCTCGCAGGTATTCGTCATCGCTTTTTGATAAAACCTTTACGTATTTTCTCAAAACCTCCCAGAACGTATATTCAATAGCAAGAAAATCCTTTTTCAGCTTCGAGATAACCTCGCTTATTAAAACCTCGTCCTCCAGAACCATTAGATGCGCGCCGAATATACGCGCTTTCTCTATACCCATTTCCCTGGCTATCCTTTTATGAATGGCAAGAATCTCGGATTTTGTTTTCATAAGGGCGTTTTTGAAGCGCGCTATTTCACTGACTACCAGTTTTTCATTTATCCTTTTGCGGGGAACCACTACCTCTTCATCGTAAAACGGGTACGCTTTACCCATGGTTATCCCGGGGGCCGCCGGAATACCTCTAAGGATTAATTCCCCGATTTTTCGCTTATTTTTTCTTTTTTTTCTTTTTTTCATCATACACCTCTATAGCTTCCCCCAGAAGAAGCCCTTCCAGTTCCCGCACGGCCGCCCTGGCATCCCCGCCTTCAGCCGTAATAATAATTCCCGTGCCTTTTTCAGCGGCAAGCATCAGTATTCCCATTATCGATTTACCATTTACTTTTTGCCGGCCCTTACGGACAATAATCTTACAATCATATTTATTCGCCACCTGCACGAAAAGTGACGCCGGCCTCGCGTGAAGCCCAGATTTGTTTTTTATAATGACTTTTTTCTCGATTTTCATATCGATATCTTTATTCCCGCTTCCAGAGAAAATTTCGCTTTCGGCTCCAATGTGAGGCGCCGGTTAAACAAAATGGATATTTCCTGAAAAGTCTTCCCGAGGCCTTTTTCGGATGCGTTCAATGTGTATACCGGAAAAGACCATAGATCTACGGACGAAGCGAATGTGTGTAAAACTTTAAGTCCTGCAATTCCATCTGTGAGATCGATCCTTCTGAGGCCCTTTTCCTGCCTGTTTTTCATAAAACGGGGATCTTCCAGTGACCAGTTAAATTCAATGCCAAAAATAAATTTCAACCGCCCGGTAGATATATTTTCAAGGGTGAATTTCATTAGTATATCGGATCCACGTTCCAGTATTATGCATTTGTCGAGCCGTAAAGAACTGTTTTCTTTCCGGAGATTTATGGAAGAACGCTCCTTTTCGCTGTTTACGGTGCAATCATACGCGCCGAATAAGCCGCCGAATCGGGCACTCTTTTGGCCGGACCGGATGAAATCAGGAAGAGACGTTTTTGGATCCATGATGTGGCAAATAGAGGAAAATTTTCTATACGGATCATAATTAAGAAATCTTTTCAGGTTTAATTCCCTTACGCCCAGGACTTCGTATAAATCCACGGATTCATCCCGGTCCACCTTTTTCTTCACTTCATCCATGGAAAGCCTGCGCCTGGGCTTGAGTTTTTCGTGGTATGGTTCATACCGGCGCGACACCGTGTTAAGAAGATTATACGGAAAAGGCCTGTAATCGATCTCAAAAAGGGACCCTGAATAATCCGGATCTATATATAAAGCCAGAAATTTGTTTTGCGCGCGTATGACGTCACTTACGCTATTTTCAAACCTTATCAACTCTATGGTGTTATCCGTGTTATCGGCCGTAATAGCGTTTTCGGCTTTTATTATGTGACGATACACGCCCTGGCGCAGGAAATTCGTGTAAAAACCGCCAAACACGCCGTGCCAGTAAGCGCAGTTGCATTGTGATTTATAAAGTTCTTTTCTGGCGTTTTCATCGGACGAGCGGCGTATTTTGCGGCTTACGTGAAGCATCCTTTTTCTCATGAGGTCAGATTCCGGATATTTCCTGAAAAAATTATTAAAATCGCCGCCGGACCACCCGTTCATCTCGGCGTAACTTGAGTGGGGAATTTCAATTTCTCCCGACGGGGCACATTCACCGAACGCCTCGCCAAAAGTCATGGTCCTTATCCAATCGGTTTTTTCCAGCATTGAGAAGAAATTATCAAGCCATCCTTTTTTATAAACCCAGTCATAAGTATGGGGCCATAGGCCGAATTTTTCGCAATCATCCGCGAATGTAACGCAATTGGCGCGCGGATTTTCGGTAAACAGGCCCTTTAGAAAATTCAGCGTAACATCCGGTTTTCTGAAAGGCATCGTATAGCGCAGTTTTTTAACGGACGCGAATACCGAAAAGTCATCAAGGCCTTTAACGGTGTAACGTCTGAAAATTTCCGAATCTTTTATGCCGGATAACTTCAGGTGAAAATCGTCCAGAACGGTATACTTGATTCCCATGTCCTTAAAAATAGGGTTTATTTCGGGCCCCCATACTCTTTCGGCGAGCCAGGCGCCACGGGCGTTAAATCCCAAGCGCTCCTTTATAGAATTCATAAGCATTCCTATCTGGCCTTTTGCGTCCCGGGCCGGAATCATCGTAAGTATCGGTTCAAAATGCCCGCCTGCCAGAATTTCCACCTGCCGGCGTTCTATGAGGGCCTTTATTCTTTCGAGAAACGCCGGCTCTTCTTTCGCGATCCAGTCCAGAAGCGAACCGGAATAATGAAGCGATAATTTTATCTTCGGATGTTTTTCCAGGACGCTTAAAAAAGGTTCATAAGATTTTGTATAGGCCTCCCGAAAAATGTTGTCGAAATTATCCACCGGCTGATGGCAATGCAAACCCATCAGAAAATTAAGTTTTTTCATATCGCCTTTTTAGTCATCGCGCACTGTGTTGTCATCGCAAAGGCACATTAGCGCCCCGGATAATTCCTTCCCCTGAAACCGCTTCGCCCCGAAGTTGCGGGGCAAAGCAAATGCCTCTTATAAAGTATGCTTCTTTATCGCTGAGAGAAGGTCTATAATTATTTTTGCCAACTTTTGCGAATCGTGGCGCACAAAATTTTTTACGTTTATGATATCCGCCTCCACGGCCACGCATCCCAATTGTTTTACTTTTTCCTCATCAACTAAAACAGGCGACGCGCTTTCTTCTTTATACTTTTCCAGGATCTTCGCGGGGACCCTGCCTATATTCACCACGCAATAATTTATTATGTCCGCGCCTGTGTGTTCCAATATCGCCTGCACATGGTCCGATACCTTGTAGCCATCCGTTTCGCCGGCCTGTGTCATAACATTGCATATATAAACTTTTATCGCTTTGGATTTTTTTATTGCCTCATACATGCCTTTTATGAGCAGATTAGGCATGACGCTGGTATATAAGCTTCCGGGTCCAAGCACAATGACATGGGCTTTCTTTATCGCTTCCAGCGCCTCGACGGTCGGCTTTGAATCAGCCGGGTTTATGTACATCTTTTTTATGGGGCTCTTTTTCTGAGGAATCTTGCTTTCCCCTATTGTCTCTGTCCCGTCTTCATGTAACGCTTTCAAGGCAACCTTGGTAAGCGTAGCCGGAACAACGCTTCCCCGTATTGCCAGAACCTTGCTCGAAGCCTTTACGGCTTTCTCAAAATCGCCTGTTACCTTTGACATCGCGGTTATGAAAAGATTCCCGAAATTATGCCCTTTGAGATTCGTGCCGTCATTGAAGCGAAACTGAAAAAGTTCCTCCATGAGAGGCCCCGTATCCGCCAGCGCCACGAGGCAGTTGCGTATATCCCCCGGCGGCAAAACATTAAATTCTTCTCTCAGGCGTCCGCTTGATCCGCCGTCATCGGCCACGGTGACAATAGCTGTTATATTGCTCGTGTATTCTTTCAATCCGTGCAACAGAGTGGAAAGCCCTGTACCACCCCCTATGGCAACTATCCTCGGGCCCTTCTCAAGTATCCTCTTCTGATAAACCCTGTCTATGAGTTCATCACTTTTTTCCGGCAAGACAACCGTAACAAATGATTTAATTATCCTGCTCACACCCGTTATGACGATAAGTCCGCCGGCAAGCACGATAATAGCCGCGAATGTCTTGTTCCTGGGCGTTCTTTCCGAAATAACCATCGCAAATCCCATCGCGACAAGAATTATTCCAAGGGTGCTTAAAAATATCCATCTTTTTATAAACATCCCCGGATACAGCCATTTAAGTTTACGCATTGTTCTCCATATGTGTCATTAAAGGCCCGCCAAAAACGGTCAGCGCCTAAGAGAGGCCCCGCTCGCTGAATACTAAAATATGAGCCGCGCCGGAAACAGACTCAATGCCTCTTCTGGTCCTCTTTTACAATGGCGCTTAACAGGTCTTTTTCGGTTTTCGCGTTTTTTAATACATCGCGAAAATATTTGTCTTTTAAAAGCCGCGAAATTCGGGCCAGCGCCTTGAGGTGCGGGCCGGCGGATTCCTGCGGGGCAATCAGTAAAAAGAAAATATAGGCCGGCTCCCCGTCCAGGGAATCAAAGTTGACACCCGATTTAGATATGCCGACGGCGCCGATAAGGTTTTTCACGCCGGGGGATTTTCCATGCGGGATACCGATGTTAAAACCTATGCCTGTAGAACCCAGAAGTTCCCTGTCCAACAATATTTTAATCAACGCGTCCCTGTCTCTCGGTTTTACCTCCCCGGTCTTTATGGCT
This sequence comes from uncultured Planctomycetia bacterium, assembly GCA_964440235.1. Lineage (GTDB taxonomy): Bacteria > Omnitrophota > Gorgyraeia > JABMRN01 > RBG-13-46-9 > CAZYPU01. The sequence goes on from CAYTQI010000023.1 coordinate 24,604, forward strand.
AGCGCTACCAGTTCTCTTATTACACCTTTTTTGTCCCTAGATTTCAGGTCAACCGTCACTGCTTTCCTGTGTAAAAAATCCATAATTTTCATTTACATCGTCCTCCTATCAGGTTTTATTAATGGAGCGGGTGATGGGTTTCGAACCCACGACCTCAACCTTGGCAAGGTTGCGCTCTACCAACTAAGCTACACCCGCAAAATTCGCGCCATACATTTATGTGTGGCACCGCGCGCTACCGTTTTCTCCGGTGTCGCTCGGCACCACATACAAATGTGCTAAAATTCTCTGTGAGAATTTTGTACATTTATGTGTGGTACCGCGCGCTACCGTTTTCTCCGGTGTCGCTCGGCACCACATACAAATGTGCTAA
>CAYTQI010000023.1:25076-25165 GCA_964440235.1 uncultured Planctomycetia bacterium
AATTCTCTGTGAGAATTTTGTACATTTATGTGTGGTACCCGCACTAGGAATCGAACCTAGAACCTTGACATTAAGAGTGTCCTGCTCTA
>CAYTQI010000024.1:0-24732 GCA_964440235.1 uncultured Planctomycetia bacterium
AGTTTTTATTTTGGTTTCGGCAGAAACATGAATAAACTTCATAAATATGGTGATAAAAAAGGCGAATGGGAAGAACTTATAAAAATCCGTGATTTTTTTAAGGATGAAATGGGAACACGAAAACCCATAGACAAACTTAACGAGTATTTATCAAGTGAAAATCCCGAAAAATCAGTTAATGTGCTTGAAGTCGGCAGCCAAAAAACTATTTTTGACGCGCACGCCAGCCCTACTCACGGCATAAATATATGCGATTCATGCGAAGATATGGGTGTAACGCTTGTGCATGAAATCATGGCGCTCTGGGGCTCTAAAGACGACGAACTTAACGAAGAAGTGGCGCAGGCTTATAAAACATACAGAGATAATGAAACCAGCGAAGGCTTTGAAGGAATTAAAAATATTGACTTTGAAAAATCTCCGGGTGAACGCATAATCCCGGATATCACAGATATTGATAAATCTAAAAAAGCGGGATTCGGGATATCTAAACCCGTGAAAGCCAAAAATATCCGTGAGTTTAATAAACTTTTTTCAGGACCTGTAAATAAGATAAGGAGTATGCGCATACCCGGGAAGAATCTCAGGGTGCGGGATGTGGACCTTTTACGCGGAGAAATTTTGCCGGAAAGGATAGATTACGTGCTTATACAAAGTGAGATTTCCGAATTTTTACCTAACCTTGTGGCGACATTCGCAAGTGTTGATGCGAAACTCAGTGACCTGGCGGAAGAGTACATAATTTTTATAATGAATACATGCCCTGATATACCGCTATGCACTATTTTCAAGGAATTTCAGTTTCAAGGCATTGAAATAGAAGGAAACCTTAAAAAAGCTTTTGAAAAAGCTTATCTGGCGGATTGGTCTTCTCCCGAAAGAACCAGAGCCATAGTAAGCGACCCCGATAGATATAAAGCTGAAATTTTGTATAAAAAAATAGCAATGTTTCATCGAAGGGCAAAGCACTTTTATAAAAACGGAAAAACGGTAAGAGATAGATTTTTATCCGGCATTGCTTTTAGAAATGCATTTTACGCTTTAAACGAATACACCAAATTACGCGCGCAAGAACTGGAACGCATGAAAGAGAACGAGGCGGAAAGGTATAAAATATCAAATGTCGATATATATGTATGGGATGCGGGGAAAGCTTGGAATGCAATTCCGGCATATTATGAAGTGATATCGTTGCTTGTGGAAATGATCGGTACTGAAAAAGAATATTTAAAAGCTTTTGGCTTAGAAGCAAGCGAAGCGCAAAAAATTTATTATTATGAATACTTATCACATCTTTACAGGATAAATGACTGTCATAGAGAGATAAGCAACATTATGGAAAGATTACAAATGAATTCAGGTGTTTATTATCTAGCCCCGGGATATAATGACCACATAGCGGAAATATATGGAAGTGACGCCGGAGAAAAAATCAAGGAAATAAAAGAGGGCCTTGAAAAAATCGCGCAATTAAAACAAAAAATAAAAAATGAGGAAAGAAAAGGTGAAGTCGGATTAAAAAAATTTATAGATATACTTCGCAAAAACGCGGTTGAAGACAGGGACTGGATGAGGGTGAAGGGTAAAGGCGAGGATATTAAGCAAGCTTTCGATGTGTTAGACAGCATCATAGGCAGCACAGAAAAAAGATGCGGATTAAAAGCCCCTCTAAGCCGCTTGGACGCGGTATGTCAGAGATTTATAACTCCTCCGCCCGATAAGCTTCGTTTGTGTATTCCTGTTGATGTCCTTAAAAATTGCTCGGATATCATGAAGACCTTCAGGGAAGGGGGGAATGATAGGATAAGGGGTGTTATACCGATAGAATTGGTGGTAACCGGGGTTACGGAAGACGATATAGGCGCGATAAGCGCCCTCAACAAAAATCATATTAAACAGATTCTCAATCTTCCCGATAATCTTACGGTGTCAGTAATAGAGGAGAGAGACATTCGGGAAAGGGCGCGATTTATAGGCGTCGATGGCGATAACCCGGTAATAAAAGCTGAAATCATAAAGCAGTTATCTTTGGAATTGAACCCGCTGAGTAAAAATGAGCGCATGGCTATCGCTACTGACGGTGTCACCGAAAACAAAGCCGAAGAAACTCAGGAAAAACTAACGTCTATTCTGGAGGACAGGATATCGATCCGCGTACTTGTCCAACCCATGCCGGGAAAAAGCATATTTTCTCTTTCGAAAATTTTCAGTGATTGGTTGCGTGACAGGAAAGTATTTTCTATAGGGATCATATTGCCCGAACCGCTATCGCCAAAAGATATGGTGAAAAAACTGGATGATGCCGTAAGGCTCGCCTGGAATATACTAACCGCGGCCTAATACTTAAAGGGGAAATTTCACTTTGCCCCAACTACCTGCAGCGCAAGGAGTTGGGAGCCCTACCCGAGCATTTTTCAAAAGAAATACTTTTTTAAATTTTATTAAAAATGCACACCGTGCGTTCATAACTTCTTTAATAGCGGACGGTTATGACAAAGTGAAACGTTCCCAAGATTAAGTTATGGATTTTTTGGAAAGATTGTGGTAAACTTTTCACCAATATATATGAAAAGGTCAATTTCCGTTTTTCTTATAGTTATCTTCTTTCCCGTGTTTTCCTCGGCGCAGGTTAAGCGCGCGGACCTTGCCGGGGCGTGGTATCCTTCGTCGGAAGTGGAGCTTGGCCGCGAAATTCGCTCCTACCTTGACGCCGCGGCTTTACCAGAAATAGACGGTGAAATTATAGCGCTTATATCTCCGCACGCGGGGTTGGTTTTTTCCGGGCCTGTGGCGGCTTATGGTTTTAAGGCGGTGCAGAATAAGGGCATAGAGACCGTTGTGGTAGTGGGCTTCAGTCACAGCAGAAGTTTTGATTTTATCGCGGTTCTTGAAGAAGACGCATTTGCGACGCCCATTGGCAGGGTTGAAATTGACCGGAAGATCACGGGGAATCTTATAAAGAAAAATCCAAAAATTCACGCTTACCCGGCCGCTTTTTTCGAAGAAAATTCCATTGAAATGGTAATACCTTTTTTGCAAATGACTGTAAAAGATTTTAAAATAGTTCTAATAGCTATCGGGCGCCAGAGCCTTGAAAATACGCGAATTCTCGGCAGGGCACTCTATGAGGAATTCAGAAAGAAAGACAAATTTTTATTTGTCGCGAGCACGGACCTGAGCCATTATATGGAATACGGCCGGGCCGAAGCAGCAGACGCTGAGACGATCGAGCTTATAAAAGAAATGAATCCGGATAAACTTTACCGGGAGAGCCTGGCCGGGGGGCATCGCCTTATGTGCGGCTACGGCGCGCTTACGGCGACGATGATCGCCGCGGAGAAGCTTGGCGCCGACAAAATCAAAATACTTAAGTATGCGAATTCCGGCGATACGGCAGGCGATAAAAACCGGGTTGTGGGTTATCTCAGCGCCGCATTTTTACGACAGACGATGAGCGAAAAAGCGAGCCCAAAAGAAGAGGAGAGCAATATGTTAAATGAAGCTCAGAAGAAAAAGATGCTGAAACTGGCGCGGGATTCAATCACACATTACTTAAAAACCGGAAAGCGTTTAGAAACCAGGGAGGATGACCCCGTTTTAAACGTGGAAATGGGGGCATTTGTTACTTTGCATAAAGCAGGCCGCCTTAGGGGCTGTATCGGAAATATTGTGGGCCGGGGCCCGTTTTATCTTACAGTTAGAGATATGGCCGTGGAAGCGGCGACGCGCGACCCTAGATTTCCGGCCGTGACGCTTGACGAGACAGGTGAGATAGACGTGGAGATATCGGCGCTTTCACCCTTAAAAAAGGTTGAAGACCCGGAAAAGATCATAATGGGAAAACATGGCGTGGTTGTGAAAAAAGGTTTCACAAGCGGCGTTTATCTGCCTCAGGTTGCTACCGAGACCGGCTGGAATCGCGAAGAGTTCATGAGTTCACTTTGCGCCCAGAAAGCCGGCATAAACCCGGATGCCTGGAAAAAAGGCGGGTGCGATATGTATACATTTACCGCGGAAGTATTCGGAGAAAAAGAGCGGTAAATTGACGCGTTATTGGGGAAAAAGGACCAGGCGAGGCAAAAAAAAATCGCTATAATGTTTCACCTGTCGGAACAAAAGAAGGTTTAGGGGAATGTCACGTTTTTACGCGCCGAAGGAAAATGTTAAGAATAATTTGATTTACATAGACGGATGCGAGGCGCGGCATATTCTAAACGTTATGCGCCTTGTTAAAGACGACAAGGTGGTTGTTTTTGACGGCACCGGCAGGGAATATACCGGTTTTGTAAAGAAAATAAAAGCAAAATCATTAATTGTCGAGATTGTAAGCAAAAAAACTCCGAAACCGGAGGCCCTTCCGGAAATTACCCTCGCCCAGGCTTTACCTAAAAAAGGCAAGATGGATTACATTGTTGAAAAGGCCACGGAACTCGGGGTCCGCAGCGTAGCGCCGATATTGAGCGAAAGAACAGTTGTAAAAATAAAAAGCGAAAAAATGAGCGAAAAAACCGCCAGATGGCGAAAAATAGCGCGCGAAACAGCCAAACAATGCGGGAGAACGGATATTCCGGAAATAAAGGAGCCCGAAAAATTTTATAACGCTATCGATATCGTTAATGAATTCGACATGGCGCTTATGGCCTGTCTTACAGATGATACGATAGACCTCAAAAGCGCTATTTCAGATTTTGAAGCAGGTAAAATAATAGTTTTCATAGGGCCCGAAGGCGATTTCACGCCGGAAGAAATAAAAATGGCAGCAAATACGAATTGCAAATTAATCTCACTCGGACAAAGGGTTCTTAAAAGCGATACCGCCGGGCTTTTTACGCTTTCGGTTTTAAACCATGAATTTTCCCGTTAATTCCGCCAGACCCACATTCGCCATCAAAACTTTCGGATGCAAAGTTAATCAATATGAGAGCCAGGCCATGCGTGAGGCGTTATTGAACTCCGGATTCGAAGAGAAATCCGATGAGAAAAAAAATAATTTTTTTATAATAAATTCCTGCACGGTTACGGCAAAAGCCGATAAAGATACCCGGAACGCGATCCGCCGTTTCCACAGGGCGAACCCTGATGGCAGGATTGTGGTGGCGGGTTGTTACGCGGAGCTGGATAAGGACAGGGAAACTCTTCTGAAAATGCCGGGTGTGGCGCGGCTGATAAGAAATAGTGAAAAGGCAGATATAGCCGGTATACTTAGTTCGCCACTGCGCGTGAAGCCGAAACCGGTTTCCTATCGCGCCGGAATTACGGGTTTTAAAGGCCGTAATCGGGCGTTTATTAAGGTTCAGGACGGCTGTGACTACAGATGTTCTTATTGCAAGGTCAGTATTGTCCGGGGTCCTTCAAAAAGCAGGTGCGCCGAAGAGATTGAGGGGGAAGCGCGAGGACTCGTGGAAAGGGGTTTTAAGGAAATTGTCCTGACCGGTGTCTGTCTCGGTACATGGAAAGACAACGTCCGTGAAGAAAATTCAGCCGGCCCCTGTCCGCCGCCTTGGCTAACGGAAACCGGCCAAAACGGCGCAGGCGGATTAGCGGGCCTCGCAAAAAGGCTTTCGCGTATTGACGGTAAATTCAGGATTCGGCTGAGCTCGATAGAGCCGGGACACGTTACGGATAGGCTGATACGTGTTCTTAAGGATGAACCGAGATTGTGTAAGCATTTGCATATTCCCCTTCAGTCAGGCGATGATAAAATCCTTAAACTCATGAGCCGGCCTTATAATACGAAAAAATTTATGCGTCTCATAAAAAAAATCAGAAAACAAATTCCGGATATAGCCGTAACGACCGACATTATGCTTGGATTCCCGGGGGAGGATAGTAAAAGTTTTCAAAGGACAGAAAAATTTATAAGAGCCGTAAAACCTTCAAGGATGCATGTTTTTTCCTATTCCAAGAGAGACGGTACGGCCGCAGCGAAACTTAATGGTTACACAAGCAAGGCGGAGTTGAGAAAAAGGGTATATGCCTTGATTGATTTAAGTGAACGTTTTCAGAATGATTTCGCGCGACGTTTTATCGGCAAGCCTCGGGAAATCCTTATCGAAAGCCGGAGGGACCGCTTTACCGGGCTTCTTGCCGGATATACTGACAGGTATGTCCGCGTGTTAACCGACGGCCCGGATTCGCTTAAAAATTGCCTCATTTCGGTTATCCCAAAAAAACTAACCGAACCGAATCAAACGCCCCGGTTGAAAGGGCACATTACATAGCCCTTTCCTGAAGGGCTATAGTTTTCGGTGATATCAATCCACAAGCTTATCAGGTTGTTTTGGATTCTGTCCGGATAGCACTTAGTCCGGGCAATCCGGCGAAATGCCTTTGACAAACGGAATGGGCGGGGTTGACAATGGGTTAATTATATGATATACTTCTTAACACTTTGTCAGAGGTGGTGGATAGTTGTCCGGATTATTTAACAGGGTAAATTGGGTAGACCTGATTGCCCTAATTTTTATATTAAGAATAACTTACACTTCTTCGCTTATAGGCGTTGGTAAACAAATCCTGCCTCTCGCCGCGTTGATTTTAATCGCACCGGCCTTATTATACAGTTACGGTGATGTTGCCTCTTTTTTTACCGGTAGATATTCTTTTGACCCCTCGATATGCGAGTTTGCCTGTTACGCCGTTATAGGGGCGATGGCTTTTGCAGGCTACCGCCTGTTGGGCCGGTTAAGCGGATTTTTCATAGCCGCCGGCGATGCCGACTCGGGAGGCATTGAGAGGGTGGGCGGTATTTTTCTCGGAATTTTGCGCTCAATAATTATTATCGGCCTTGTCATGATAGGCCTCCTGTTAACCCCGGTAAAATTTATCGAAAATAGCGTAAAAAGTTCTTATTCGGCTTCTTTTTTTATCAGCGCGAATTTGAAAATATATGTTAACGCCGCGAATCTGATCTTCAGGAAGGAAGGGGTAACATACCGCGCCGCGTTAAATAAACTCCTGGCCCAAAAGAAAAATTATATGTTCAAACCGGTTGATACGAAGAAAAGATCAAGATTTTTCAAGGACGAATATTAAAACACGGAGGAAAAATATGACTCTGGAACAGATCTACAGGATAGCCGTCAAAAAAGGAATATACGAGGATCCGCGCGGAAAAGAAAGGATGAAAAAAATCAAAAATCCTTTCGCGGATTCCAGAATTCTTTACGGCGACAAAAAAAAAGACATACGAACCGCGATGGTGGGAATCGATATAGGCGGCGAAGAGCTGCTTACGGCGTATCTCCTGAACGAAAAAGGCGCCGGTATTGACCTTGTGATAGCGCATCACCCATCGGGCCAGGGCCTTGTTAACCTGCATCAGGTTATGCACGTGCAGACGGATATTATTGAGAGTCTGGGCGTTAAGCGTGATGTCGCCCGGTCTTTGATGAAAGAGAGAATCGGCGAGGTTTCGCGGGGCCTCATGCCAAAAAACGCCGAAAGAAGCGTAGATATCGCGAGATTGCTTGACATCCCTTTTATGAATATCCATACCCCGGCTGACAACTGTGTCGCGCGTTTTATTAAAAATGCCGCTGAAAAAAGGAAACCGAAAAAAGTCCGTGATATCATGAGCCTTCTAAAAAAGATCCCGGAATACCGTGACGGCGCGCGGAAAGGGGCCGGGCCGCGTCTTATCGCGGGAAAAGAAAAAAACGCGCCAGGTAAAATTTTTGTGGACATGACCGGCGGAACCGAGGGTTCCAAAAAGATTTTCGCGCGCCTTTCACAGGCCGGCGTCGGTACCGTTATCGCCATGCATTTAAGCGAGCAGCATTTTAAAACCGCTAAGGAAGAGTTCATGAATGTTATTATCGCCGGCCATATCGCGAGCGATAATGTGGGGTTGAACCTGGTTTTGGACGAGCTGGAAAAGAAAGAGAAACTTAACATAATACCCTGTTCGGGTTTTGTCAGGGTAAAACGATAATCAGAGAAACAACAATTTAATGATACCGAACGAAGTAGTAGAGAAAATTCTTGACAGGGTGGATATCGTTGAAGTTATATCCGAACATATCCCGCTTAAAAAAGCCGGACAGAATTTCAAGGCGCGCTGTCCTTTTCATCAGGAGAAGACACCCTCATTTGTGGTAAACCCTTCCAAGCAGATATTTCACTGTTTCGGATGCGGCATAGGCGGTAACGCGATCAGTTTTCTGATGAAATACGAAAAAATGGACTTCATCGAAGCATTACAAACACTGGCGGATAAAACAGATATCTCGCTGCCGAGGCAAGGTTCCTTTGAGAGGCAAAAAAATTCGTTAGCCGAAAAACTATACGAGATCAACGAGGCAGCATGCGTTTTTTTTCAAAAAAATCTTGAAAAGGAATCCGGAAGAGAGGCCCGGGGGTATTTTGCCGGAAGGGGTCTAAACGAGATGACGATTAAAGATTTCCGGCTGGGCTTCGCGCAGGATTCCTGGCATGCCCTCATAAACTATTTCGAAGAAAAGAATATCGGAGAAGATATGCTTGAGAAGGCGGGGCTTGTTTTGCGCCGCGAAACCGGCAAAAATTCGTACGACAGATTTCGCGGCCGGGCGATCTTCCCGATTTTCGGTATCAGGAACAGGGTACTGGGGTTCGGCTCGCGCGCGCTCGGCGAAACAACCCCGAAGTATATAAACTCTCCCGAAACGCAGATCTACAGCAAGGGAAGGAATTTGTACGGTTTAAACTTTGCCAAAACCTACATCAGGAAAAAAGGTTATGCAGTTATCGTAGAAGGATATTTTGACCTCATTACGCCTTTTCAAAGCGGCATAAAAAATATAGTGGCTACGCTGGGTACGGCCCTGACGCCGGGGCAGATCGGCGCGATCAGGCGATTTACGAAAAACGTCATCATAATTTACGATTCCGACAACGCGGGCGAGGCCGCTACCTTAAGGGGGCTGGATCTTTTGATCGGAGAGGATATGAACGTGCGCATAGCCGTATTGCCTAAGGGAAATGACCCGGACAGTTTTGCGCGAAGAGAAGGATCGGACGGCTTTATGAGGGTCCTGAAAGAATCCAGGGATATTTTTGATTATAAACTTGGTACGCTTACGGCGAAATTTAAAAAGTCTGAACCGCGCGCTGTCGCGCGAATTGTCGGAGAAATGCTTCCGACACTCGCCAGAATAAAAAACGCTGTTTTAAAGTCCGGTTATCTGAAAAAGATGTCTGAGGAGCTGTCCGTGGACGAGGCATCCATAAGGGCCGAACTTGTCAAGGTAAGGCCGGAACGCAGCAAATCAGGACAGGAAGATTTAGGCCTCCGCAACCTGAATGGGCCCGGGATACAGGCTTCCGGCCTGCCCGGGCGCGCTGAAATGACGCTTCTTGCCATAGCGCTTGAAGATGCGGCCCTGGCAATGACGATAGAGGACAAGATGGGTTTAGAGAAAATCAAAAGCAAGACCATTGCAGGTATAATTAAAAAGATCGCTGATTTACAAAAAAACGGCGAAAAAGTGGTTCCCTCGCATCTGGTAAGCTGTTTTGAAGACGAAAAAGCGGAAGAAATTGTGGAAAAAGCGCTTTGTATCGCTCCTACGATAAAGGATCGCGGGAAAGGGCTAAGGGATTGCCTGCGGTATATTATTGACGAGAATGTAAAAGAAGCCGCCAGGAATAACCCGGACATGCACGAGGTAAAAAAACTTATCGCCGAACATAAAAACATACTGAAGAACATTTCCGCCGGGAGTAACGGGTAAAAAAATGAGCCCAAGAAGAAAAAAGGGAAAAGCCAGAAAAAGAAGACAACCCAGGACAAGGGTAAAAAAGCTGAAAAGGGCGGCGAAATTAAAGGTTCTCGATAAACTCATCGCCCTGGGCAAGGAAAAGGGGCGCATAACCTATGAGGAAGTAAACAGCATTCTTCCGGATGAAATGTTTTCTTCCGAGGAGATCGATGAGGTAATAGAAGTCCTGGATAAGGAGAATATTGTCCTTATCGATGAGAAAAAAGAAGAATATGTTCTTCCGCACTCCGCCCGCCTGAAAAAAGAAATTTCTAAAGAGGATGATATCCCGCCGCGTTCCACACAGGCCGATGATCCCGTAAAAATGTACCTGAAACAAATGGGGCAGATACCGCTTCTTACCAGGGAGCAGGAAATAAGTCTTGCCGTGATGATTAAGGCGGCCGAGGATTTGTTCAGAAAAAATGTTTTATGGACCACAATCGCGCGGAAAATCGTCATAGACATTATTGAAGATGCCATTACCAATGACGTGGCCCTGGACGAAGCCATAGATATAGATCCAAAGATGAAAGAGAATGTGGCGAAAAGAAGGACGATCAGGCTTCTTACAAAGCTTAAAAAGGTAAAGTCCAAAGTAAAAGTGGTGAATGTGCTTCTGGACATGAAACTCGCTATTTCGGTGATAGAGCGGATCTCGAGGGTAATAGGGGAATTCATCGAGAAGGGCGATTCGGTAGAAAGGGAAATAAGAAAAACTAATAAACGTAAAAAGAAAAAAAGAAACACCTTAAAGAGGAAGCTGAGAAAATTAGCGCTGGAACTTGATGACAAATGGGAAAGTATTAAGAAACAGTACCGTCTTATAAAGATTAAGGAAACAAATTTTAATAAGGCCAAGAGGCAGCTTGTCGCGGCGAATTTAAGGCTTGTAGTAAGCATCGCGAAGAAATATACAAACAGGGGGCTTTCCTTCCTGGACCTTATCCAGGAGGGCAATATCGGCCTGATGAAAGCGGTTGATAAGTTTGAATATAAGCGCGGTTATAAATTTTCAACCTATGCCACTTGGTGGATCCGACAGGCCATTACCCGTTCTATAGCAGACCAGTCACGCACGATAAGAATACCGGTTCACATGACCGAGACAATAAATAAGCTGATCCGTGTTTCAAGGTCGTTGGTCCAGGAAACAGGCAGGGAACCCACGCCCGAGGAGCTTGCGCACGGTATGCGTATACCGGTCGGCAAGGTAAGGGCCGTTCTCAAGATAGCGCAGGAGCCCATAAGCTTACAGACGCCGATAGGCGACGAAGGCGATACCCATTTCGGCGATTTTATTGAAGACAAGCGCGCGATCTCGCCGGCAAACGCCACGGCCTACGCGATGCTCAAGGAACAGATGGGGGGTGTTCTGGACACGCTTACGGAAAGGGAAAAAAAAGTTTTAAGATTAAGATTTGGAATAGGCGACGGTTACCCGAGGACACTTGAGGAGGTAGGGGCCATATTCAATGTAACCCGGGAGAGGGTAAGACAGATAGAGGCCAAGGCGCTGAAGAAATTACGGCATCCCACCCGCGCGAGAAAATTAAAGAATTTTTTAAGTGTCGGCCTGAGCCAGTAACAACATGCACCCGAACAGTAAATTTCTTTTTGAAAAATACGCAAAACCGTTATTTAAAAAAAATATGAGGGTTTTAGAGATCGGCCCGGACGCGTTTCCCTCAACCAACCGGCAGACGGTAAAAGACAATACCCTAAAATGGGAAACGCTGGATATCATCCCGGCCCCGGGGTTAACCTATATCGCCGAAGGTGAATATAATTTTCCCGTACCCGAAAATACTTTTGATATAGTGCTTTCCTCTCAGGTCATAGAACACGTGAAAAAAATATGGTCTGGGTAAAAGAACTGGCCCGCGTGTGCAAAAAGGGAGGCAGCGTTATCACGATATGCCCTGTAAGCTGGCACCGGCATAAATTTCCCGTGGATTGCTGGCGGATTTATTCTGACGGTATGAGGGTTCTTTACGAAGAGGCCGGGCTTGATGTTAAACTTTGCAGGACCGAAACGCTTGAGGTGCCCGGTTATAAACGCGTGATTCCCGGAAAATCATACAAACCGGGAAAAGGAAATTTCAAATTACTAACCAGAAAACTTTTGGGACGCCGGATTATCTGCGTCTTTGATACCATTGCTATCGGCGCGAAACCGTAGCCCGGGAGAGAGGGGGGTGAAATGAAAAACGCGGTTGTAAGTATTTGTTCGGTATTATTATTTTTCTTTTTATTTTCGGCACCCGCGCGCCCGGAGTCAATAAGGGCCGCAGAACTTGTGGATCGCTTTTACGGAGCTACCCAAATTCAGCGTGATGAAATAAGGGATATGTATGTAGGCGCGGATATAACCGCGGGCGGCATTATAAGCAACGTCGAGGATTCCAGTTTTTTCAACACCAGCGATAATGTGCGGGAAAATTATTTTACCGTAAAGACGTTAGTCCAGAATACCGATTTGGGCAACCCATATGAAGCAGTGTTTTTTTACAAGGACCAAAACGCTGTCAAGGGGCTCGGCAAGGGCGAACGGATAGAGAAATCAGGCAAGCTGCTCAAAATTGTTGACAGGGGCCTCTGGATTTACCTCTGGATAGGGGTTTAACGGAAAAAGGGGTTTTTGTGCGATATTTCCCATTATTATGTTTTTTTGTTATTTTTAGCGGGATTGCCGTGTCACAGCCCGAGGTGAAAGGCGAATTTAAACCCGCGCCTGAAGTAGATAACAATCGGGAAAAGCGAAAAGATGATATTCTGAAAAAGGTCCGCGTTGGCATGACAAAAAAAACGCTGTATAAGCTTTTCGGCAGATATTACAGAACGGGTTATCGCTTGGAGGGCAATGAGGAATGGGTCACTTTCAGCGACCGCAAGAGCGATGAGCGGGACGCGATTACTTTTTATCTGAAAAAAGGAAAGGTGAAATCATGGAGGCTGGAATGAAAAAATTAATATTTTTCGCATTGACTTTCATATTCACGGCAGCGGGCGCGGGCCTTTTCGCGGATGACGGGGAAAAAAATACCGTCGCTAAAGAAAGTTTAGAAGCGATAAAAGCGTTGAATATGGAAAAACCCGCGCCGGAGGAAAAAAGCCGGATGGACAGGGAAGAACAGCAAAAACGCCTTGAGGAAAGCGGGTTTAACGAAGCTATTACCGATGACGATACCCTGCAGGAAATGGCCGGGGATACTTCCGAAACCCGGTGGGAGTTCGATTAAGAGAAAAGCGCTGTTTCGCCGCGGAATTTTTTAAACCGCGCTTTTTTTGTAAGAGGAAAAGAGCGCGTAGGCCAAAAAAAACGTGCCCACGGAGATATTGATGCCGTGGAACTTATTTATAACCGGGATAAAATTTGTAATATCGGTCCCCAACGCGCAGCTTAGTACAATGAAAGCGCCCAAAGCGAAATACAGCGCTTTCTTTTTTTTACTTTTTAGCGTAAAAAGAACCGCGACACTGAAGGGTATTATCAGGTTTATGAAATGAGCCACCCAGGCAATGGGCGAAAAAAGAAGCGATATAATTATCAGCGCCGAAATTTCTGCGTACCTGTATTTTTGCTTGTCTCGCGGTTTTATAAATTTTAAAAAACGCGCCGCCGGTATATATACGAGTAGCGTCAATGCCGCGCCGATCAGATAGAATAGATCCTTAACGGAAATCAATCCTTTAAGATAATCGTTCCGGATAAGCAGATTTCCGATAAAATAGGTTATAGACTGATTTTTGTAATTCAAAAGTTGTGAGGGTACCGACATCCCGAGTATTTCCCGCCAGTCTTTTAACAGAACCAGCGCTTTGTCAAATCCTATCAGGGCGGCAGGGGCCAACAGAAAGAAAGAAAATGCCGTAATTGAGGAAAGTACCAGTTTTTTCCTGCCGGTAACGAAAAAATAAAAAAGCATCGGGAAAAATAAAGGCTTAAATTGCAGAATTAGCGCAAGTATTATTCCGGCTGCGAGTTGCCTGCCGCGGACGTAAGTTATCAGAAAAAATACAAAAAAAAGCGCGATCAAAACGTCTATTTGCCCGATCGCGAGATCCATAAGATAAAACCTCATTGATACGATAGCGGTGGCCCACAGGACAATATACCGCTGCGCGCGCGTAACGTTGAAGTTCGCGCAGAGAGCGTTTATCAAAACCAATAAAGACGACAACATAGCGGTGTTTAAAATCACATACCACGCGTAGAGCGCGGCGCGGGGAGACGGTATCATCCCGATAGGCGTCATAGCAAGCGCCCCGAAGGGGCTGTACCGGAAATGATAGAATTTTTCGGCTTTGTCGTAAACGGGGAATTCATTCAGGGAGGTTTTCGGCGGCAAGGCGTTTTCATCAATCTGATAACGCATGTTGCGCGAGGCGATCCAGAAAACCCTGAAATCACAATGGCATATCCATTTTGTTTTTGTCGGATCTTCGTTATGCGTGAGCCTTTCGTGGTAATAAAGATCGGCCGCGATCGAGATTATGATGAATACGGCCAAAAAAACACCCGCGCTTGTGAATAATTTTTTAAGCATTTACGCATTCTACCATATGCCCGCGTATTTCGCAAAATGTTATTTTGCCAAGCCCGCCTTGACATTTCAAATTTTCTCAAGTATATTTACTGTAACATATGCAAATATAATCAAGGAGTGAGATGCGAAAAATAACGTTTTATTTGGCCGTGACGCTTTCCCTCAATTTTTTTCCGAATCACGCGCTTTTCGCCGATGAGATCTCGGGCCTGAAAGAGCAACTTAACGAGATGCGGGAACAGATGAAAGAACAGGCGCGTGCCATGGAGGAAATGCAGCGAAAAATAGAAATGCTTGAATCCGAAAAAGGTGAGCGGTTTTCAAAGGCGCGCGCGGGAAAAAAATTGGAAAATGCCGGAAAACCGGACGGGGGGGATGTGCGCGTATTCTGGAAGAATGGTTTGCGTTTTGAGACTCCGGATAAGGATTTTTCCCTGAAAGCCGGCGGAAGAATCCAGGTAGATTTTGCCGGAATGGGCGAGGATTCGGAAGTAAAAGGAAAACTTGGCAAACTTGAACACCCAGCGGAATTCAGGCGCCTAAGGGTTTACGGTAGCGGTACATTATTCGGAAACGGCGTATATAAGGCGCAGGTTGACTTTGCCGGCGGAGAGGTCGGTTTCAGAGACGTTTATCTCGGGCTTAAAAACATTCCTTTTCTTGACCTTTTCAGGGTTGGCCAATATACAGCGCCTTTCAGTCTGGAGGACATGACAAGCTCAAACCATATAACGTTCCTTGAGAGAAGCTTGCCTTACGCCCTGTCTCTTCACAGAAATACGGGAATTGGCTTTAATTCCTCGCACCTTGACGAAAGATTGACGCTTTCCTCGGCGCTTTTTTTTAATTCTGACGATAACAGCGCCATACCCCTGTCAAATGCCCTGAATTCCGCAACGCGAGTTACGGGACTGGCGTGGTATGAAAATCAAGGCGAAAGGCTTCTGCATCTTGGCGCGGCTTATTGTTACAGGAACCCGACAAATGAAAACAAGACAGATTTTCGTTATAGTTCATCACCCGAAATACACCTCGCGCCCGATTTTGTGGATACAGGCGAATTTTCCGGAAGATACGCCAACCTTGTTGGGCTTGAATCGGCGCTTGTTTATGGGCCGTTTTCACTGCAGGGAGAATTCATACAGTCGTTTGTAAACCGAAAGGATTCTTCCGCCGTCGGATATTTTGACGGATTTTACGTGTACGCAAGCTATTTCTTGACCGGCGAGCACAGGAATTACGATAAATTCTGGGGTGTTTTTTCGGCGGTTAAACCCCTTAAGAATTTCTCATTTAAAGAAAGGGCTTTCGGCGCCCTGGAACTTGCCGCTCGGTATTCTTATCTAGATTTTTGCTCGGATGACATAAACGGAGGAGCGCTCTCGGATATAACGGCCGGATGCAACTGGTATCTTAACGCCAACATGAAGGTGATGCTCAATTATGTGCACGCGCATCCGAACGGTGTCGGTAACGCTGATATTGTCGCGGTGCGCTGTCAGGTATACTACTAAAACAAGGAGGCACGGTGAGAAAATTCAGGGAGCTTGCGTGTGTAATTATCTGCATATCCGTTTGTGTGTTCGCTTTCGGAAAACCTTCTGCTGAGGTACTGCCCTCCTGGAATGAAACGTCCAACAGGCAAAGGATAATAGATTTTGTAAACCTGGTAACTGATGAGGCAAGCCCATCGTATGTCCCGAAAGAGGAACGCATAGCGGTATTTGATCTTGACGGAACCCTCTTTTGCGAAAAACCTTTATATCTTCAGGTTTTGATAGCGGCCGAACGCCTTTACGACCAGGCCGAAAAAAATCCTGTCTTGCGCGACATTGAGCCGTACAAGGGCGCGTGGAAACGGGATTGGGGCTATATTTCGGACCACACTAATTTTCTGGAGATGAATTTAACGGCTTTTGAAGGGGATACCGAGGAGGAATATAAGAAGTATGTCGAGGATTATCTAACCGGGCGAAAAAATCCTGATTTCAAAGTTCCGTACATAGACCTTTTTTACGTACCGATGCTGGAACTCCTTGATTTTCTGAGAAGCCGGGATTTTGAACTATATATAGTTTCGGGTTCGCCTCAGGAGTTCATCCGTGTCTTTTCAAAGGAAAAAATAAACGTGCCGCTTGAGAAAGTAATAGGCGACACTATCAGCGTCGCTTTCGAGGTGCGTGAAAAACGCGCCGTTTACATCCGGAAACACGCTGTCGTAGAGCCGGAAGTTCTGCGGGAGGGAAAGCCCGAGAATATCCGTATGCGCCTGGGGAGAGCCCCTATTTTCGCTTTCGGAAATTCAAACGACGATATTGCGATGCTTGAAGCGGCCTTCGCGAGCGGCCTGCCGAATCTTTCGCTTACGCTTTATCACGATGACGGAGAGCGCGAATATGCCTACGGTAAAGGCGCGGAGAAGGTGCTGAAGGCCGCCGGCGAGCGCGGCTGGGCGATCGTAAGCATGAAAAAAGATTTCAAAGTCATATTCCCGGAAGGTATAACGCGCGAGTGAAATACATACTTGCTATAGACCAGGGAACGACCGGAAGCCGCGCCACTGTCTATGATAAGAAAGGCAGGGTGAGGGCAAGCGCCTATCAGGAGTTTCCGCAGTATTTTCCGCGTCCGGGATATGTTGAGCATAAACCGCAGGATCTGTGGAAAAGCGTCAACGATTCCATCCAGAAAGTTCTTTGTAAAGTACCTAAAAAATCTATTGCCGCGATAGGCATTACAAACCAGCGTGAGACTACTATCATATGGGATAAGGATACGGGCCGTCCGGTATACAACGCGATTGTGTGGCAATGCAGGCGCACGGCCGCGCGCTGCGATGAATTGAGACAAAGAAAAGGGGAACTCAACTTTTTCAGAAAAACTACGGGGCTCCCAATAGACGCTTATTTCTCAGCGAGTAAAATAGAGTGGATATTAAGGAATGTGCCCGGTGCCTTATCCAAAGCCAGGAAAGGCAAGCTTCTTTTCGGTACGCCGGATACGTGGATTCTTTGGAGATTAACCGGCGGGGCGGTTCATGCCACTGATTACACGAACGCATCCCGCACCATGCTTTTCAATATCAACAGTCGTAAATGGGACCGGAGAATACTCAGAAAATTCAAGATCCCCAGGCAGATTCTTCCCGCCGTGAAAAAATCATCGGGAATTTTCGGCATGACCGTGAAGACCGGAATGCTTTCCCGGGGTATTCCGATAGCCGGTATCGCGGGCGACCAGCAGGCGGCGCTTTTTGGCCAGACATGCTTCAAGCCGGGTTCCATGAAAAACACCTATGGGACAGGCGCTTTTATTCTGCTTAATACCGGCAAAAAAAGGCTCACGTCAAAACACGGGCTTATCATAACTTTGGGCTGCGGGCCTTCCGGTGAGCCGGTTTATGTTCTTGAGGGCGCTATTTTCGTAGCGGGTTCGGCGATCCAATGGCTTCGCGACGGATTGAAGATATTAAACGCTGCCCCGGAATCAGAGAAAATGGTTAAACCGCTGGCGGATAACGCGGGCGTTTATTTTGTACCCGCGCTTGTCGGCCTTGGGGTACCCTACTGGGATCCCCACGCCAGGGGGGCTATATTCGGTATTACGCGTGGCACAGGAGCGAATCATTTTGTGAGGGCCGCGCTTGAGGCGATGGCCTATCAGACCAGGGATGTGCTGGAAGCCATGAAAATGGATTCGGGTTTAAAGGTTAAAGATTTAAAGGTTGACGGCGGCGCCTCGGCAAACAATTTTCTCTGCCAGTTTCAGGCGGATATTCTCGGTATTAATGTGGTAAGGCCTAAGGTGATCGAGACCACTTCGCTCGGAGCGGCGTATCTGGCGGGCCTTGCGGTAAATTACTGGAAAAACGCCGAAGAAATAAAAAGATATTGGAAAAAAGACAGGGTGTTTAAACCCGGGATGTCGAGAAAACACGCTGCGCGCCTTTATAAGGGCTGGCTTAACGCGGTTAGGCGGACGCTGACATGAAACAATATGACGTGGCGATAGTGGGGGGAGGCGTTACCGGAGGCGCGATCGCGCGCGAGCTGTCTCATTATAAGCTGGATATTGTTCTGTTTGAGAAGGAAGAGGAACTCGCCTTTGGCGTTTCAAAATCAAATAGCGGCATAATCCATCCGGGTACCCAGAATCCCCCTGATTCCCTGAAAGGCCGCCTTTCGGTTCAGGGCAACGCATTGACAAAAAAAATTTCCCGGGAATTGGGTGTTGATTTCAAGGAAGTGGGTTCGTTGATAGTCGCCTTTGACGAAAAGGATATATCCGTTCTCACTCGCCTCAAAAGAGAGGCTGAAATACTCGGCGTCCCTCGGCTTAAAATCGTTAAAAATAGCTGGCTCAGAAAAAATGAGCCGAACCTGAATCCCGGGGCGATTGCCGCGCTTCACGCGCCAAGCGCCGGTATAATAAGCCCGTACCGGCTCGTATACGATCTTTGTGAAAACGCGAAAAGAAACGGCGTTGAGTTTTATACCGGCGCGAAAGTGGAAAATATTGCCCGTCTTAATTATTCCGGGTTACCTGAAAAATCCGTTTTTGAGATCTCTACCGGGAAAGGCGTTTTTAAGGCGAGGTACATTATTAATGCCGCCGGGCTTTTTGCGGATGAGATATCCGCGATGGTAGGGGTAAGTGATTTTAAAATAAAACCGAGAAAAGGGGAAGAATTTCTCCTGGACAAAAAAAGAGAGCACCTGGCGAATCACGTTCTTTTTCCCGTGCCGTCGCTTAATTCCAAAGGTATACTCGTCATAAAAACTTCCGATGGAAATCCGATGATAGGCCCGACGGCTCACGAAACTGACGATAAAGAGGATTTTTCGACTTCCGAGGAAGGGCTGAGGGAAGTTTTTTCCTCGGCTAAAAGGCTGATCCCCGCTTTAGATGAGAGTGATATCATCGCTTATTTCGCGGGCCTCCGGCCCGCCTCGGGCCACGATTTTATTATCCGTCATGAGGAAAAGGCGCCGGGTTTCGTAAATGTCGCCGGAATACAATCCCCGGGCCTTACAGCGGCACCCGCGATAGCGCTCATGGCCGCTCGGCTTTTAAAAAGAAACGGCCTGCGCCTTAAAAGAAAATTTATTTTTCACAGGCACCGGCGAAAAGAGAGCCATCTTTTTTCTATGCCACTTGCCGGGGCGGAAAAGCTTATAAAAAAAGACCCGGGATACGGGGATATTGTCTGCAGGTGCGAAATGGTTTCAGCCAGGGAAATTGAGGAGGCGATAGAACACGGCGCCACAACGCTTGACGGCATAAAATTCAGAACCCGCGCCCAGGCCGGGCGGTGTCACGGCGGATTTTGCACGACAAGAATCATGCGTATCCTGGAGAGGAAGCGAAAAATACCCATTACGGAAATAACAAAAAGGGGCAGGGGGTCCGAAATTGTTAAGGGCCAGAGAAAAAACGATTGAGAGGGAACTTGTCATAGTGGGGGGCGGCCCCGCCGGGATGACCGCGGCGGTCGCGGCCCGCGAAAACGGCGTTAAAGATATCCTGATCCTTGAAAGAGACCAGTATCTTGGAGGCATCCTCAACCAGTGCATACATACCGGGTTTGGCCTTAAATACTTCAGGGAGATCCTGACAGGCCCGGAATACGCCGCGAGATTTATGGAAAAAGTGGAGAATGTTCCCGAGATCGAAATCAGCCTCTGTTCGTTTGCTGTCAATCTTAAAGCCGATAAAACGCTTACCTTTCTCAAGCCGGGCAGCCTGAAAAGGGTGAAGGCAAAAGCCCTTATCATGGCGACAGGATGCAGAGAGAGGACGCGCGAAATGGTGCACATAGCCGGCACAAGGCCGGCGGGCGTATTTCCCGCGGGTCTTGCCCAGAAATTAATCAATATAGAGGCTCTGATTCCGGGGAAGGAGGTTGTGATCGTGGGTTCCGGCGATATAGGGCTTATAATGGCGCGGCGTTTTACTTTTGAAGGGTCGAAAATAAAAGGAGTTATTGAGATACAGGAAAAATCGAGGGGCCTCGCGCGTAATATTGTCCAGTGCATAGAAGATTTTGACATACCGCTTTATTTCAGGCATAAGATATCAAAAATTTACGGCAAAAATCGGGTTGAGGGTGTTGAAGTTGTAGAGGTGGATCAGGGATTCAAAGATGTTCCCGGTTCAAAATTCCGGATAACATGTGACACCGTATTGATATCCGTGGGGCTTATCCCGGAAAATGAACTCATAGAGATGGCCGGTGTCAAAATGGATAAAAAAACGAATACTCCCGTATCGAAGGAAATCAACAAAACATCCATACCCGGGATTTTTGTATGCGGCAACGCCTTTAAGGTGTACGATATCGTGGATTCCGTTTCCCGTGACAGCCTGATCGCCGGTAGAATGGCCGCGGAATATTTGAAAGGCCTAAGATGATAAAGAAAAAGTTGATATGCATAGAATGCCCGGTCGGGTGCCACATAACGGTGGAAATTGATAACGGCAAGGTAATCAGTATAAGCGGCAACAAATGCCCGAAAGGCGAAAAGTACGCGTTTTCCGAGATGCAAAATCCCGTAAGGGTGCTTACGACCTCGATTCTCACCGAAGGAATGCCTTTCAAACTTGTCCCCGTAAAAACCGACAGGCCCATACCGAAGGCGAAACTTACCGAGGCGATGAGAGAGATTAAAGAAATAAGGATCGATAGGCCCGTGCATGTAGGGGATATCGTTGTCTCGAATTTTCTCGGAACCGGCGCAAATATCGTGGCGACAAGAGAATTTTTTAAGCCGTCCGTGAGCCGTAAAAAATGAAAAAATATATAATTGTAACTGCTTTGACAGGGGTAATAGTATTCGATTTTTTAGCTTTTCCCCAGACGCTTTTACATGGAGGCAAGATATTAAAAAAAGCAAAAAATTATCAATCCATGATTCCCGTGAAAAGGATACGGAAGATACGTCTACCGGAAGGGTATCACGAGGGGCTTTTTATTGATGGTGATAATGTGTGGGTAAACAACGGAAAAGGGGGTAAGACCTGGGTTGTAAACTTGCATTCGGGGCGCGTGGTGTCGGAAATAGAGCCTGTGGCAGGTTTTTCCGAAGGCATAACCTCCGCGCGGGACGGAAAATACTGGATAACGGATTGGACCGAAAAAAAACTTTACCGCGTAACAATAGAGAAAGGCAAGATGACGGCGGAATGCGGGATATCGCTCGGGCCTGCCCGGCCGACAGGCGTTATTCGCGTGGGAAAGCGTATTTTTGTTATTACTTGGACAAGGGGGGTTTTGGGTACGCGGTATCACCTTCTATTGTTGGATGGGCTCGGCAACATTCTTGATAAGATCGGGATAGAAAATATTTCCGAACCCTCACAGATGGCGTGGGACGGGGCCCATCTCTGGATTACGAGCTGGTTTGACAGGCGCGCGTATAAAGTGGATATTGAGAAACTTGAGATAAAAGGTTATTTCCGCCCCAATGTAAAGAATCTTACGGGTATTGCCTGGGATGGGAAAAGTTTTTGGGTTACCGGCACAAAAGCGGATCTGTATCAGATTGAGATTTAACATCAGTTTCACGAAGAATCATTTTTCAGAAAGATAAAATTCCGGACCGTCATCATGGAAAACAGTAACGGGAAAATCGGGAATATTTGCGAAGCCCTCACGGAAAGCGTTCTAAGGCACCCGGATAGCGTAGCTGTCGAATGGAAAAAAGACGGGCGCTGGATAAGGGTTTCTTACGGGGAGCTTCTCGGTAACATAAAAACGCTTTCTTTCGCCCTGTCAGATTATTACGGAATAAAACAGGGCGATAAAGGCGCCATTTTAATGGCGAACAGGCTTGAGTGGACGGTTGTTTTTTTTGCTTTATTGTTTGCGGGCGCCATACCTGTTCCGGTTAATACCCAGGAATCTTATCCGGGAATAGAGGCGATTCTCGCTGATTCAGAGTGCAAAATCGTTTTCACGGAAAAACCTATTTCTTTTAACGGCGAAAGAACTGTTTCGGTAAATTCGCACGAATTTAAAAATATGCTCAAACCCACCCCTACGCTCAAGGAAAACTTCCCGGGCATGAGGGGCGGGGAAAATGAAACGGCCTGCATCCTGTATACCACCGGTACCACCGGCAGCCCCAAGGGGGTGATGCTTTCGCACGGCAACCTGCTGTCTAATTATGATTCGCTTGTCCGGCTGGGCCTTATGAAGGAGGGGGACGGTGTTGTGGCGGTTCTTTTGCTTTACCACGCCTACGCGCTGGTTGTTACGATGTTTAGTCCACTTCTTGGTGGTGGAAGGGTTATATTTCCGGGCAGCGTGCACAGCGTAGAAGTTATAACGGCCATAAGGGAAGCGAATGCCGCCTTGTTTATCGGTGTACCGCTTATTTTTAACGCTTTTCACAAGGCAATTACGGATTCGCTCAAAAAATTTCCGGCTATTCTCCGGTTCTTGCTTAATATAACGGCGGAGTGCTTATATGCCGTCAGAAGAAAAACGGGCCTGAATCTTTCACGGTATTTTTTTTACAATATACACCGCCGCTTCGGCCCGTCAATGCGCGTATGCCTTTCGGGCGGCACGGAACTTAAAAAAAATGTTGAAAGAGACCTTTTTAAATTCGGTTTTACGATACTTAACGGCTATGGGCTCACCGAGACCTCACCGGTTTTAACGGTGAACCCCGTTAAAAAACCAAAGATTGGTTCCGTGGGGCTTCCCGTGAGAAATGTTGAGATTAAGATACGCGATAAAGACGCAAATGGCGCCGGCGCGATACTTGCCCGCGGGCCGAATATCATGAAAGGGTATTATAAAAACGCGGCGTTGACGCGACAGGTCATGGAAGATGGGTGGTTTAAAACAGGGGATATCGGCTACAAAGACAGGGACGGGTATTTATTTTTTACCGGCAGGAGCAAGGATATTATTGTTCTGGACCTTGGGCTTAATTTATACCCGCGGGAAATAGAGGATGCGTATTCGGCCGAAGCGCCGGTTAAGGAAATGTGTGTTTTTGACGCTCCTTCCCTGAAAGGCATAAGGGATACGACGGTTCTCCGGGCGGTCGTGGTGCCCGATATGGATTTTTTCAAAAAAAAAGGCATAACCAACCCCTACAATACGATAAAAGCGGCGTTCGAACGTGTTTCAAGAAAAATGATTATTCCCGAGCGGCTCATGGATTTTTCCCTGACCCTGGATGCGCTGCCGTGCACGGTCATGGGCAAAGTCAAAAGGCGCGAAGTAAAACGGCTCTACATCTCCGGCGCGTTTAAGGAAATTTTTCAACCCCCGGAAAAACACCTCAAGAAAGAGGATCTCGTTACAATGAGAAAACCCCTGGCCCGGGCGATAATCGATTGTATCCGGACCCAGACAAAAGTAAGGGGCGTAACCCCGGGTGATTCTTTTGAACTGGATCTGGGCATTGATTTACTTGGAAGGGGGGAGCTTGCCTCTGAACTCGAGAGAAAGATCGGACTGAAAATAGAAGAAGAGGCGATGAACGTTATTTTTACTGTTGAGGAATTGATAGCGTACGCGGAAAAAAAAGGAAAGGCGTGATGGACGGCCCAGTCAGTTTAACGACAAGGATTATGAGAAGGGCGGAGGAAATATCCCCGGAAGAATGGAACGTTCTTATCCCCGATACCCTTAAGGGCTATGACTTATTCAGATCTTTAGACAGCTGCGGCATCGAGGGAATTTCATTTTATTATATCGTGGTTTACAGGAAAAATGTACCCGCCGGTATTGCCCCGTGCTTTTTAATGAATTATCGCCTGGACACAAGCATTGACGGCCCGCTCAAAAATTTCACAAACAAAATCAAAAAAGCTTTTCCCTCAATGTTTGATTTACGGGGGTTGTTTTGCGGCTCTATACTGTGTGAGGGCAAGATCGGTATTATGGATTCCCTTCGAGAACCTTTCGTGAAAACAATACTTCAATGCATGGAAAACATCGCTAAGGAAGAGAGCGCCTCTATGCTTGTTTTTAAGGATTTCTTCGCGAATTACGCCAAAATACTGGATCCCCTTCTGAAGGAGGGGTTTTATAAGTTGAACAGTTATCCCTCCGTTAAAATGAATCTTAATTTCACGTCTTTTGACGAATATATGAACACCTTAAGCCACTCCTCAAAAGACGGGTTGAAGCGAAAACTGAAAAAAGCGGAACGCAAGGGCAATATTGAACTGGAAATGCCGGATAATATTGACGGCCTGCTGGACGTTTTTTACGGGCTCTATTCACAAACATTCTCAAAGAGTAATATTCAGTTCCAGAAGGTGCCAAAAGATTTTTTTACAGAGGTATATCGCAACCTGAAAAGCCGCGTTAAATATTTTTTGTGGCGCATTGACGGGAAACCGGTGGGCTTCAGTTTTTGCCTTGTTTCCGAAAGCAAGTTTATAAACGTTCATATCGGAATGGATTACAGCGTGGCTTA
>CAYTQI010000025.1:0-23358 GCA_964440235.1 uncultured Planctomycetia bacterium
TCCCGTGCAGGGCATTGTGGAAAGCCTTGGTAGCGTTAAAATAGTCCGGATCGGCCTCTATAATATCCCACGTAGCGTCTATCCCCAGATCGCAGAGAAGCGGGATAATACGCGATAATATTTCAGCGACACCGCCTCCGAGTTTCGTGGAATTTATGCACTGAACCTTTTTTTTTCTGAGTTTCTTACTTATAAGGCCAAGCTCATAAATAATATCTTTACCTACTATGCTTTCGTAATCCGCTATTCTCATCCCGGACCTATCCCCTGTTCTGCACTGCACCAGTTTCTTATGATATCCAGAATCCTGCGCCTTAAAGCCTCCATGTTAAAGGTATACGGGTCAAGTTCCGCTATATTTTTCGCCACTTCGGGGGCAAACGCGGAAGTGCCTATCCAGAAAGAAAAATCGTTAAACCCTTTTTCCAGCCGCAGGCGCGCCTCGAAAATGTGAAAATATATCGAGTATATAGTAACTTTTTCCAGGATCATCGCGAACTCTTTGAGATTGTTCGCCTTAAAGCCGGTAGGCACGACAAAACTGTGGGCTTTTATAAAATCAAATTCCTCCCCGGGAGGCGCGTACCGGAGCGGCCCCTTGCTGTCAAAAAGGTAATTCTCGATAATACGTATTATCTTTCCCCGCAATTCCCTTATGGTGTTAAACGAGCATATATCTATACTGGCAAGCTCTTCGCCCAATTTATATTCACCCAGGGTGCGGGAAACCCAGTTAGCGAAAGCATTCGGCGGATCAGGGGAAAAAGAATGCTGGCGCTGGAGAAAAATGTGCGTGTGGTAATAAATAACGGAGCCGGGAACCTCTTTTATGATTTCTACAAGTTCCCGCAGGTTTCTGGCTTTTTTCCAGGTAAGCTCCTTAAGTATCACACTGGTGTAGAAATGAAACGGATTTCTGGCCTTTTTGGTCCAGCGGCTCATAATGCCCTCAACAGGTTAATTACTTCTTTCGGCGATTTCAGCCAATACCGCGCAAAACTCTTTCTTTTCCTCCACGAAACAAGAATACTTATACCCCTCTTCCCGATTGCGCGAAAAGCGTCCTCGTCAGTTATATCATCACCTATACAAATTGGCAAGCATTTTTTATTCCTTTTCAATATCCATTTTATTATTTCGCCTTTGTTCCATCTCACCCCGGGCCTGATCTCGAATACTTTTTTCCCTTCGGTAATCCTTAATTTATTGTTTTTTTTAAGTTTTTTCGCTACCGTAGCGAACTTTTTCATGAACTCCCCTGTTTTGCCGCGTGAAAGCGCCCTGTAATGGACACTCAGGGTATAAGTTTTGTTTTCCACGAAAACCCCTTTAAATTTCATGGCCATTTTCAAGGCGTCATAGTTTTTTCGAATAAAAGGGGCAAGGCGCAATGCCTTTTTATTCACATATCTCAACCCGGGGCCCGCGAGTTCCATCCCGTGATTTCCGGCATAATAAATAGACTTTACGCCTATGAGATTCCTGATGTCCTTCAGCGAACGGCCGCTTATTATAAAAACCTTAAACGCGGGTTTTTCCGACAGTTTCTTCAGGATATTTTTGGATTTTTTATTTATACGGGCAAGAGAGGGTTTTTTTCTTATGGGCGTAAGGGTACCGTCATAATCTAAAAAAAATATTATTCTTTTAGCGCTTTTTACTTTGCTTTTCAGATCTTTTTTAATTCTTCCAGGAATTTTCCGGCCCATTTATAAATATTGTTTTCCCTGACGAGGTTTCTAAGGCGTTTCATTCTTTTCTCTCTGGCTTCTTTTGGTAACTCTATCGCTTTTTTTATAGCGATAGCGAAATGTTCCCTGTCATAAGGGTTTACGAATATCGCGCCCTTTAATTCCCTCGCGGCGCCGGTAAACCGGCTGAGAAGCAAAACACCTTTCAGGTCGTTCTTCGCGGCTATGTATTCCTTGCATACGAGATTCATGCCGTCGTGAAGCGGGCTTACCACACAGGCATCGGCTATGGTGTACAGGGCCGTGACTTCTTTTCTTGACATATGGCGCCTCACCAGCGCCACCGGAAACCACTTTTCGGTGGAGTGCTTCCAGTTCACTTCTTCCACAAGATTATTCAACCTATCGTTAAGCTCCTTATATTGGGGTATGTGCATCCTGCTTAAGCCCCCTTTTTGTATAAACATGATTTTCCCCTTATACCTGGGGAATTTTTCCAGAAGACGGTCAATGGCCTGTATTTTCTCGATTAAACCTTTTGTGTAATCAATACGGTCAAGCCCCACGATAAGAAAAATATTATCACCGATTGAAAATTCATTTCTTAGTTTTTTTGCCGTATTTTTTATTTCTTTTGAATCGGCCAATTTCGATGTCTCGTCAAAGTCCACGCTGATAGGGAATGCCCTCACGAGCGTTTCGTGGCCTCCGTAAGTAACCGAGGTTTTTTCCTTGTCAACCCTGGCCTCAAGCTCGGTTTTTACCGTTCCGATGAAATTAGAACAATGATACCTTATGTGGAACCCGAGAAGGTCATTCGCGAGAAGCCCTTTAAGTATTTCGGTTTTTTGGGGGCATATCCTGAAGATTTCCGGGTTAGGCCACGGTATGTGGAGAAAATGAGCCGTAAGAAGATCATTGTTTTTTGCTTTCAGCATACGGCCCAAAAGCATAAGGTGGTAATCATGTATCCACACAAAAGCTTTTCTGTTCCCGATCACATTAAGTATTGTGTCGGCGAATTTCTGATTTACTATCTTATAATATGCCCAGTCAACCTCATCAAAGCTTGGCCTTGTATACGCCATGTGGCAAAGCGGCCATAGGGCCTTATTTGAATATCCATAGTAATATCCGTTTTCCTCGTCCTTCGTAAGCCAGATCCTTTTCAGGGTATATTTGGGATTTTCAGGCGGGACGCGTATCTCGCCTTTTCTGTTAACTACGTCTTTATCGGCATTTGAACCGCCGTAAGCGACCCATGTACCGTCACAGGCCCTCATTACCGGGTCCAGAGCCGTAACAGCGCCTCCTACCGGCCTTATATATTCAATCTTTCCTTCTTTATAAACATGAATATACGGTTCTCGGTTAGAGGCAATAACCAATAACCTGTCGCCTATTATTTTCCTAATCGTCTTTTTAAGCTGTGCCGTACTCCACATAAGTAATTATCAGTATATAATAAAGGTACGCGGGTTGCAAGGAGAAACGCTGCCAGAGAAAACCCGGCCCATGCAATCACGCGCTTTGTTGTTATTCCGACAGGATGGCTTTGGCCTTATTCAGCCAGGCAGTGTCATTATAGCGGGTTTTGCGAAAATGCCAGTATTCCGCGCCCCATAGAAATACCGTGTCAACGCCGAGCGCCTTCATCTCATTAAATGTCGCCTGGATCATGTCCGGCCAGATGCTTACAGGCTTTTCCGGTGACTTGTGGACCAGTTTCCCGGCTTCCCAGGGCTCAGCCTGAAGTTCCGTAATCCATATCTTCTTACCGCGGCCCCTTACTTTTGTTATAAGCTCCGAAAAATACCTCAAGCGTTCCAGCTGGCGTGTCCTGACGTAAAAATTAAAACAATAGAACTTCTTGCCTACCACGGGGTAAATATTTAGGCCAAGAATGTCGCATAACTGCATTGTGTCGCTTATAGGCGCCGAGGGAGGAATAAACCGCATCATAAACCTGATAAAATTATTCGGGTAAGTTTCCGCCGTGATAACAATCGGCCTTGATGCCGGGTCAAGTTCTCTGACCAGACTTACTTCCCTCTCCAGAAATTCCTTTCCAATCCACCAAAAGTGCGGGCCGAAACGCCCGAGGGGTTCGTTCTCAACCTGCCAGTACCTGATAGTGGATTCGTTTTTATAGCGATCAACCGTTTTCTTTATGAATTCTAAGGTTTTTTCGCCGAGCGTGAAATCGGAGCCAAGCTCCTGTCCCGGTTTAAGTTCAAGTTCGGCAAGCAACCACCCCGGAATGTAGTACTCGGGCCATCGCGGGGCCTTCATGCCGACCACAAGGACAACCGGGATTTTTCTTTTTTTCGCTTCTTTTATCTGCCAATCAAGTGTTTTAAAATCATAAACGCCTTTTACTTTTTCAATTGTATTCCAGTAAGCCGCCAGGCGAATAACATCGAATCCCATATCAAGGATCGCGAGATAGGATTTTTTCCAGTCCTGTTCCAGGTATTCGCTTTGCCGCGGGCTAAATGTTGTCCCGACGCGAATCACTTCGGCCCGGGCATTTATTGAGGTAAAAATAAACACGAACGCCGTAAAGGCGGCGTATTTAAGGCGGCGGGCATTAAACAATATTACTGCCCCCGTTTCTTCGGCGCCACCCAGAATTCAAGGCGTTTTCCCAGCATAAGCCTGGTCTGCGCGTCAAGGGCGGGAATGGCGCTCAAGAATAAGATGATAAGGGGGATAAAAAGCCATTGAAAGGCAAAGGCAATCCTTTGAAGCAGGGGATGCTTTATTTTACGCTTAGGCAAAAGGCAAATGCTCAGGATAATACTCGTAATAATCGAAAAACAGGCAAGATTAAAAATGGTGCCATTGATCCTGGGAGCGCTGTAATAAAGAATGTTTTTCTGAAAATGCCCGCCTCCGAAAACCGGCGGTATCCATACTATTATCGTCAATAAAAACGCCCAGGTGGCCCATGAAATATGGCCCTCAAATAATTTGAAAATAAGCCTGATCTTGTTGAATAAGGGTATTTTCTTATCTCTCAAAAAGCCCCTCACCACTAACGGAAAATTTTCCACGCCCCACGCCCACCTTCTTTTCTGTTTATATTCATTTACGATCGTCTTCCACCATGTGTCAGCGGCGACAATATCCATCGAAACCGTGGTATACATCGGGACCACTCTGTAATCCCCCTCAAAACGGATATACGATTTCCAGAATATAGCCGAATCGTCCGAAATCATGTCTACCGGCCAGTAACCGACATCTACAAGCGCCCTGAAACTCATGCTGTGGCTCGAAAAAGTAACAAGCTTTTCGGGGTTGGTTGCCTCTATTAACTGGAAAAACGAAGAACCTGTTTCCAGGACCCTCGCGAAACCCGGAACATCCCAGATATTATTGTAATATACCGGTATCGGCTGAAAACTTGAACGGGTCCTCTCGAGGCAAATCATAAAATTATATGTAAGGCACGCGAAATACTGCGGGTTCACCACGGTATCCGAATCAAAGCAGGATATGATCACGTTTTCAAACGGAATAGTTTTTTCCTTAAAGTATTCCGCGGCCGCTTTCGCGGCGTGTGTCGCGTTTGCGCCTTTGACGCGGGCTTCACCCCTGACACCGTTCTTATGCATGCTTATGATCAAGTCCAAAAATCTTTCCCTGTATTCAGCACGTATATCCGCCGCGTCCTTCTTGACACCGTCACTTGCCCTCTCCTCAACCGCCAGGACCACGAGTGTTCTCTTCGATGGGAACGTATTCTCGGCAATGCCCCTGATACCCGGCTCAACAACGTCCCGGGTTTCTTTGGCTACCGGAATGATAACAAGGTGATAAATATCGTCCAGAAAAGGGGGTTTCATGCCTTTTTTCAAGAGATGCTCAAGCCTTTTGCGGCAAAAGTAATTCGAAAGTTTCTTTTTAAACGGCGCTTTAAGAGAAGCGTTCTTTAAAATTTTCACGAACTCTTCCGGCATATTGGCGCCGCGGGCCCTTTCCATCCAATCCGTATTTTCCTCAATAGACAGCCTGAAATAAGAAATTACAAGAAAAATCGTGAGATACGCCAGTTTGAGAAACCAGTAAATTAAAAATGCGATTATTATGGCCGCGGCGATAACCGGGTTCGCGAGGGAAAGGATAAACATTCCTACGATAATCGTCCAGCTTGTAAGTCCGGGAATAATCTCCAGAAAACGCTGCAGCTTTTTTTCCCCGCCTTTTAAGCCGTGTCTGGAAAAAATAAACTTCATTTTCCCTCCGTGCCTTCCGTTTTTCCGGGAACAATTTCAGCCGATGCAAGATTGCCGCTCAAAGGGTCAAGATAGTAAAGGAATCCTGTTTTTTCCGAATAAAAAATACCTGTTTTCTCTTTTACCGTAAGCACATGCTCCAGGCGCCGCGGCCCGTAATGATTTATATCCAAAAGATAAACTTCGTTTAAATCGTGAAAAAGAACGTGTGAGGCCTCATAAACAAAAAATGCCTCTTTGATATTCTTTCCACCCGTAAAAATCCAATCGAGCCGGGGGCCCTGTTCAAATGCGACAGCGCCTGTTACTTCGGCTGAAAAGTCCAGAATACCGATTTTATCCTTTTTCCATAAAAGTACTCTTTCGCGGGGGAGATCGAATTCCGTCCCCACGGTTCCCTTATCCACGAATTTATAAGGAAGGCGGTTGGCCAGAAGCTCCCCCTTTTCTCCGGTAAAAAGAATTACGTCTTTTGAAAACGGCTCTATCCTGAAGCCGCCCGAGGATCCGAAGATAAGATCGGCTAGTTTTTTATCCCCCAGTAATTTGTTTACGCCTTTTTTTTCGTAATTCATCGAGGAAAGGTCTCCGTTAAAAGAAAGGATATAAACAAGTTTTTCCGCGACACCGAGGCCCCGCGCGTTTTGCGCGAAGCCCGGATACAGGGCCTTCGCCGCGATATCCAGCCGGTTCACGGAGCCCTCCCGGAAAGTAAAAATATTATCCCCGCCGGAAGCCTCCCATATCACCCGGCGCGGCGCTTCCGGAAAAAGATCCGTAATGTCCGATATGACGGGCTCTTTTTCGCCAAGATCAACCCATAAAAAAAGTTTTTTAGTGTCTTTTCCGAGCGCGGAAAACAGTATGCAGGGGCTCTCTCTCGCCGTAAAAAGCGATACAATCTCGCATTTCGCGTATCGCGAGCCGGGGGCAATAACGGCTTTTGGATCACGATTTAGGCAGTCGTAAACAGTGTAATCACCGAGCAGGCCACCCCCGCCGGCAAGTAGAAATTGTGTGCCGGGCAAAAAAACCAAATCGTTAAAGTTACCGGCGAGACACGTTTCTGTTTTACGTTTCTTAGGGGCAAGAAGTATCCTTCCGGAGGTTGTCGCGCCGCCGGCTCTAACCGGAAGGACGTCGTTCCATACTTCATAATTCTCAAGAAAAAGTTTTATATCATATCTTCCGGGGAGGAGTTTATCAAGCATGGCGGGAGTCTTATTTTCCGTGACCTCGCCGTTTATGTATATTGAGGCGCCCGGAGGCGCGGTGGAAAGGTATATGATTCCGGTTTCCACCATGATATTCTCGTTTTGCGGTTTAAGGATATAACCGAACGCGTATAAGATTACAAGCGGGCAAAAAATAACGTAAAAAAAAGCAAAAATATAAAAAACTATTTTTCGTAAAATAAGCATACGCGATTTTTCCGTTTTGCGGGGTCAGGATATCATATTCGCCTTTTCATTATTTTTTATCACACGTAAAACTACGGCTCATCAAGTATACCTAATTACCCAGGAATATGCAAACCGGACGCATCCGCCAAAAGGCGTTTCGTGTAAGGGTGTTTTGGCGATCTGTAAATTTGGGCGATCGGGGCAAATTCCACAATTTCCCCCTT
Source organism: uncultured Planctomycetia bacterium (assembly GCA_964440235.1). Lineage (GTDB taxonomy): Bacteria > Omnitrophota > Gorgyraeia > JABMRN01 > RBG-13-46-9 > CAZYPU01. The sequence continues at coordinate 7,560 of CAYTQI010000025.1, forward strand.
GTGCATCACCGCAACATCATCAGCCATGCGTTCAACAACGGCAAGGTCGTGCGATATAAAAACGTAAGTTAAGGCAAGTTCCTTCTGGACAGCCTTGAGAAGGTTCAGTATTTCCGACTGGATTACTACGTCCAGGCTCGAGACCGGCTCATCCAGTATAAGGATTCGCGGCTTTACCGCAAGCGCCCTGGCAAGGGCAATTCTCTGCCTCTGCCCGCCTGAAAACTGGTGCGGGTATTTCATACCGTCCCTTAAATTCAAATAAACCCTGAAAAGCGTCTCCCGCAGGATCTTTTCTCTCGCTCTTTTTTTTATTCCGCGTATCACCGGGCCCTCCAGGACTATATCCTGCATGCGCATGCGCGGATCAAGCGAACTATAAGGATCCTGAAACACAATTTGAATCTCGCGCGCGGGGACACTTTTCACGCCGGACGGTCCGGCGCCCGGCTGAAAACGGTTCCCGGCCGTATCGGGCTTTATTAATCCCGCCAGAAGCTTCGCCAGCGTGGTTTTACCGGCGGCGGATTCGCCGACAATGCCGAGCGTTTTTCCTTCTTTTATTTCCAGGCTTACATCACGGACCGCTTGTACGCGGCCGGGGCTTTTCCCGAAAACGCCTTTTTCAACAGTGAATGTCTTGCTTAAGTTCTTAAGGTTGATAACAATGTTTCGGCGGGAAAAGGCCTCATTGCCGGGCGTTCCGCCGGAAAAAGGGCTTTCCCCGCGCGAAGTTGAAAAACGCGCCCCCATCCGCGGTACCGCGTCGAGGAGTTTTTTTGTATAATCTTCCTCCGGAGAAAAAAGAACAGAATCCTTCGCGCCCCTTTCTATTATTTTTCCGTCTTTCATGACAATTATTCTGTCGGTAACTTTATTGATAATCCCGAAATCGTGCGTTATAAAAAGAACCGACATGCCGAATTCCTTTTTCAGGGCCAGTATAAGGTCCAGGATTTCCGCCTGTATTGTCACGTCCAAAGCGGTTGTCGGCTCGTCCGCGATTAAAAGCCCCGGCGAAAGCGCCAGCGCCATCGCTATCATGACACGCTGACGCTGCCCGCCTGATAAAAGGTGCGGATATGAATCATATATTCTTCGCGGGTCATTCAGTTTCACTTTCTCAAAAAGGGCGAGTGTTTTTGTTATGGCGTCTTTTTTCGAGATTGTCTCTCCTGCCGGCGCTGCCTCGTCAACCTGCTCCCCTACCCTCAAAACAGGGTTGAGGGCCGTAAAAGGCTCCTGAAAAATCATGGCTATTCCGGAATTTTTTATAATCTTGCCGTATCTGACGCAATCCTTTCGCGGAAGCAGGTTCATTACGGAAAGTGCCGTAGCCGTTTTGCCGCTTCCGGATTCTCCGAGCAGACCCACTATTTCGTTTTTGTGTACCGTAAAATCGATACCGTCTACGGCTTTTACCGTTTCGTTATCGTGTTTAAACCGGACTTTCAGGTCTTCTACTTTTAATATCATGATTTTCCGGGATTAAGCGCGTCGCGCAATCCCTCCCCGAATAAATTGAACGCGAGGACCGTAATCAATATAGCCAGGCCGGGAAAAAGAATAACCCACCATCCCGCGCCCATAACCGCTTTTCCCTCCATCAGAATATTTCCCCAGCTCGGGTCCGGCGGCTGCACCCCCAGTCCAATGAAACTCAAGCCCGCTTCGGTAAGAATCGCGCCCGCTACCCCGAATATTAAACTCACAAGAACCGGGCCGATTCCATTGGGTATGAGGTGTTTTGTTATTATAAAAAAATTGCTCGCGCCGAGTGACCTTGAGGCTAAAACATAATCACGTGTCTTTAGACTCAGTATCTCCGCCCTTATAAGGCGCGCCATGCCCATCCAGCTAGTGAGGCCGATTACAACCATTATATTGAAAATACCGGGCCCGACCACCGCGATAACGGCCAGGATCAGAAAAAAAGCCGGAAAGCATAACATTACATCGGCAAAACGCATTATAGCGGAATCAATTTTACCCCCAAAATAACCAGCCACTGACCCGAAAAAAACACCTATGGCCGCGGCCAGGCCCACCGCTACAAAACCTATTAAAAGAGCTATGCGCGAGGCGTATATGATCCTGGTAAAAAGATCTCTTCCGAGGCTGTCGGTACCGAAAGGATGTTCAAGAGACGGCCGAAGAAGGGCATCCTGTATGTTTATGCAGGTAGGGTCATATTTAGTAATGTAAGGGGCAAAAACCGCGATTAGCACAAGAAGAAGAATTATGCCCGCGCCAAACAATGTTAATTTATTGCGCAATAATTTTTTTGTCATCTTTTTTCCGCGCACATCCTCGCACGATAAGAGATATCTAAGCCCCCCCTACCGCACAGGACGACTTATCTTATCATAACGTATTCTCGGATCCGCGTAAACATAAGCTATATCCGCGATTAAATTTCCCGCGAGCGTAAGAAACGCACTTATGACAAGTCCGGCCATCACAACGTTGTAATCACGCGTAAAAACAGCCTCAACCATGAGCCGCCCCATACCCGGTATGCCAAAAATCGTCTCAAGTATTACGCTTCCGGATATAAGGGCGGGAATCGAAAGCCCCAGTATCGTGATTATAGGTAAAAGGGCGTTTCGCAGGGCATGTTTATGTATAACCGTTCTTTCCGAAAGCCCCTTTGCCCGCGCGGTCCTTATGTAATCCTGTGAAATTACGCCCAGCATGCTCTGGCGCATATACCTCGAAATCCCGGCAACGCCGCCTATGCTCGCGACACTTACAGGTAATATAAGGTGCCGGAGTAAGTCCACGGTTTTGTGCGAAAGGGTAAAATTCTCAAAATCCAGCGACACTATGCCTGAAACCGGTAAAATGCCGAGCCTTACCCCAAAAAATGACATGAGGAGAAGCGCAAGCCAGAATCCGGGCGCCGCGAAACCGATAAAAACCAAAACCGTCATAACCTTATCAAAAAAAGATCCGCGTTTTACGGCGCTCTTCACGCCGATCGGTATGGAAAATATCAGGATCACGGCCATCGCCAGAAAATTTATCAGCAACGTTACCGGAAGCCTTTCAAAAATCTTGTCAATAACCGGCCTGTTGTCCGTGAAACTATTTCCGAAATCAAGGCGCATGAGTTTTTTTAACCAGTCAAAATACTGGGCATACAACGGTTTATCAAGGCCGTAAATTCGTTCCAGTTTTTCCCGCGCCTCATACTCGATTTTTGGATTAAGCTGCAGCATTAAATCCGTCGGTTTCCCCGGCGCGAGGTGAATCACCGCGAACGATATAATGGTTATACCGAGTAGTATGGGAATTATTTGCAGTACGCGGCGAATTATGTATCTGGCCATATAGTAACCGGTTTTTAGAAATACCCCCGGGGCAATCTTCGGGGTTTTTTCGCGGGCTCATAGAAAAATAAAAAGGCGCGCCCTATTGATGTTAATACTTAAAGCGCTGCTTATCCTTCGGCACCCACCAGTCAATAAAATTATACGCTATCCCGATAGGCGACGCTTCAATACCCTGAAAACGGCTGTTGACAGCGACAAGCGCATCCGGTATATACAAAAACATATAAGGCTGGTCCTCGTAAAGAATCCTGTGGATCTCGCGATATATTTTTTTCCTTTCACTTCTGTCGAATGTACGCCTTCCCTCGACAAGAAGCCGGTCCACTTCGGGATTAGAATAAGTTATAAAATTAAACTCGCCCGTTCTTGTTTTTGACGAATGAAAAATATCAAAACAATCCGGTTCCCTGCCGAGCCCCCAGCCCATTATCAGGGCCTCGAATCTTTTTTTATTCACAAACTCATTTATAAAAACCGACCATTCCAGAACCCTTATGTTTACCTTTACGCCTATGTCTTTGAGCCGGCGCTGTATGATTTCCGCGGCCATTCGCCGTGTATCGTTTCCCTGGTTGATTATAATGGTAAATTCGAATTTTTCACCGTTTTTGTCGAGCCAGCCGTCGGCGTCGCTGTCGTTCCATCCGGCTTCACCCAGCATGCCTTTAGCTTTTTCGGGATCGAACGGATACGGCTTTACTTCCGGATTAAAAGCCCACGACTCGGGAACAAATTGTCCCGTCGCGATTCTTCCCTGCCCGAGAAGCGCGCCGTTGATTATCTCATTTTTGTCAACGGCGTAATTTAACGCCCGGCGCACGGTTTTATCTTTAAATTTTTTATCCTTTAAATTATACGCCATGAAAGTGTAGACAAACATGGGGTATTTGAATTTTTGAAAACGCTTCCTGAAAAAAGGCGTATCGGTCTGCCGCGTATACTGAAGCGGCGTAAGAGACATAGAATCAATACCGAAGGTCTCGAGCTCTAAAAACATTGTCGCGGTGTCCGGTATCACCCTGTAAATATATCTGTCGATATAGGGGCGATGCTCGAAATACCCGTGATTAGACACAAGGTCAATCCTCTCGCCGGTTTTCCATCGTTTGAATTTGTACGGCCCCGTACCCACCGGGTTTCGCGCAAAATCCGTGGTAAGAAGATTATGCCCCTTTAATATATGTTCCGGCATTATCGGCATGCCCCAGCTTGTAAGGCCGGGCGCGAAGGGCTCCTTATACGTTACTTTTAAAGTGTAATCGTCTATGATCTCAACGGCTTTAATCATCCTGAAATCGCCGCTGTACGGGGTCGGGATATCAGGGTCTATGAGGCATTCGTAGGTAAATTTTACGTCACGGGCGGTAAACGGATAACCGTCGTGCCACTTAACGCCTTTCCTTAAATGAAAAACGATTACCAATCCCCGCTCCTCGATATCCCAGGATTCGGCGAGGTCCCCGGTAAGCTCCACGTTCTTGTCGTATTTAACGAGACCGTTAAAAACAAGCGACACTATATATGAGGAAGGGCTGTCGGAAGCCAGTATAGGTACCAGTGTACGCGCGTCCCCGATTTGTCCGGTTACAAACGCGTCGCCGTAAACCGGGCTGAGTTCCGTTTCCAGGCTCATTGCCGTTTCCGCGGCGGGGGCTTCCGCGCCCGGGCTGCAACAAGGGTATAGCAAAAAAAATAACGCTACTGCCTCGAGTAGCGATATGAAAAAACTTTTTTTACTTTTGCGGCGCGTCAGACGGTATCTCAACGGGAACACCTTTTCCGCCCTGAAGATCGATTAAGCTCTTCCCCCTTCTTGAGGTCATTATGCCCAACGCCAGGCAGGTTATCAAAAAAAGGCAGGCCGCGGCGATTGTCGCCCTTGTCAAAAAAACCGATACTTTTGTTCCGAAAATTGTCTGGGATGAATCCGCGCCACCGAAAGTCTCGCTTAACCCGCCACCCCTTCCGGCCTGTAACAGTATCACGACAATTAAAACCAAACACGCGATTATGTGAACAGCGATAACTAAACCGTACAGCATTGTCCTATTTCTCCTTTGCAACCAGCGAGGCTTTTTTTACGATCTCAGAAAAAGATTCGGTTTTAAGAGAGGCCCCTCCGACCAGCGCGCCGTCTATATCTTTTTGCCCCATAAGCGATTCCACATTAGAGGGCTTTACGCTTCCGCCATATTGAATTCGTAAACTTTCAGAGACGTCTTTTCCGTATTTCTTCGCCAGGAGCTCCCTGATAAACTTGTGCACTTCTTCGGCCTCTTCCGGCGTGGCGTTTTTGCCGGTCCCGATAGCCCAAACAGGCTCATACGCGAGAACCACGTTCCGTATTTCATTTCCTCCAACTTCCGAGAGGCCGTTTTCCACATGATCCCGCACTACATCAAATGTCGAACCCGCCTCTCTTTCCTCAAGCTTTTCGCCGACACACATTATGGGAAAAAGCCCGTGCTTAAGGGCGCTTTTTAGTTTTTTGTTAACCGTTTCGTTGGTTTCCCCGAAATACGCCCTTCTTTCCGAATGGCCTATTATCACGTACTTGCAGCCCGTGGACTTCAGCATCAAGGGCGAAACCTCCCCGGTGAACGCCCCCTCATCCTCCCAGAACATATTCTGGGCTCCCAGTGATATGTTGGTATCCATAATGACATCCTTCGCGTCGTTTAAGGAGGTAAAGGGAGGGCAAATAATAATCTCCACGTTATTTATATCGAATAAATCCCTTTTAAGGGCATTCGCGAGGATAACAGCCTCCGGAGAGGTCTTGTTCATCTTCCAGTTACCCGCTATTATCGGCTTACGCATAATTTTCTTTCTCATATCCACACGCTTACGCTCGTGGCATTCTTCGCGGTATCTTCTTATTCCCTGCACATAAGTGCGGGGCCATTATTTATCCTGCAGCGCCGTTATCCCGGGAAGCTCTTTCCCCTCCAGGTATTCCAGCGACGCGCCGCCTCCGGTCGAAATATGGCTCATTTTCTTTTCGAGACGAAACTCTTTTATGGCCGCGGCGGTATCACCACCGCCTATAATGGTCGTAGCGTCAAGGCGCGATATAAACTTGGCGATCTCGGCCGTGCCTTTTCGGAAGGGCTTCAGCTCACAATAGCCAAGCGGCCCGTTCCACACTATTGTCTTGGCGTCTTTAAGGGCATTTTTAAATTTTTTGATTGTTCTCGGCCCTATGTCCAGGCCTATCCATCCGTCCGGGATATGTTCCCTTACAACCCTGACCAGCGTATTGGCGTTTATGGATTTGGCGATTACATGATCTTCCGGGAGAAATACGCTCACGCCGCTATCTCTGGCTTTCATAAAAATATCGGAAGCGACATCAATTTTGTTTTTTTCCAAACGGGATGAGCCAACGCCTTTAAGCCGTGATTTTAAAAAAGTATACGCCATCGCTCCGCCGATTAGAAGGCAGTCTATTTTTTTAAGCATATTTTCTATGACCGCTATCTTATCGGCCACCTTCGCTCCCCCGAGAATCAGGGCAAACGGTTTCTCCGGGTTATGGAGGGCCCTGTCGAAATAATTTATTTCTTTTTCTACCAGAAAACCCATGGCGCTTGGCAAAAATTTCGTAATTCCCTCCGTGGAAGCATGCGCCCTGTGGCATGTCCCGAAAGCGTCGTTTATGAATACATCTCCCAGTTTCGCGAGTGCCCCGGCGAACCCGGGGTCGTTCCCGGTTTCACCTTTATGAAATCTCAGGTTTTCCAGAAGAACAACGTCTCCTGCCTTCATGGCCTCAACGGCACTTTCCGCTTCCGGCCCGACACAATCCTTCAGCATTTTTACGCCTCTTCCCAAAAGGCGCGAAAGCCGTTTGGCGCACGGGGCAAGGCTCATTTTCGGATTCATTTCTCCTTTGGGCCTTCCAAGGTGGCTCATCAACACTATTTTCGCGTTCGCGTGAAGCGCGTACTTTATGGTGGAAAGCGCTTCTCTAATGCGCGTATCGTCGTTAATGCGCCCCTTCTCATCAAACGGCACGTTAAAATCCACGCGTATAAGAACCCTCTTACCGTTTATTTCCATGTCTTTTATTGTTTTCTTCATCAGCCCTCCATTAAGTGACATTATCAAAGTATATAGTATACTCGTATTTCGGGACAAAGTCAAATGTGTATCGTCATCGGTCGCATTTTGGGTGTAAGGGATTTTTTATATTATGAACCGAGAAGCTTCGTGTATAGCTCCTTATACCGAGAGGCGGAGGATTTCCACGAAAAATCCAGCTTCATTATTCGCTTTTGTATCACCCGCCACCCGGCCCTGTCCTCATAAAGTTTTACGGCGCGGGATACAGCGTCTATAAGGCCTTCTTTTGTAGCCGGGGCGAATTTTATTCCGCTTCCGCGCCCGGGATCAACGCCTATGTCTATTACCGTATCCTCCAGGCCCCCGGTTGCCCTCACAACAGGGAGTGTCCCGTATCTAAAGCTATACAACTGGTTAAGGCCGCATGGCTCATAACGCGACGGCATCGCGAAAATATCGCAACCCGCCTCTATTTTATGAGCGAGTTCATTATCGAATGTTATGTGGCACGAAACGTATTCCGGATACCTCGCGGCCATGTTCCTGCATAAATCATTGTATTTCGTGTCTCCGGTTCCGAGAATAATAATGCTCGCGCCGCGCTTTATTATTTCCCCGGCGGACTCGACGATCAGGTCTATGCCTTTTTGTTCGGCGAGCCGCGATATAACACCGATAAGCGGCCTTTTCAGGGTTCCGGGCGTCATATTGGCGTCCCTTATGAGGCCTTCTTTGCACTCACGTTTACCGTCGATTGTTTCGGAATCGTAATTCTTCGCTATGTGCGTATCAACGGCCGGGTCCCAGTTGGAATAATCAACACCGTTTACTATTCCGTAAAGTTCGTGAGCGCGAGTTTTTAAAATCCCTTCCATCCCGCAGCCGAATTCCGCGGTCATAATCTCCCTCGCGTAACCCCTGCTAACCGTGCTGACAGCCGAGGAATAGATAATGCCGGATTTCAAAAACGATATCTTCCTGTAATATTCGATACCGTTTATCTTATAGAATTCGCGCGGTATCCGGAGACGTTCAAGGGAATCACGGCCAAATAAACCCTGATAACCTAAATTGTGTATCGTAAATAAAGTTTTTATTTCCCGGCCCGCTATTTTCAGATAGAGCGGAACAAGCCCTGTTTGCCAGTCATTCAAGTGAATTATGCCGGGCCGTCTCCCGTTTGCCGAAAAAGCCGCGATCGCCCTGCTGAAATATGAAAATCGAAGGTCATTATCCGGATAATCGCCCAGCGGTTCGGAATAGAGATTATCCCGCCCGTAATAACCGTCATTAATCACGAAAACATAATCTATTTTACTTTTTTTGTGCAGAAAAAAATTAAATTCTCCTACTGAAAAAGCCGTTCCCGGAAGGTCCATCTCTTTAACGCTTTTGTAAAAAGGCGTTATAACGGTTACGCGGCAGGAAATTTCCGCGAGCGCTTCAGGAAGGCTCGCGCTCACATCGGCGAGGCCGCCTGTCTTGGCAAAGGGCGCGACTTCCGAAGACGCGAAAATAATGTTCATAGCGCGTTTTCCTTTTGCTGTTTTACCCGCTTCAGGGCGGAACTTTTAACCCATCCGACTTTGCCGTCGGGCCTTCTTACTTTAAGCCAGGGGGGTTTTGAATCAAGAACGGAAACCGTAGAACCTTCATAAAGCTTAAAATGCGTCGTCGCTCTTTCAAACGGTTCAAATTTTGAATCGGCTTCTTTCACAACGACTACCGCCTCCCGGCGCGTAACGATAATCTTACTGGCCGCCAGGGACGCCGTAAGAAAAAACAAAATTACAATAACGCCCAACGCCGCGGCAAAATACGCCTTTATCCGGTTGAAATAAAGGTGTGAAAGTACCGCGGCCATAAAAATGAAAAAAAGCAGGGCAAGAAATACAGCGAATTCATTCACGGTAAAATAGCGGGTGAGATTATTGAAGATCCTGATCGGTAAAATTTTCACCCCCGGCGCACCGGAACGATTAAGCCCGGAGGCAACGTACCGGTAATTTGATTCAAGGTCACTGTCGCGCGGTATAAAATTCCCGGCCCTTTTGTAGCTCAAAACGGCCATTCCCGGCCGGCCGTCTTTGAAATAGCTGTTCCCTAAATTGTAATAAAGCTCCCCGCTTTCATAACCCATCTCAAGCACGCGGTTATATTTTTCTATCGCCGCTTTATAATCGCCTTTTTCATAAAATCCGCATGCCTCGCGAAAAATATCCTTCGCGGAGGGGGAAAACGCCCCGCACCGGACAGACATCGCCAGCAGGAAGAGCGCCGTGAAAAATATTCTAGCTTTCATAATCTTGCCCTCTCAAAATAATCGATAACCTCACTTGCTTTTTTAAAGGATTTTTCCATCTTTTCCCTGTTGAATGTTGAAACGGCGTATCGCGCCAGATCGCATTCCTCAAACAACGACTTTAACCCGTCCAGCACGTCTCCCTTCGCGCCCTTTGGCTTAAGCACCTCGTCTATCACCGTAATGGTAATCCCGTGAGTCGGGAGATGAAATTTGTCCCCGAAATAACTCTGCAGCGTTTTAAAAAGACTGCCGTAAAATTCGAGGGCCTCGCCCTTTTCCAGAAAACGTTTCGCGTTTTTAAGATTGGCCCTGGCTTTTTTGGGGGCAACCAGGCGCCTTGCATACCGGACGTCTTTTTCCATTTTTTCTTTTCTTCTGTAAAAAACAAGCAGCGTCACAAAAAATAACGCGCCGAGGGCGTTCACCGCTATGAAGGCGGCGTTCTGAAAAATATATTTTCCTTTCTTTTTTAATTTCCCCGGTGAATATTTAATATAAACTATGTCTCTTCCAAGCGGTTCCTCCTCAGGTATTTTATCCGCGGTAAGCCCGGGAAAACCCGCGGGGCCAGTTTCTTTTTCTTTTTCCGATCCGGTAACGGTTATCGGGATAGCCTCACTCGTTACGGTGCGGTAAGCCCCGGCCTCCGGGTCAAAGAAGCTGAAAGTTACTGACGGAATCTCCTTTACCGTGTTAGCGGTAGGTAAAAGAATTTGCTCAAAAATTTTAGCGTTTTCATTCTGGGACACCTGCGGTTTATAAACCTTGAATTTACCGCCCGCTTTTATTTCGGGGCACATGACGGTACCGAAATTCCCCTTGCCTGTTACGCTCATCTTCAGCGTAACAGGGTCGCCTACTCTTACGCTGCGCGGAGAAGCCGTTAGGGTAAAATGAAATTGGCCGACGGCTCCGGTAAAATCTTTTGGGCGGTTTTCCGCGGGAAGCGGCATTATGGTTACCGGAACCTTTTTTGATTTTGCCTCAAAGGGAAGTATATTGTATCCGCTGAAAACGTCGTCAAATAAATCATCATCAAAAAGTCCGCCGAAACGCCCCAGCCGCCTTCTTTGCTTTTCGACAAGTACGTTACACCTGATGGTCGCCGGATCCAGGAAATATTTTCCGGAGTGAGTGGCGTAAATAAACGTCTCAAACTGCACGACTTCGTAACGGATCCTGTCCATAACCTCTCTCTGCTGTTCGGGTTTTTCAAAACCGCTTACCAGAAACCCCTTCTGGCCAAATTCCGGATACTGGATATCCCTTATATTCACCCTGTTCACGTATAGTTTTAGATAAACAGGGATAATCTCATTTACGTAGGCCTTCGATTTTTCCGGCATCACAACCAGAAATATTTTATTCCGCAGGCTCTCGCTCTCATCATAAATAACCTGCGGATGCGTAGACGCGGCCGCGCCTGAGGTGCTTCCGGAAACGGTAACCGTTACCGCGTTTGACAGATATGTGTCGCCGTCATGCCTGAATGAAAAAGGGCCCACGATAAATTCTCCGGCCCTCTCGGGTATAAGCGTGTACATGTGCGTTATGGAACTTGTCTTGCGGCCGTTTATTATCGAAACCCTTGTTGAGGGCCCCATGTACTCAACCCGGAATCCGTCTACGGGGGAAACCTGCGGCGCCGGCACATCCCTGGTACCCTCAAAAATAAGGCTGAGACGGAAAATTGTTCCCACGGTAACCCTTGTCCTGCTGGTTGTAATCCGGAAATCGATTTCCCTCGCATGCAACGCCTCCTGCGCAAGGATCGCGACAGCGCAGGCCAAAACCGCCGAAATTAAATATTTTTTAACGTTTTTTTTCATCACCAATCCTTCAGCACTTCGGGTAAACGGCGTTTTTTCTTTTTCTGTAAATTTCCCATGGATTCTTCCTCATGCGCGTGCCCCTCTAAAAGCATTCGGGCTTCCTTTTCGGACATGCCTCCTTCTTGCGGCTCGGGCATCCGGGGCTCCTCTTTTTTCCCATCTTCTTCCTTTTCCTGTTTTTCATCCTTCTCCTGCCGCTGTTTTTCCTCTTTTTCCTTTTCTTTCTCTTCCTCGCTTTTTTCGTTTTCTCCGCCCTTTTTTACCTCTTTGTTATCTTCGGCGCCCTTCTTATCCTTGTTTTTTTTCTGTTCCTCATCCTGTTCTTTTTTCTTATCCTTATCCTGTTCCTTGTCCTGTTCTTTTTTTTCCTGCTCCTTTTTCTGCTCCTTCTGCGAACGAGGCTGTTGATTCTCTTCCAATTTTCTTTTTACAAACTCATAGTTAAATTTCGCATCCTCGTCTTTCTCGTCAAGTTCAATGACCCTCTTATAATAATCCAATGATTCCTCAAGACGCCCGAGCCGGTATTTTGAATTCCCGATATTATAGGCCGCCTTTGTCTCCAGCATCCTGTTTCCGCCTGAAAGCGCTTTCTGGGATTCGCCTATCGCGTTTTCATAATCCTTTTTCTTGTAAAGCGCGGCACCCGCGTCAAAATGCATGATATCGGAATCCGGTTCAAGATTGACGGCCTCTTTATATTTTTCGGCGGCCTCGTCATATTTTTCCTCAAGGTAAAGCCGCTTTGCTTCCTTGCTTAATCTGGCCGCGTCCGCCAGGGCTTCCAATCGGCAAAAAAATAACATCAAAAACGTCAGCAGTAAAACATAAATAACTTTCATGGCCGCTCCGGTAATGAATCCGTCTTTTTTCGCTCGTTTATGAATATTTCAGACGCCAGAAGCAATACCGCGATAAAAAGCGGTATCTGGAACTTTTCCCTGTAACGCTTTGTCAGTTTATCGCCAAACACTTTTTTTTCCATTTTAGAAAATTTTTCCCTGTAAAGAATATCAAGCCCAAACTGCGCGCCTCTGGCGCGCACGTAAAGACCTCCCGTAATTGAGGCTATTTTTCTCAGGGTGTCCTCGTCGAGCCGCGTTTTAATAACTTCTCCTTCGCGATCTTTCAGGAAAGAAATACGCCCTTTTTCATCCTTTACGGGTATAAGCTCCCCCTCGCTCGTGCCTATTCCGACACAGAATATTTTTATTTTTTCCTTCGCGGCCGCTTCCGCGGCCCTGACAGGATCCCCCTCATGGTCTTCCCCGTCAGTTATGATGACCAGCGTCTTTTCGTCCTGCCCCTGCCCTTTATAAACTTTGACCGCCTCCGATATGGCGCTTGAAATCGACGTGCCCCCCTTAGGTATGCTGTCAACGCTGAGGTCGTTCAGGGAAAGTATGAACCCGTTATAATCGCTCGTCAAAGGGCATTGCAAAAAAGCTCCGCCGGAAAACGCTATCAAACCGACCCTATCACCCTGAAGTTTTCCCAGAAGATCGCGGACAGCGAGCTTCGAGCGTTCAAGACGGTTTGGTTTTACATCCTCCGCCAGCATACTTTTCGAGGTATCGATGGCTATCAGTATGTCAACGCCTTTCTTTTTCACCTCTTCCCAGCTGAACCCCCACTGCGGCCTCATAAGCGAAATGACTATCAGCAAAATCGCCGTTATAATACAAATTATTTTCAGGCGCCGTCGCTTCGGGTTCCAGGAGGCGGTTATTTCGGGCAGAATATTTTCTCCGGCTAATATCCGCAGGGCTCGGGCTCGCTTTTTAAGCGCCCATCCGTAAAATATCCCCAGGAACAGGATAAGCCATAAAAGATAAGCCGCGTCAATATTTCCGAATCTCATAAGTTAAGGTATGGTCCTTAAAATCGTATTGCCGAGTATAATTTCCAGAAACAGGATTATCAGGCCGGGAAATAAAAAGAGCGGGAATAATTCCATGGACCTTGTATATCCCCTCTCCTCTATCGGATACGTTTCCAGCTTGTCTATCCTGCCGTAAATTTCCCGCAAGCTCTCGGTGTCAGTGGCCCTGTAAAATTGCGCGCCGGTCGCGGAAGCTATTTTCTCCAGTGTTTCCTCATCTATGTTTATTTTTACCGGCTTATAAACTATCCTGCCGAAGGCGTCCCTGAAGGGATACGGGGCCGGCCCCCTCGAACCGGCGCCAATTGTGTAAATCTTGATACCAAGCGCCCTGGCCATTTCCGCAGCCGTAAGGGGATGAATTTTTCCCGCGTTATTTCTTCCGTCGGTAAGTAAAATTATGACCCTGTCTTTCGCTTTCGTGCCTTTTAGCCTGTTAATGGCCGAGGCGATGCCCGAGCCTATAGCGGTACCGTCGCCCGCCATGCCGATCCGGACCCGCTCAATATTCTTAAACAGCCAGTTCGTATCCAGCGTGAGGGGGCAGACGGTGTATGTCCTGGACGCGAAAACGACCATGCCGATTTTATCGTTCCTTCTTTGTCGTATGAAATCCTCGATCACGGTTTTTACCACATCAAGGCGGTTCATTCTTTTTGAGCCGATTTCAAAATCCTCCGCGAGCATGCTTGTCGAAACGTCCACGGCAAGAACAATGTCTATGCCCTCTGTCCGTATTTTTGAGGGCTCCAGCGGATGCACGGGGCGCGCAAGCGCCAGAATCATCAGCATGAGCGCCGTTAACCTTAAATCCCTGAGGTGAAAGCTCATTTTTAATTTGAGAGACGGCTCAACTCCGGATAAAAGTTTTCCCGAGGAGAATTTTAAGGCGGGATTTTTCTCCCGTATTCTTTTATAAAACACCGCAGCCAGGATAACCGGCGCCAGGATCAAAAACCAGGGGTTCTGAAAAATCATATTTCCTTCGTCTGGTCCACGAGTTTTTCCGCAGATTTGAAACTCAAATCCATTTCGTTCGGCGATGGGCCGTATTTTGCGAATTTCACAAGATCGCAATGGAAAAGAAATTCTTTTAAAAGCGCCTTATGAGCGCGGGAAAGCTTCTCTTCCTCTTTAAGCCCCTCCATAAATTCCTCGGTCGTCATTTCAGGGGCCCGGAGTTCAAATCTCTCCTCGAGGTAACAGCGCGCTATATTTGAAAGCTCAACATAATATTCCTCTATTTTTCCTTTGCCGGGCAGATCTTTCGCCTTCAGCGCCCTGAGCCTTTCGTATGCCAGTTCATGAGGAAGCAAAGATACCTTTTCAGCCGCTTTAGCGGCGCGGCGTTTTATAATGTATGTGAAGGCGGCCGCCGCTAAAAGCGCGGCCAGGCACCCCGCCAGTACATAAATTAGAAACCTGTACCTGCCCGGCAGGCCAAGCGGGCCCTTGATGTCGCGGATGTCGGACTCATCCGGATATTTCGCCAGAACGCTTTCGACTTCAACGGAAATCTCCTCTGTCCCGAGCTCTTTCCATTCGTTTTCGCCGGATTCCCTGTACTTTATCTTAAGTTCCGGTATGGCATGCCTGGCGGGGTTTAAAGTATCCATGGTGTAAGATCCGGTAAATGTATTTTTTCCGAAAAATGTTTTTTTTGAAAAATCGTAATCCTTCACCAAAAACTCGCCAATTTTCTTTTTGGCTTCCGGAAATTCCACCTCTACGCCTTTCGGGGCCGATACGGTAACGGTAAAATGTATCTTATCGCCGATCGTTACGGTTTTCTTATCGACTTCCGCCCTGACCGTAACGCCGGGGGCGGCAACGGCAATAACGGAAACCGATATGAAAAAAATACCAAAAAAAATTATCGCGGCTCTTCTTAAATTTTTCACCTTATAACCCGACAGCGCCTCATCTTACCTCTATCTTAGCCTTTTCCCCCTCATCCTGAAAAACTTTAAAAGCGTCGTGTAGTATGGGACATTTGTGCGGATATCTATGTTATCAACGCTTACGGATCGAAAAAGCGACTCTCTTTCACTGAATCTGTGAAGCGAATCCCTCCGGTAGGATTCGCGCACTTCCGGTATTGAGGTGTCCACGGAAAAATTTTTTCCTGTCTCAGCGTCTTCCAGTTTTACCATGCCGACGTTCGGAAATTCCAGCTCAAGCGGGTCTGTTATGGTAACGGCTATAATATCGTGCCGCTTATTGGCAATTGACAGGGGGATTTTAAAATCAGGGGCATAAAAATCCGATATGATAAACGCCACGGTCCTGCGTTTCGTGATCCTGTTGAGATATGAAATGGCGCCGGCGATATCCGTTCCTTTTCCCCTGGGCTTTAAATACATAGCCTCTCTTATAACAC
>CAYTQI010000026.1:0-22733 GCA_964440235.1 uncultured Planctomycetia bacterium
TTGGAGGATTATGATGAAGACGGCAGCATCTATGAATTTAGAGTTAACGCGGATACCGATGAAAGATTTATTGAAGTAGATGAAAACGGCTACGCTAAATACGATATTCAGGACATGGCGGCATTGACCGGGAACCCAAATGATCCTGATGATAATGGATTTTTACCCGCGATAGAGCTTCAGGCGCGGTTTACCATGAATTCGGAATTCATGAATAATCCTCTTTTATGGCTCTCTAATCTCGCATTTGAAAGAGATCCTTTGCAATATGAGCCCTTTGCCTACGATGGCCTTTTAAACAATGATAGATTCATGAATGCGTCAGCGGTTTTCCTAAGAAATAGCGCGCTAAATTATGAATATAACGCCCTGGTTTCCGGAACAAGCCAGCTATACGCCGCGTGGAATGACTCCAACACAACTGAAGCGAGAAGCCTTGCCATGGGCACCTCGCGGGAAGAACAGGACCTTGCATCGATATACGGGCTTGACGATAGTATAAAAGACGTAGAAGCTGCCGCGGCTATGAGCGTGAAACAGGCAGGTTTTATGGAACAAAAACAGCTCTTATTCCAAAACCTTGTAAGCCTTGGAGAGATTGGAGCGGATGATATCCGGGCTTTTCGTTCGGATAGGGCAAGGTTAACGATCGGTAATGGAAAAGCTTCATTTGTTGCGTTTGATAGAGAAGGTAATATTTTGTTTAACGCGTCAATGGATACGGAAGGGAAAACTTCAGTTCTTGACTATAGGACGACAAGCCTGATGATTAACGGTAATAAGTATAAACAAGTTATCGTTGCCTCAAACGGAGAGGTCGTGAATGAATATTATGTTGATCCTGAAGGAAACTCTCATCAGGGAAATATAGCGTCAGCTAATGCGCTAAAAGCTAACTTAAAGAAGGAAATAGAAACACTTAAGTCAAAGATGGAAGAGGCAAGAAGAGAGCTTTCTCATCCGGGGCAAAAAGAGAGAAGAGCGGCAAGCGCGGCTATCGTAGAAATTAAGGCAAAAAGGGATGAGGAGATCAAAAAACTGTATAGTGATCTACGAAGCCTAAAAATTAAAGACTTAACAGGAACATTCATAGCGGGAAAAGAAGCAATTATAAACTATGCTGAAGTTGCCATAAAGCTGGTTATAGAGAAATTAAAAAGTGAACTATCCAATCTTAAAGAAAAAATGCGGAAGCTCAAAAAATCCTTCTTACAAATAAAGGCCACTCTTCAGTTTGCTTTAGCGGAAGCGGTTGGCGCCGTTATGATAAAGAAGATTGATAAGGATACAAGCGCCATCATAAATACAAGCGGCCGCATTGTGGGTTATGAGAAAGATGGCGCGATCATTATGGCCGGGCCAAAAGAAATGCCGGTACTCGCAGAAGGCGAAACACTTGCAATAGGCAGTGGCATGACAGCTATGAACGTAGACGGAGTATTGTATTTATCAAGGGATGCTGGTGGGTATGAAATAAGGGCGGAACATAGATCCCATGGAAATTTAGTTTGGAAGATACGGGATACGCGCGGAAATATTGTAGAAACAAGTCCCGGAGTTACGCAAAGAGTCGAGAAAGGTAGACTGCAATATTTACGCATAAAAGGCGAAAACGGTAGTTTTAGGGAATATAAAGGAAATGATCTTAGAATAAACGCAAGAACAGGAAGGCTTGAAAGCGTCGGAACAATGACAGGCAGAGATGAAAAAGGCAACAGAATCGAAGCCCGGTTCACAGCTTCAGGCGTGTATGATACCTATTTAAATGGCAACCGGGTTAGAAGCGAAATAGATCCTGCCACAAGTCAAAGCGCGGCTGACTCGGCGAAGCAGAGGGCAAGCCGGGAAGGCCTGGCGGGCACGTGGGAGCTTTTGAACGCGGTAAAAAGGTCCGGAGGCGTAAGCGGCCTAAGCATTATAACGAATTATGGAGAGAATGGTGAGAAAAGGAATACGACAATAGGCGTAACGCGGGCATTCGCGCGGGAAGTAATACAAAAACTCGGTAAATATTCCGGCTTAGGTATCATATTGACAAACCGTTTGCAAAACACAACCGAAACAGCGGGCGGCTTTTTTATAGGCGGTAATGTTGATGTTTTTAACACAACCAATACAGGCAATTTATCAGCTTCAACGGTAAGTGGTTTAGCCGAAGGGGACCTCGCTGGCGAGTCTCGGAAAAAATTTGTCACTGCGATAAAACATATGGGTTTAATTAAAAAAGGCCATGATCGACTGAACGCGTCATCAACCGTATCCCTCAATACAGACGGAACAGTAACAAATAAGGTTACTATAACCGCCGAAGTTCTTTTACCAACAGGCGAATGGGTGCCGGTATCCGTGGATTCGGAAGCACAAGACAGCCTTGTGAACCTTGGCAACGCGATGAGGCGCCTTCATGGACTTAATGTTGGGCATAATGAGTTTTCAAGACTTGCTTCAGATGATTTTGGCAAGGTAAGCCTGTCGCGATTGACAGGCATAAGCGCCGCGGAGCTAACATCCATGGGCATAAAAAATGTGGATGAAAAAGGCAATGTACGCTTAACGGACGCAAGACACGGACACGCAAAGGGAGTGGCCCTTTTCTTCGCCGCGTACAAAATTAGCGGAACCATTAACATAAGAAAACAAAACTTCAACATAAATTACGATAAGAAGACAGGGATAATAAACGCGTATCAGGTGCTCGGCAGTGTGGAATTAACGCAGGGGGGAAGCGCCATAAAGACAGGGGATGTTGTTACGGGAGTTGAATCGGTTCAAATGACAGGGAATTATCTTAATGACTATAGCGCGAAAAATGCCATGCAAACCGCCGCTAAAAGATTTAATATAATAAATACAAACGTTTTCTTACGCGGCACGCTCGGAAAAGCAGAAGGCATATTTAGCCTTAACGCTAAAGGCGAAGTACTGGGAACCAAATTGCAGGATGTAGCCGATAAAGCCGCGGCTAAAAGCGCAATACTGGCATTTGTCTCTAAAACAGGTATCCTGCAAGCTAACGTTTCCCTGCGCGGCAGAGTCGGAAAAGCAGAAGGCATATTTAGCCTTAACGATCAAGGTAAAATAACAGGATATGTAGGAAAAGATAATGTGACATATGTGTATAACGATGGCGTTATGGCGCAGGCAATTTTATCCGGAACCAACAGAGACAACAAGTTAGTAAGAAATGTTATTCAAGTAGGAACTAGGACGCATGAAGAGCTTAGAGAGGAACAGGAAGATTTCTCAAGTATCGTAAGTTATATGACAACCGAAGGGGTTTTAGAATATGGCGCAGCTATCGCAGGGCCTGGCAGGCCGGTCTCATTTTTCATTGAACAAACGGCTTATCAATTCTTCAACATAAAAAATGGTACAAAGCAAGATATTAGCGTCATATACGCCCCCGGCGCAGAAAATAAAGGAAGAGTGGGTACTATAGAAGCGGGAAGAATAGTGTGGAGTAATTATACAGTAGAGAGCAAAAACATTTTAAGCGATAAAAAACTTGGAGTTGATGTTAAACAAATAAGCGCGCCGGTCGCAACCGGGGACGCGAATGAAGCGGCAGCTCTATTTTTCGAATTTGCCGGAATGACTGATAGGATCCAAGCTTATGATCTTCAAGGAAAACTTCTCGGAGCACCTGTATTGTCTAGTGATAAAAAGTCGATTCGACTAATACTAGGCCCGAAACAAGCATTAAATGAAGAAGGGTATGCATACCAAGCTAACATATATGTACTTAGTAAGGATGGAGTATTAGAAGAAGGCGTGTATAAAGTTAAAACATCTACCGAAGTTGATGTGAGGGGAATGGTAATACCCGCTGGATTTAAACTAATGCAGGAATATGCTCCTACTATAATAGGTTTAGCTGGAAAAACGGAGGAAGTTGCCCTAAACTTCTTAACTAGCCAGGGACTTACGAATAAACAGGTTGTTTGTGATGTTCGAGATGCTGACAATTCCGTAGTTCGCGGTATCCCCATTTTCGATTTTCTACAAGGCAAGAAAACATTAATAGCTGCATTCACTATGGCAGGCAAGAAAGGCGAGCTAACGTTATTTAATAATGTAGGAAGTGATAACGAAAGCTTTAACATTTTACCTTTTATTTATGATATCACTGGAATTGTTGATGAATCGAAAAAAACT
Source organism: uncultured Planctomycetia bacterium (assembly GCA_964440235.1). GTDB lineage: Bacteria > Omnitrophota > Gorgyraeia > JABMRN01 > RBG-13-46-9 > CAZYPU01. Next base: position 4,156 of record CAYTQI010000026.1, read on the forward strand.
CCCGAAGGATATGAGGTAAGAAATATAGGTGTAATATTTAAGGAAGGAACCAGCTTAGAACTCATTGATAGGGCTCAAACAATACTAAATGCTGTGGGATTATTCACAAAAACTGAATTATTTAAAAAAGCCTTAAACGGTAAACCGGCTGCCTCTCTTGGAAGAGCGATTGTTGACCGGGAAGATCCTAATAAAGTTATAGGGGCTCTTGACGTTAATGAACAGGGCCATGAACGGATAACCATTATTCACGGAGGCCGCGTAGAAACGCAGAGGATTGATTATGTCGATGACGAGCCGCGAGGCTTCCCGGAGGTAAAAGGATATATCCTGAAAGCCCAAATGGCGTTTGTAAAAATGTCCGGGGATAAAATGCAAAAAATAGCCGATCATATCCTCTCGGATTTTGTACCAAAGAAATGGGAACTTTTTAGAACGGAAAATTTTGGCAAAAAAAACAACGCAGTTATGGGTGGAAGCATTGGAAAAAATAACGAGGCCATGCTTGATTGGATAAGGGTAGACGCGACATACGGAAGTTTCATTATTAAGATACACAATGATGGCGCAAATGAATGGCGCATTATTAACACGCCGGAAGTTGTTGAAGATATTCTGGACAGGCGAAAGATTTTAGCCGGATGTACAAGCATAAATGAGATGGCGCAAGGAATAGTAGCATTTCAGGAAAAAGAACTCAGTATTTATAGAACCGGCGAAACAGATGATGACAACAAAGCTATATACAGATGTGAAGGAACCGGTGAGCGAAAAATTTATTCCGGCGGCGTAAAGTTTAACGGAAAGCAGCTCTTTATAGAAAATTCAGTTACCGTAGCATTCATTAACAAGGCCGACTTTAGCGGTGATGAAGTATATGTATTTAAGCGGCAGGCCGCTCGCGATAACGGACATTCTGTAAACGCCGGAAAAGGCGAAGAAATAATAAGAAATCACTATGAGGGAAGGCTTGTAAGGTTTAGCTGTGTTGTTATGGCCGATAAAGGCAAAAATGCTATATCCATAGATTTCTATGAGGCCGGCATAGATAGCGTTCTTACGGTTATTTCGCATCTCAGAAACGGTTCAATAATAACAGGGAAGCATTCCAATAAAACCGAAAACTTCCTGGCGAACCTGCAAAAGATAACAACCGAAGAAAAATGTGTAAGAAAGATAACTTGTGAAAGCGCTATTTATAAACAATATGATGAAAATCCAAAGAAAAAATTTATCATGACTACCGAATTTATAAGGCGCAATACCACATTAATTATAAGCGGTGAAGTAAGGGACAAAACATCGGTTAAGATAACAAGGGATATAAGCTTTCTCGGCTTTGCGCATAGAGAAGAGCTAACCAACGTTATATGCAAGTATATGTACGAAGCAGATTCCATTGACGCGTTGGAACATCGAATTTTAACGGAATATTTTTCACGCACGCCGGAAAAACGAGGACAAAGAAGAAATTCATACAAGCCCTTCATACTTAATTACCTGAAAGACGGGGTATCGGTTCATAGTTATATATCCCGTACTGTTCTGAAGCATCATGTATACGGATATGACGCTGAGAATAAAAAAGATATTCTCATTTCTTCCGGTATCCGGCTTTTTAATAATGCCGGAACCGAAGTCGCCAAACAATCCTACGACGGCAAGGAAGATAAATACGAAGTTATTTTCTTCACTGATAGCAGGATAGTCAATTTAGGAGGAAGGGATGCGATTCTTTCCAGGGGCGTCGAAAAAGGCAGGCTTAGAATAGAATTTGCCGGTCAGGATGATTCTTTCTCGGGACTCATAGGAGAGACATATGTTGAGCTGGAAGGCCTCATATGCTACCTGAGCATGCCGAAACAAATGGCTGATTTTAAGAAATCAGGGGATCTTAAAGTTAACTATGTAAACTCTGATAAGCTATTTTCGGTGTCAGAGCATTTGCCGGAAATAAATCTTATAGGAGCGGGAAAAATAGGATCACGCACAATAAACGAACTGGAATTTGTGGGCAAATTCGTAATAAAGTTCAAAGGAGGAGAAACGCATGGCTTTATAAAAATTTACAACAAACAATTTATAGACGTCGAACAGGGTGCGGGCGGAGTTAGGGCGCCTCCTAAGTATCATGGAAAACTAGGCGGCTTGATCGTAGAAAAAGACGGCAAACACTATGTATCAAGCGGCATGTGGATTGTTGAAGATAGTGATATCATTATGCACCCCGGCTATAACCTCACCTACAAAGGCCCCCGCAATCACCTGATTTTCATAGTAGACGGAAAGCGGCTCTCACCGGGCACGCATTATTGCATAGCTCAGGATCATGATAATAAATACGCGCTTCTTACTTATAGCGGCTGGCGTATGATAATAGCCGGGCAGGTAGATAATATAGAGACGTCCAACTGGCGCGGAAATATAATAACGCGTGAAAATTATAAAAAAGATATAAACAGACATGTAGAAAGAGGCGAAATTCTTCAAGCAGAATATGTAATATTTAAATTGAGAACAGCTCAATATGCTGAATATTTTGCCGCCAAAGCAAATAATAATGAACTTCTTGATATTGGCCTTACCGCTCAAGAAATAGAAGCGGCAAAAAAATCGCGTAATCCCGAAGCAGATCTAACCGACCTTGTTTACGCTAAGATACTGTCAGGCGCAGACGCCTATGGAACAGTTACAGCCCGCGTATCTTCATGGGCCTCCAGGGAGAAATTTTTAGCTTATCAGGAGAAAGAGCTGCCTTTCGCAGCAAGAATAATAGTGCAAATGCGGGGCGGTATAGACGCTACTTCTAATTCAAGCGCCTGGGATTTAGCATTTTTGTCTTTAAAAATCGCCACTCAATTTGTAGCCTTCGCTTTGTCAGGCGGAACATACTTAGGATGGCTGACGCTTTCAACGACAGTGATTGTCCGCAGCGCGCAAGTTATGACCTGGGCATTTTTTATTGCCACAACTGTACGAACAGGTACATACATAGGCGGCCAGTTTTACAAATACTCGCAGACCGGAAAATTCTCATTTGATTTTGAAAAATTAGCAGCGTTTTCTGTAGCTACAGGGGTAAATGTTGGTTTTCTGGCTCTATGTGTATACGCCGCATGGCAATACACGGCCCCGGCACTCGCTGGATTTAAGTCATTTTTTAGCTTACAGGGGCTTGGCGCCGGCATGAAAGCCATAACCCAAAGCTGGAAAGCATTCGGCGGCGCTTTGCTCGCGGCGGGAAAGAGCCTGTTGGCGGTAACCGGGAGGTTCGCTTGGACTTCAGCGAAAATGGGATGGGTAAGTTACGGTATCAGAAGGGCTTTAGGTGGCGAGGTAAGCTGGAACACAATAAAACGGTCTATCATAGATGGCTTGAGGTGGGCGGTAACGTTCTCGGCCCTTAAAGGATTAAGCCTTGCCGGAGAAATCGCGAGAGGCGGGGCATACGCGACCTTCCTATCTTCAACATTCTTGTTTACGATTTCTGAAGTTTTTCAAAGAACTTTAGCCGGAGAAGACGTTTTATCCGCGAGCGTTCTTTGGAACTCTCTTACAGAAGGAACAATAGCGGGCCTTATTTATACAGTTTCAATGGGGCTTGTTCTGGGGTTTCAGCAGGTATTGCCCGCAGCCGAAGGCACTGTGGCAAAAGGAGCGTTTTCAAGAGTATCATGGAGACTGGGTAATTTAAGAAAGCTATTTATTCCTTTTGTTAAGGAATATATTAATGAGAACGTGGGCAGCGCTTTAGTTGTAAATGCATATTCAATGCTTGTTTATGGCGCGATCGCGGGGAGCGTAATAGACCAGGTCCGAAGACACACAGGGTGGCTCGGTGGACATGAAGGTGGCGGGGTAACGGCTTTCCAGACGACGATTACCATAGCAGGCGGCGCGGCGGCGCTTATCGGGCTGGTTTCGGTACTACTCGACTTGATACCCGCTGCTATAAGAGCCGGTTTTAACAAGTCTACAGAAATAACAAAAGCGAGTATTACAGGCGGCCAAGCCGGCTCGCTTGGGCTTTTAGGATTTGGAACATTTTTTGGCGCTATATTTAATCCGATAACACATAAGGTGGCTGTGCAAACCTTGTTGACGCACGGTTTCTCGATTGGCGCTCATATGATAACTTTCGAAGCTATCGGTAAGATTATAATTCAGCCTCATCTTTATGAAATGGACCCAAAAGATAAGAGTAAAAATTGGCTTATAACCAGTTTAAGGGATTTTGGACGAAATAAGTATGATGAATCCTTCCAAAACGGTTTTATCTTCGGAATGGGCCTTGCTCCGTTCGGAGCGGCAATGCAAGCTTCAGGCCAGGCATTAGGAAACAAGCTAAGACAAGTAAGCGGCTGGTTCAAGCAAGCAAAGTTTGGAGGATGGTTTTCCTCGTTCGTTAAGAAATTTAGGTTTGGAAATGACGCCAAAATCGTAATCGGTGAATTAAGTGGAGAATTGAGAGAAGCCTATATAGAAGGCGCGGCTTCAGGCTGGCTGCAGGCAATGGGCGTGCCGGCGCATATCGCGGAATCAGCCGTAGAATTTATACCGGGAGTAGGTGGGGGAAGAGTTTCAGGGCATATTATAAACGGATCACTTAGAATAGACATGTTGAGTGATCTCAGTCCGGATGGGGCGCATGAGATTTATGGCACTGTATTATTGGCTGACTTCATAACAGAAGATAGAAGAGCGGCCTGCGCTACCGCATTAAAGTCCATGGGGATTGATACGAATGCGGATGAACTTGAAGATATAACGATACAAGAACTCCAAGAGATAGCAGATAAGCAGGATGTTACCGTAAGTACTTTTGAGCTATTAAACGAACTTTACACCGTTTCCAAAGGACAGAAAATGTCCATAACGGAGCTTCTAAGTTCGGCAAAACTTACTCTTAATCAATTGATAAAACAGCTGGGCCTTGAACATCTTGAAGTAGGTATTTCAAATGATAATTTGGCAGCGCATGTAGCTGATAGAATATCAGACGAAAGCCTTAGTGAGATAGGATTGCTAGACGCGTGGAACAACAGCGAAGCCTCGACAACGATAGGTGAATTACTTTCAGGCCTTAGCTTAGCAGAGAGGGGCGCTTTTGCTAAAAAGAATGGCTTAAAATTCCAGTTTGCATTCGAGCTTAACCAGGCACTTGAAACTTTCGCGGAGCAGAATAATGAAAAAGATGTTGATAATGCGCTTATGCTGCTCGGCCTTACAAAAGCTCAAATCGCGCAATATAAAAAAGAAAAAGGTAAAAAAGGAGACGTTACGAAAACCAAAATAGGCGCTGTTCTCTTATTTGCGGCGCAAAAGCGAGGAGGAACAGCTACTCCGCATACCATTGCCGACGAGTTACGCGCAACAAAGGATGTTGACTGCAGGATCTATGTTGATACGGTTAAAAGCTCAGACCCTATCAAGGCGCTTGCCGACGCCGCAGGCCTATCCCTCAATGCCTTGATCGCTTATTTACGTATGAATGGCGCGCCCATAATAACTATAGAGGATCTTGCTAAAGCTACCGATACAGATGTAGATTATTTTGTAAGGACCGTAAATGAAAAAATAAAAACTGCTTCTAAAAAAGTAAAAGCCGATACCGAGATTAACGGGATAGACACGAAAACGTTAGATATAATTGTACGCACAAGGGACATGCGGCTTAGTAGTTTTGACAGCGCGGTAGATATTGCGTTAATCGCCAAGGAATTGGACACAATGATTGTTTGCAGATTTACAGCAGAGGTCAAAGATAAAACCGTTAGATTAACGGGTCCTGATAGAAAGGTAAGGGTGTGTGACAATTTGCGGGATGGGCTTATATTGCTGCAAAAAGCTTCGGATGACGCGCCGTTAGATGTTGAATATGTTATGAAGATAGAAGGTTTGGGCCCTGTTAAACTGAGGGGCAAACAGTTGCTTTATGTAGGCGTTTCAGGCGGGGCTAAAGCCGCTGAAGGAATGGAAGGATCAGACGCCCGCGTACTGATAAGAGATAAGAATGGAGACCTTTCTAGCGATGTATACCTAAATCCTAACGGTAAACTTATAGATGCGCGTCTAATCGCGCATAAGCTGGGTATGACTGTTGAAAAAGGTAACGCAATAATAGATGCCGATGGCAAACTTTCAGGATATGAGATCAATTATTTTGATTCCGAATCGGGTCTCAATATAAACGATAAACGTCTTGATGGAAAAAAAGGCATATCCGACAAGCGGGCTCTTGTAACAACAATTAACGCGGCCCTGGAAAAAGCAAAACAAGATATCGAAAATCTCAGCAAAAAAATGAAAAAAGGCTCCATAGGCATGCGTGACGGTATATTTCAGGATTTCGCGATTATCACCAACGCCTTTACGCCAAACACTTTCTTTGAAATGCCTACGGGGTTAGGTAAAACCGCTGTTATAATGCACGCTATTGCGAAGATCAACAAGGCTTTAAGGACAAGTGGTTTAGCAGGATGGAAGAATAGACATACTGTTTATATCACGCATAATACAGAAGAAGCGCGGGTAATAGCTAAAAAGAATTTTGGAAATCTCAAAATTCTTGTTATATCTCAAAATGACGCGCAAATCGAACTTTATTCTAAGGAAAACGGAGATGTAAACGGAGATGTGGTAGTTTTGGATAAATTGAATAGAAACCCGAGCGAAGTAGCCAAACTCGCGGAAAAAGCGGATCTTATCATTACGGACGCTGATTCATTCATGTTTACGCAGTTAGGCGTAAGGAACGCAGAAACCGGCAGAATGGAAGACGCAAATGTTCTCAAGAGGGCCATACTTAACAACGCGAAAGTTTTGTTCGACGAATGCGATACATCATTTTTCAAGAATAGGGCGCAGGAAGGCCTTGGGAACAGGCCCCTAACCGCGGAAGAAATAAGGTATCTTAGAGATGTGAATGATTTCATGACGGAATATATCAGAAAATACATCCTCAGAACAACAGGAAAAAATGTTAAACAATTGGGCGGAAAAGGTTACGCGTTAGCGCGCAGAGGGCTTTTAGTATTTACTTTTAAAAACGGAGCGAAACTTACATATAAACAGTGGAATAAGGCCGGCAGGCCCAGAAACTACATAGATATGTCATTTCGCGAGGATGTTCATGATCAATTTACTAAATACGTAAGTGATAAGATAAAGAAGGATAAAGAAAAAGGAAAGGATTTTAAAGAATTCGCAACACGTAACGATCTTTATGATTCCAGTAATGAGATGGCGATAAATTACAGGGCTTCCCTGCGTGGCCTCACAGATTGTATCATTCAAAATATTTCTCAGGATGTCGGAATTTACGAAGAAGACGGTGTGAAATTAATCAAGCCCGCCCCGGAAGGAGTATTGGCTCCGCAGCTTCAATTGTCAGACCCCTATTTCGCGGGGCATACGGAAATATTCTTTAAGTATTTATTTAACGGAAAACCCGGCCATGAGAAATTAGAGGCAATGAAACTCTCTAACCTGTCCACGGTTACCTCGATGGCGGGGGCAATGGTATGGGCAATGAATTCCGGAGCGGATATAGGAGGATTTTCGGGAACGTTACAATTTGTACAAACTTTCGGCCCGACTCATTTCGGCATAAACATAGATACCGATACGTTTAAAAAATCCTTTAAATATTCGGAAAGAGTAACATCCGTAAATAAAATATCAGAATATGAACGAGCGCAAGAAAGCATCTTGTCGCGGATAATATATAAGGACCTAAAAGCCGCTTTATATCTGGATGGCAGAAATAGCGAGGATGTAATTTCTGAAGAAATCGCGAAACAATTGTGCGATAAAGCAAACGAAAAAAACCCGGATCAAAAAACTGTGGTTTTGGCAAAAAATTTAGGACAAGGGTGGACCAAATATACCTACGGGGCCGAACCGAAGCCCATTGAATTGAAAAGCGATGATGATTCCGGAGTTGAACTATATATGAAGGCGAACCCTGACGAGAGGGTTATATTTTATCTTAACCGCGCCGCTACAAGGGCCACCGATATATGCCTGGTAGGTGAGCGTTTCACAATAGAATCTTTTGGCATTGTAGACAGAACTACAAACAGTTGGGTATTTGAACAGCTGGCAGGGAGAGATAGAGGCGAACACGAAATAGAAGCGGACGACACAGTTGTCCCGGTGTATAAAAACGTGAGTACCGGTGAAAGGAAATACCACGATCTTCATGTACTTATAATTGATCCTAATGTTGATAGCCTCACGCCTATCGATAAAGATCAATTTGCTTCATCTTTTGAAGAAATAGACAGGGATACCGAAAGAAGGGCAAGATACACAATCCTGGCGGATCTGATTGACATAAAAGGCGCCGAATTCCTGGCGCATTTGAGCCTTAATGAAAATGCTACGGGCCAGAAAATACTAAAAGAGTTAGTGACTATGTATCAGAGCTCTCTCGGGCTAAATAGTGAATTAAGGCCGGGCGATACCGCAAGAAGTAGCGAGTACGCGCTACAGCAACGCATAAACGGGTTCATGAAATTCTTGGAGCGTTTTACAAACAATAGATCTTCCGGGTTTACACTGCTGAGCAATGTTACGCAAAGCATTATAAACGAAGAACTGGAAAAGTACGCAAAAGGTGACATGAAATTGAAGCTTAAAAAGGACTCGAATGAACTCGAAACGCAGGAAGGCGCTATAGCGTTGAATACTAAGATGTCACGCCTTGTAGATTCTATAAGAAAAAACATTGCAGAAGAAGAGCTACCTGAAGTAGCGCCAATGCCCGATAGAACCCGAGCCAAGAGCGCCAAAGCTTCCGAGGAGGAAACCGGGGGAAACTTAGATTTCCTTGGGATGACAAGAGAGGAAGTAGGTGCCGCATTAGAAGGACATGATGATGTGCCAGCGGATGACGTAATTAATTATGCGGCAAAATCCAAAAAACACGCCTCATCCATCGCCGCGATATTATCCGTTCTTTTCGCGGGAATGCGCGGGGGCCTCGGCGACAAAGAAGAACTAATCGGTAATATCTTAAAGCTTATTGACGCAGGGTATTTGTCCCTTGAAGAGGATAATTTTGATGAGTTTATGAATAGGGTTAATATGGTGGAGGAACTTACTTCCGCTAATACGAAGTTAAACGAGGATGTCGTGAAGAGTATGCGCTTTAGAATAAGTGATTTAGGATTCTGGAATATTTTAGCCAACAACACCGCGGTCAAAACCAGCTCCTATAGAGTATTAGCTTCTTTAATAGCGGCTGAAGACGCTTCGTACAGGAAGGAATTAGCTCATTTCAGAAAGAACTATAATCTCGAACCTTCGTGGGGCTTACCGGGTAGCGTGAGATTCCTAGGACTTAGGCTCCCAGCGCCACTGGTTCTTTCAAGCGTGCTAAAACCGTTTTTAAATAGAGTAGCACAGTTACTCTTTTATCAGGGTTATTACATGATCGGCGGCGGGTTGTTGCCGCAGCTTTCAGTGGCATGGGGTGAATTCAAGAATAAATACGCCATATATAAAGCTGCCGTGTCGGAACAGAAATTTAAAAGCCAGGCATTGAGATATCTTAAGAAAAGCGATATAGAAAGCACACCTTCTTTAGCTAAAGCAACGGTAGCGTATATAGCGCCCAAGAAGAGCAAGGAATCCCTCGATGAAATCAGCAAAGAAAATCTCGACATCATAAAACAAGCTATCTCGAACGAAACATTATTTGGTAAGGTTTCCACGGAAGACCTATTATCGGTAATGACAGGCGAAAAGACAGTTATGGAATTTGTATTAAAGCTTTCAGGCAGGAAATACGGTCTATACGGGAATAAAACTTTATTTAATGTGGTTTCAGAGATGAAGGCAATGATTGTGAATAATGGAGGGGAACTCAAAGAGTCCGAGGTGAATGATTTTATTAATGAATCCAATATGTCTATTGACCAGTTTCTCGCATTACTGCACATAAGCGAAGCGGATGAAAAAATGATTTGCCAGGGGTTAGCTGTAAGGGATGGAAATTTGAAGGTAGATGATATAGCAACAGTTGCCGAAAAAACCGGAAAGACTATCAAAGAAGTGATAGATGTGGCCAATAAGGTCTATTTCAGCGTGTCGGAAGAGAAATCACTCCATGGATTAACGGGAATAATGGCAGAAGCAGCTGAAATCCTAATAGAAAGCGGTGAGAAATACAAAGAAACAGATGTTGAAGAACTTCGTGTTGTAACTATGAAGACCCCTCACGCTCTTTACGCTGCTTATGAAATAATCATGCAGCGTAAAAGCGAGGATGAATTTACCCCTTCGAAAATAGAACCAGCCGTAGAAGATGAGATAGAATCGCTTATAGAGCCTGAAAAAGCTCAATTTACTGAAGCCGAAGCGTCTATTGTCGAAGAAGCCGAAGAACCAGCTGCCGGAATCGAGCCGCAAGCCGTAGAAAAAACCGAAGAAGGTTTGTGGATCCCGGAAGGTAAATACATTTCAGATAAAGAGAAAAAACCCAGTGAAGATAAAAAATTACCACCAATGGCTGACGAAACAGGCGCTATGCCGGCGGAACGCGTCTTGGTTGCAAGCGCAATAGGAGCGGGCGCATTGGGTTCGTTTATATTTGCCGGCCCGATCGGCCTGGCTGCTTTTGCGGGAATAGCGGGTATCATAGGTCTGATTCGTCACTTTACCGTCGGAAGAAGCAAAGAATCCGCCGAAGCCGAAGAAGCCGCAAAGGGGGCATCATCGCCGCTGCTCGGATTAACGAAAAGCGCGCTAAAGAGCACGTTAAAAGCACAAGACGTGGAAGATGACGTTATTGAACAGGTAATCGCGCAAACCGCCGGGCGTATAGCCAGGCGCGCGCACGAGAGTTATAACGGCATATTAAGAATAGGCCAGACTATTACTCTTAAGGTTGGAGACAGAATAACGGTACTCGAGATAAAGAAAGACGGCCTTTATGTAGATAATGTGAATAGGGGAGCTTTTGAAGAAGGCATGACCCTTATGGGCGCTGTAAAAAGATTGAGCCTTCTTCCCAAAGGAGCCATACGGTCTATTGCCAATGAATTCGAAGACGGCTCTCTGCCTTACGAAGTGGCCTGGGAGGCCGTTAAAATAGGAGATGAATTTGAAGTGACATTCTCCGATAAATCCGGCATAGTGTTTGATGAGGAAGGCAATTTTGTTAACATGACCTCTACGGAAGTGTTTAGCCGCAGGGCCTTCGCAGATTATCGAAGCAGAGAGGTTGAGGTAATAGCGCACGGCCATACAGAGCCGATAGCATCCCCTGCCAACGGCCGCGATATTCTGGCGATGAAATTACGGGAAATTATTTACGGAAAACTCCTGCCCGAAATCATACTCGAAAAAGGCGGATTAAAAGCGAAGGTATTAGAAGGCAATGAAATAGCGATTCCTCAATTCGCCGAAGAGATAGAAAAGGTAACAGGCCTTGTCAGCGGCATGGATATAGGCGCTATGCCCGCGGGCAACGTAGAAAAAATCACATTACCCGCGCGGGGCCTGGCCATAGAAATTAAATTCAGTGAATCGGGTATAGAGCTTACCGTAGAACGCATGATGATGGCGGAAAAAACGCTTCCGGAAGTCAAAAGAATCATGATTACGCCGGGAATGCCGGCGGCAGGGGACCTGGTACCGACAGTAACGCCTGTGATATCGGCGGCGGCACGGCCGTTTACGGGGGCCGTTGGCCCGCCCGTGAAAGCGCCTGTTTCGGATGAAGGAACAGTATCAGCGAGGTCTATAAACGAAAGTATCGTTGATAGGCTCAAAGAAGCGAAGAAACTCAGCGCCGATCAGTTACTGATTACACACGCGGAATTTCTCTCCGGCGACGGCATCGACAACACGGACTTTAACAGAAATCTTGAACTTGATTCACTGATAAAGCACGTTATCGCGATTGACGCCCCTGAAATACGGGAAGAAGAAGTGAAAAAGGATATAAAAGAAAAGTTAACTTCTCAGGGTGTATCGCCTGAAAAAATAAAAAGGCTTATATTCGTTAACCTGGCAAGAGGTAAGGGCGGATTGACATTAACGGATATTATCACAGAACAGATTTCGGAACTTCCGGAAGAAAACAGGCCCGAAATTAAAGACGCCAGAAGCATAGCCATCGCGTTGCCCGAAGGGTACGAAGAAAGAATGACAGATGACCTACGCGCTAAGGGGAAAGAGGCCGCGAGCTACTTAATAGTTTCGGATAACGTTAAAAATCAACCCAATCACGCGACGACATACAACATTTTGAACCTGCTCTCCAGGCTTACGGGCAGGTTTGAAGTCGTGGCTTTGGGTTATACAGAAGCAGGCGCCAGTGCCCTTAATAAGCTTCTGCAAGGAATTTTAAACGTCAGATGGATAACCGACGTCGCGACCGAATTAAAGACATACTTTAACTCGGTAAACGAAACCTCGAAATCGCTTTAAGTTGAACACCGTTGCGTTTTAGGCGTTTATTTCAGAAATTACTTGATATGTTTTTATGGACTATCACATTAAAATCCGACCTGGATGAAGTTTGTTCTCCTCCGTAAAAAAGACAGCCTTTGTTGCTTTTTTTACCCGCGTTCAATATTGTACATCGAGATCTTCAAGAGACAGGTATTTCTTTTTCGGGAAAGCCATTTTACAAAGAGTAGTTTTTCCGGACTGCCTGGGCCCGGTAATTATGAGGACAGGATATGGTTTGGCGTAACTTAGGATTTTTGTTTGCACCGTTCTTGTAATCATAACAATACAAGCATCCCATGCTTTTACAAATTGTCAATAGAATTCACAATTTGTCCAAAAATAAGCATGCGCGTGAACCAGGGGAACCGGTTCCCCGCCGGAAAAGATTTCCTACGACGATTATGGGGTAAATCCAGACGTTTTGCATAGCTCGAAAAACAAAAATAATAAGAAAACTTGAGAACCGTTCGACGTAAAATAACCCTTCCGACAGAAAATGCCCGGATTTCCAAATGTAATAGAAGTGAGGCAAGATTTTTTTCACATAAGTCATTGAAAAAAAAGGACTTATGTTGAGTTAAGATATAAAATAGGAGGTCGCGGACGCTTGACAAAAAGCTATAGCATGGTATACTTGTATTGAGGTTAGTGAAGTAAAAAGCTAATACTCAATAAAAAAAATGCTTAATGAAGCATATTTTTTATCCTGACATAATAAAGAACTAAATTAAGTCAGGAAAAAAGGGGTAACCTGAAAATGAAAGCTTGGCGTAAAACACAGATTGGCATAGATAGAGAGCGTAGATCAGCGCGGATAGAGAAATCAGCCCTTAACTATCAACTCTCTGACTTCAGGGCAACCCGGCTTTGCAAGGCGATCGCCCTTATACTAATATTCGCATTTATATGGTCAGATATAACGCGGGCTCAGGGCGGTACGCCTATATGGCACCAGGCCAGGCCTAAAATCGCGCTAAATGGAAAAGCGAGGCTTAACGGAATTAAAGTTCCCTACGACGCGGGCACGGCCCAGGACGCTTTCTCAAACGGCGGCGACGAAATTGTTATCAATATTCAGGACGCCCACGCCTCATTATCGGCCCAACATTCAATAGTAAAAATCCTGCAGAATCTCGCCACAAATTATGACCTTGACCTGATAGCCCTTGAAGGCGCGGAAGGCCCGGTAGACATATCGCTTCTTCGAACTTTCCCGGATGCTGAAATACGCAAAGAGACCGCCGAATACCTCATGCGTAAAGGCAAGATGTCGGCCGGAGAATTTTTTTCCGTTATTTCGGAAAAACCCGTTCAGCTTTACGGCGTTGAAGATAATGACTTGTACAAGGCCAATATAGAGTCACTTAACGCGGTAATGGAGGGAAAGCTTGAGAGCCTGCGCAATATTGACGCTGTTTTAAAAGCGCTCAAAGCTCTTGAGCCCAAGGTGTATTCCGGGGATTTAACGCAGCTTAACAAAAATTCAATACTTCATCACGACAGTAAACTTGCCTTTACCGCTCACTGGGATTTCATATCGAAACTGGCCGGAAGAAATAATATCGAGATAGTCATATTCGAGAATCTCTCTAAACTGCTTAAATCCATAGAGCTCGAAAAAGGCATAGATTTTGAAAAGGCGAATGAGGAAAGGAAGCTTCTCATAGACGAACTCTCGAGAATTCTTCCCAAAAGGGAAATAGAAAAACTCGTCCTTGAATCGCTTTCTTTCAAAATGGGGAAGATTTCCCAGGCGGAATTTCACCGGTATCTTGTTAGACTGGCCGAAGACATCAAGGTTTTGCCCGAGCCGTACTCAAACCTGATCAATTTCACGCGCTACATAACGATTTATGAAGACATAGACCTACTGGCGCTTTTCCGGGAGGTGGAAGAATTTGAGGATTATATCCGCGAAAAAATCTACCGTAATGACGAAGAACGCGAACTTTACAATTTCACAAGGGCGGTAAGGACCATTAAGAAACTCTTCGAGATATCCTTAAGCAATACCGATTATGACTTTGTCACAAGCAAGAAACGTTATTTTGACCGAGCCCCTCTCTCTGAATTTATCAAAAAAAGCTACCTGAAGCACAAATTGCCTATCGAGCAAGCGTATGACCTTGGCGTCATTTTTGACAACATGCAGGAGGCGGTAAAATTTTACAATATCGCCCAGCGCAGGAATAACGCCATGATAGCGAATACCATTCACGCCATGAAAAAAAATAATGAGCAGGTCGCGGCTTTAATAACAGGCGGCTTCCATTCTAAAGGGCTTTCCGCGCTCATGAAAGAGAAGGGGCTTTCCTATCTCGTTATAATGCCGAAGTTCGAAGAAGGTACCCAGCGGCCCTACATAGCCGTTCTCACAAATAAGCGCCAGCCGTATGAGGAGCTTCTCGAAACAGGCGAGTATATACTCGCGGTCAGGGCGTTATTTGAGAAAAGCGCGAGCCCGGAAGAATTTAATGAATTGGTATTCTACGCCTCTACCAGAGAATTATGTAAACACGATTTGAGCGAAAATGAGCATTACGCGATACTTAAGAAATGGTGTTATTTGATACGCGGCGAAGAAAAGGCAATGAAGGAACGGGGTGAATATAACCGCCCGTTCAGCATGTACGAAATGGTAACAAAATTGCTTGGTTTCAGGCTTGATAAAAATGACACCGATGGGAACATTGTTGGAAGAGACGAAAAAGAAGGCATAAGGATCTATGAGATAGCGGACGGTGAGGCCGCAATCGGATGGAAATCCAAGGGCGAATTTATTCATACGCTGGCGCTCGAACGTAATGATAAAGGCGAATGGGATTTTGATCTTGCGTCTAAAAAACAACGTGGCGCCTTTATGAGGCATATCAGAAAGGAAAAGCCCGCAGCCGAAAAGGAAAAAAGAACCGCTCATGTCATCACCGCCGGTTTTAACGAAGCAACTTTGCTTGAGCTTTTCAACCCGGATAATTTCGGGAGAGAAGCCGAAAGACAGGCCATAATCAGCCGGATCAAGGATGCCATGCTGACGGAAGAGGGCCGCCTCAGGCCGGGGGTAAGCATAGAAGAAGTTAGAGAGAAAGTTAAAAAAGTACTAAAGGTGAAGGGTTATAGATTACCGGCCGAGGAACAAATGAACCGCAAGCTAGCCGAAGGCATGAATGAGTTTACGAAAATCGTGGAATCCGCGATAATAGAAGAGATTAACGCGCTTAAGACGCCGATCGTACCGCGAGGCACCGCCAAACCGCTTGTCGAGGGCGGATATCTTTATATCGATAGGATTAGAGGTATGTTGCGGGAAGCGGAAATTCAGCTCGGGAGAGACGATATAGAAGACATTTTAATTACGGGAACCGCCCCGTATCTCACTGACGTAGACGGGAGGATATCTATCGGCGTGATAAAAGATTTGGATATTTTACTGGTGATCTCAAGCAATGCTAAACGAAAAGATATTTTAGCGGAGTTGAATCCTGTTCTTAAAAGCCTGAGCGGTAAATACGGTATAGCGCTTGATATAAGAGAACCCGGCCTCAAGGCCGTAGAAATGTCGAAAAAGTACAGGCTGCCCGAACCCCCGGCGCTTCCCACGCTAGTATTCGGTGACGGAAGTGATATAAGGCTGGATGTTACGGTAGAATCGGTGCGGCATATACGCAGAGAAGACATATCGCGTTTTTTGGCAGCTAAAGCGTTAAGTGATTTGACTGACTGGCTGGATGCCAGAAATGTTGTGAAGGATGGGGCAGGAGAAGAGGAACATGCCGAGACATTCATAAAACAGTATCTCCGATTGGAATATCTATTGGGCCACCCCAATCATAAACAATTTGAACGCGCTAGAAAAGCATTTTTAACAGAAACCGGTAATCACATTAAACAAAAACGTAAAATCGAAAAAAGATGGATCCCGGTACTTATCGCGAAGATGGCGTCACAGGATCATAATGCTCTTGTTTTAACCGTTGAAGAAAGATTAAAACCTCAAAAAAAACCCGCGCATGGGTTCCGGATTGAGACAAAACCTCCCAGACCGGCAGAAAAAGCGGCGGCCCGGGATTCGCGGAAGGCCCAAATTGTTATCGCAGGACAGTCAAGGGATACCCTGGCCGGTAAAGCAAATGTCAGAAAAACTAAAATAGCTGATGCGATGCAAGTTTTGCCGACAGATAAAAAAGACGCGGGGCTTTCAAGCGATGAAGAAACCGCTGTCAAGCCGGAGATATCCCGGGACGACAAGCCCTCAGGCCCGGGCGGGAAATTCATGACATGGTTATTCACGTGCCTCATTTTCCTCCTTAGCGCCATTACAAATGTAACGCAGGCCCGGACAGAACCGTCTACGCGTCCGGCCGGGGTTGTTTCCGCCATATCAGCTGAAGCGCGCCCCGCCTCAATTGCTGAAAAAGCGCGAAAAGCGATTAAGCTATCGGCGGAAGCCATCAGAATTTTATATCCCGGCATAAGCGAAGAAGAATTTACCAGCCGCCTTGCCGCGAACTTTCTTACAAAATGGCATGAAACAGCCGGGCTGAAAGCGATGCGCCAGACAGGCGGCGGCCCGGCGAGGGGCCCGGGAATTGAAATAGGGCGATGGATCATGAAAAAAGGAAAACGTGTTTACAGGCCCTCAACCGCGGAGGACATAATAAGATACATTAAATCGAAAGGCGCCGGAGAAAGGGCGCGCCTTATACGCGCGCTTGATATAGCTCTCAACGGAAAGTGGAACGAAATAGCCCTGCTTCACGGCGCGCGGTTAGGCAGAAAACTCGGCGCTGAACTCATGCAAAATCCCGAATTTGCCGAACTTATGCTGAACATAAGGTATATGTACGGCATCCGCCGCGGCTTGCCGAAATTTACCTCAAAGTTTGACAAAAAAGGAAACATTATCCCGGAAAGCATTTTGCCGCAGGCGAAATATTGGCAGGCGAATTTTCAACGCGGCAGAAAAACAGCGATAGTAAAAAAACGGGTAAAATCATTCCTGACGAGCGCGGAAAGGCTGCCGAAAAGCGTATATGACATAATCCTTGCCGAAAGGGCGAAACCTGAAGCGAAAAAAACGGCAACCGCTCCCGCGCCGGCCAAAAGAAAATCTCCCACGGCAATTAAAGCAAGAGAAAAAACGAAAAAACCCGCGAAAATCACGAAGGCCAGGAAAACAGTAAAAGCAAAAAAGGCGAAAGCAAAACCGGCTGCGATAAAAAGCAAAATAGTGTCCCGCAAACACCCGCGGGCGATGAAGCTAATTTTCGAAATAGCGGCGATAATAGCGCTTGTGATAGTGGCATACAAGTCTTTAGCGATAAAGAAGGATTTAAATAATTTTGTCCGGCAAGGAAAACCGGGCGACGTGTTTGAAGCGGATCTTGGAAAAGATTTGCTCCGCAGCCCGGATATAATGAATACCCTGCTTACCTCAGAAAACGAAATATCCATAGCGAAAATACCGGATACATTCCGATATTTATTCGAGGTAGGGGCCGAAGACGCGGGGACACAGGCCTCCGAAGAGCCGTACGTTTTTGAAGGCCGCGTACACCCGCCTCGATTTAGCCGAAAAAGAACACTTTTCGGGGAAAAGAAGACTCCTATACCCGGCAATTATTTTATGCCGAGTTTTGTGGAATTGAATTTATCCAACCTGAATACCTACTACATTATATCCGGGAGAGGCCTAACGTGGTATTCCGCTGACAGCGAGTATCTGAAAAAACCGGGACACAGAGATTCGTATGAAAGATTTTTGCATATGGCGCATGTAACGCCGCTGAAAAAAATTAAAGAAGACCCACGGCTCGCGGCGCTCAAAATAAAAATTGATTTTGATGAAATAAAACCGGAATCAAATAAATGGGGCATGGGTATCATCAGCGCGGCACTATTGAGCCAGGCGATATACGACTCGGTAACAGGCGCGCCGTTCGCCCGGGACGGCATTCAGCAAGCCGGATTTTTGGGAAATTTTGGATGGGTTGCGGGTATTATTCTGGCGGCCGGCGCTGTTATGTATCTTATTATCAACAGATTCAAAATAGCAAGCCGGATAGAAAATTTACGTAAAAAACCTGATATGTCAGAAACGGAAGAAAAACCGGAAG
>CAYTQI010000027.1:0-22410 GCA_964440235.1 uncultured Planctomycetia bacterium
CGGCAACCGTTTTATCGCAAATGACCTGAGAAATATACAGCCAAAGCTTAAACCATACGCGAGGCACGATTGCAAGGTATCATATAAAAAATACGGACTTGAAATGTTCGCGGCCATAAATAACCTGCTGAATGCGGCGTATTCGGAAATAGGCGTTATGGATCGCGCGCAAACAAGCCCGGGCTATTATCCGTCTCCGCGCAGGACTTTTCTGATAGGATTTAACTATAAACTTTAACCTGGCTGTGTTATAATACGAATTATGCTTAACAATACTGCCTTTTGGGCGTCGCTGGCGATATCGGTTTCGCTTCACGTTTTCGCGATATCAGCGGGTGGTTTTTTTTCGGAAAAACCTCCAGTGAAAAAAAAGAGCGAGATCGAAGTGGCTTATCTCAAGCCGGAGCCGCCCGAAGATGAAATAAGAGAGAAAATCATGGAGACCCTGCCTCAAAAATATGACCTTAAAAAAAACAGGCCCCGTCAAAAAAGGCCTGAAAACAAAATAGCGGAAGACGGCCGGGTAAAAGCTGACGGAAAACCCGCGAAAGAGCAATACCTCGAGGAAAATGAACTGGAAAAACTCGAAGAATACATGCAGTATTACGAACTTATAAGAGAAAAAATAAAAAAGGTCGTGGCGCGCAACTACACCTCTTCCCGCGAAAAAGGTTCGGTCGAGGTCGCGTTCACGTTAGATAAACGCGGCGCGCTCAAAAACGTTTTCGTGGATAAGGCAAACAGCGCCAGTTATGAGATTTTGCGCGAAACAGCCCTTAAAAGCATAAAACAGTGCTCGCCGTTTCCGCCGCCCCCGGAAGCCCTCGGACAAAAAGACATTGCCTTCAACCTCTCGATAATCTTCAGAAAAAAATAGAAAGCTAAAATAATTTCGCTTGACAAAATGATTTTTTTAATGTATATTAAAAAAGTGAATAGTTAAAATCTTTAACTAATATAGGTATGGGGGCGCTTTATGGATATAAAGACATTTTCAAAAGAGGTTATGGCGGTTACCCCGCCAATGCACGCGTCTTTCATCAGGAACCTGCCGGCGGAACTGAAAGAAAACAAGATCAATATCTCCCAGATGATCATACTCGAGATGCTTCGCAAAAACAAGGAGTGCCGTATGAGCGACCTCTCGGCCTCGCTGGGCGTTACGAAAAGCGCGATCACGGCCGTAACGGACCGCCTTATAAAAATGCGCTTTGTAAAAAGGCTAAGGTCCCTTGAGGACAGGAGGGTTGTCCGGGCCCGGCTTACACCAAGGGGGGCAAGGCTCGCGGACAAAATCCGAAATTATCAGATGAGGATAATAAGCCGCCTTTTTAGCAACATCAGCCAAAGGGAGCGCGCGCAATACGTGGCTATTTTAGTAAAGGTCAAAAAAAAATTGGAATCTGGGACGGGATAAAAAAATGACGCGTATGCGTAAAACTTTTCTCGCGATAGGAACGTTTTTATTATTGGCGGGGGTTTTTTCGGAAGCCCGGGCTTTTGAAAAAAAAATCGTGGAGCGTTCACTTTCCGAATGCCTGGACATAGGCCTCAACAATAATCTTGATATCAAGATAGCGAAAATAGAATCCCTGGTAAAGGACGAGGACGTTCTTCTTTCCGAGGCGGTATTTGACGCCGTGCTGACTGGCAGTATAAGTTATACCGATGACCAAAGCGCCACGACAATCCCGCTTTTCGGATCAAAAACCATAGAGAATGAATATGAATTGGGTATCGCTAAAGAGTTGCCCACGGGCACCGAACTATCCATAGATTATATCGATACAAGGGAATGGACGGACCGGCTGATCACGACAACCACTCCTTATCACGAGGCGGAGCTTTCCTTTACCGCCAGGCAGCCGGTGCTCAAAAATTTCCTGGGCTATATCGACAGGAAGACGGTAAAACTCTCCATGATAGAAGCGGAGATAGCCGGCATAAAAGCAATGGACAGGATAGAAAACGCGGTCGCGGACATAGGGAAGGCATACTGGCGGCTCGTATTTTCGTATCAAAATGTCGCTTTAAGGAAAGACCTTTTAAAGCAGGCCGAGAACCTGTATGACAGGTATAAAAAGCACCTGAAAATGGGATTTGTGGAAGAAACAGACCTGTATGAAACCGAGGCGAACATGCGCATTAGAAAAATAGAGCTGCTTGTGGCGCAAAACGATCTTATTACGGCCAGCAATAATTTACTTTTTCTGCTGAATGAAGAAGCCGATTTCATAGTCGTTCCAAAAGACAGGCTCGAAACCCTTTGGGGCGGCGCGGGGCTTTTTGAATCCTTAAACACGGCATTCATAGCGAACCGTGATTACCGCATGAATAAAAAGAACCTGCTCGCTAGAGAGGTTGACCTGAAAATGAAAGAAAATAATCTCTGGCCGCAGATTGACCTGGTCGGCACTCTCGCGACAAGCGGGGTGGCAAGAAAATTCGGCCACGCGAACGGAGCGCTTTCGACAAACAAACACCCTTACTATTACGGCGGCATTGAAATCAGCCATCCGCTGGAAAACAGTGAAGCTCGGGGCAAATTCAACCAGGCGGCCCTTGAAAAAGAAAAAGCGGTTCTTGAAATTTTGCATGTTGAAAAGAAAATTTTTACCGATGTTGACAGGGAAGTACGGGTTGTTAATCTCCGTCTGGAAAACGTGAAGCGCTGGACAAGAATCAAGGAAATACAATACAAGAAATTTAAAGAAGAAAAGCTAAAATTAAAGCAGGGGCGTTCCACAAGTAAAAGAGTCGTGGATTTTCAAAACGATTTCAGCCTCGCCGCGATACGCCAGTATGTCGCGGTTTTGGATTACTACTATTCACTCATAGACCTTGAAAACGCCAAAGATACGCTTCTAGTCAGTATAGGGGTTATTGAATAATGAAAATATCCGAATTCTCCGTGAAAAACTCCCTGTTTATCAATCTGATATCCCTGTTTTTTCTCGTAGTGGGCGTGATCGGCGCGCTTAGCCTGAATAAAGAGGTTTTTCCAAACGTATCTTTTGACCTGGTCCAGGTTTCTGTCGTTTATCCGGGGGCTACCGCCAGAGATGTCGAAAAATTAATAACCACGCCTATCGAAAAAGAATTACGGGAAGTAGACGATATAGACGAGATAAGATCGGTTTCGGGAAACAACATATCCACGATATACATAAAAATGGACCCCGACGCCGAAGATAAAAATAAAATAATAAACGACATCCAGAGGGCCGTTGATAAAATTAAAGACCTGCCGGAAGACGCGGAAGACCCCCTTGTCCAGGAGATAAACATGAAGCTTATTCCCGTAATAGAGGTGGCAATGAGCGGGGCGCGGGACGAGTTCATCCTTCAGGGGTATGCGGAATCGCTTGAAGGTATGCTGCTGGATATACCTGAAGTGGCCCAGGTACAAAGAAAAGGTTGGCGCGACAGGGAGATCTGGGTGGAAATCGATCCGGAAAAACTCAGGGAGTATTATCTATCGCTTGACGAGGTGATG
Organism: uncultured Planctomycetia bacterium; assembly: GCA_964440235.1. Lineage (GTDB taxonomy): Bacteria > Omnitrophota > Gorgyraeia > JABMRN01 > RBG-13-46-9 > CAZYPU01. The sequence goes on from CAYTQI010000027.1 coordinate 3,497, forward strand.
AAGGCCCTGCGCGCGAAAAATTTAAATCTTCCCGCGGGTACGATGCGGGGTAAAGATACCGAGTATATTATAAGGACAAGCGGGGAATTTCTGAGCAATAAAGATATTGAGGAAACGATAATACGGGCAAGCGATGTAGGGGACTGGCTGCGCATAAAGGATATCGGCAGCGTGCGTGACGCTTTTGAGGATGAAAATGAAATTACAAAATCATTCGGAACACGCGCGATCAACCTTATAGTGCTAAAAAAAGAAAAAGGCGACGCCATAGAGCTTGTCAACAAGACAAAGGCTGTCGTGGAGAAATTCAAGAAGAATACCCCTGATGACCTTAAAATCTATACGCTTGACGATATGTCGCTCTATATAAAAAGGCGCCTTAACATCCTGCGCAATAATGGGATTGTGGGAATAATACTGGTACTTATAACGCTCCGGCTTTTTATGACAAAAAGAGTGGCCTTTTTTACGGCGGTGGGCATCCCGATCGCTTTTTCCATAACGCTTGGATTCATGATGGCGAGCGGCATGAGCATAAACATGATGACCATGTTCGGCCTTATCATAGTGCTCGGCATGATAGTGGACGACGGTATCATCGTATCCGAGAACACGTTCCGATACATAGAGAAGGGAATGGCGCCCAAAGAAGCCGCCGTAAAGGGAACCGAAGAAGTTATTCCGGCGGTAACCACCACAATAATCACGACAATAGTCGCGTTTCTGCCGCTGGCCTTTATGACCGGTATTATGGGAAAATTCGTAAGGCAAATACCCATTATTGTCATAGTGGCGCTTTCAGCGTCTCTTTTTGAGGCGTTTTTAATACTTCCCTCGCATCTGGCGGATTTCGCAAAATCTTCGAAAAATACATTGGCTAAAAACACGCTCAAACGCCTTCACTGGTTTGACAGGATCCGCGATTTTTACACTAAGGCCATATCGAAAGCGATTGAAAAAAGGTATAAAACCATAGGGATCTTTGTGATCGCTTTCATACTCCTCCTGGTAGTACTTAAAGTGTTTCTGCGCGTTGTCGCCTTTCCGCAAAAAGGAGTAGAGGAATTCTACGTGCGGGCCGAAGCCCCTATCGGAACCAGTCTTGATAAAACGACGGAACTTTCACATCAGCTGGAGAGAATCGTAGAAACGCTGCCGGAAACCGAACTCGACAGCTACGTAACTACTGTCGGCAATATCGCGGAGAGCCGGACCCTGGACCCGTATATGCGAAGAGGAAGCCACCTGGTCCAGGTGAATGTTTATCTTACCCCGGAATCCGCCCGCAAAAGAAGCGCCATCCAGATCATTGATTCGCTCCGGAAAGAGCTAAAAAATGTGGACGGGCTCAAAAAAATCAGATTTGAGCAGGTAAGAGGCGGGCCGCCCATGGGGAAAGCGGTAGATATCAAGATAAAAGGGGAGGATTACGCTGTTTTAAACGAAATCGCGCAAAAGTATATAACATATCTCAACACCCTGGATGGGGTAACGGATATCGATACGGACTACAAGTTCGGAAAAGACGAGATTACAGTCGAGGTTAATGAGGAAAAGGCCGCGAGCGCGTTCCTTACAACCCAGGACATAGCCGAAGCCGTAAGAAATGCCGTCGGGGGAGGCACCGCCACTGCGATCAAACAGACCAAGGCGGAAGAGGAAATAGATGTTGTTGTGCGTTTCCCGGAAAAAAAGAGAGAGGACGAAAATGTTTTTCAAAGAATAATCGTACCTAACAGAAACAGCAACCTCATCAACCTCAAAGACGTGGCGTCTTTAAAAAAACAAAAACAACTCGAATCATACAAACACCTCGACGGTAAAAGAGCGTTAAGGGTAATGGCTTCGGTGGATGAAAAAAACATGACGTCAATAAGGGTAAATACCCTCTTGCGAAAAAAATTCGAAAATATCGAGACCGACCACCTGGGATACACGGTAACATACGGCGGCGAAGAACAGGATACCCTGGAGGCATTCGGAAACCTCATGAAGGCATTCATGTTGGCTTTCTTCTTGATATTCCTTATTCTCGCAACAAAATTCAATTCGCTGATCCAACCTTTTATCATAATGATAGCGATACTGTTCGGGGTTTCCGGGGCTCTTTTTGCACTGGTAACACACAACATGGAATTCAGCTTTCTGGCGTTTCTAGGCATTGTCGGCCTGATCGGTGTTGTCGTTAACGATTCGATCGTCCTGGTCGATTTCATTAACCGGCTGCGAATTCAGGGCATGGACAGGCGCAAGTCCATAATAGAAGCGGGTAGTTTAAGGCTGCGTCCCGTTATTCTTACCACGATAACAACATTTATCGCCCTCGCTCCGGTCGCCTATGGAGTAGGCGGATTAGACCCCTTCCTGCAGCCGGCCGCGCTTACCCTCAGCTGGGGGCTTCTTTTTGGAACGACCCTAACACTAATATTCATACCCTGTGTTTACGCAGTCGTAGACGATATCACACTGTACATCACGCATCACACGACGGTTAAGAAGGGAGGGAAGTAATTCTGAGAAAGCTCATTACTGTATTAGCTTTTTTTTTCGCGCTTGTTTCGGCCTGTATTTCCCCGGCAGCTGACGAACCGGTTTCCAAACACGTTCTGGATAACGGCTTAACGGTAATCCTGAAAGAGGAGCGCGCGAACCCTGTCACCGGTATCACGGCAACCGTGGCGGCAGGACTTTCTTCGGAGGGCAGCTACGCCGGATGCGGAATCTCTCACTTCATAGAACACATGCTTTTCAAGGGAACATCGGGAAGGAAACCGGGCGATATAGAAAAAGAGGTCAAGGCTTTCGGGGGAACTATAAACGCCTGGACCGGCCTTGACAGCACCACTTATTCAATCACCGTACCGTCCGAATACACCGGTAAAGCGCTCGATCTCATTGAGGATATTCTTTTTCACTCCGTTTTCACGGCCGAAGAAGTTAAAAAGGAAAAACAGGTTATATTGAAAGAAATAAAACTCGGGAATGATGATCCCTCAAGGCGCGTTATGCGGCAGCTCTGGGAAACGTCTTACCTTCGGCACCCTTACAAAAGCCCGGTCATAGGATATGAGGAACTTTTTACTAAATTAACCGGCGACGACCTCGTTCGCCACCACGGGCTTCGTTATACACCGGAAAATATTATCCTTACGGTTGTCGGCGACATCGATACAAACGGGATACTGACGAAAATAAAAAAAATATTCGGAAAAAACGAACGAAAAAGGCCCTCAGAAGGTTTTGCGCCGGATGAACCGCCTCAAAATTCACCTCGCCTCATAAAAAGATACGCGCCGATAAATCTTGGCTACATCGCAATGGGCTATCACACCGTACCCCTCTCAGATAGGGACGTTTACGCCCTTGATATACTTGGCATAATACTGGGCGACTGGGACGGATCCCGGCTTAACGGTAAACTGGTTAAGAAAAATCGACTTCTCCACACAGTAAGCGCTTTTAATTACACCCCGGCGTATCCGGGGCTTTTTATCATCTACGGAATAGGCGATCACAAAAAACTCGGACTCGCAAAAGAAGAAATTCTGAATGAAATTAAAAAAATAGCCAAAAACGGCGTAAAAGAAAGCGAGCTGGACGCTGCCAGAAACATAGTCATATCCGATTACATGGACTCGCTTGAAACAACCGGAGGCCTTGCCGGCGCGGCTTCACAGGGCGAATTCCTGGCAGGGGATCCGCGTTTTTTTGAAAAATACGTGGAAAACGTAAAAAAAGTGAATCAAAACAACGTGCGCCGGGTTGCGCAAAAATATTTGAATGAAAACAACCTAACGATTTCATACCTGCTTCCGGAAGAAGCGGCGAGCGCGGTATCGGACAAAAATTTCCCTTCTCCGGGATCCCCGCCGCTGCGGGTAACGCTCACAAACGGCATAAATCTCATCTTAAAGGAAAATCACCGGCTTCCAAAGGTTGCTGTCGTATGCGTTTTCCCCGGAGGGCTAATGGCCGAAACAAAAGCGAATAACGGGATTTCCAACCTGACAAGCGCCCTTCTCGTTAAAGGCACAAGAAAAAGAAATGAGGTTCAGATCAGGCCTTTCATCGAAAAAAGCGGAGGAAGTATATCCTGTTTCAGCGAAAAAAACTCATTCGGAATTTCCATGGAATTCCTGAGCGAACACACGCCCGCCGCGCTTTCCGTTCTTTCCGATATTCTTTTGAATTCCGTTTTCCCCGAAGAGGAAATTAAAAAGAAAAAGGGGAAAATATACGCGGCGATAAAAGCCGAGGATGACAATGTCTACAGTACCGGGTTCCTTAAGCTGCGAAAGTTACTTTTTGAGAATTATCCTTACGGCATGCGGATTCTCGGCGAGCCCGAATCGGTAAAAAATATAAGCAGAGAGGATATTCAGGATTTTTACCGCGAATTCGTCTGCGCGGAGGGTATGGTCATATCCGTCGTTGGCGATTTTCACGCGGAAAATATGAAAAACGAAATAAGCGCGCTTTTATCTTCTTTAAGGAAGGGGCCTTCGCGCCTGAAAAGGCCGCATCTGGGGCCTTTGGCCATTTCTAAAAAAACGGACTGTATCATGCCTCGCGATCAATCGCTTGTTATGGTCGGTTTTCGCGGGGCCTCTTTTGAAAGCGAGGATAAATACGGATTGTCTCTTTTGTCTTCCGTTCTTTCGGGCGAAAACGGACGTCTTTACGAATCAGTAAGGAATGAGCTGGGCCTGTCTTATAACCTGGGCATTTTTTCAGCGCCCGGCATTGACACGGGGCTCATTGCCTCGTATCTGGCCACAGACGAAGAGCACCTTGAAAAGGCAAAAAGCATACTATTCGCCGAACTGAAAAAAGCGGCCGAAGGCAACGTGCCGGAGGATGAAATACAACTCGCTAAAAGCGCTTTGATCGGCAGGCAAAAAATATTCCTGCAATCCAATTCCGCCCTGGCATTCAAAATGGCCCTTGACGAACTCTGCGGCATAGGGTATGATGCGTATATAAAATATCCGCAGCGAGTTTCGAATATCTCGAAAGAGGATGTCGCGCAAGCCGCGAAAAAATATCTGGATCTGAACAGGTCGTGCGTAGTTACGGTTTACGGCCGAAAAGAAGGATTTTCGGGATGATGCGAAAACCTGTCGTGGCCGGCAGTTTTTACGAAGCGGATCCGGCGCTTCTCGCGAGAGACGTTTCCGGCCTTATGGAACGGAAAAAAGAAAAAATCGACGCGGCAGGCGTCATTTCTCCGCACGCCGGTTATGCGTATTCCGGCTGCGTAGCCGGCGAAACGCTCTCTTCTATAGAGCCGAAAAACACATACATAATTCTCGGGCCGAACCATACCGGCCGCGGAAAACCATTTGGCATAGACCGAAAAAGAACCTGGAAAACGCCTCTGGGCAATATTGAAATTGACGATGAACTCTCAGGCGCCATTCTGAAAGGCTCATCTTACATAGAAGCCGACCGGGCCTGCCACGACGATGAGCATTCTATTGAGGTCCAGCTCCCGTTTCTTCAGTCAATGAAGAAAAAATTTACTTTTGTCCCCGTGGTTATAGCCGCCGCGGACGCCAAAACCTATAGAGGTATCGGCAGTGAGCTCGCGAAATCCGTAAAGGCATCAAAAAAAGACGTGACGATCATAGCTTCCAGTGACATGACGCATTATGAACCGCGCGAATCCGCCGAAAAAAAAGATATGCTCGCTATAAAGAAAATACTTTCTCTCGACATCGACGGTTTTTTGGAAACGATAGAAGAATACGGCATAAGCATGTGCGGTTTTGCCCCCGCCGCGGTAATGATGCAGGCAAGCATAGAGCTCGGGGCAAAAAAAACCAAACTCATAAGCTATAAAACAAGCGGGGATACATCCGGGGATTATTCCCGGGTGGTAGGATACGCGGGAGTGGTAATTTACCGATGACTTTTTTTAAAAAGCGAAAAATCGCCCTGGCGCTTGGCGGGGGTTCCGCGCGCGGACTCGCCAACATAGGCGTCCTGAAAGTGTTTGAGCGCGAGCGAATACCTATTGATCTCATTATAGGTTCGAGCATAGGCAGTTTTATCGGAGCCGGCTACAGCGTGGGCGTCCCCACTTACAGAATGGAGGAAGCCGCCCTCAAATTCTCGGTGGATAAGCTAACCGATTTTTCAATTTCCAGGCTGGCGCTGCTAAAAGGAAAAAAACTGGAGAAAATAATCCGTGAATTCACAGACGGAAAAAATTTCGAGGACGCGCAAATTCCCATCGCCATAACCGCTACTGATATCGAGACGGGGGAAGAGCTTGTTTACACAAAAGGCAATCTGCAGGAGGTCATCAAGGCAAGCTGTTCGTGGCCGGGTATTTTTCCGCCCGTCATGATAGACGGGAGAAAGCTTGTGGACGGCGGTATACGAAACAGCATTCCGGCAAAAATGGCGCGGCGCCTCGGAGCCACCGCCGTGATAGCTGTAGATGTGGGTTTTTGCGTCAAAGCGGGAAAACTTGAAAACCTGTTCCAGATGTTTATCCAGTCCATACAGATCATGGGAAAGGAACTGGACACATATCAGTCAATGCAGGCGGATGTCACGGTAAAACCGAAATTGCACAACATAGACCAGTTCGCCTTTGACCAGTCCAAAAGGGCCATATCGGACGGGGAAAGTGCCGCCCGGGCGGCACTTCCTCAAATACGAAAATTGCTGGGGCTAAAAATTAATTTATGGAAACGCTCATAGTCGCGCTCCTCGCGATCCTCATAGGGCTCGTTATTTTTTTAATATCAAAATCTTCGCGAAGCAGGCTGGCCGAAAACAAAATTCAGACCTCACTCGAAAGCGCGCGCAGCGAAATGGAGAGATCAAAGGACGTAATATCGACTCATGCCGTAAAAACGCTTGAAACAATAAATAACATGGGCGCAACGCTTGAAAAAATGATGCACCATCAGAAAGAGGTTACCGATCTCGGTAATTCCCTCAAGTACCTTCTGCGAACGCCAAAGCTAAGGGGCAATTACGGAGAAGAAGTTCTGGAGGAAATGCTTGAAAAAGTGGCGCCGAAACTCTGGCAAAGACAATTCGCGATCGAGGGCGGTGAAAGGGTTGACGCGGTAATACGATACAAGGACGTTATCATCCCGATTGACGCGAAGTTTCCCCGCGAAATATACGAAAGGTACCTCAACGCGGAAAGAGAGGACGACAAAAAACAGAACTGGAAGCTTTATGAAAACGGGCTCAAAACCCAGATCAGTTCCATCCGAAATAAATACATAAAACCGCACAAAGGAACATCTGATTTCGCGTTTATGTTCATTCCCTCTGAATCCATATATTACGAAACCATCGCGGAAAAAAATTTTCTGGGTGAGCCCTGCGGCATATACGAATACGCGCGCAACAACAAGGTGGTCCCGGTAAGCCCCAACACCTTTTACGCCTTTCTCCAGATCGTAATAATGGGTGTACGGAATCTCGACATAATAAAAAGCGCGAGAAAACTTCAGGAAGCGCTCATAAAGATCGAAAGGAACTTCCGTCATTTTTATTCCAAATACGAGGATATCGGCGCGGCCCTGCAAAAGGCGCAAAGCGCCTACACAACCGGCGAAACACACATAAAGCGCTTCAAGGACAACATTGACTCCACCATAAAACTCGACCTCCCCGAAACGCCGCCCCTTGAAAGTTCCGATAGCGGATGACAGTAATCGATAGAGTGCCGTTCTCGTATTTTCCAATACGGAATCGGCAAATATCAGGGCCTGAACCCGATAATTTTTCCGATTTTCGCTTTACTATTTATTCCGGTTATGATATATTAGGCGCATTATGAAAGGGCGCATTTTCGCGTTTTTACGCGTATCCGTAAGCGTAGGGCTGATCGCGTTTCTCGTGTGGAACATGCGCGCGCACCTGCCGCGCATAGGAAGCACCATCGCGAGGACACAGGCCCCGCTTTTTGTTTTAGCGGTAATTTTATTTATGGCCAACGCCATCATTGTCTCGATCCGGCTGAAGCTTTTGTTTATCGGGGAGAATCTGCGCATACCGTTCGGAAGGGTGGTGCAACTTTCCTACATTGGTTTCTTTTTTAATAATTTCATGCCAACTGCCGTCGGAGGCGACATTGTAAAGGCATATTACGCGAAAAAACAGACGAAAAAAACCGCAAAATCTTTTATCTCGGTTTTCATGGACCGTTTCATCGGCACTATTTCATTCGGCCTGATAGCGGTTATAGCGCTGTGTTTTTCATGGGAAAATATAGACGGCTCGCTGAAAAAAATCGTGTTTATTTTCGCGCTGGGAGGTATCGCGGGGCTATTCATAATACTCAGCCCGTCAGCCGCGAAATTAATTCGAAACGGGCTTTTAAAATTCAAATTCCTGGGAATCGGAAAAACCCTGGCGAAAATTTACACGGCCGTGCACGAATACCGCAAAAAAAAAGCGTTAATTTCTGCCGTGACCGGCGTTTCGCTTATAGCGCAAGTCCTGTATTTTCTCATCATATATCTGCTGGCGAAATCTCTCGGGGCGGATCTTCGCCTTATGTCTATTCTTCTCATAATGCCCGTAGTTAGCCTGGTAAGCATGCTTCCATCGCTCGGGGGATTGGGAATCCGCGAAAGCGCGTTCGTGATTCTTTTCGGGCCGCTTATCGGAAGCGATAACGCGTTTTCCGTAAGTATACTGCTGCTGGCGACGCTTCTGATAATAAGCCTGGTCGGAGCGGTAATTTATCTGTCCGCGGCGCAGTTCAGGGTTGGGCGCGACGACATGCGGAAACTGGAATCTTACAGCGTGTAGAGTTTAACGTGACAGGAACCGGAGGAATTAAAATGTCAAAAATACTCGTCATACACGGGCCGAACCTTAACCTGCTCGGCACAAGAGAAACAGGTGTTTACGGCAAAACCACCATTGATGAAATCAATGAAGAGTTGCGCGGCGAAGCCAAAAAAAGAAATGTTGAAATTGAGATCACGCAATCCAATCATGAGGGTGAGATTGTAGACATAATCGGAAAAGCGAAATCAGGAGGGGTGGGCTCTATTTTGATTAACCCCGCCGCCTACACGCACACAAGCGTGGCTATACGGGACGCGATAGCGGCCTGTGAAATCCCGACAGTCGAGGCGCATCTCTCAAACATATATTCGAGAGAAGAATTCAGGCATACCTCGCTTATCGCGCCGGTCGTCCGGGGGCAGGTTACGGGTTTCGGCAAAACAAGCTATATTCTTGGGCTTGAAGCCGCTATCGGGCTTTTAAAAAGAAAAAATGGTTAAAAGCGCGAAAGAAATAAAATATCTCGTAAAAGCGGCTAAAATAACAGTCGCCATATACCGCGCCGTAGCCGATAAGGTGAAACCGGGCGCGCGCGAAATAGAGATTGCGCGCGGCATAGAAAATATCATCAGAAAAAAAAGGCTCAGGCGTTCTTTTCGCACTATTGTCGCGAGCGGCCCGAACGCCGCAAAACCGCACGCGAAAGTAACAACGCGAAAAATCAGGGCGGGAGACACGGTGGTAATTGACTTTGGGGTTATTTACAAGGGTTATCATTCGGACATGACTCGAACCGTCATGGTTGGCAACGTAAGCCGGACGATGCGTAAATTATATTCCGTAGTGAAAACCGCCCAGAAAAATGCCATACGCAAGGTAATGTCCGGTGTTAAAATATCCTGTTTCACCCGCGGCGTACACGACTATATGCGAAAAATGGGGATGGGCAAATACATGATGCATTCGCTCGGACACGGCGTAGGAAAAAAAATACATGAATGTCCCAGGCTTTCGGAAAAAAATAATCACACGCTAAAAGAGAACACCGTCATCACAATAGAACCGGGCCTGTATATTAAAAACAGGGGCGGGGTTAGAATAGAGGATATGGTATTGGTCGGAAAAAAAGGCAACCGGGTACTGACTGTATGATTACAGCCCGGCAGCTCAAAGGAGGTTTTATAATCGAACTGGACAAGTGCCTATACCTTGTCATGGCCACGCAGCATATAAAGCCGGGTAAGGGAGGAGCCTTTGTCAGGGCAAAGATGAAAAATCTGCGAAACGGTTCGATTATCGAAAAAACACTAAGGCCACAGGATAGTTTTCATCAGGCTTTTATTGAAGAGAAAAAAATGCAATACCTTTACAAGGACCATTCGTCTTATCATTTCATGAACCAGGTAACGTACGAACAACTCGCCGTAAGCAAGGATTTGATCGGCGAAAATTCGGCATTTCTGAAAGACGGGATGGAGGTTACCGCGTCTTTTCACGCGGATTCGATAATCGCCGTAACCCTGCCTTCGTTTGTAGAGCTTAAAATTGAATATACGGAGCCGGGCATAAGGGGCGATACCGCCAGGGGCGGATCAAAACCGGCGACTTTAGAAACAGGGGCTGTCGTGAGAGTGCCGCTATTTATAAACACGGGCAATATAATTCGAATCGACACGCGTACGGGCGATTACGCCGGACGCGCTTAAACGCGGATTTGCGGAGCAAATCAACCGGATTTGTAAAAATTCGCGTTAAAGAAGGGGTTAAAAATGAATATAAAGAAGATTGAGGAAATCGTGCGATTAATGGAAAAACATAATTTGACGGAAATCACCATCGAAGAAGACGGAGCAAAAGTCCACCTTAAAAAGGGGCCGGGCGGCGAAGTCGAGAGGTCGGTTCAAATGATTTCTCCGGTATTAACGCCGGCGCGCGAAATTCCGCCGGCGGAAAAAAAAGGAACCGCAAACACGGTGGAAATCAAGGCACCCATGGTAGGCACATTTTACCGCTCGCCATCTCCGGAAGCCAAACCCTTTATTGACGTGGGAAGCAAAATAAACGAGGGTGACGTCCTCTGTATTATCGAAGCCATGAAATTAATGAACGAAATAAAATCAGAGGTTAAAGGAAAAATTGTGGACATACTGGCCGAAAACGGCGCTCCGCTTGAGTTCGGACAGGTAATGTTTCTCGTGGAAACGGCATAATGAAAAGACACAGTAATCATCCGGTAAACAATAATAGCCCGAAAAGGCGGCACGCGGATGTTTTCTAAAATACTAATAGCTAACCGCGGTGAAGTGGCCGTCCGGGTAATCCGGGCCTGCAAGGAACTCGGAATAGGTACGGTCGCGGTTTTTTCGGAAATTGACGCGGATTCTCTTCACGTTAAACTGGCGGACGAAACCGTCTGCATAGGAAAAGCGCCGGCAAGCGATAGCTATCTCAATATCCCCAGCATAATAAGCGCCGCGGAAATAACAGACGTTGAGGCCGTACACCCGGGCTACGGATTTCTCGCGGAAAACGCTCATTTCGCGGAAATATGCGAATCCTGCCAGATAAAATTTATAGGCCCTACCGCGTCTAACATACTTCTCATGGGCGATAAAATGGCGGCCAAGCAGGCCGCCAGAAAAGCGGGCCTGCCGACCATCCCCGGCAGCGCAAACCTTATAAAAACAAAGGAAGAAGCGCTGAAAATCGCCAGAAAAATGAAATACCCCGTTATAATAAAAGCTGCTCTCGGCGGCGGGGGTAAAGGAATGCGCGTCTGCCACAACGATGTACGTTTAGTAAGCGCGTTTCTAACAGCGCAAAGAGAGGCGGAAGCCGCGTTCGGAAGCTCGAATGTCTATATCGAAAAATATATCGATTCGCCGCGTCATATTGAAATCCAGCTTCTTGGCGATTCCCACGGACACGTAATACACCTGGGGGAAAGGGATTGCACGATTCAAAGGCGCCACCAAAAACTAATAGAGGAATCGCCTTCCCCGGCCATCGACAATAAACTGCGTAAACGCATGGGTGAGCTGGCGGTAAAATGCGCCAAATCGATAGGCTACCAAAACGCGGGCACTATCGAATTCCTGCTGGATAAAAACAATAACTTCTTTTTCATGGAAATGAATACGCGCGTCCAGGTAGAACACCCCGTAACAGAAATGATAACCGGTGTAGACATAATAAAAGAGCAGATAAGGATCGCCTCCGGCGAAAAACTAAAACTTAAGCAGGACAACATAAACTTTAAGGGCGCCTCTATCGAATGCCGCGTATACGCTGAGGACCCGGACTACGATTTCCGGCCGTGCCCGGGAAAAATCGCGTCTCTTAACATGCCGGGCGGGCCCGGCGTAAGGGTGGACACTCACATATACGCCGGCTACGAAATATCCCCGTATTATGATTCGATGATCGCAAAACTTATTACCTGCGCCGGCACAAGAAAACAGGCGATTTACGTCATGCGCCGCGCCCTGGAAGAATTTATTGTAGCGCCGATAAAAACAACTATTCCGTTTCATAAAGAGGTCCTGGCGGATCCGTCATTTTCAAGAGGAAAATATTCCACGTCTTTCGCGAATAAAATGCTCGAGAAGAAAAAAGGAGGCTGATATGAGATTTTTGAGAGGGCTTACGGTCATACTGTACACGCTTATATTTCTCGCTGTGGGGTGTTCTCTTCTTTTAATGGCGTTCAATTTCTTTTCACCGGATGAACTGACAAGGGCGGTAAATTATACCTACACCCAGCCTAATGTAAAACTTTTTTTCGGGATAATCGGGGCCGCTTTCGTCATCGCGGGGTTACTGATCGCGCACTTCAATTTAAGCAGGATGCAGTCGGAAAAAACAATAGCGTTTGAAAATCCCGAAGGACAGGTTACGGTTTCGCTTACGGCTATCGAGGATTTTATAAAAAAGAGCGTGCGGCATCTGACGGAGGTAAAAGAACTCCGCGCTAATGTCGTCGCGAGCAAAAAAGGCATAAACGTGGTCTGCAAAGCGACGATATTCGCCGATTCAAACATACCCCAGGCCACCGAAAGAATACAGTCTATCGTAAAATCCAAAGTTCAGGAAATGCTCGGGTTGGAAGAAACGATAAATATCAAAATCCACGTGACAAGGATTTCCTCTAAAGGAAAAGGCGATGCGCCCGCGGCCATGAAAGAACACGAAGATATTTCGAGACGCATGCCGTTTCGGGAAGTAGGTTAAGCTTGAAAACATAACCGCTTATTTACGCGCGGGTAAACAGAAGGAGTAAAACGTATGAAAATAAGAAGAATTGGGGTATTGACGGGCGGTGGCGACTGTCCCGGACTTAACCCTACGATAAGGGCCATTGTCAGAAAAGCGCTCAACGTGGGCGTCAAGGTAACCGGAATACGAAACGGCTGGCGGGGCATCATAAAAAAAGAAACCGTCAAACTCGACCTTAACTCAGTTTCCGGGATTCTTCCGAAAGGCGGGACAATACTCGGAACGAGCCGCACCAATCCATATAAAAATAAAGGCGATTTAAAAAAAATCAAGGAAAATTTACGCTCGCTTAAGCTGGACGCGCTAATCGCGATAGGCGGCGATGATACCCTTGGCGCGGCATACAAGCTTTCAATGGACGGGGTACATACCGTAGGAATACCAAAAACTATCGACAATGACCTGTCTTGCACTGATTTCACATTCGGTTTTGATACGGCCGTAAACATCGCAACCGAGGCCATAGACCGCCTGCACACAACAGCGGAAAGCCATCACCGCATAATGGTCGTGGAAATAATGGGGCGTCACGCCGGGTGGATCGCCACATACGCCGGGATCGCCGGAGGCGCCGATATCATCCTTATTCCGGAGGTACCTGTGGATCTGAAAGATATCTGCGGGACGATAAAAAAGAGGCATGCCAGGGGCAAGGATTTTAGTTTAGTTGTAGTATCTGAAGGCGCGAAATTAAAAAAACAAAACCTGATTCTGAAAACCAAGAAAAAGGACGCTTTCGGGAATGTTCTACTTGGCGGCATAGGCAATATAATCGGGGAAGAACTGGAAAAGCGAACCGGGTACGAAACGCGCGTAACAGTGCTCGGGCACGTCCAGCGCGGTGGAACTCCGAGCGCTTTTGACAGGGTCCTGGCGACACGTTTCGGCGTAAAAGCGGTCGAACTCGTTCTAAAAGGCGATTTCGGAAAAATGGTTGCGCTCAAGGGCAACAAAATAATAAGCGTCCCGCTGAAAGACGCCACAGGCAAAACTAAAACAGTCGACAAAGGACTTTATGATATCGCGAGGATATTTTTCGGCTGAAAGCCGCGAAAAAATCGATAGCAAAGGAGCGTAGCCGATAATGAAAGCTAAAATAAAGCGCCTAATCAAAGAGAGCAACGAAGTCAAGGCAACCATTCTCACCGAGGCCAATTTGGCGTTAATAGAGGAAATCGCCTCAAAAATAATTCTCGCCCTCAAAAACGGAGGCAAGGTTATTATTTTCGGAAACGGAGGAAGCGCCGCGGACAGCCAGCACATGGCTGCGGAACTTGTCGGCCGCTTCAAAAAAGAAAGGAAAGCGCTGGGCGCGATAGCGCTTACCACTAACACCTCGACGCTTACAGCACTTTCGAACGATTATAACTATGACGTAAGTTTTGAAAAACAGGTCGAGGCGCTTGGCAAAAAGGGAGACGTTGCCATAGGAATATCGACAAGCGGCGCGGCGAAAAACGTCATCCGCGCGCTTCAGGCGGCAAAAAACGCCGGATGCCTGACGGTCGCCCTCACCGGCAAGGGCGGCGGAAATATAAAAGAAATTGCCGATTTAAGCTTCATTGTGCGCTCCGATAATACGCCGAGAATTCAGGAAGCGCATATTTTGATAATCCATATTCTTTGCGAGCTAATCGAGGATGAGCAAGTTTAAAACAGCGGCGCAGATTAAAAAAATAGCGGCGGTATTGAGGCGGAGGGGTAAAAAAATTGTCTTTACGAACGGGTGTTTTGACATAATACACTACGGCCACATAAAATACCTTGAAAAATGTAAAAAACTCGGGGATGCGCTGATTGTCGGCCTTAACAGCGATTCCTCAGTAAAAAAAATTAAAGGGAAAAACCGTCCCGTGACAGGAGAAAAGGAAAGGGCTTCGATAATGGCGTCTTTCGAATTCGTGGATTATGTAACCGTTTTCAGTGAAACGACACCGGCCAGACTCATTGAAAAGATCTCCCCTGATGTCCTCGCAAAAGGCGGTGACTGGGCGAAGAGTGAGATTGTCGGCGCCGCGTATGTGAAAAAAAACGGGGGAAAAGTCAAAACGATCCCGTTTGTCATGGGGTACTCGACAACGCGGATACTTAAACGCCTCGGCAGGAAATGAATAAGCTCTTTCGCCTCATCGATGCCAACTTCAACCGTTCCGGAGAAGGCCTTAGGGTCGCGGAGGACATCGCGCGGTTTATTCTAAACGACAAAGAACTCACCCGCTCTTTTAAATCATTACGGCACGCCCTCGGTTCGGAGAGAAAAAAAATAGACGTCAAAAGGTTTCCTCTTCTGAAATCCCGGAGCGTTAAAAGGGACGTCGGCAAAAAAAGCGCCTCAGGGGAAAAAAACAGGGAAAATATAGCCGATGTTTTTCGCGCGAACACCGAACGCGTCAAGGAAGCTCTTCGCGTACTCGAGGAAACAACCAAACTTTTTAACAAGAAAATGTCTCAGCGTTTTAAGAGAATGCGTTTCAAATTATATGAGCTCGAAAAAAAAGCCCGCTTTAAGCTGGACGCTTTATTGCATAATTGACGGCGGAGTGCTAAAGCGAAAAAAGCCGGTAAATACGGCCCGCTCTTTGTTTAAAAGCGGGGTACAGGCGGTACAATTGCGCTATAAAAACATGCCATCGCGCGAATTTCTTGCAATCGCGAAGAAAATTGTGCCGCTCGCAAAAAAATACGGGAAACTACTTTTAATAAACGACAGGCCGGATGTCGCGTTCGCAAGTGCCGCCCGCGGGATCCATGTCGGCTCGGGTGACATGCCGATAAAAACAATACGCGGCCTGTTAAAACCGAAAAATATTGTTATAGGAAAAACCGTGCACGCGCTCAAAGACGCGCTGAACGCAGAACGCGAAAAAGTAGATTATGTCAGCGCGGGGCCTGTTTTTTCGACACCGCTTAAAAAAAAATTGCGTCCGAAAGGCATACGTTTTATAAAAAAAATAAAAAGCCGCGTTTCGGTGCCGCTACTGGCCATCGGGGGCATAAATTCGCTTAACGCAAGCACCGTTTTTCGAAGCGGCGCGGACGGTATCTGTCTCACACGCGCGTTATATGAAGCGGGAAGAATAACTAAAAAGGCTGATTGAAGAGGCTATATGAGTATTATCGAAAGAATCGCCAGGTGCGAGAAAGTGGCCCCGGAAAAGTTAACGAGAGGAATTCAAAAAGGCACGATTGTCGCGCTAAAAAACAAAATACGCTCTCTTAAAACCCCCTGTGCGATAGGGGAGGGCATGAGAACAAAAGTAAACGCGAACATAGGAACTTCCGAAGATTTCTCAAGCATCGATTTTGAATTAAAGAAATTAAATGCGGCCGAATCGTCCGGCGCGGATACAATCATGGACCTTTCAACAAGCGGCGACCTGAAACGGGTAAGGCGAAAAATTCTGGAAAAATCAAAAATTCCGCTCGGGACGGTACCTGTTTACGAAACCGCTATTCTCGGCGCGAAAAAATACGGCAGTATTAAGGCGATACCGGAAAGTTTTTTCATAAAAACCATAGAAGGCCAGGCGAAGGAAGGGGTGGATTTTTTTACCATACATTCCGGGGTAACCCGGCAAACGATAAAATCCCTGAAGGAATCCAAACGCGTCATGGGTATCGTATCAAGAGGAGGGGCTATTCTAACGGAGTGGATACTCGAAAATTCAAAAGAAAACCCTCTTTACAAATTTTTTGACGAAATCATAGATATCGCTAAGGCCTACCATGTATGCCTTAGCCTGGGAGACGGAATGCGGCCGGGCGCGATCGTTGACGCGACAGATACAGCGCAACTTGACGAACTTATAACGCTCGGCCGGCTCCGGAAAATCGCGTTGAAAAAAGGTGTTCAAACCATTATTGAGGGGCCGGGGCATGTTCCGTTGAACCAGATAAAAACAAATATCGAACTCGAAAAGTCCATTTGTAACGGCGCCCCGTTTTATGTCCTGGGCCCCATTGTAACCGATATAGCCCCCGGCTATGACCATATAACCGGGGCTGTCGGCGGGGCGCTGGCGGCAGCGTACGGCGCTGATTTTTTATGTTACGTCACGGCTGCCGAACACCTGCGCCTTCCCGCAGTCGAGGATGTGAGAGAAGGGGTAATCGCCTCGAAAATCGCCGCGCACGCGGCGGACATAGCGAAAAACATACCCGGCGCCATTGACAGAGACATAGCGATCTCGAAAGCCCGTGCCGCGCGAAATTGGGAAAAACAGTTTAAGCTCGCGCTGGATCCCAAGCGATGCGAGTTATATCGAAAAAATTCCACGCCCGCGGCTAAAGACGTTTGCACCATGTGCAGCGATTACTGCGCGATCAAGATCAGTGAACGTTATCTGAAATCCGGAGCCTCTGTCGAAAAACACAAAAAACACAAGCGGCTATAACACAATGGTAGTGTGCCAGCTTCCCAAGCTGGTTACGCGGGTTCGATCCCCGCTAGCCGCTCTCTTGCAAAGGAGGCGTTTCACTTTGTAGTAACTCATTGCGCAGCAAGAACTTATAAGGCGCCGTTTTCCACTTTTCATATTTTGCGACAGTAACCTACGCCCGGGAGATAAGTCCGAACAAAAGCCTTCTGTCAAAAAGCCCGCGCGGCCATTTCTGCAATCCCTCAAAAAAGAGCCGCCTAACAGCCACCCGGATATCGATATTTACTGTTGCATATTAATATGTATTTGGTATAATATGCACCTCTAAATGAACACGAGAAGTTTGCCGGTTATTATACTATCGCTCTTATTCCTCGCGGGATGCGCGTCGGTTACGCGCGAACCGGATAACCTAAGCAGGGTATCCGCGTCCGGCGTATATCACGAGGTAAAAAGAGGGGAAAGCCTCTGGAAAATATCTAAGATCTACGGCGTTAAGCTTAAAGAAATCGTTGGGGCAAATCGCCTCCCGGACGCGAGTAAAATAGAAGTCGGACAGTTTATTTTTATCCCTGAGGCGGGTGATGACAGGGCCACGCGGGCAAATTTCGCCAAATCAATCAAAATTGAGGGTTTTATCTGGCCCGTAAAAGGGAACGTTGTTTCATATTTCGGCTCAACCAAGGATATGGCCAAAAACAAGGGGATAGATATTTACGCCGCGAGAGGCGCTGCCATATCCGCATCGCGAGGGGGAAAAGTAACTTTCGCGAGCGATCACATGGAAGGTTACGGAAAAACAGTTATAATAGACCATCTTGACGGATTCGAAACGGTCTACGCGCATAACTCGGAAAACCTTGTAAGGGTTGACCAGAACGTAATCCAGGGCGAAGTAATAGCGAAGGCGGGGAAGACCGGAAGGGCGGACAGGCCGGGCCTTCATTTTGAAATAAGGAAAAATTATAAGCCGCGGAATCCGTTTTATTATCTACCTTAGATCATGCTTATAGCCGCAGAGAATAAAACATTAAAACAAATATTAAAAAAATGGTAAAGGAATAAAAATGCTGAGCGAACCGGCAGTGGGAAAAGCGTTTTTCGGAAGAGAGCTGGTAATGAGCACGCTCGAAAAGCGGGTAAACGCCCTCAAGGGTGGCTACCGCCAAAATGTAGCGCTAACCGGCCAAATGCTGGCGGGGAAATCATCCATTCTTTACCAGTTTCTCTATAACCTCAAAGATACCTCGCTCATTCCCCTTTACATAGAGGTTACCGAAGAGCCTTTCTCGTCTTTCGCCGACAAATTCATAGCGACACTTCTTTACGGTTATCTCTCTTCATGTTCACGCCGGGCGCGAAAAGACCTTCCTAACCTGATAAAAGAAACCGAAGAACTAATCCCGCATACAATCTACGCTGTAAAAAGGATAAAAGCTGAACTTCGTAAAAAAAATTACACAAAGGCCTACGCCGACCTTCTGAATTTGA
>CAYTQI010000028.1:0-22043 GCA_964440235.1 uncultured Planctomycetia bacterium
AAAAGTCATAAAAACCATATCCGCCGAAATAAAGAAAAGTATCCTAAAAATTATTAAACATATAAACGGGGCAAACGCGGAATCTAAAATATCAAAAAGAGACCTTAAAAATATTTTTGTATTAACAAGCGCTATCAGCCAATGCTCTAATAAGGAGAACAATGAACTAAAAAGGATATATCTGGCAATGAGAAAAAACCTTCTGGTTTTTCTGAAGAAATTGCCACCGGCCATAACAGATCCGCGGCACACGGAAATTATCGCCATGCTCACCACAACGCCGGACAAAAGTAAATTGAAAAACAAAAATTACACGGAAAGGCTTTTAGAAGCGATTTCGCGGTTACAAAAGTGTTTCCATATAAATGATGGTGATAACGCTAAAATAAAAAGAGAGAAACTTACGGCAAGGCGCGGTTTTAGGGAAAAAGTGAACGAATCCATAGACGCAATGTACGCGCATATTTCCGGATATAGGGGTAAAAATGCCATTGATCAATTTTTAAAACGGGATTTTAATGAATTTAAATCGACATTGCTACAAATGTGTTTCGATAATACCAATCCTTCTTTAGCGGAAAGAGCCCTCAACGCCGTCAAGCGGGGTTATCCGGAGGAATATGCAAAGATCATAAAAGCGGGAAGGCAAAGAAGGCGCATTCCCGGCAATGGAAACCATCCTTTTGAACCGGGCCTTCCCGGGTTCAGGGCAGAATTACGCGGCCCGGGAACGGGAGATAGCGGATTATCCGGGGAAAAGCCGCTTTTAACAGAAGAAGCGCCTGAGACCGGGCTTAACACGGTGGAAGATCTGGAAAAAAACGCCAAAAAAATAGTAACTTTACTGACGAACGCGCTTATGATCTGGGCAAATGAAACCGCTCCCGGCGAGAAAGAAATCCGGGGAGAAACAAGAGAACGGCGGGTTCTCGCTATAGACATAGGCGATGACGCGAGTAGCCAAGTTTTAGAGCTGATCCGCAAATACCTCACAAAGCCGTTAAAAGATTTACACAGTAATAACGGACAACTGGAAATCATGCTTAAAAACATGCACATAATCATAGGAAATGGGGCAGGGCTTAAAAAAAGGCTGGATGCCTTGATGACCCGGCCCGGGGAAAATCAACTTAAAAAAGAAAACACGATAATCGTAACCCCGGAGAAGAATCTTAATATATTCGATGATTTTAAAGGCCATGCTTTTATAACGGCTTTTGATGACTCTGAACTTACACGCGGGAGAGACGGGAAGCTTGCCTATTACCCTATCGTGGAAATCGCGTTTTTTGCCTTACTGAGAATATTGGGAAGCGAACCCCGCAAGAATCATTACGACTCATTTCTGATTAAGAAAAAAAAGCATCTCAAAAAATGGTATAAACGAATACCCAATATTGACCTGTCGCAAGAGGACAATGTTATGCGATTGTGTTTTGACGCTGAGTTTAATCCAAAAAAGACGGTCATTTTAAAACTCAAAGACGCGATAAAATTCGACCACGATAAATTAGAGAAAATGTACTCCAACATACAGGAATTTATCAAAAGCGCGTAAAAAAAGAAAAAGAAAAGGGGTCAAGTCTTAACTTTTAACTTGAGTATTTCTGCCATTACTTTAAAATCTCGGTAACACCCCCTTTTCTTCCTGATTTCCTCTTTTGCTAAAGAAAACTGTTTCGAAAGCGCCGCATATGATATGCTGCCTAATACGCCGCATATATCGTGGCACGGTATATAGAGATATTGTCTAAAAAGATATGCGGCTGCCCTCCTTTTTAGGCCGTATTTTTTACTTTTTTTCCGCATAAAAATATCTTTTTCCCCTATCGCGCTCTCAACCGCTTTTACTGCTTCGCCGGCGGATAAGCTCGCCATGCTTTCCTTATACTGGGGTACTTCGCTTTTTTCTATTCTTTTGCCGCGCAACCTCTCTCTTATATCCGCCTTAAACGCTTTTCCACCAAGGATTGCCGGCCATTTAACCCTGTTTAATATGGTGGTTAATTCTTTTGGCGCTTCCTTTTTGACAAATGCGTCTAATTGCCGCATGGCCTCTTTCTCATATTCGCTAAATTGCAATAGAACATCTTCTGTTTCTAACCATGGTGGGCGCTTCTCCATCTTCATGTATGCGGAATGGCTTGTCCACTTATGTTGACCTATTTCTCTCTCAAGCTTTGCCCTATAGGGATTTCTGTGTATATAGCGGACGAGTTCCTCTAAATAGCTTTCCTTTTCTATTAATATTGATTTAAATCGTCCTTTAAAAAGGCTTCCTTCCGCCTTGTATTTCCTATTTATCTTTTGGGTGTATACACCATTCAGGTGCCTCATGCCCCTTGAAAGGTTGCCTAGCGGGGTATGTATAAGAAGGTGGTAATGATTCGGGATTAGGGAATAGGCGTGGATTTTGAGACCGAATAATTTGCTACACTCGCCGAGTATTTTAAAAAATAACTCGTAATCATTCTCGGAAAAAAAGATCTTTTCGCGCCTTCTTCCCCTGTTTAATACGTGATACCAGGCACCCGGATACTCTATTCTTAAAGGTCTTGCCATAGCATTCCATTCTATACATAGATGAGATAATGTCAAGTTAAAAGTTAAGACTTGACCCCTTTTCGGCTATTCGGCCTTTTCGGCTAGATGAGATAATGTCAAGTTAAAAGTTAAGACTTGACCCCTTTTCGGCTATTTGACCCCTTTTCGGCTATTTAAAAAGATTGACATTATCACCTTACATGCTGTATACTGTATTGGTCATAGCCCATAATAATATCATACGTCAAGCCTGATCCCATGAAAAAAACAAAAAAACACAGAAAGCTCAAAATCGCGCACGTTCACTGGGCGTTTCCACCGATAATAGGCGGGGTGGAGACACACCTTGTCATGCTTTTGCCGGAGCTCGTAAAAAGAGGCCACAATGTCAGTCTTCTTACCTGTTCGGCTGAAGGAGTGAAAAAATACGACAATTTTAAAGGTGTTAAAATAACACGCGCGTCCATAATGAACCTGAACTGGCTTAGCCAGAGAGGGCTTATAGGCGTAGAAGACGAGGTAAGGCGCGTTTTCAGCGCTTTCCTTGACAGGATGAAGCCGGATATCGTTCACGGCCACAACATGAATTATTTCAGTAAAATGCACGCTACGATCCTGGAAGAAGAGGCGAAGAAAAAAAGAAAAATCCCGCTTATACTGACAGCGCATAATTCATGGGATGACATGGTTTTTCTGAAGCTTACAAGAGATATCGCCTGGGACCACATAATAGCGGTGAGCTATTACATAAAAAAAGAACTCATGGGCATAGGTTGCCCGAACCATAAGGTTACGGCTATTCACCACGGCATAGACGTGGAGAAATTCAAGCCGGCGAATAAAAAACAATACAAGGGGCGCCTGCGCTTTCTTAAAAATAAAAAAGTTATTTTCCATCCGGCAAGAATGGGCCTGGCCAAGGGTTGTGACATTAGCGTAAAAGCTATGCGCCCGGTTCTTAAGAAATTTCCGGACGCGGTTCTGGTCCTTGCCGGGACAAGAAATATTGTGGACTGGGAAAGCAAACAGCAAAAAGATATCGCGTATATTGTGGATCTGATCGACTCGCTTGGAATAAAAGATAACACGCTTATTGAAATGTTTACCCTGGACGAAATGGTGGACCTTTACGCCATCGCGGATATATGCCTTTACCCTTCTACGGTGGGCGAGCCTTTCGGCTTAACTATGCTGGAGGCCCTGGCTTCGGCAAAGCCCATGATCGTTACTAATTCCGGCGGCATGCCCGAGGTTATACAGGACGGAATAAACGGTTATGTTGTCCCGGTAAGGGACTATGAGGCAATCGCTACCAAAATAATCACGCTTCTGGGAGACGAAACGCTGAGAGACAGGATTGGCATGACGGGACGGAAAATTACGGAACTTAGATTTACAAAAGAAAGCATGACCGATAATAATATCATGATATACAACAATATCCTGGAAGGAAAAAAATGAACATAGAGATAATGCTGCTGCTTCTTCTTACGGCTTTTTTGTGGGGGGTAACGCCTATTCTCGAAAAGATAGGGCTCGGAAGGGTAGACGCCCTGACAGGCGTTACCATAAGAAGCCTGGCCGTAGCCGTTTCGCTTATGGTATATATAGTTTTTACCGGAAAGGTAAAACAAATTTTACAGGCGGACGTCAAATCCGTAATTATTTTTTCCGTGACAGGAGTAATAGCGGGGCTTTTCGGCATGCTTACGTATTTCGCCGCTTTAAAACGCGGAGCCGCCTCGCAGATTGTACCAATAGCGGCCACGTATCCGTTAATAGCCGTTTTGCTCAGCATTCTCATCCTCGGCGAACGTGTTACGCCGATACGCGTAGCCGGGACCGTGCTTATCATACTCGGCGTATGGTTTGTCCAGGGATAAAAACATGTGCGGAATAGTAGGATATACGGGAAATCGCGACGCGTCAGGTATTATTATAAACGGCCTTAGAAGGCTTGAATACAGGGGATATGATTCCGCGGGCATAGCTATTTCGTATGGCAACTCGCTTACTTTCAGCAAGAAGCCGGGGAAGTTGCACGTTCTTACCGATGAGCTGAAACGTTTTCCGCTTGAAGGGGTAGCGGGCATAGGCCATGTAAGGTGGAGCACTCACGGGGTTCCAAACGAAACAAACGCCCATCCGCACTCCGATTGCAAGGGGCGTATCGCCGTGGTTCATAACGGTATTATAGAAAACCATCTGGCGCTTAAAAAGTCACTTATAAAAGATGGCCATAAATTTATTTCTGACACCGATACCGAAGTTATACCCCACTTGATTGAAAAATATTACAACGGAAACCTCGCCGAGGCGGTGCGCAAAGCAATAAATCTTTTAAAGGGTTCTTACGCGATATGCTGTATTCACGCCGATGAACCGGAAAAAGTAGTAGGCGTACGTTGCGATAGCCCGCTTATCGCGGGCATTGGCAAAAATGAAAATTTTCTTGCCAGCGATATACCGGCCGTACTGGACTATACCAAGGACGTTATATTCCTCGAAAATTCGGAAATAATAGAAATCCTCCCCGGATCCATAATGATAACGGACCGCAGAAACAGAAAAATCCGGAAAAAACCATTTCGCGTAAAATGGAACGTAAAACAGGCCGAAAAAGCGGGCTTTAAACATTTTATGCTGAAGGAAATTTTTGAGCAGCCCGAAGTCGTGAGAAAGATGCTTAAGGAAAGGATAAAAAACCGCGAGATATGTTTTGAAGAGCTTAATTTCGAGAAAAGCGCTTTTAAAAAAATACAAAGCATAACAATAATCGCCTGCGGCACGGCCTATCATGCCTCGCTCACGGGAAAATACGCGATGGAAGAACTCGCCCGTGTCCCGGTATGGGTGGATACCTCGAGTGAATTCAGATACAGGAGGCCGCTTGTCGGCAAAGGTACGCTGGCGATATTTGTGTCTCAATCAGGCGAAACAGCGGATACGCTTGCCGCTATGAGAGAGGCGAAGAAACTGGGGGCAAAGACGCTGGCGATATGCAATGTGCTGGCGAGCTCCATTGCCAGGGAAGCGGACGGTGTAATATATACGCATGCGGGCCCGGAAATAGCCGTGGCGTCCACAAAGGCGTATATGGCGCAGTTGGCCACGCTTTATCTCCTGGCGATTTATGTCGCCCGGACAAGAGGCGCTATCTCGAACAGGACAGAACAAAAACTTATTGGCGAATTCAAAAAAGTGCCAAAACTCTTAAAGGAAATACTGGGCAGCCCGGATGGTATCGGTAAATGCGAGATATGCGCGAAGGATTTCAGAAAATATTACCGCCGAATGCATAATAAAAGCACATTTTTATACCTGGCGAGAAATATAAATTATCCAAATGCTCTCGAGGGCGCCCTAAAACTGAAAGAAATATCCTATATAGCCGCGGAGGGATATCCCGCCGGCGAAATGAAACACGGGCCGATCGCGCTTATAGACGAAAACCCCTGGGTGGTGTGTATTGTCACCGATTCTCCGGTATACGAGAAGATGCTTTCCAACATACAGGAGATCAAGGCGCGCGGCGGGAAAATTATCGCTATAGCGACAAAGGGGAATAAAGAGATAGCCGGCCAAAATATAAGTTACATTATTAACATACCCAAGATAAGCGATTTCTTTTCCCCGATGCTTGTGGTTGTCCCGCTTCAGCTTCTGGCTTATTACGTCGCGTTAAAATTCGGGCTCGATATAGACCAGCCGCGCAATCTCGCGAAGTCGGTTACGGTAGAGTAAATGCGCAAAGGCACATTATACATCGTAAGTACCCCTATCGGTAATCTTGAGGACATAACGCTGAGAGCTGTCCGCGTGCTCGGGGAAGCTGATTTTATAGCCGCCGAGGATACGAGGCACACAAAAATACTTCTGAACAAATACGGCATAAATAAAAAGATAATCAGTTTTTATTCTTATAACAGGGTTGTAAAAAAAGAGCGGATCGTCGCTTTTTTGAAAGAAGGTAAGAATATTGCCCTTGTTTCGGACGCGGGCACGCCGGGAATTTCCGATCCGGGTTTTTCATTGATAAAAAACGCTATAGAAAACGATATTCCCGTCGAAGCCATTCCGGGGCCCGCGGCGCTTATCATGGCGCTGGTTTTATCCGGGAAACCCACTAATAAATTTATTTTTGAGGGTTTTCTCGCGAGCAAACAGGGAAAAAGAAGAAAAAGGCTGGAATTTCTTAAAAATGAGGAGAGAACGGTTATCATCTACGAATCCCCTCACCGGATCACGGCGCTCCTTCGGGACATGCTTGATATTATAGGCGACAGGGAAATAGCGCTCGCGAGGGAACTTACAAAAAAATTCGAAGAAGTAAAAAGAAACAATATAAGCGGGCTTTTGAGGCATTTTTCCGAAATAAAACCGCGCGGGGAATTTATCGTTGTCATCTGAAAAACATTTTTTCCAAAACCGGAATTAAATTCGGAATTTTAAGAAAGGCGGCGGAAAATAGCATGAGTAAAAAAGCGTTAATCACAGGCATAACCGGCCAGGATGGCAGTTATCTCGCGGAATTCCTTATTCACAAAGGCTATGAGGTACATGGTATTATAAGGCGTTCCAGTACATTCAATACCGGCAGGCTCGACGGTATTTATATTGATTCACACGCGCCGAAAGCGCACCTGTTTTTACATTACGGCGATCTTTCCAATTCCGAGCAGATTTTCAATATTATTCATAATATCCAGCCGGACGAGATATATCACCTGGGGGCACAGAGCCACGTGAGAGTAAGCTTTGACATGCCGGAATATACCGGTGACATAGTGGGCCTGGGCACAACGAGAATACTGGAAACCATGAGAAGGAGCAGTAAAAAGGCGCGTTTTTATCAGGCATCATCAAGCGAAATGTTCGGCGCCAGCCCCTCGCCGCAGAACGAAAAAACGCCGTTTATGCCGAGAAGCCCTTATGCCGCGGCCAAGGTCTACGCTTACTGGATGGGGCTTAACTACAGGGATGGATACGGCATGTTTGTTTCGAACGGTATTTTATTTAATCACGAATCGCCGCGGCGCGGAGAAACCTTTGTAACAAGAAAGGTGAGCAGGGCAGTCGCCAACATTATTGCCGGCAGGCAAAAAAAACTATATATAGGAAACCTGAAAGCGAGAAGGGATTGGGGTTATGCCCCCGAATACGCCCAGGCGATGTGGAAAATCCTGCAGCGGAAAAACCCGGGAGATTACGTGATAGGAACAGGCAGGACGCGTTCCGTTGAGGAGCTGGTAAGGATCGCTTTTTGTTACGCAGGATTAGGATATAAAAAATATGTAGAAGTGGACAAACGTTATTTCAGGCCCACGGAAGTAAACGAACTTATTGCCGATTGTGACAAAGCGAAAAACGAACTTTGCTGGAAGCCGCAAATAGAACTGGAAGATCTCGTGAAGATAATGGTGGATGCGGATATGAGGGAAATAGGGCTTAAGCCTATCGGCGGCGGCGATGAAATCCTGAAGGAAAAATTTCCAGATAGATGGTGGAAGGCGGATTGATTTCCGCCTTGATTCTGCCTGCCGGAGAGGGCCGCTATAAGCGCTTGACAAGAGCCGCGTAAGTGTTAAAATAGGTGCCCGGCCAAAAAACAGAAAAAGGAAAAACAATGAATCATACGCTTGTTTTGATAAAACCGGATGGTTTAAAAAAATCACTAACCGGTAATGTACTTACCAGGCTTTCTGAGACGAAACTCGATATAGTAGCCGCGAAAATCGTGCGTGTTTCCCGTAAACTCGCCGAAGAGCATTATGGCCACATGTCAGATAAACCTTTTTATAAAGACCTTATCAGGTACATTATGGGGGATTACCATAAGAAAAAGGTTATGGCGCTTGTTTACGGCGGGCCGGACGCTATCAGTAAGGTCCGGGCAATCTGCGGCTCTACTAACCCGGAAGAAGCGGACATGATTTCAATAAGGGGCCAGTACGGGAGAATTACGACAAAAGGTGTTTATGAGAATGTTATTCACGCCTCGACCGATGGAAAAGAAGCCGAACGCGAAATAAAGCTCTGGTTTGAGCCGGATGAACTGATAGTGAATATTTATCCCGTAAAAACGGTTAAAGTGGACAAAAAAATCAGGGTGTGGGCATGATAAAATCAATGACAGGCTTCGGCAGGTCAGAAATACGCACCCGTTTTGGGTTATTTGCCGCTGAAATAAGAACGCTTAATCATAAATTTCTGGAGGTAACCCCTAAATTGCCGAATAGCCTGGCGGTTTTTGACGATAAAGTGAAAAATATAGTTAAAAACAAGATAAGAAGAGGAAAGGTCTATATTAACTTTATTCACGAAAACACAAACGAGGCAAGCGCGGGCATAACTATAGACGAAAAACTCGCCGAGAATTATGTTAACAAACTGAAAAAACTGCAGCGAAAATTAAATATAGAAGGTAGGATAAGGCTCTCCGAGGTAATTTCATTCCCCGGCATAATAAACTATAAGCCGGGCCCGAAAGATACTTCCAGGATGTGGCCACTGGTTCGCGCGGCCGCAGAAGAAGCCCTGAAAAAACTTATAAGAGACAGGGAGAGGGAAGGAAGCTTTCTTTTCCGGGACATAATGAAGAGGCTGGAACGCATAAAAATCGTGGTAAAAGGAATAAAAAAAAGCGCCTCTTCGAACGTTCTGGCTTACAAAAAAAGGCTTAAACAGCGAATAAAGGAACTTTCCGGAGGATACGCAGTAGATAACGGCCGCCTTGAGATCGAAGTGGCGATTTTCGCCAAAAACAGCGACATAACAGAGGAAGTAACGAGACTTAGCAACCACATAAATAATTTCACCAGGACCGTAAGAAAAACCGGCGAAGTAGGCAAAAAACTCGATTTTATCGCGCAGGAACTCCACAGAGAGATAAATACCGTCGGGTCAAAATCAAGCGGTTCCAATATCTCCAGGGGCGTGATTGAGGCAAAAACAGAAATCGAAAAAATAAGGGAGCAGCTTAAAAATATAGAATGAGTGCGGTGAAAAAAGGACGGATATTCGTTGTTTCGGCTCCTTCCGGGTGCGGTAAGACCACGATTTGTAACAGGATATTAAAAAGAGTAAAAAATTTCGCCCCCTCCGTTTCCGCGACTACCCGGGCGCGCCGGCCCGGTGAAAAAAATAAGAAAGATTACCATTTTATATCCCGGGATCGTTTCAAAAAAGCGATAAAAAAAGGGGATTTTCTCGAATGGGAGAAAAATTACGGTTATTTATACGGTACGCCGAAAAAGGCCGCTCTGAAAAAAATAAAGGAAGGAAAAAACCTTCTGCTCAACATTGACGTAAAAGGCGCGATGCGATTAAGAAAAAAATTTCCCGACGGCGTTTTTATTTTTCTCAAACCCCCTTCCACGAAAGAGCTTTTACGCCGCCTCAGGAACCGGCGTACCGACGGGGACAGAGAAATCAAAATTCGCCTCGGGATAGCGAAAAAAGAACTTCAACTCGCGCCGGAATATGATCATGTAATCGTAAACGACAAACTGGACAAGGCGATAAAAAAAGTGGTTTCTATAATTAACAGGGAGGTAAAAATTGGCTTACGTAGCTCTGGAAGAACTGCTGAAAAATAAACAGGACAGCATATATAAACTCGTGGTACTCGCTTCCCGGAGGGCTCTTGAGCTTGGCACGGGCAGCGAAAGGCTGGTAAGCCTGGCGCCGGAAACGAAACTTACTTCGGTAGCGCTGGAAGAAATAAAAGAAAATAAAATAACTTATACAACAAAGAAAGCGTAATGAAAAAGAAAAACATTATTCTGGGGATAACCGGCAGTATCGCGGCATACAAGGCGTGCGAACTTATAACAGGGCTTGGTAAAAAGGGGCATGATGTGACATGCATCATGACCGAAGAGGCCGAAAAGTTCATAACCCCGCTTACGCTGGAGACGCTTTCCGGAAATAAGGCTTACGGAGACATGTTTGCCCTTCTGGATAAACACGAAGCGGTTCAACAAACTCGCCGCCACTCGAAACATCCCCGGCTTACTCGGGGGGTAACGCACGTTTCTTTAGCCCAAAATGCCGATTTAATCGTTATTTGCCCGGCGACAGCGAACATCATAGCAAAATTAGCTTCAGGTTTATGCGATGACCTTCTGAGCGCCACTGTCATATCCTCAACGGCACCCGTTTTAATCGCTCCGGCTATGAATGACAGGATGTACGGCAATAGTATCACGCAAAGAAACATACGGGAACTTATAAAAACAGGCTACAAATTTATAGACCCCGTTAAAGGCCAGCTTGCCTGCGGCTACGCAGGCGTGGGCCATCTTGCCCGAATAAGCCAGATAATGGATAGAATAGAAAAAATCCTTAAGTGAAACCTCTTCGAATACTTATAACAGCGGGCCCTACCATCGAACCGATCGATCCGGTGCGTTTTATATCCAATCGCTCTACAGGACGCATGGGATATGAAATGGCAAGGATCGCGGTACAAAAAAAACACAAGGTAACGCTTATAAGCGGCCCGTCGCGCGAGTCGAAACCGGCAGGTGCCAAAATTGTACACATTGAGACAGCGCGGCAGCTCCAGAAAGAAATACGCAGACGCCTTAAAAAATTTAATGCCCTGATCATGGCAAGCGCTGTTTCGGATTTCAGGCCTGAATTGTTTTCCGCAAAAAAAATAAAATTAAAAAAACGCCTTACCCTCACGTTTTTTAAAAATACGGATATACTGGAATCAATCCGGAAAAAGGAGCGAAAAGGCAGGATACTGGTAGGGTTTGCCCTTGAAACGGAGAATTTGATTAAAAACGCGTACAAAAAGCTTAAAAATAAGAAACTTGACCTCATAGCGGCCAACGGAATAGGCCCGAGAAACACACCTTTTGGACGGGGCAAAAAAGACATATACCTTCTGGATAAGCGCGGCGTCAGAAAAAAACTGAAAAATACGACAAAAACAGCCATAGCACGCGCTATTCTTGACACGGTAGAAGAGCTATGCTATACTTCAAATTGATATGTCCAGAAGAGATGGGTTTACCCTGACGGAACTTATTTGTATTATTGCTATAATAATACTATTTGTGCTGTTATCGTCCCCTTTCATATCCAAGACGAGAGAAAGGGCGCAGATTATAGGTTGTAAGGAAAATTTGCAGGAAATCGGTATAGCTCTTAAATTATACGCAAGTGAGCACAACGGAAATTTTCCTTCAGACCTCGCAGAACTTATGGAAGGCGGATACGTGGAAAACGATATGGTGTTTGACTGCCCTTCCGTAAAAGGCATGGGGGACGCTCATGAAAGTGATTACCATTATACCAGCGGTTACACGATTTTATCTCCCTCAGATACCAGAATTGTTTTTGACAAAGCGGAAAACCATAAGAACGGAAGGCATATTCTCTACATAAGCGGGGATATTGTCTGGGAAAGCAAATAAGGCGCAGTGGCCGAGGAGTTAGGCAGAGGTCTGCAAAACCTTGTACACCGGTGCGACTCCGGTCTGCGCCTCCAGCAAAAAAATAATAAATGCTGCATATATGGAAAAATTTGGTTGCCGGGATGATGAAACTGGTAAACATCGGGGACTTAAAATCCCCTGTCCGAAAGGACTTGTGGGTTCGAATCCCTCTCCCGGCACTCTGATCGGGCGCATGGCGCAGCTGGTTAGCGCGCCACGTTGACATCGTGGAGGTCATAGGTTCGACTCCTATTGCGCCCACCAATTTTGACAGGATAGGGGTCAAGGCAGTATAGGGGGTCAGGCCTTCACATTTGGCATTTCTTAGAAATGCCAAATGTGAAGACCTGACCCCGCAAGAAACAAGGTGGAATTGTGGATCTCGAAGCGTTAAGGCATAGTACATCGCATGTAATGGCGGACGCGGTTAAGCAGCTTTATCCGGCGGCCCGGCTCGGCATTGGCCCGGCCATAGAGGAAGGATTTTACTATGATTTTGACATAAAAGAACCAATCAGGCCGGAAGACCTCCAGAAAATAGAAAACGTAATGAGGAAAATCATTAAAGAAAACCATGAATTCATCGTGCGTGAAATATCAAAGAAGGAGGCGAGGGAACTTTTTAAAAGGCTCGGTGAAACTTATAAACTGGAATTGATCGAAGGTATAAAGGGCTCAAAAGTTTCTGTATACAGGCATGGTAATTTTGTGGATCTTTGCAAGGGCCCGCATATAAAAAGCACGGGCGAGATAAAGGCCTTTAAGCTGCTTTCTGTCGCCGGCGCATACTGGCACGGTATCGAGACAAATCCCATGCTTCAAAGAGTATACGGAACTGCGTTTGAAAAAAAAGAAGACCTGCAAAAATTTCTCAAGGCATCCGAAGAAGCGAAAAAACGGGATCATCGCTCTCTTGGCAAGAAGTTAGGGCTTTTTAGTTTTGACCCTGAAATGATGGGCGCCGGGCTTGTACTGTACCACCCGAAAGGCGCGGTGCTAAGGACCGTTATTGAGGATTACATAAAAAAGGAACACGTAAAGCGAGGATACCTGCCTGTCATAAGCCCCCACATACTAAAGAGCGATATATGGATACGATCCGGGCATTATGAGTATTACAAAGACAACATGTACATCTTTAAGATAGAGGGGCAGGAATTCGCGGTAAAGCCAATGAATTGCCCGGGGCACATATTGGTTTATAAATCCGCGAAACGAAGCTACAGGGACCTGCCGCTTCGCCTTTTTGAGCTCGGAAGCGTTTACAGGCACGAAAAATCCGGTGTCCTGCACGGGCTTTTAAGGGTAAGGGGGTTTACGCAGGATGACGCGCATATATTTTGCCTGAGAGAACAGCTCGAAGAGGAAATTTCCGGGGTTATAGATTTCACCGCGGAAACGCTTAAGGTTTTCGGTTTTAACGAATATGTAGTGGAAGTAAGCACCAGGCCGAAAAAATCCATAGGCTCTGATGAAGAATGGGAAGAAGCCACTGAGGCCCTTCGAAAAGTTCTTGATATGAAAAAAATTCCCCACGAGATAAACGAAGGCGAAGGCGCTTTTTACGGGCCGAAAATAGATATAAAACTCAAAGACGCTCTCGGACGCCAGTGGCAGTGCGCGACCATTCAGTGCGATTTTGCCCTTCCGGAACGTTTTGGCCTGAAATATACCGGAAGTGACGGCAGGGAAAAA
This sequence comes from uncultured Planctomycetia bacterium, assembly GCA_964440235.1. Lineage (GTDB taxonomy): Bacteria > Omnitrophota > Gorgyraeia > JABMRN01 > RBG-13-46-9 > CAZYPU01. Next base: position 13,689 of record CAYTQI010000028.1, read on the forward strand.
AAACCGATAATGCTGCATAGGGTTATACTCGGAAGTATCGAGAGATTTATAGGGGCATTGATAGAACACTACGGCGGCAATTTTCCGCTTTGGCTGGCGCCCGTGCAGGCGTGCGTTATTCCGATTACCGAAAAGGAGAACATATACGCAGAAAAAATAAAATCAATCCTGGAAGGAAAAGGATTCAGGGTAGTTACGGATAAACGTAACGAAAAAATGCAGAAAAAAATCCGCGAACGCGAACTGGAAAAAATTCCGTATCTTGTTATCGTAGGGGAAAAAGAAGTAAAAGGAAATAATGTTTCCATACGATCAAAGCCGGGGGGGAATCTCGGCGGAATAGATATAAAAGAGTTTTTGAATATCTTAAATGAGAAAATGAAAGGGGGGCAATACGAAGAAATTCATAAGGGTGAATAGAAGGATAAGGGAGGAGAGCGTTCGCCTCATAGGAGAGGACGGGAAGCAATTCGGGGTGGTGAAATTGGAGGAGGCCCTGAGAATAGCCCAGAGCGCCGGATTGGATGTTGTGGAAGTAGCCCCTAACGTGAACCCTCCGGTCTGCAGGGTGATGGATTATTCGAAATTTAAATACGAACAGGAAAAAAAAGAGAGAGAGGCCAAGAAAAAGCAGCATGTTACACACCTGAAGGAGCTCAAGATAGGCCCGCTTATCGAGGAACACGATTACCAGGTAAAGCTGCGATACCTGCGGCGTTTTTTGGAAAGAGGAGACAAGGTAAAAATAAGAATGAGATTCCGCGGACGACAAATGGCGCATGTGGATTTAGGCAGAAATGTCCTGGAGAGACTGGCGAGGGATGCTTCCGGGATAGGAGAGACGGAGAAACCGCCAAAACTCGAGGGGCGTATAATGACGATGGCGTTTTCGCCGAAAAAATAAGAAGGAGCAGGGAATGCCAAAGCTAAAAACAAGAAAAGCGGTAAAAAAACGCTTTAGATTTACCGGTAAAGGCAGGATAAAAAGAAGCAGGCCCGGTAAAAGGCACATATTGACAAAAAAATCAGGAAAGAGAAAAATGAACCTTCGAAAATCAGGCCTTGTTTCCAAGACGCAGGAAAGAACGGTTAAAAGGATGATGCCTTACGGTTGAGGGCGGTAATCGTTTAACGGCCGCATCATAATGAAAAGAGCGGCCAAAATAAGCGGGATAAAATAGTTCAAAAAGAGTAAACAACACGCAGGGAGGAATCATGACCAAGGTAAAGTTTAAGGTTGCGTCAAAAAGGCGCAGAAAAAAAGTACTGAAAAAAGCCAGCGGCCAATACGGCGCAAGAAGCAGGCGTTTCCGGGCGGCTAAAGAGTCGGTCCAGAAAGGCATGTATTACAGCTACAGAGACAGGAGGCAAAAGAAAAGACTTTTCAGAAATCTCTGGACCTCGCGTATCAACGCCGCGTGTAAGGAGAACAATGTGTCATACAGCGTTTTTCTGGGCGGACTAAAAAAGGCAAAAATCGATTTAAACAGGAAAATGCTGGCAGACCTCGCCCTGAACGATAAAAAGGCTTTTCACCGGTTAACGACACTCATCAAAAGCGGGAAATAATGTTCAAAAAACTGAACCCGCCGCAAATTATTGTAGTCAGTTTTCTCGCGGCCATATTTATAGGAACAGTACTTTTATGTACGCCGTTAGCCGCGAAAAACGGAGGAAAAACACCTGTAATCGACAGCCTTTTTACGGCTACAAGCGCTACCTGTGTTACCGGGCTGACAGTCAGGGAGACGGGAACATATTTTTCCTGGTTCGGAAAATCAGTGATTTTTATTCTTTTCCAGATGGGCGGCCTGGGCATCATGACTTTTTCAACACTTTTCGCGATACTTCTCGGCAGGAAGCTTACGATAAGGGAGGATGTGGTTATACAGCGGACGATAGCGGGGAACAAAGTCCAGAACCTGAACACGCTTATAAAATACATCTTATTCATTACGTTCGGGATAGAGCTTATTGGCGTGGCCTGCCTCGCTGTCCGATGGGCAAAAACCATGGACTGGCCCGCCGCTAAGATTATTGTGAATTCGGTATTTCATGCCGTGAGCGGATTTTGTAACGCCGGCTTCTCACTTTTTCCGAATAGTTTCAGCGCGTTTGCGGTTGATCCATACATAAACATGACAATGATAACGCTTATAGTGCTCGGTGGTATCGGTTTTGTGGTTATCATGGAGCTGCCGCGAATAGTAAAAAGAAAACCATCCCGCCCTCTTAGTATACAGAGTAAAACGGCAATAAGCATATCGGCCGCGCTCATTCTCACCGGAGCCATACTCTTTTTTCTTATCGAAAACAATAACGCGATGGCGCATCTCTCGATGAAAAACAAGTTTTTCGGCTCAGTTTTTCAATCGGTCACGGCGAGAACGGCAGGATTCAACACTATAAATATAGCCGGCCTTGCCCCGCCTACCCTCTGTCTTTTCGTTTTTCTCATGTTTGTGGGGGCGTCACCGGGCTCCACCGGCGGCGGTATAAAAACATGCACGTTCGGGGTTCTTCTCGCTACCGGTTATTCAATATTGAAAAACAGGAATCGCGTCTCATTATTCGGGCGCATGATTCCCAAAGAGGTTATACGCAAGGTTTTTGTCGTGCTTTTTCTCGGCCTTGGATGGATATTTATCGCCGTATTCCTGCTGACGCTTACGGAATTAAAAAAAGCGGCTTATTTGGACAACTTTTTTTTACGGCTACTTTTTGAAATCACATCGGCATTCGGAACGGTAGGGCTTTCTACGGGTATTACGCCGACATTAAGCGCTACCGGGAAAATGATTATAATTTTCACGATGTTCGCCGGCAGGGTAGGCCCTCTAACGCTCGCGCTCGCGGTCGCGCTTCAAAGCGAAAGGGTCTCTTACAAGTATCCCGAAGAGAAAATTATGATAGGTTAAGGAGGTAGGCACATGAGACAATTCGCGGTAATAGGGCTGGGCAGATTCGGATCAAGCGTAGCGAGGACGCTCGTCGCCAAGGGCTGCGATGTCCTTGCCATAGACATAAACGAACACATTACCCAGGACATTTCGGACGATGTCCCTCAAACGGTATGCCTTGACGCCACTGATGAGAAGGCGATGAGGTCCGTCGGCATAGAAAAAGTGGATGTGGCGATTATCGGCGTGGGGACGAATCTCGAGGCGAGTATTCTCATCGCGCTTAACATGAAGGAAACAGGGATCAAAGAAATAGTGTGTAAGGCGGTCGGCGAGGACCATAAAAAAGTGCTGGAAAGGGTCGGGGCGACAAAAGTTATTCAGCCGGAAAAAGAAATGGGCGTGCGAATAGCGAACAGCCTTGTTTCAACAAGCGTGATCGAGCACATAGAGCTTTCGAATGAATCAAGCATAGTTGAGCTCATAAGCCCCAAAGAGTTTATAGGAAAATCCCTGAGGGAAATAGACGTGCGCGCCCGTTACGGGGTAACCGTAATAGCCGTGAAAAGAAAAATCCCTTCGGCTTCCAAAAAAGAAGAGGAAGAAATCGTTAACATTTCTCCCGAGGCGGAAGATGTCATAAACAAGGGAGATATTCTCGTTGTGTTGGGCTCAAACGAAAACATAGAGAAGCTGCAGAAAAAACACTGATAAGCAATCCGAAGCAATGGCGGTTGACAAGCATGCAAGACGAAATTAGGAATATAAAAAAATCCTTCGAAGAAGAAATTGTAAACGCGAATGACGCCGGTTCTCTTGAATCTGTCCGCATAAAATATCTCGGCCGGAAAGGGCTTATAGCCGCTCTAATGGCCCGGCTTCCGGGGCTTCCGAAAGAGGAAAAGCCCGCTGCCGGAAAAGAAATAAATCTGCTGAAAACGGGAATACAACGCGCCCTCACGAAAAAAAAAGAAGAATATAAACATACCCCGGCACGCGGGGAACTCCGCGCCGACGTTACAATGCCCGGGACATGGCCCGACGCGGGCAGGGCTCACCCGATAACAAAAATTTTAAACGAGATAAACGATATTTTTATTTCTCTCGGATTTAGTGTGGCACAAGGGCCCGAGATAGAAAGTGAGTTTTATAATTTTGAAGCGCTAAACATACCGCTCGAGCACCCTTCGAGAGACGCTTTTGACACCTTCTACATAAAAGACGACATTCTCCTAAGAAGCCACACATCAACCGTGCAAATAAGGATCATGGAGAAACAGAAGCCCCCGATCCAGGCGATCATGCCGGGCAGGGTTTACAGGCCGGATGCCGTTGACGCATCGCATTCGTTCATGTTTCACCAGGTCGAGGGGCTAATGGTCGATAAAAAAATCAAATTTTCCGACCTAAAAGGCCTCCTAAGCCTTTTTACAAAGCGCATGTTCGGGGAAAAAACAAAAACAAGATTCAGGCCCAGTTTTTTTCCTTTTACCGAACCTTCGGCGGAGGTGGATATTTCCTGCATTATATGCTCCGGCAAAGGGTGCCGTGTGTGTTCGCATACCGGATGGCTTGAGATCCTTGGAGCCGGTATGGTACATCCGCGCGTTTTTGAGGCGGTGGGATATCCGCCCCGCAAATATACCGGGCTTGCTTTCGGCATGGGCGCCGAACGGATCGCCATGCTTAAATACGGCATCAACGATATAAGGCTTTTTTTCGAAAATGATATACGATTTTTGAAACAATTTTAAAGAAAAACACAATGAAAGTATCCTATTCCTGGTTAAAAGATTACGTTGACGTAAAACTTGACCCGGCAAAACTCGCCGAGCTCCTTACAATGGCGGGCATAAGCGCTACTTCCTGTAAAAAAATAGGCGGTGACTATATATTAGAATTCGAAATAACCGCTAATCGCCCGGACTGCCTCAGCGTAACAGGGATAGCCAGAGAGGCAGCGGCTCTTTTAAGGAAAAAGCTTAAGCTTCCGAAAGAATTAAAAACCGGCCAACCGGCCAGCCGGCCAGCCGGCAAGCCATTGCCAATCACAATAAAAAACCCCGAGCTTTGCCCGCGGTATACCGCGCGGATAATTAAAAATATAGAAGTAAAGCCCTCGCCGGACTGGATAAAAGAAAGAATTATATCCGTGGGCCTTCGCCCCGTCAACAATATTGTTGATATAACGAATTTTGTTCTTTTTGAAACCGGCCAGCCGCTGCACGCTTTCGACCTGGATAAAATAAAAAATAATATTTGCGTAAGGCCGGCCGCCTCGGGTGAGAAAATAATAACAATCGATAATATTCCGAGAACACTCACCGAAGGCACGCTTGTTATCGCCGACGAAAACGGGCCTGTCGCTATTGCCGGCGTAATGGGCGGGATTGAGACAGAGGTTACGAGGCTTACAAAAAATATTCTCCTGGAAAGCGCGTTTTTTAATCCGGTTTCCATAAGAAGGACTTCACGCGCCTTAGGCATTACATCGGAATCGAGTTACAGGTTTGAACGAAGAGTGGATAAAGGCATGGCCCCCGGCGCGTCCGCGAGGGCAAGCGCTTTAATACACGCGATCGCCGGCGGCGAAATAAGAGGCTTTACCGACACAGGCAAAAAAAAGGTTTATTCAAAAACCATAAAAGTTGACCCGAAAAAAACCGCCGCTATTCTTGGTGTACCTATTTCCGGAAAACGTATCGCCGGTATATTAAAATCCCTGGAATTTTCGGTAAAAAATAAAAAAGACGTTATGCAGGTTACGCCGCCCGGTTTCAGGGAAGACATAAAAAGCGAAATAGATATTACCGAGGAAGTGGCCCGTGTGTACGGATATGAAAATATACCGCTTACCATCGCGCCTATCGTCGGCAATACAACAATAAAGAATTTTGCCAATGTTTTGGAAGAAAAAATAAAACAAACACTAATGCGCGCGGGCCTGGATGAAATAATAACTTACAGCCTCATAAAAAAAACCGCCGCCGATACTATGGGTATTGACGCCGGGGAAATCGTATCCGTCGAAAACCCGCTGAGCATAGATCAGGAAATAATGCGCCCATCGGTATTACCCGGCATGCTGGGGGTTATTTCCCGTAACCTGAACAGGAAGGCGAAGAGGCTTTCGCTTTTTGAAGCAGGAAAAATTTACAGGAAAAAAAACAACGGTTACGCGGAAGAAACGGTTTTTTCCGTATGCCTTTGCGGAATAAGACGGGAGAATTGGAAAGACGGGAAGAGGGAGTTCGATTTTTTTGACATAAAGGGCATATTTGAGCTGCTCTTTTCGGAAATCGCGATAAAAAAAGCGGATTTTAAAAAAGACACGATAGAAGGATTTGAAGAAAATACCGCTTCCCGTGTAACCGGTGGCGGAAAAATCATAGCGCGCCTCGGCGAGGTGGACAAAAAAATACGGGAAAAATTCGATATTGACAAAAAGGTGTTTTACGGCGAACTTTACATAACACCGCTTTCAGTAGAAGCAAAATTTCCCGAAAAAAAGTATAAACCGCTCAGCAGGTATCCAGGCATAAGGAGGGATATTTCCGTTATTCTGGGTACGGGTTTCGCCTCATCCGATGTGATAGGCATCATAGGCGAAACAGGAAAAGCCCTTGTGAAAAACATATCCCTGAAAGATTGCTACAGCGGAAAGCAGATACCGCGGGGAAAACGCGGCCTGCTTTTCAGGATAGAATACAGGAGCGATGACAGGACGCTCGAGGACGTCGAAGTCGACCGCCTGCATTCCGAAATCAAAAAAACGCTTACCTCCAAACTCGGCATATCATTCCGATAATACCGATTAATAATTTATTTTTTATTTTATTGATTTTAACCGTGTTTCGGCGTATAATAATATCAGGTGGAAACAGGCACCCTGCCGCTCTCGTGAACAGGGGTGATAAAACTTGATCCAACAAAATGGTTATTGGGAGCCCGGATCTCTTGCGCCCGAGGGCGTGAGGGGAGGACACCCACCTTTACATAAAGGGACCTAAGTTTTTCATTCTTACACGGCTCTGGCAGGGTGCGTTTGTAAAATATACGCCCGGCAACCCGGGATCAACCGGGATGGTTCGACGGGCCCGGCCGGAAAGTTATAGCGATGGCAAAAACGATAAAAGAAATAAATGAGAAAATCAGTAAGGGCAAAGCCGTAATCGTTACAGCCGAAGAAATTATCGGTATTGTCGAAAAAGACGGGCCGAAATACGCGTCCGAAAAAGTCGATGTCGTTACAACCGGAACGTTCGGCCCGATGTGCTCAAGCGGCGCCTATTTCAATATAGGCCACGCGAAACCCAGAATAAAATTGGGCGGCGGAAAAGTAACTCTTAATGATATTTCCGCTTATGCGGCTTTTGCCGCCACAGATATCCAGATAGGCGCTTCCGCGCTCGCCGAAGATGACCCGCGCAACAAAGTTTTTCCCGGTAAATTCGAATACGGCGGCGGCCATGTCATAGAAGATCTTGTGGCGGGAAAGGATATCAGGCTTACAGCGTTTACTTACGGCACAGATTGTTATCCCGGGAAAAAAATATCCACGCTCATTAACATAAGGGATCTAAACGAGGCGGTTTTATTTAACCCGCGAAACAGCTATCAGAACTATAACGTCGCGGTAAACGCGGGCGATAAGAGAACGATTTACACATACATGGGTATACTGAAACCGGGCCTGGCCAACGCTAATTACTGTTCCGCGGGAGCGCTTTCCCCGCTTTTAAACGATCCTTTATACAGAACAATCGGTATCGGCACAAAAATATTTTTAGGGGGCGGCGCCGGTTACGTGGCATGGCGCGGGACTCAGCATAATCCGCGTGTTAAACGCAGGCCGAACGGTACCCCAGAAACTTCCGCCGGCACAATAGCGGTTATAGGTGATTTGAAAGGAATGAGGCCGGAGTGGCTCAGGGGCACTTCTTTTGAAGGCTACGGGGCAACGCTTATGGTGGGAATAGGGATTCCAATACCGGTGCTGAACGAAAAAATAGTGAAATATACGGCAGTGAGGGATGAGGAGATATACACACAAATCGTAGATTATTCCCACGATTACCCGAGGGGAGAATCGCGCAATCTGGGAGAAGTGAATTATAAAGAATTACGTTCCGGCTCAATCAAGATCCGGGGCAAAGACGTTCCGACGGCTTCCCTTTCCAGTTACGCTAAGGCAAGGGAAATAGCCGAAATACTCAAAGAACGGATATCCGAAAAAAAATTCCTTCTTACCGAACCCGTATCGCCGCTGCCGTCTATAGAGTCGGGGATAACGTTTAAACCGCTCAGGGAACGCCCCGTTAAAGAGTAAAAATCTTCGAATAAAGGCGGTATAATGCAAAGCCCGGAAAACATATCTTTTTTAATGGCGTTTGCGGCGGGGATTTTCGCTTTTTTTTCGCCGTGTGTTTTACCGCTGATCCCGGCTTATCTTTCA
>CAYTQI010000029.1:0-20010 GCA_964440235.1 uncultured Planctomycetia bacterium
TTTTAAAAGAGGACAATATTAAAACTATTCAAATGGGCCTGGAATCCGGAAGCAGAGAGATGTTGGAAAAAATGAATAAAAAATTCGACCCTACAAATATGGATAAAGCAGTTCGCTTGCTCCATGACAGAGGCATACAGGTGAAAGTCTCGATTATAATCGGATTTCCCGGAGAAACAAAAGAAACGCTGAAAAAAACAAAAAATGTTTTGAAAAAATGCAATTTCGATGAAATTATGATTCACGGATTATCGGTTCTTTCAGGAACACCTTTATATGAAAACAGGCAGGAATTCGGCATTAAATTGACTCCATACGGTTGGGCTCACGGTACCATGAGAACTATAGACCTTCCACGCCATATTAGGGACATGATCATCTTTTTAACCAAGCAAACAGATACATCCATATTGAACATAAGTCAGAATGTCACCCCTAAATTTTTTCAGTCTAACGTAACCGAAAATCGCATAAAGAAAGGTACTAAAATCATTCAGAGTATATTGTGCCACGAATGGGAAAATTATCGTGATAATGGTGGGGAAAAACCATGCAGGATGACATTATTTGAAGAGTTGTTAAAAATAGTGGATTTTATTCCGCTTGAATTATACGGTTTTGAAAAAGGAAATCTTGATATGGAGGTTTCATGAAAACAATACCGTTAAAATTTCGCTTTAAAGGAAATCGAGACTACGTCCACGGAACGGATGTTTACAACCAAACGATGGACGAAATAAAGGCACAGTGTAACTGCAACGAATTAAAGGCCCTAAAATTTGCTATTCACCATATTGCGTCGAGGCATTGTGATTTGCTTTTGGGTGACGCCGGAGAGGTACTCAAAAAGCCGGACGATATTTTTGTTGATCTATTTATTAATACCGATAAAGGAAATCTCTTCGCTTTTCTTGTAGAGACTAACAAGGCGGTCAAAGACCGCTACGAATACGATGAAAACCGAATCGGGGTTTTGTGCAAAATCATCGGCGAAAAAATTATAATTTCTGGTAAAAGCGGCTACTCATCAATAGAAACAGCAGTTTCTATGACTAAAAAGTTGCATTATGAACTTTTCCAAGTTAAACACGGGAAATGGTTTTTTACAAGGCTCGAATTAAAGCGTTTGCTCGAAAACGCCGATTCCGGCAAGCTGGCTATAGTGTTTAAACACAATCTGGATAATCGGTTTACGAAATCGGAGATTTTTTCCGGTAAAGAATGCATAGGACATATTTATTTTTCTTTGGTGAAACGATGATAGGGATACAGGCGATAGCTAGCTATATTCCAAGTACCCGTGAGTCCAATTATTTGAAAAAAAAACAATTCGATATCAAAGACAATTTTCTTGAATCAAAAATAGGTGTATTGCAGAAGCCTCGAAAAGCTGATGACGAAGAAACCTCGGATATGTGTGTTCGGGCATTTGAGGCATTAACAAAAAAGGACAACGTGCAAAATAATGAAATTGATTGTATCATCGTGTGTACCCAAAATCCCGACGGAAACGGATTGCCGCATACTTCCGCGATAGTTCACGGGAAAATTTACGGAAAAGACAATTGCGCCGCTTTTGATATTTCTTTGGGGTGCTCAGGTTATATTTATTCCCTTTCAGTGGCTTCTTCCTTTATGGCAGCGAATGCGTTGAAAAAAGGGCTCTTGTTTACGGCGGACCCATATTCAAAGATAGTGGACCCGGAAGATAAGAATACATCGCTTTTATTTGGTGATGCCGCGACAGTTACACTGTTGTCCGAGGAGCCGGTGCTAAAAATAAGTAATATTGCTTTCGGGACACGTGGAAAAGATTATGAATCGTTACAGCGCAAGGGCAACCGTTTGCAAATGAACGGACGAGCTATTTTTAATTTTTCAATGACAGTAGTGCCGCCGCAAATACAAAAAATAGTAAAATCTTTCAATCATGGTCTTGATGATATAGATTTATTTGTTTTACACCAGGGAAGCAAGTACATTGTCGATATGTTGCGCCGACGAATGAACCTTGATATTAACAAAGTGCCAACCAAACTCGCGGATTGTGGGAATACAATATCTTCGTCTATTCCTTTAATACTCGAAGACTACTTAAATCGGCCGGAATATAAAAATATAGTTATTAGCGGTTTTGGCGTTGGACTTTCATGGGCCAGCGCGATTTTAAACAGGGTTTGAAAGGAGGAGATGTATGAAGGTAGACAAAGCAGAAGTTTTGCAGCTTATTAAAGATGTGGGCCTGACAATCGACATAGACAAGTTCGGGTACGATGCTTCTCTACAGAAAGCGGGAGTGGATTCGTTAGACATGGCAAATATATTGCTTTCGATTGAGGAAAAATACGGAGTCAAGCTTATAGACTCCGAGTTGTGGAGAGTGGATAGCATAAACGCTCTCGTTGAATTGTTAAATAGAAGCAAAAAATCGCATAATGTATAAAGAATATAAAATAAAAAAATAGGATATTTAGCGATGCGAGAGGATGCATGCTTACCGTAAGTTTTTTGAAAGATATAAGTTATTCACGGGATTTTGCTGTAAATCCAAAACCGGGTGCTGAAATAAATATGTAGTGTGGCATGAAGAGCATAAAAATACTACAAAGTGCTTTTGTTAAAGAAAGCTGATCTGATGGCAAAGAAGCAAAACAATAAATGTTACTTAGCGGTTCACTGCGGCCACAACTCATCCTGCGCTTTAATGAAAAACGGTAAAATAATATTCGCGGCCCAGGAGGAAAGGTTTAGCAGGAAAAAAAATGATGCGGGATATCCTTACAAAGCGATCGAATATTGCGTAAAAAAAACCGGCATCACGGGACAGCGCCTTTCGGGTGTCGCGTATACATCGACAGGTATGCGGAACGCAATATTTCTTAAGGCAAAACATACATTGAATTTTTCGATCAGAGATTACATGGATTATTACGGCGATAAGTACTACGCGCGGAAGCTAAAAGGCCAAAAATGCCTGGACTATTTAACATGGTTGAGGGATGACGTTAAATTTAACGGCCACGAGAACTATTTTGATTTTTCTTTCCTGAAAGATAATAAATTAATAAATAATGATCAGGGCAGGGAAATATTCAGAAAAGAATCCGCGAAAACATTATCAAGGCAGCTTGATGTTCCGGAGAAATCCGTTAAATTCCTGGATCACCATACGTGCCACGCTTATTACGCCTATTTCGGGAGCCCTTTCAGAATGAGGGACTGCATAGTCATAACCATGGATAGCTGGGGCAACGGCCGCAATCAGACCGTTTGGCAGGTATCAAAAGATAAGTTTAAATTGCTCGCTCAATCCGACCAGAATGACATCGCCCATATTTACAAAATGGCAACGCTTATACTGGGGATGAGGCCGGATGAACATGAGTACAAGGTAATGGGCCTTGCCCCTTACTCCAAAAAAGCGTACCGAAATGAGCCTTTGCGTGAAATACAGGATCTTTTACAGGTCAGGGATATGAAAATAGTGCACAAAAACAGGCCCAGGGACCTGTTTACCTTTTTAAGAGAGCGCCTGGCAGGGTACCGCTTTGATAATATAGCCGGGGCAATACAGTCATATTCCGAGACATTGGCGAAACAACTTGTGCGGGATATTTACAAAAAGACAGGGATCGGCAAATTTGTCATTAGCGGCGGTGTGGCGATGAACGTAAAGATGAATAAAGCCATCGCGGATTTACCTTGTGTATCTTCGCTGTATGTGTGCGCCTCGGGTTCCGATGAATCAACGTCTATAGGGGGCTGTTATTACTTAAATCGCGCGAACTTTAGCAATAAACCGCTTGATAATATGTACCTTGGTTATGACGTGAATGACGAAATTTCGTCATTCGACTGGTCTTTGTTAAAGAAAAAATATAACCTAAAACGCGATGTTTCGCATCGCGAAGTAGCCGGCTTACTGGCTAAAGGGGATGTTGTGGCCAGAATCTGCGGAAAAACAGAATTTGGGGCGCGGGCTTTAGGCAACAGAAGTATTTTGGCCGATCCCAGCAGGCCCGGAATAGTGCGAAAAATCAATAAGGCGATAAAAAATCGTGATTTTTGGATGCCTTTCGCTCTGGCGATTCTTGATGAACATTCAGGCGCCTATATCCGAAATCCAAAAAAAATAAAATCACCGTTTATGACCATTGCTTTTGATACATTGCCCAAAAAATACGGTGATATACGCGCCGGAACGCACCCATATGATAAAACAGTAAGGCCTCAGTTCGTAACAAGGAAAAACTCCCCGTATTTTTACGGCCTGATTAACGAATTTTATAAAATCAAAGGCATACCGGCTATTTTAAACACAAGCCTTAATTTACACGGAGAGCCGATCGTCAATTGCGTGGATGATGCGTTAAGGACTTTTGAGCTATCGGGGCTCGATCACCTTCTTGTCAATAATGTTCTGGTATCAAAAAAACGTATAGATGGGGGTTCGTGTAATGCTTAAATATGATTTTGGCGAAATGCGTACGGAAGAGGGCACTAACCTATTACTCCGGATAAACGAAATAAGTACGAATTACACGTTTTGCATCTGTAAGAAGCTGAAAAATTCCCTGCCCTATAAAATACTTGCGGAAAAAATTCCCAGCAATAGGGTGGATCTGTATTTTACCTATACCGTGAGAAAAGTTATCTACCCGTTTATACGAAAGGCGGCTGTAATCCAATGGTACAAACGTAATGGCAGGCCGATAGCGGACAGGGATAACGTTGTTATTCTGCCCAAATACGGTATTTTCCGGGAATTAGAGAAATGTTGGGATTTAAGGGATGTTCCGTTAGTATCGGTTAATACGGTTTCCCTTAAGGCGATACGCGATGCGGAATGCCGGATGATACTAAGAAGGGCGTTGCTTGGCAACCTTAAAAGATGTATCGGCGGGGTAATTAAAAAAATCGATAAAATTAAAAAATCCGGCATCACCCCGCAAAATACAAAAACACAGACGGTTGCCTGCAATTATTCGGAAGGAGTGGAATTTTTAAAGCGTAATGATTTGCACTGGTTTGCCGAAAGCGGTATCGAGCCGGAGAAAGTTTTAATCTATATTGATGAGCCCTCGCCTAAAACGCGGCGCCCTATCGAAAGAGAAATTATCCGGAAAATCGAAAAACTAAACTTTAGGTGGGTCGCTTTAAAAAGGGGAGTTGTTGAAAATCAGGGTTCAAATTATTGGCAGGCGCCTGATTTACCGGGATCCGGCCTGCTAAAAAAAAGTACTGCACGAACATTGAGCGAAAAGTGGATTGTTAAGACCGGAAACGATTTACTAAGGGAAATACATTTTTGGCGTTCTTTCTACAATGAGTTCAATATAAAGGTTAATTATATTCCGGGTGAAGGGTTCGCGAGGTTCATTGTTCAGGCAATAGCTTTCGATCTGGATAGAGAAAACGGAGGTTTTCTTGTGGGAAAACAGAGGTCCGATTTTTTAGTACCAAATAGATACAGTATTGGCCGTCACCCCAAGCACCCCAAGCACATATTTTTTACGTGGAGTAAAAGATCGGAAAGGTACATGAAACCGAACAATAACCTTCTGGAACATCTGGTTGTGGTCGGTTATCAAAAATGCGTTTTTCAAAAAAACAACGAACTTAATGATAACGTAAGGCGTAACGGAGCGAAATTCGTAATAACATTATTTGATAGCGGCCATGGAAAAAATACCGAATATCCGACTAAAAAAATGGCGGATTATTATAAAGCATTTTTAAGTTGGGCTATCAATGACGAAACGATAGGCCTGGTTGTTAAGCCGAAAAAGCCAAGATCTTTTAATTCGTTGCCCGGCGAGATACTTAAACTGTTTGATAGGGCGGAAAGAACCGGAAGGTGCGCTAAAATGAAACACTCATGGGGAAGGTTTCCCGCGCAGGCATCTTACGGCACGGATATGGCGGTAGGCATCGGCAGTTCCTCCGCTCTCATAGAAGCGTTATCGAACGGCTGCAAGGGTGTTTTTTACGACATAACAAATTTAAAAAATCACGAGTTTTATAAATGGGGATATGGCAGTCTGGTATTTGACGACCTGAATAAAATGGTAACGGCGATAAAAAACTATAAAGATAATCCTAAAGATGATTTATCGCTGGGGGACTGGTCGCCGTATATCGGGGAGCTGGATCCATTTCGCGATGGCAGGGGCGGGGAAAGAATGGGCGTATACATACGGTGGCTGCTTGAGTCTTTTTGTGGAGGGAAAACCCGCGGCGGGGCAGTGCGCCATGCGAACAGGCTTTATAAGGAAAAGTGGGGAAAAGACAAGGTAATAAAGATGAGAGCGGAAAATGAGTTTTGCGAAAATTTTTAAAGCACTTACTGACCGTAGAAATTACTTCTGCTGTCAACGCGAGTATATGTTCAGGCAGAGATTGAGTAAAAACAGCGAATCGCCCGTATTGCCTGAAACGCGTGAAACCAGCCTTACTGTCATAAAAACACCGGAAGAGGCCAATGCTTTGATTTCCGCGGGTTTTGATCTCGGAAATTGCCCTTTTCTCGATAATGCGAAGAAGTGGCTGGGCAAAGGGGTGATTCTTTTTCTCATTTTTTTCGGTAAAACACTCGCGCATTCAAGCCAGGTTTCGACAGGTAATTATGACGCGCTTTCAGAAACCATTTTCAGGAACATAAGATACGAGAACACGGGATATATCGGGCCGTGCTACACAAGCCCGCCCTACAGGGGCAGGGGCCTGTATCCTTTTGCCCTTCTTAAGATTTGCGAATTTTTGAGAGAAAACGGAAAAGAGCAGGCTGTTATCAGCACTAAAAAGAATAATGATTCTTCCGTAAAAGGTATTCAAAAAGCGAGTTTTGAGTTTACGGCGGAAGTATTAAACATAAAATTATTATTATGGAGATTCTGTAAAATTTATGAAAAATAGATTTAAAAAGCATCTTAAGGCGCTAAAACGGTCAAGGCCGGAAACACATCCGGACCCCCGCCGGAATCTTCTTCTTAACAGAAATGAGCGCGTTACCGCGCATGACGAAAATACATTGCGCCTTTTAGGCGAAAAAATATCGAAATTAAACCTGAATCTTTATCCTGACCTAGAGATATTTTATCGTAAACTCGCGGATTGGCTTTCGCTTGATGAAGAACAGCTTTATCTGACCGAAGGTGTTTCAGGCGCCATTAAGGCGCTGCTGGAGACTATTTCCGGGCCACGCGACAATATTGTATTTCCCGTTCCGACATTCGCCTTATATCCGGTTTATTGCAGAATGTTTAACCTCGAGCTTAGGACGGCGGGTTATACCAGAGACTATATGCTGGATATACGCGCCTTGAAAAAAGCGATTGATAATAAAACAGCCATCGTTTTTCTTCCCAACCCTAATGTTCCGATCGAAGGTACCCTTGATCCGGAGGAAATCGCCTCTCTTGCCGGATATTGCGCGGAAAAAGGCGCTTTTCTCGCCGTAGATGAAGTCTACTTTTCTTTCGGCGGGCCCACGGCCGCGGGGCTGATAAAGAAGTTTGATAATATTTTTGTGATACGCTCATTTTCCAAGGCATTCGGCCTGGCCGGGATACGGCTGGGGTACTTAATAGGTTCCGGGGAAAACATCGAATATGTTTCAAAGATGCGCACCGGTTACGAAACCAATACCGTATCGGCCCAGATAGCGTCGTTCTTTATGGATAATCACAGTATTGTGGAATCTTATATCAGGGAAGTAAAAGAAGGATTGAAATATCTCAAGAAAGAGCTTGACGCGCTTGGTTTAGAGCACAACGGCGGAAACAGCTCAAATTTCTTATACGTTAAAACGAAAAACGAGAGCCAGGCCCTTAAAATAAAACGCGGACTGGAAAATAAAAATATACGCGTAAGGGCTGGCTGGCCGGAGCCGTATTCAGCCGGGCTTTGTGTCACCGCCGGGCCAAAAGGGGCTATGAGGAAATTTATTACGGAATTAACAGGAATCCTGAAAAAATGAACGAAAGCGGATATGGATACTGACGCGGTGGTTATAGGCGCGGGGGTGATAGGCCTTTCCGTGGCGTGGAAAATTGCCGATTCCGGCTATTCGGTTGTGTTGCTGGAAAAAGAAGCGCGGTTCGGCCGCGGTATATCGTCAAGAAATACCGAGGTGATCCACGCCGGCATTTATTACCGGACTCCCTTAAAAGCCGGATTATGCGTAAGGGGCAAGAATTTGTTGTATGAGCATTGCGTAAAATACGGGGTAAAACACAGGCGGGCGGGGAAGATTATCCTTGCCGTAACCGAAGAGGAATTCTCGAAACTCGAATCCACAAAAACCCAGGCGGTTTTTAACGGAGTCACGGATCTGGTTGAACTGGATGAGGCCGGCATAAAAAAACTGGAACCCGGGATATCCGGCAAGGCCGCGTTATTTTCGCCCTCAAGCGGTATCGTTGATACACATGGTTTCATGGATAGCCTTTTGAAATTGGGGGAAAAAAGGGGCGTACTCTTCTCGGCGCTTTCCCCGGCCCTGGGCGCCGAGTATTCGGATAATCATTGGAAAATAGAAGTGGGCGGCAGGGAACCGGCCCGCATTTCGTGCCGCCTTGTGATAAACGCCGCCGGGCTTTATACCGTTGATTTGTGTAAAAAAGTTTTTCCGGAAAGAAATATACCGGGTTTTTTCCCGAGAAAGGGCAGTTACGCGCGTTATTCCGGACGGTCTCCGGTCAGCCATATTATTTATCCGGCTTTAATTCCGGGCGTTATCAGGCCCAGGATCGACGCGACACCGGATTTGGGGGGCAGTTTAAGATTCGGGCCGACAAACGAAGAGCCTGAAAGCCTGGAGGATTTCAGTATCATCGGGGAACTTGCCGAAAAAGTCGTTCCGTCGGTAAAAAGCTATTTTCCGGATTTGGACGCCTCGCGCGTTTATCCGGATACGGCCGGTATTCGCCCCAGAATTTTCGCGCCCGGGGATCCGCCCCTGGATTTTTGTTTCGAATGGGCCCCGATAGCGGGATGGCTTGATCTGTTCGGGATTGAATCTCCGGGCCTGACAGCGTCTCTGGCGATCGGGGAACATGTTCTCAAGATGGTTGACGAAAGAGGCGCCCTGTAATTTTTATTTTATGGAGAATGTAATATGAACAAACTTAACATAATCGTTGTGGGGACGGGAATGTATGCGTGCGGCAGGGGTACCGATGGTTACGGCACTGTATTACCGGCCGTGCTGCAATGGGGAAAAACTAACGATATTAATAGTATTTACCTGGTCGGGACGGATCCGTCAGGGGCCGGAAAAACAAAATCTAAAATTAATCAACTATCACGCGGCTTAAAATGTGATTTCCGGATTTGTTATTTGCCCGGTGGAAAAAAGAAAGACAACAGGGCCTATTTGAAGGCCATAAGGAATATCCCGAAACCGGCGTGCGCGATTGTCGCTGTCCCGGATAACCTGCACGTGGAGATCGCCTCCGCGACAATCAGGGCCGGGATACATACCCTTGTCGTAAAACCGCTTGCGCCAACATTGAAGGAAGTAAACGAATTGATATCTTTACAGGCCAGGCGGGGCGTGTACTGCGCCGTTGAGTTTCATAAAAGATTCGATCTCGCGAACCTTAAGTTGAAAGATGTGATCGCCAAAAAGATCATAGGGGACCCTCTCTATTTCCTTGTTGAATACAGCCAGCGCAAAAGTATCCCGTACAAGCGGTTTAAAAAATGGGTCACAAAAACAAACATTTTCCAATATCTGGGTATTCATTATGTCGATATCATATATTTCGTCACGGGCGCGAAACCGGTACGAGCTATGGCTATAGGGCAGAAGGGCTGGCTTTTGTCCAGGGGCATAAATGCGTATGATTCCGTTGAGGGCATAATCGAGTGGAAGATGCCTTCGGGCAATAAATTCAGTTCGCACATTTTGACAAATTGGGTTGACCCGGAAACAACCTCGGCCATGTCAGACCAGAAAATAAAAGTAATCGGAACAAAAGGCAGATTTGAGTCGAATCAAAAAAACCGCGGAATCAAAATTGTCACGGATGAAAAAAGCATAGAGGAACCGAATCCGTATTTTTGCCAACCCTATGGGACCGATAATATACATTATCAAGGGTACGGTGTGGAAAGCATAAACCGGTTTCTTAACGATACGGTACGGGTCGAACAAAAAATAGTAAGCGTGAAAAGCCTTGAAGAAAACAGGCCGACATTTAAACAGTCACTTGCGCCAACCGCGGCCCTTGAGGCGATAAACAAAAGCCTTCATGCCGGCGGGAAATGGGTTCTTGTTAAAGGGGTATAGGAGATGATGGATATTATTACCGTTTCAGCCGTTAACTTGAGGAATTTTGCCGGGGAAGTTTTACGAAAAGCCGGAGTCCGCGGCGATGTCGCCGGGCATGTTGCCGAGGGGCTTATTCAAACCTCTCTCAGAGGGGTTGATTCACACGGCGTAAGGCTTTTACCCCATTATCTCGAAGGCGTCAAAAAGGGGCGTATTAATCCCGCCCCGAATTATAAGTTTAAAAAGACGGGTTTATCTACAGGGCTGCTGGACGCGGACCATACCTTCGGGCACGCTGCCGGTATCGAAGCGGCTAAAAAAGCGGTTCGACTGGCGGATGAAGCGGGCACGGGATATGTCGCGGTTTACAATTCAAGCCATTTTGGCGCGGCGGCGAACTACGCCCTGGAAATAGCCAGGCACGACATGATCGGCATGAGTTTCACAAACACCGACGCGCTTATTAAAACATACGCCGGTAAAAAACCTTTTTTAGGCAATAATCCGATATGTTTCGCGGCGCCATGCAAAGATGAGGAGCCGTTTTGCCTTGACATGGCTACAAGTATCGTGACCTTTAATAAGGTAAAACAGTTGAGAGAGGGGAACTTACCCGCGCCTTCCGGCATAGGGGCGGATAAATATGGCGCGGATACCTCCGATCCGAACAAAATTACCGCCCTTTTGCCTATAGGCGGCTATAAGGGATACGGGTTAAGCATGATGGTCGAGATATTGTGCAGTTTACTTACGGGGATGCCCTACGGCCCGCACATTCCCAAGATGTTCGAGGCGCCGATGAGCGAAAAACGGTATCTGGGGCATTTTGTATCGGCGATCAGGATTGATTGTTTTCAGGATAAAGAATTTTTTAAAAAGCGCCTTTCTGAAATGATAGCCGATCTGCGGAAGGCGCCTCGTTCGGATAATAATATTCCTGTTCAGGTAGCCGGCGACCCCGAGAAAAGATGCGCGGAAAAAAGAAAAAAAACAGGGATCCCCCTGAGCCTGAAAGAATACAAGGCGTTCGGGGATATCAGCTCCGAATACGGGATTAAATTATTCGATAAAAAAAGCGCCGGCGGAATTCATAAAAAGAATACGAAAAAAACTGTTTAAAAAGGGTACATATAATGTCAAAAGAAAAACAGGCGGATATACTTATAATCGCGCCTCCCGCGCGCGCTAAAAGAACACAATTTCCGCCGTATGGCGCCATGTATGTCGCGGGCTTTTTAAGGCATAGAGGTTACCGGCCGCAAATCCTGAATATTCAAACCACGCGTATCACAAACAGCGAGGTTGTGGAAAGAATCAAAAAGATCAACCCGGATTATATCGGGTTCAGCGGGATCGTGTCAACTTCATATAAGTACATAAAAGCGTTAAGCTTTGAATTAAAACAAAATTTTCCGGATAAACCGCAGATATTAGGGGGGAGCCTGTCAAACGCGGCGGTGCCTGTTCTGGAAAATACGGCAATTGACATCGTTGTTCACGGAGAGGGGGAGGAAACCGCCTGTGAACTCATAAAGTGCCTGGATGAAAAAAAAGACCTTGCTTGCGTCAGGGGGATATATTACAAAAAGGGTTCTTCCTGCGTATATACCGGGGACAGGGCCTTGATAAGGGACCTGGATACGGTTCCTTATCCGGCTTTTGATCTGGTTGATATGGACCATTATTTCGGAGACGGGCCCGCGAACGTCGCGATATTCACCAGAGAAATAAAAGACAAAAGAATATACGACAGGAAAAGAAAAAGGAAGCAGATAACGATTGTGGCGAACAGGGGATGTATTGGTACCTGTGCTTTTTGCGTAAGGACCGACCGGGGCCTGAGGATGCCCTCGCTGAAGTATTTATTTGATTTTATTGAATACTGCGTAAAGGAATTCAACGTGGGTTTTTTCACTTTCGGGGACGAGTGTTTCGCGCCCAGCAAGGAAAAGAATTGGCAATTTATCGAGGAATACAAAAAACGGAAACTGGACATAATGTTCAGAATAATGGGTTTGAGGGTGCATACGGTAGACAGGGATATTTTAAGGGCATATAAGGAAATCGGCTGCTGGATGATAAATTACGGTTTTGAATCAGGCAGCCAGAAGATGCTTAATATAATCGATAAAAGGGTAACAGTTGAACAGAACAGGAACGCGGCCTTATGGACCAGGGAAGCGGGGATCTATACGCCGCCTCAATTAATTCTCGGCATGCCGGGCGAGACGGACCTGACTATTCAGAAAACGATCGATTTTCTAAAGTCGCTCAACTTTGGATTCAAGCAGTACAAATGGACGCATGCCCTTCCATTTCCGGGGTCGCCTTTGTATGATTATGCGCGTTTAACGGGGGCGATAGAAAACGAGGATAAATACCTGACCTCGCTCGGGGATATTGAAGGCACGCCTATTTTTCACATAAACGTAACGGATGAGGAAGACAGCGCCGTCGCCTCATGGCCGGAAAAAATAAAGCGGGAAATAGACCGCCATTATTTCTACAGAAAATACGGCATCCGTAACCGTATAGCGCGAAAAGCCATGCATTTTTTGGAAACTATGGAATTGCACATTAGAAGGGGGGACCTGTTAACCGTCGCCAGGGTCAAGATCAGGCTGTTTCTGTATACTGTTTTCAATATGAGGCAGAAAAAGAAAGTTATTCAAAAAAAGCATGTCCGGTTCAAAAAAAGAAAAGATATAAATATCGAAAAATTTCTGCGTGAAGCCGATTATTCCGCGATAAACAGAAAAATAGCGCTGAAAAAAATAAATCAAAAATTAATTGAGAAAAATGAAAATTAACACTGCCGGCAGAGTCGCGAAAAGGTTTAAGAATGAGGAGTTGGGTATTCACTGGCGGGTCGATGATACCCGGGAAAGCTTTGACAGGCTGCTTTATCATCTTGATGTCAAGACAAACACGAAACCATATTTCGAAGAAGCCCTGGCCCATTTAAATTTAAACGATGATAGATTCGGGGAAGGTCTGGTTGTGGCCGATATCGGCGCGGGCGTCTGTTGGACAAGCGCGATATTGGCAAAGCATCCAAAAGTGAAGCTGGTTTACGCCGTGGATCCAAGCGATACCCGGTTAAAACACGGAAGGTCTGTCGTCAGGCATTTCGGGGCCGAAAATAAAGTGCGGATAATACACGGGACGTTTCTGGAACCGAATATTCCTCAAAAACCGGATTTGATAGTTCTTTGCGGAAGCTTCCATCACTGTTACGACAACGAGGTAGACGGATTGTTTTCAAATATGAGGCGGCTGCTTAAACCCGGCGGAGAGATTCTGATTACGGGCGAACACTATATTGACCGGATATGGATCCTGAAACGGTTCCTGGGTTACCTGTACCATTTTCGTGACAGGTCAAAACTCAATTATGGCCTGAAAAATTTACGCGCCCCTCATCCTTTCGGCGGGGACCACTGGAGGGTTAGAAAAGAAATTGACAGGATATTCAGAAACAACGGTTTTATCCCGCGAATTTTCATTCATAAGGGGCTTCTTTCTAAAGATGCATTTCCTTTTTACCGCAGGCTCGGATGGCATTATTATTATGCGATGTTAAAGAAGGATAAAAATGGCGGCATTGAAACATAGAAACCTGAAAATAATAGGCATGGTCCCCGCGCGGATCGGAAGCACGAGGCTGCCGATGAAAAACCTGGCCACGATCAAGGGCAAGCCCCTGTTGTATTACGCGATCCGCGCGGCGCGGGAATCAGGCGTTTTCAGCCGGATAACGTTGAACGCGGAAGATAGAATTTTCTCAAAGATCGCGAAACGTTACGGAGTAGATTTTTATAAAAGGCCGGACAACCTTGTGAAAAACTCCACGAAAACAGACGAGGTTGTATACGATTTCCTTTTGAATAACGATTGCGACATCGTCGCCTGGATAAGCCCCATAGCGCCTCTGCAGACAGGAGAGGAAGTAAGGAATATCGTGAATTATTTTATTAGAAAAAAGCTGGACTCCCTTATGACGGTTAAAACCGAACAGGTCCACTGTATTTATAAAAGAAAGCCGGTGAATTTCAGGGCGAATGAGATATTCGCGCAAACACAGGACATTACTCCCGTTCAGTCGTTTGTGTATTCCGTTATGATCTGGAGGGCGGAAACGTTCGTAAAAAATTTTAAACAAAAAGGGCACGCGCTTTTGTGCGGTAAAATCGATTTTTACCCGGTTGACAGGCTTTCGGCCATAATTATCAAGAGAAAGCGCGACTTAATGCTTGCGGATTACATCATGCGGGCCGTTTCCCGCAATCGCCGCTATAAGACGCGTTATGACAGGATTGCGCGGAAAACAAGGGGAAAACTGAAAAATGGGTAGCAAGGTTTCGATTATTATCAGGACAAAAAACGAGGAACGCCGGATAGCGCAGTGCCTGAACGCTGTTTTTGAGCAAACACACAGAGATTTTGAAGTTATCATTGTGGATAACAAGAGTACCGATAAGACTGTAGAAAAGGCGAGGCAGTTTCCCGTAAAAGAAATTGTAAGCTACAAAGACAGCCGATATTTTCCGGGAAAAGCGCTTAATATGGGCATAGGCCGCGCCGAAGGCGATTTTATCGCGTGCCTTTCCGGGCATTGCGTTCCAAACGGATCCGGATGGCTGGAAAAACTGGCGGAAAACTTTTTTGCGGACCCGCGCGTAATGGGGGTATACGGGCGGCAGGAACCAAGGCCTTTTACGCCTGACGCTGACAAGCGAGACCTTGCCATCGCGTTTGGCCTGGACCGCAAAATACAGAAAAAAGACCCGTTTTTTCATAACGCGAATAGCATGATCCGCAGGGATATCTGGAAAGATATACCTTTTGACGAAAAGGTCACAAATATCGAGGACAGGGTGTGGGCGAAAGAAGTTTTGCGGAAAGGTTACACGATTGTCTACGAACCTGACGCGAGCGTTTATCATTATCACGGAATTCACCAGAATGGCGACAGGGAGAGATGCAGAAATGTGGTAAGAATTCTCGAAAACCTGCATGATAAACACAAATCGCGTTCCGTAAATCTTGATAAACTCAATATCATCGCGGTCATACCCGTTAAAGGAGAGGCACAGTATCTCGCGGGAAAACCTTTATTGTCTTATACCGCCGAACGGTCGCTCGAATCGAAATATATCAAGAAAACCATAGTTTCCACGGACAACCCCGATATCGTAAAGTTCGCCAAAAAAATCGGCGCGGAAGCGCCTTTTATCAGGGACAAGGCCTTTTCGCGGGCGCATATTGACCTCGATCGGGTTCTGCAGTATTCTTTAAATGAATTAGAGGCGCTTAAGATTTTTCCGGATCTTGTGGTGTCTCTAGAGATAACTTTTCCATTTCGGCCAAAGGGCCTTTTAGACAACATGCTTGAGCAAATCACGCAAAAAGGGCTGGATAGCATAGTGGCGGCAAAAGCGGAAAACAGGGCGGTGTGGAAGGACCGTAAGGGAAACATAGTCCAGCTGGATGAAGGCGTTACGCCGCGACAATTTAAAGACCCGACATTCATCGAGCTTAGGGGCGTGGCCGCCGTGACGCACCCGGAATTTTTGAGAAAGGGATCTTTTTTTGGCGACAAGATAGGCATTTACGAAATCAAGGATCCCTATTCGCATCTCGAGGTGCGAAGCGGTAAGGAATTCCGCATGGCGTCGTTTTTAATCGACAAATGTTTTAAGTAAAATGAAAGCTGAAAATACGCCCAAAAAAATAGTTTTCATATACGGCTTGAAAGAAGCGGATATATACATGGGGAATCGCCGCGTTATTCCCGGCGCCGCTAAAGAACTTTTGATAGCGATGACGCCCCCGGCGTATAACCGTTTAAAACAACACGGCGTGGAAGTCGAGGGCACGATTCGGTATTTTACGAATGAATCACATAAAAGATTATCGGAAAAATCCAAAATTTTAATGGATTGGTTCCGGGAAAATGTTTATTTTGCGGATTTCGGGTTAAATATCAAAAAGGCATACACGGATTTATTTATTCTTCAAACACGATGCGCGGTTAATTTTTGTTTATGGGCGTCGGAAATCATTCAGAATGCCGTAGATACGCATAAACCCGAGGTCATAGCGGCGTTTTATTCGGGAAATAAAAGCGTCTCCAGCATTTTCGTGGAGCCCGGCGAGAAATACCCGGGGTATCTGGCAAAAAAAGCGGCGGAAGAATCAGGCTTAAAATTTGAAAATATTCCAAACGTGAATTCACTTAAGCGAAATACCTACGCGCCGAACCCGGTGGTTCGAGCGGTTTCATTGCTCAAGCCGGCCATTAAATACATGGAGTTCAACGCGTGGAGCGCCATGATATTTTTAAAAAACATGTTTTACGAAAAAAATCCTGTTCTTTTCAGCGCGGGCCGCGGCATGGAAGCGGCGGCCGAGGAGTTGCGCAAAAGCGGTTTGAGCCGGCCGTATCGATTTTTTAGAGGAATAACCGTGCCCTGTCTTGATATACCGCATTTTATCATAAGGTTATTCCGCCGGGCGCATGTGAAAGGCGTGCTGACGGTAAAAAAAATGTTTAAGGATCTAATATGTAAAATGGACAACGAAAAACGTCTCTTTTCCCACAGGGGCATCGTGTTTTCGGATTTAGTCGCCGCCAAAATAAAAAACAACATAAGCGCTTACATGACAGGAATGATTTTGTGGTCTATAAAACTGGACCGATTTATCGCGCGATCCGGCACAGCGATTTTCATTTCAGACGGGCGCCGTATGGATGATTCCATACTGGCCGAGCTTTGCGCGGCAAAACGCATTCCGGCCTTATTGGTCAGCCACGGGTCATTGGTCCGCCCTAAAAATCGATACGAGGAAATTGAGTGGGGTGAACAGGGCAGGGTTCTGCTAAATGCCCCATTCTCGCATCTTGCTTTGCAAACTCCCCTTTCAGAGGGGTATCTTGATATTTTTCCTTCAGACGCCGAAATACTTAAAACAGGCCCGCTAATATGGGGCAGGCCGGTTAACACTGATAAATCAGGTGTGTTGTTCGGTAAAATATTCAGGGGAAAGCGTGAAAGAGAAAGTACGAAAGTAATATTACACGCCGGTACGCCGAAACACGCTAGCGCCTTGCGTTTACATATATATGAAACCCCGGATGAATATATCCGGGCTATCCGGGAACTCGCGAATTGCGTGCAGAAAATACCGGACGCCGTGCTTATCGTAAGGTTCCGTCCGCAATTCGGAATATCCGTTGAAGACCTGAAAAAATTCATACCATTTTCCGACAAAGTGGCGCTTAGCGTTAACGAATCCTTTGAAGAGATATTGGGCATAACGGATCTGCTTGTCAGTTTTTCTTCCACTACAATTGAGGAGGCGCTGCAAAACAGGATCCCCGTTTTACTTTACGGGGGCGGCGGCCGTTATCAGCATGTGCCCGCCTGTGAGATAAAACCGGGTGACCCGGTAAAACCCCGGGCGGTTTACCATGTTAAAAAAGCGGAAGATTTAGAAAAAGCCATGGACGGCATTTTTACTCTGGACATAAAAGGGGATAAAGACAGGCGCCTTTTTGAGCCGTATATCTACTCACGGCACGTGAGAACTTCGATTACGGATCTGTTAAAAACGCGTTCCAAAAACGGGGTATCACTTAAATGAGGCTTATAATCGTTTCCTGGCGGTATATAAAAAAATACCCCGTTCTCGCCGGGGTAACATTGTTTTCGATCGTAATGGCGTCCGCCTTTGAGGGCGCGAGTTTCGGCATGCTTATTCCTCTTATACAGAGCATGACGGCCAAGAGCGCGAGCCTGCTTGAGAAAATACCGTTCTTGGAACACCTGAATTTCTCTTTTTCTTCTATGGACCAGGCGAAACTGATTTCTTTTATTTTCCTATTTTTACTGGCGCTGCTGCTTATAAAAAACATATTCGTTTATCTCTCACAGATACTGATCGCTCAAATGCGATTCACCGCCATCAGGGATCTCAGGGTGAATCTCATGAATAATCTGCTGACCTATGACACAAAATTTTTTGACGGCGTAAAAACAGGGCACATCATAGGTAATATCAGCAACGAGGCCATGCGCATGGGTGATTTTATAATGGCGATACTTGATTTTATCACTCTTGCGGGAAGGGTATTCGCTTATGTGCTGCTTTTATTTTTGATATCCTGGAAATTCAGCGTTGTCATTTTCATTTTAATGATAGGCGTTTTAATACCTATAGAAATATTCATGAAGAGAATAAAGATAACGGGTGAGAGAATATCGCGGGCAATAGCCGGGTACAATCATAAGTTAACTGAGATCCTGAACGGGATGATGCTTATAAAGACATGCGGTACGGAAAAAGAGGAGGGCAGGAGTTTTAAGGCCGCGTGCGACAACGTCCGTGATTTTATGTATAAAAGAAGCAGGTACATGCGTCTTATAATACCAATGTCCGAGGTAAGCATATTTGGCCTTATCGTTTTGTGCTTTCTCATACTCGTAAATATCGCGAAAATCGATGTCGCGGCATCGTTTCCGTATATCGCCACATTTTTGCTTGTTCTGGGAAGGACATTGACACAGCTGAATGCCCTTAACTGCAGCCGCTCCTCGGCAATGGGCAATTTCGCGGCTTTCGCTAATTACGAAAGTATGTGCGACAAAAAGGGCAAAATGACCATCGAGACGGGGGAAAAGAAACTTAAAAAAATATCCGATTCTATAAAATTCAAAAATGTGAATTTTTCTTATACAAAGGGGAAAGAAGTTCTAAAAGGTCTAAACATGCAAATACCGATGGGAAAAATAACGGCCCTTGTAGGTGCATCGGGCGCCGGCAAAAGTACAATCGCCAATTTGATACCGCGGTTTTACGACACCGATTCAGGAGAGATCCGGGTTGACGGCGTGAATTTAAGGGATCTCGCGTTAAAAGAGTGGAGGATGAAAATTGGTTTTGTTTCTCAGGACGTTTTCATTTTTAACGCGAGCGTGAAAGATAACATTTCGTACGGACACGCGAATATACCGGTAGAAAATGTAATTAAAGCCACAAAAGCGGCCAATGCCCATGATTTTATAATGAATATGCCGGCCGGGTACGACACCATTCTTGGGGAAAGAGGGGTTATCCTCTCGGGGGGACAAAAGCAGAGGATTTCCATCGCCAGGGCCATAATACACGATCCCGAGGTTTTGATATTAGACGAAGCGACAAGTTCTCTTGATACGGGAACGGAAAGATTGATAACGGCGGCCATAAATCGGTTGACAAAAAACCGCACGGTAATAGCCATTGCCCATCGCTTCTCAACAATTCTGCATGCCGACAATATTATCGTTTTGGATAAAGGGAGAATTATCGAAGAGGGAAGGCATGCAGATTTAATCGGGAAAAACGGATTATATAAAAAATTATGCGACGTGCAATTTAACATGCATGATCACGTTATGGAGTCCGGCAGATGAAAGTCCTCTTCTTGTATCCCAATAAAGTAATGACAAGCCGTATTCCGCTTGGCATCGGATATCTATCCTCATATCTTGAAAGGGATGGCCACCAGGTTCGGCTTTTTGACACAACATTTATCAAATGCGGTATTATTCAAAATGACGAACAATTGCGCGCTTCGTCTTTGCAGGTGCGAAATCCGGATTTTAAAAAATATGATTTAATAGAAAGAAAAGCGGATTTTGGTTTTGAGTTGGAACATGAAATCGAATCGTTTATGCCCGATATAATTGCTA
>CAYTQI010000030.1:0-19272 GCA_964440235.1 uncultured Planctomycetia bacterium
ATAGAAAATTTACGTAAAAAACCTGATATGTCAGAAACGGAAGAAAAACCGGAAGAGCGAATAACGGAAAAGGAGCTGCGGGAACAGGAAACGCCGGAATCCGAAGCGCAGAAACAGGCAAAACCGGATAAAGACAAATCTTCGACTGCAATAATGCATGAATCAAAAATTTATAAATACAAAGAACCCTTCGTTATAAACGTGATAAAAATTGATAGAGAAGATATTGTTGGACAAGAAGGATTAGAGAATTCAAAATACATTGAATTGATCGAAGGTATAATTAAGCCGATTTTAGATGTGAGGCCGGATATAAAAGAAATTAATTTGAAATTAATCAAAGAAACCGGCAACGCGTTTAAGGTGCATCGGGATGAGAATAAAATCGGGATAAATGTTTTATTGCTCGATGCTTTATTAATGGCCATGGAAAAAGGCAAATATTCTCCGGGAATTTTTTACGGGGAAGTTGGAAAATGGTTTATAGACCATGATATACGATATCTGCTGCTGCATGAGACAATTTCAGACAGGGCGCCGCCTATAGGAGAACTTGCCAATACCCTTATTGACATAAAAGATTTTTTACTCATGAGCGAAAAGGGCCAGAATGCTTTGTTGTGGATCCTTGACAAAAACAATGTAAATAGCATTACGAACGAACATTTTGATACTGTATTGAAAGAAGCTAAGAGAAAATTTGAAAACAAAATATTTAAAGGTCAAAGTCCGGGACCCGCCGCAAAAGCTACCGCAGTATCGATGCTTCCCCAAATCGTAAAATATTACGGAATAAAAAATATTACTGCCAGACTCATACGAGACAGGGTTAAGCTTGCTTACGGCATGATAGACAGAGCCGAGCGGACGCAATTTCTTAAATCAATCGGGGCAAACTTAAATGCTGAATATGTTAAGAGTCTTATAAACGGAAGAATTGATCTTGAAAAACGTGCGGAATTTTTAAAACAACACAACCTGCCTGTAACTGCCAAAAACTTAACCTTAAGCGGAAATAAAATAATCGCGCTTTCAAAAATACAACGACGGGCTATAACTAAACCCGCAGTCCGGCCGTTGTCAGCGGTATATAAGAAACGCGTTATTGACAAAGTTCCCTTCCCGATCAGGGTGGTTATGGCTATGTTTATCGTGGGTTTAATAGCATTACCTTTAATCTTCGCTCATTTGCTTGCTATCGACAGATGGGTGATGAAGAGATGTAGAAATATAAAAGCGCATATATCTGAAAGACGTAGTAAGGGCATTAAACAAAAACAAGTTTCTCGTACACTATTATTACGACCAGCAATGGGTATGGCGGCCATTCTCATAATGGCTTTCACAATAGGTATACTTGCTTCTCGTGCAGATGCTCCAAAAATAAATCCACAATTATTTCCTCACCCCGCGATACAGCCGGCTACGCAGCCCGTGACGATACAACATGCGGCGGCACAACCGGCTACAACACAGCCGGCATCGGCGCAACCGGCTACGCGCCCCCCCGCGGTGCATACGGCAGCGGAACAATCTTCCGAAACGGTAAGAAGAAAACTTAAAGAAGCGAAAAGTGAATATAAATCACGACAGCGGGAGGCGGCAGAATGCCGCAGGACGCGATTCGAACTCAAAAAACAAAAAACATCGCAGGAAAAAGAAATAGCGCGCCTGGAAAACAAAACAGAAGATCTGAAAAAACAAATAAAGTCCCTGGAAAAAGAAATACCGGTCCGGGAAGAAGACGCGGTAATAACCCTTAAAAAGAAAATAGCGCGGCTGGAAAAAGCGAAAGCGGAAGCGGCAATCCGTCCCGCTTTAAATATCGCCTGTATCGAAGACCTGCAATTTATACTTGGCCCTAACCGTGAGTTGGAAACGGCCCTTCCCGGCATATCCGCGGGCTTGGAGGGGATGGGGTACCGCTTAAATAATATCAGGCATGATGATGGGCACATTTTCCAGGACGGTTACTGGGAAAAAGCGGCGGAGGCGGCTTACAACGCCTGTGGAGGAAACCCGAAAAATCTTGCTATATTTATGGGGACCGGAGAGGCGTCCGATGATGTTATTCAGGCGCGTGATAAATTTATAGCGCTGGGCGGCGCGGAAAACGCCGTGATCCTTGTGCTAATAGACGGCAATCTTGATTACGTGAAGAAAATACCGGCCGGGACGGCCATACTCAATTTCCATACCGCCAAGTCCGGTAAATACGGGCCCGTCAGGGGCGCTTTGAAGAATGTCAGGATAACGGGGGTTTCCCACCGGGAAGCGGTTAAAAATAATAACCAAACGCAAAAGAAAATTGCTCTGGAAATTGACAGGGTTATCCGCGAACGCGTATCTGTTGAACAATCAAAAATAGAGAAGAAATTGAAAGAAGGCGAATCCGATATTTCGGAATTAACGCGCCCCGCGGCGGAAAAACAAACGGAATTAAAAACACGCATTGAACAACTTGAGTCAGCCAGGGTTAAAACCGCGGAGGAAATAAAAAACGTCAAGGCGCGCGCGGAAGAAATATCGGCAGAAATAGAAAAGCAAAAGAAAATCGAAAACACTATTTTATCGGAACAACGGGAATTAGGCTACAGAATAAGTTTACTTATCTTACCGCCGGAGCAAGCCGAATTGTACGACAAATTCAGGAAAGCCGCGGGCAAAATTGAAAAAACCGCGAAAGCCGTTTCCATAAACGCCTCCCGTGAATCTATGCCGGTTCCGGACTTTGGCGATGAGTTACGGCGCCTCGCGGCTTCTGTCGAAGAGTTCGGGAAAACGCGTTTTGATACGCCGCTCATGCTTCGCGAGGCGGCAGTCAAGATCGATAACATGGTAAGCAGCCTACACTTAAACGTCGCGAAATCCGGAGAGGCCCTGAAAAATCTACTTGATAAGAGAAAAGAAGAAGAAAGGCTACAAAATATCGCGGCGGAAAAAGAAACCGCGAAGGCCATTGAGGCAGGATTAAAAAAGGAAGCCGCGGAAGACAAAGAGGATTTAAAACGGCTCGCGGAACAAGTTACGCCTAAAGGTGAAGAAAACTTTAGCATGCGTTGCCGCGCATACAATCCCGCGAGCGGCGAAAATTATGTCCTGCGATTCATTACCCCGGACAAACTTGTCTATAAAGACGGAAAACGTGTGCGGGGAATACTTCCCCTGGGTACGCTGGAAGAAGACGGGACTATAATCATGGACGGCCGCGAAAACAACATAACTTTCATACAGAAAAAAGGACGAAAAGAGACGCCCGTTGATAATCCCTATCTCGCCACGCACATACGCTTTAGGGGCGGGAGAAAGGAATATGAAATTGATAGGTCCGTGACGGCACTTCTTTTCAGGGAAGACGGAAAAGCAGAAGCCATAAGATCTGCCCGCGATGTTAAAAAATTACAGGATAAGGGTTATAGATTCCAGATGGCTTTTGGCCCGGGCGCGAAAAGCGGCTGGGTTAATACCTCCGATACCTTTTTGGCAAAAAACAAAATTGACGGGCGTGTATATAACCCGAAGACAGGACAAGCGTATAACCTTGAGATCGTCAAGGATAAGAGAATCGCTTTAGATCACTGGTGGCATGGGAAAAAAGCCGTGACAACCGCTGACATGTCCCCTCGCGACGGATTCGTGTGTATCTCGGGCGGGCTTTTTTCCCCGAAACAGAATGTAAGGCATTTAAGCGAGGCGACACATGTCCGCTTTAACGGCGTAGAGTATAAAATAATGAGGGGCGTCGCGGCGGTCCTTACCGGCGGCACGGAAAAAAACAAGAAGATAGAGCGCGTCATAAAAGGCGCGGCGGATTTTGAAAAATTACGCGGGGAAGGATATCAATTCCAGATTGACGAAGGCACATGGATCGACGGAAACTTTTTCGACATGTCCAGAAAGGCCTGCATGAACGGCCTGGATTTCAGCGCGCCGATAAACCTGGAAAGATTCGTGGAAATTTTCCTGAGCCAGGATATACCCGTAATGTTGGCGGAACGGGACGTAAGGCTCGCCGGATTAAATATAGATTTCATAAAGGCCTCGGAAAGGGGCCCGGATGCTATTTTGATAATAGGCGCCGAGGCTCCGGGACTGCATGTGGAATATCGTCTCAACGCGCATACCGCGTCCAAAGAGCAAAAAGCCGTTCTGGAAGAAGCCGCCACAAAGCTTATGGTGCAGAATCTCATACGTGAACGCGCCCAGGTAGCGGTAAGGAAGTTTATGGACCTTAAAACGCTGTATACCGCGCGGGCGATAACCGAACATCTCCGCGATAAATCTACCGCCCAGATAGACAAAGACCTCAAAGACCTCGAGAAGTCCGGCTGTGCCGGGGATGTCCTTGACACTTACGCGATAATGCACAGGGACGCCGGTGAGGAATTAAACGGGATATATGGCCGGATTAAACAAAAACAAAACGAATTAAGAAGAGACTATGGCCTTACGGACAGGTATTTTGATGGCTGGGTTATCACGCCGGGCGGGGCTATCGCGGAAAAATCCGGTAAATTAAGTAGAGACATTGATAAGGCGGCCGCTGATCTCGCGCGGGCAAGGACGCGCGAGGAAGCGCGGCATCACCAGGGTATTCCGCCATGGTCGGTCGCGTTGCGCCTGGGCATATCTACGGAACCCATATCCCTGTATGGAGCGATAAAGCTCGCTGATTTCGGGGAAAGCAAGGCCAGGGAAGAATTAGAAAAGGCCAGGGGGAAACTCGCTTTAATAGACGCGGTAAGTTCCGTTATGGAAAGGGTCTACGGCATAAAGAGAGACCAGGTAAAAAGAGCGGCGTTAAAAAAACTTATCGAGATAAATAAAAAACAAATCGAGAGCGCGAAAAAGCGCCAGGCACTTCTGAAGGCCGGAAGATACATTTCCACGCCTTCCGGAGAAACGGCGAAGGCAGCGATGACTTCTTACTGGATCGAGCGTGAACTCGCGAGAAATCACGGTGAATTAAAATACCTCGAGATAACAAGGGATGCCCTTGACCGCGAATTCAACCCGAAACATCTGGATGGGGATATAAAATCCCTGGAAAAGGATATTTTAGACAGAGAGGAAGAAATAAAAAAACTTACCGAAGATTACAGCGAAGCCGAGCTAAAAGAGAAAACGCGCGAAATGTCATTACTAATACAGAAGGTCAGATTGGGGAAGGAAGTTCTGAAGGGCCGGAAGGATGCCCTTCGCGCCCTGAGGCAGAGAAAAGCAAAGAAGGCCGAGGCCATAAACGTTACGATTCCTGGGACATTCGAGGATATCAACAGGTCCTTCTCGGCCCTGTCCTTGCGGGATAACGCGGCCATAAGCCCGAATAGCGGGGATAAATACGACATTTATTATAATGATTCCGGAACAGATTATTATACCAGGGGCAAGGGGTCATGGTTTTACACATACGGCCTGGAATACGGCCCTTTCTCCGGCAAACACGTGAGGACGAATCCCGCTGAAGGATTTGAAGTTAGAAGGGTAAACGGAAAAGCCCCGATATTTATTCTGAAAAATTATACCAGAGACAGGGTCCGGCTTGTCTTTGAGGGAGAAATAGAAAGGTTGAAAAATGAACACTGGGCGTTTACAAAGGAATTCAAAAAAGCGGAAGACATAAAAGAGCTATTCAGGCGTGTAAAGAACTATCCGGATATTTACAGTATTCTTACGGGCGATGAGTACAGAAAACTCTGGGAACTTCCGCGCGCGGAAGTCGAAAAGGAAATCACTGATAAATGGGCCCTGACAAAATGGCACGATATTGACGGCAAGCGTCTCATGCTTAGTTTTAAGGCGGCGCCTGATGACGTGCACGCGGCGATGATGTTTTATTTCAAGATTTTAAACGGCGAGCAAAAAAAGTTTCTTGAGGAAATGGCAAACGCGGAAAAAGCCGGAAAAAGAATAAATATTCAGGCCGTCCGTAATTTTTACTATAACCGGTTGGCAGGGTTCTGGCACACGCACCTCAAACTGGAATCCTCAATAAAATATTTCGAAGAAACAAAAAAAGCGATACAGGAATACACCTTTGCCCTTAAAGAGAAAGAATATACGGACGGCCCTTCGCGGTCTGAAGCGGAATTAATGATGAAAAGCGTAGAGGCGACCATTGTTAATTATAAAGAGTGGGCGGCATTTAACGAAATCGACATAAAATATCTTCTGGGATACGACCTGACAAAGCCGTCAGAGATAAAAATAGGGGAAAAAACGCTTGAGGCCGCGCTGAAGGCGTTATCCAAAAACATAAAGGAAAAAGCGCTGCCTAATTATGACGCCCTGGCGGAAGAAAAGAGGGCCCTGGAGATGGCGCGCGCGGCAAGGTCAAGGGTAAAGTTCGAAGAGGCGGAAGAAGGCATGTCCGTAGGGATAGGGATCGGCCTTCCCGGCGCGGCGGTTATAGATCTAAGCGCTGTTACGGGGCGGCTTATCGAGGCCGTAGGGAATGCCTTCAAGATACAGTCGTCAAGACAGCAAGCCCAGGAAAGACGCGTGAACGCGGCAAAAAGAGGACTGGAACTTGCTGAACTCATCCTTAAAAAAACCGATAGAGAGGGAAAATTCAGGTTAAGGGATTTACAAAACAGCCGGAAACATGTTCTCAACGCGTTAAAACATACAAAGAAAATCCTCGCGGAATGCGATACCATGCTTGATAACGCGATAAAAAATAAAAACGCCACAAGCCTTACGATTATTCAATATAAATTAAGAAAGATTGAGAATGAATCCCTGCGCGATGAAGTCGCGGTTCGACTGGCCGGGATAAATAGTTTCTTAGAGCTGGAAAGAGAAATAAAAAAACCGGGTATTTTCGCGGCGGCCGCAAGGACGGACAAGGACAAACCGAAACCCGTACGAGAGAAAGCCCTTGTCGTCAGGGACCTTAAAACAATTATAGATAAGATAGCCCTGGAGAAAAACATTGATATCCTTACACTTCTTAAAGCCGGTAAACTATGGGAGGAATTCCCGGTTGGCCAGAGAGGCTTTGAGATTGTGGCGCTTAGCGGAATTCCATGGTCCAATGAGATTTCTATAGGCGGTGCCTCTGATGATGGCGGCAAGGGCGATAATGGCGGCGCGGCCGGTGGAAAAACAGGCGGACAGGAACCCGAAAGAGTCCTGGTGCGCCCCAAGCCGGGCGGCGGATTTGAGGTTACAAGGGTCGGAGGCACCCCATCCGGCGATTCATCTACAGATGGCTCATCCGCGGGCGGATCGTCCGGCGGCGGTGACAAATCACGAACCGACTTTACCACTCAGGTATCATGGGGCATTATAGCCGCCAACATAGATTTTACCGCGAGTAAAACCGAGGACATGAGAACATACATGAAGAAATATCAGCAGGAAAACACCCGGGAAGCGGAACAAAACCGGATAAGCGCTGTTATCGGATTGCGGCGGGATTATAAAAGATGGGCTTATATGGACGCTCTTATCATAAAAGAGATTAACAGGTGCCTGAAGGACAAAAAACAGATAGATTCAGATCGTCACGCCGGCAAATCCAGAAAAAAAGATGCGGGGATTTACATAGAAAAGCTTCAGAAAGGTAAAAACGACATCGAAACC
Source organism: uncultured Planctomycetia bacterium (assembly GCA_964440235.1). Classification (GTDB taxonomy): domain Bacteria; phylum Omnitrophota; class Gorgyraeia; order JABMRN01; family RBG-13-46-9; genus CAZYPU01. Next base: position 7,588 of record CAYTQI010000030.1, read on the forward strand.
AAAATATTACCTTCTTTAAAACGCGCCCTCGCGGCGGAATTTACGGGCAGGGATGACCCGGCCGCGCTTTGTATACCGGGTTATGAGATAAAGGAAATAACTCGGGATCCCGACTTTGTAATAGAAGATTGCCTGTCGCCCGATGACGCGAAAGGCATGAACGCGTTTCGCGCGGCGCTTATAACACGCGGAATAAAAAGAGCCGAAGAATTGTCTTCCCCGGACATAAAAACAGCGGAAAAACGCGCGGAAATCGAGGAATTTCTTATTAAAAGAATGACTGTTTATCTTGGCGCGATCGGCGGTAATGTAGATGATATCAAACCCGTATTCAGCCCCGCGCTTGTGATAGAAATATTTAAAGCATCTCAGGAACATGCCAGAAAAATGGCTTACGTAAAACTTGAAAAAACGTTGATAAACGCCATACGGCGCAAAGAAACATCCTGGCTTGAGATAATGTCTTTTATTACGAGGCATAATTTCGGGATACGAAATGTCAAAAATGCCCGGAAAAAGTACAACGCGGCGATAGCAAAATTTCAGATAGAGGAAAAAAGGGCCAAACCCGTTGACTATATAAACGGTTTAAGGCGCGATGCTTTTATAGCCGCGCAAAAATTAGGGGACGCGAGGATAAAGCTTGATGCCATAAGAGCCAACCTGGACAGGCTTGCCAGGCATTATACGGGTAAGGGGCTGGAGGAATTAGAAAAGGCGGCGGAAAGGCAAAGGCCCCGGGAAGGTAAGCTTGAGAATTTCTGGAAAAAACTGGTAGATCTCTCGAAAGAAAAAAAGGAATACGCCAAAAAACGCGAATCCCTGAACAATGTAATCGTCTCGCTTATACGCCAGATACCCTTTGTTTACGGCGAAAGGGCGCTTGAACTCGCGGAGAAAAATGTGGAAAAATCTCTTGAAAGATATCTTGCCGCGATAGTTACCCGCCATAGCCCAGATTACGCCACCGAGGTAATCGTAACATACAAAGACGGAGAAATCGCGAATGTTAAAATAGGAAAGGGTTATAAAACGTCCGGCAATGTACCGGAAAAATACAGGGCCGATCTGGCGGATGAAGGAAAAGGGTATCGAGCGTTCATAAAAGAAAAAGACAAACGGCGTTACATTTTACGCCATTTTCTCGCCCTCAAGCTTAATAAGGATAATAAGGTTGTAGCGGCCTATGACAACATGGCCGAAATCGACAAAGGCCTTATTACGGAAGTGCTGTGCGTGAGCCCCGAGCAATTCCGCGCGATAAAAAATATGACCCCGGACGAACGTAAGGCGCGCGGAATAATCGCGGTAAGCCGAGAATTTATTGAAAAAGGCATAAACGAAAACCTGCTCTGGAGAACCGCGCGTTTCTGGCAGGGCGCGGGAGCCCGAAATCCCCTGGAAAATATAGTGCAAAAGTTCATAATGGCGCCGGATGCGCGAAAAGCGAAAAAATCTTACGATAATTGGGTAAGGCTCGAAGATAAATATAACAGGGCAAATCCCCTTGAGGAAGCGGACTACATTGTTTTCGGCACGGCCGCGGCGAAACATTCATCCGACAATCAGGCCCCTCCCATAAGCAGGGAACTGGCCGGGGCGCTTGAAAAAATGTTGCTGGAAGGCGGAATACTTTTCGCGGATTCCGAAGCGGACCCCAATAAACCGCTTAGAAAAATCGGGCTTTTACACACTGGAATTATGCAAATACGCGCGGAATTATGGAAACTGACAAAGCAAATAGGTAATGAGAAGAATCCCAAAAAGCGGGCAATGCTTATCGAAAGATTTATGCAGAACCGTTCGGCCAATTCCTACCGGGACGCGAAAAACAGGAACACCTTACGCGTGGTCGTCCATGGCCTGCGGGGGGCGATCGCTTACAAGAGACAGATCATGGAGGCCTATCGCGGCAGGTTGTGTCTCGACAAAAAGGAACTGGCGGAGAGAATCAAGAAATTCAAAACCGCTAATAAAGATGTGGAAAAAATGCCGGCGCATAAGCAATTACAAAAGTTTTTTGAGAAAAGTACCGGGTTAACGGCTGCCTCGATCCTGGGCATGGCCGAAAACGCCAAAGATTACAGGACAGATTCATCCGGCAGGGCATGGATCCTGGTGAGGGACGTCAAATACAAAAGGCCGCCGAGGATAATGGTTATAAACATAGACGGAAGCCTGGAAAATATTTATTCCGGCGGCATAAACGATAACATGGGCGCCTTAAGGCAGGGGATAATAAGGGCCGGCGAGAGAACCGAGGGCGTAAAGATAAAAAGCGATTACAGAACGGATATAACGGGCCGTTATGAGGATACACTCGGAATAAAAGAAACACGCACGTATTTTACGCGCGGCGGAAAAAATATACTGAGAAAATACGGTATCGGCAATAAAATAGCCGATGCCTACGGAAACGATATCATAGAAGAACGCGCCTTTCTTATCGATGAAAAAGGAAATTACCTGACGCTTGACGCGGACGGCAATATCCGGCAAATCGGCCCGGCCAAATTGAACGATTTTCTCGCAACCCGCGGGCCCGGTAAACTCATGTCGCATGCCGCCGTTAATAAATACAGGGTTTATTCCGGACAGCTTCTCGGAAGCGAGATCGCGGTAAACAGGAAAAAGAAAGAGTTTATAAGTATTTCCGTATCGTACGATAGGAGTAACCCGGAGCTTGAGTCGAAAAGAACGGCGTATTTTATCCGAAAAAATGATGCCGGCAAAATAATATACCGGACCAGGCTTTCCGAAGGCAAGCCCGTCGAGCGCTTTGCCGACGGAAGTGTCAGGGTAAAAATAGACGTCCTTGGCGAGGCGGGCAGCGTTATTTATTCAAAGATAGAGACGTATAATGAAATGGGTGACCTTATACGGCAGGAAATTCCCGACAAAATAAAAGGCGGAAGGATAGACGAAAAGACAGGCGCCATAATAGGGCCCAGGATAGTTATTGATGTAGGCTATAAGGAGGGCCTTCAGCGCACGCGGGACGCGTATTATATAAATAAAAACGGCGAGAAATTCCACCGTTCACACGGAGGGTTTTTAGCATACGATGCCGACGGCAACACCCATGTTAAAGTCGATATTTTTTACAAAGGCCGATTCATATATTCCAGGCTGGAGGTTTATGACCGGGTTGGTAATCTGATCCGACAGGAAATCCCGAAGAGCGAAGGGATAGAAATAAATAAGGAAGAAGCTATAAAAGCCATAAGGATGGGAAAATCCGCGATTAAAAACACAAAAATCAGAATAGATATTAATTTCAAAAACGGCCGGGAAAATCAAAGAATAGAATCGCTTGTGCGTAACAAAGGCGGCAAAGACCAAAAACCTATCGAGCTTTCCCTTGGTACCAGTAAAGGTTTTGATAAAGAAAAAGGGCTTTCTATAGTCGACATAAAACGACACTACAAACATACGTCGACAGAGGAAAGGTATAATCCTCTTGGCTGGCTGGCAGAAGTTTATCTAAAGGATGAAAATGAAAACATTTTCCGTAAAATCGAGGTAACCCGTAAAAACGGGTGGGAATACAGCCGCAAAACATGGGCCAGTAATGAAAAGCATGAAAAAACAGGGAATATTATATCAGAAGGTAAATTTCTTCGTTATGAGGGGCGATTTTCCATAGCCGCTGTCACGGAAGACAATATTACCGTAATCCTTAAATCCAACATTTTCGGGGATGTAAAAGAATGCCGGATAGGACGGGAGGGCGAGAATTTGGTGGTCGTATTTGACCATGATGATTTTGGCCGACAGCTTTTCGCGACAAGCACTTACACTTATAAGGGCAAAAACGAAAAAAGTAAAAGCGTAACAATCAAAAAAGGCGAGACCATTGGATGGTTAACCGCCGAAGAAACGATAATCCCGCTGGAGGCGGACCGGGAATATGTAAACAAGGGCGGGAAAATAATAGGTGTAAAGACACAGATCGAGGAAACATTATTCAATAAAGAATGGTTCGAGTATTACGATTTGTTCGGCAATATCATAAGAAGCGAAAATCTGCTTGACGAGAAAATCGACGGCAGGGAAAAAGCCGAAGTTGTTGCTTTTGAGTACAATAAATTTAAACAACTTTTAGGCAGTGAGTCACGGCTTTACGATTGGGATGTATGGAAACGCGCGGCCGTGGGGGAACCGAAAGATTTAAGGACTTCGGTTGTCTCCTATGACAAAGAGGGTAACCGTGTTTCCACCGTAACAGACCGCATAACAGGTTTGCGCTGGCAGGAGATTATGGACGCGGCCGGCCGTTTGAGGGCGAAAATAGGCGGAAAAGACAAAAATGGGAATTTCAGCCCGATTTACATAGAAATACCCGAATATGAAGGCGTCTTGGGCGCTTACGGCATTGGTGAAAGCCGCATGTACAAATACATTAAAGACAAGAAATTAAGCGCTTATAAAGGCCGGGACGCCATTATAGAGGCATCAATATCCAACAAGAACATAGAAGAAATAAAATCAAAAAAATACATTTCCTATCTCTATCACAATAAAAAGACAGGACTTTATTGGCGCGAGTTAAAAGATGTCGCCGGAAAGATGCGGGCAAAAATTTATGGAAAACTCAAAGATGAAAATAAAAAACACAACAAAGATACAAATAAATTTATGTCCTATCTCATCGAAATCCCAAAATATGAACCAAATATACGAGGTGTGCTGGGTATAGCAAAGGAAAGCGCTGTTTATAAATATGTAGAGGGTAAAGCTATAACAGCATATAAAACGGAAAGCGCTTATATCATTGGTTACCTTGTTGACGGAAAGGGCATTCGGAAGCAAAGTTCATCAGACGCTTTTGCAAACAACGAAACCACATTAATATACCAATACGAAAATAAATTATCAAAACTTGTATGGCAGGAGGAGAAGGATAATCAGGGTAGGCTCATCGCTAAGTATAACGGTGTTATTTTGAATAAGCCGGAAGGAGACCTTAAGAAAGGGGAATTTAAAAGAATAACCGTCGAAATAAGCCGGCCAACGGGGATTTTGGGAGTTCTCCACATCTCTTCCAAAAGCCATAGCTACGTGTACCTATATAAGAATAACGTCAAGCGAGAAAACTATATGCCTAAAGACGCTTATATGAAATCTACAATAGTGGATAAATATGGAAATCCCTGCAACACCCTGAATGCTATACGGCCTGACGGCTCACTTATTTATCGATATGAAAATGTAAAAACCCATCTTGTCTGGGAAGAGGTAAAAGATAGAAGGGGTAGAATGGTTATCAGATATGACGGAACAAGGGCTACTGACGGGGTGACTTTTGCAAGGAGATTCGTTACATATTACGATTATGAAGGATTTATAGGTTTTTTGAATGTAAACACAAATACAACCGGATATCGTTGCGATGAAAAGGGCAACATCGTGGATGAGTACGGAAAAATAATAACAAGAAAAGAAGCCGTGCCGGTGGATATATCTCGCATACTTGACAGAAATGGAAAAGAAGTTGATGTTAACAATACGGATATTGCCAAGTTATTCGAAAGTGACGGTAACATCCGGTATCAGGGTAAATTTACGTATAGGATACCCGGCCTTGCCATGGCCGCCACATTGCACTACCGCGAAACAAAAGATAAACGCGGCAGATTACTGTTGAGAGAGGAAGGTGTCACGCAAAACGGCCGGTTTACCCCTCTTTTGAATCATTATCACTTTTATCCGGAAAGCGATAAGTTGAGTGCCATTGATATTTCGAAACAAACAGTGCGAACAGTTTTTGAGGAAAAACCCGGTAAACCCAGAAAAGAAGTTATATTTGCGGTCGCTAATCGCACCAGAAGAAATCCAAATACAGGCGCTTTTACTTATGTTTGTAAAAAAGGTCGCGGCAAAGAATTAAAAGACGAAAGCGAAAAAGCCATAACAATAAACTACGCCAATCTCAAGAATAAACTTGATACAATTTTTGTAGGCACGAAATTTAAATCAGGATTTGAATACATCGAAAAAGCGTGGAGTGAAACAAAAAATAACAGGGGAATGCTTATTGTAGCAAAGGAAGGTTATGCCATAGAGGATCTAGACAGTAACGATTTCCCGATAGAAAAAAGCGAACCAAAATTTATAACATTTTTCAACGGACATACGCTTGCCGCTCCTATCGCCTTAGAAGGCAGGATGTACTATTATAAAAGCGGACAAGAGCATTCCGGGGCATATACAAACGAAGCGTATGTTACAAGAACCAAGGGATTAAATTTTGACGAAAACAATCTTGCCGTATATGAAATTGATGAAACAAGGATGGGGCTGGGTAGCGTTAAGAAAAAAGCGTTCAGGATAGATGGGAGATTGAGATGGGAATTACATGAAGGGAAAAAAGGCAGAGATCCCACGGCCATAGTGAATTACAATGAGTTCGCCTTACCTTCACATACAGAGATAGAGCTGCCGGCCGTTCACGCGAAACGCCTGTTTTCAGGAAGGCGTTATATACTTAAACATTATGTTGTGATGGTACGCAATAGACCGACGGCGATATGGATATGGGATAAGGATGATAGCGGTTCAAAGAAATATGATGAATTCGTGTTGGGAAGGCAGGTTTCGGATACCGTAGAAAATGAAAACGGCACTACAATGCCTAGACCCAAGGTTACGATAGCAGAAACGGCGGATGAGGCAGAGGCAACAGCCCAAAGAGGAGGTAAATATTTTGAGAATAGCGAACTGTTATACAAAAAAGTAAGCAGGACCATATCAAAACAGTGGATGGCATATAGGCAAAGAGATGGCATAGGCCGTATGTTTGAGATGTTGCATGTGCAGACTACCAAACATATGAAAAACAGCGCATTTTGGAACTTGTTTGTTGAGCCGGAGAAACGGGGCGTGTGGAAGCCGCTGATTACAGTCATAGCTTTATGGATAGGCGCGATAACCGTATTGCTTCCCATTCTTCTTCTTGGTACAATGGCAGTCCTCAGTGTTTTTTTCCGAAAAACAGGCGCAAAAAGAGAGTTTACGTCAGGCGTTGTTGCGGGTTCGGGAAAACGCGAAAACATGCCAGCGTCTTTTGTGCCGGTTCAGGAGAGAAACATATTTCTGCCAGGCGAAAAAATAAATCCTATTGAACAGCGAAAGATACGCAACAGAATTAAAATGATAATACCGCAGCTTAACTCGGTGGGGCCGTTTGTTGATTACCTTGAGAGCCTGTATATAGAGGCAACCCGAGATGAGAAGCGTTTTATAGAAAGATTTTATCCAGAGAATCCGAATCCCGTAAGAACAGACCCGGTTTCTGATTTTTACAAAAAACATGAAATAAACCTTACACGAGCAGAAAAATTAATCATAGAGCCGATAGCTTACACATTTTTAACTACAATAGGACAACAATCGCGTAAAGCATATGATTTTACCGGTGATTCGGTTATGTTTGAAAACGGGAAAAACCCGATGATGGAGATAGGCGGACCGAATGCTTCCCGCGAAACCAGATTTTTTGTTTCAGACAGAGAGTTCAGGCGTTTTTTGGAATATTGCGCGGAAGATGGGATAGATCCATTTACCGGAAGGGCGATTAGAGCTAATGTTAAAGAACCGACGAATCCATGGGATTTCACGCAACTCGTATCCACGCCGGAAGCGCCATTTCCGAATGTAAGACAGACAGTGGTGGTTACGGACAGGAAGACCGAAAAAGACAAAGAACATCCAAAACAAAAGAAGCAAGAAAAACTTTTGCAGAAGATACGCGAATACCTAAGTGAAAAATATAAAGAGAAAGGGTTTAAACCCTACGTATTTCCACAGCCTTTCGCTGAAGGAACAATAGGGAGGAGAATTTTACAAGTATTCTTGCTCGGAGGCGGCGCGGCATTGGGATGGATGGTTTTAAGCGCGACAGGAACATTGACTACGCTTTTTTTCGTGTTGGCATATTGCATTTTTGCTTGGCAGGCAATGCAGGCGTTGCCTATGATATGGTACTTTTTTAAATACAGGCTAAGAGGGTTATCTGTGGTGTTTACCGCGCCGTACGAAGGTGACGGTGAAAACGATGAAGCAAGAATAAAGCGAATGAAGCATTTCTGGAATGTGCTGTTTTCCTTCTGGATAGGATTGGGCATTGTATTGACGGCCGCAAGTATATGGTTTGCAAAAGGAATGATGCCATGGCCGGCACTCGCTGTTTTTGGAACATCAATACTTGTTCTTAATTTCATGGTATCATTACGTAGCTGGTGGAATCTTATGATAATAGGCGTGGAAATGCAGATGTCGGCGCAACGGGGTTATTGGAAACATATAAGTACATACGGTTCGATACAGAAAAAACATATTGACAGGGTAAAGAGGGACGCTTATTTGAGAGATATTTATGGTGAAATACTTGTTGATGCTACTCTTCTGGGTTATTACCTGGTGACCAAAAAAGAAGCGCAGGCTTTAAAAAAAGCGCTAAAAGCGGGCGAAGATTTACCAATACTAAAAAATAAACGTGCCCAAAAGATAATAGTTGGCTTTTTTAATAAAGTAAACCTTTATAGCGAAGAAGAGCTGAAAGAGATAAAAGAGTTTATTCGAAGCGGCAACATGCTTCTTCCCATGTTCGCCAAAATAACGGCTCGCGATCAACTGGGCATACCTTCAAGAAAGTCTCTTGATATATCCAAGCTTCACTTAGGCGATATAGCATCTAAGTTTGCCCTGCTAAAAAAAGCATACAAAGGTGACTGGGAGATTTATCTCGAAGATATTGCCCGTCGAGCGGGCAAAACGGATGAAGATGTACAAAAATTTGTCAATAAATACAAAAAAATGTCCATGAGATATGAAACTACGCTCAAAGGTTTTACGACCGAAGGCATTATTCCGGACGCATTCAAGGACATAAAAAATAATGATCTTCAGATGGCAATCGAAAATCAACTAAAGTATGTTACGCTTGAGGACCTCAAAGAGCTTGCAAAGAAATATGATGTAGATTATAACCGAGATCCCAAACTTGAGAAAATAATGCAGGGGAGTAAGGTCTCCGATGAGATAAGGCGCAATCTGGATGATTATTTTCAAGAACTGGGAGAAAATAAGCTGAAAACTATATTATGTGATCTGATGCTTCACGACCAGGTTATGCAGGAATTTTTGTTGTTTAGGCTTGATAACGTGCAGAAAACCGCGAAAACCACGCACAACTCGTCTCTTGCGGCTTACAGGGTATTTTTGAAACATATACTCGAAATTGATAAGGTTACTGATGACAAAATAATGGACTACTACAGGGGGATAGTAAGTTATAATAAGAAATTCAGCCCAAAAAAATTTGGCGACGTTTTCATGGAAAATATGCAACGAAACGGCTGGGAAATAGGACGCTGGGAAAACGGTAGTCCGGTAAAAAATCTGGCGACCATTGCCGAGTTTGACACTCTAATGCCTGATGGGGGTTTTGCCGAATCAGGATGGGGGTTTAAAATTGACAACTGGACGATGGCTCTGCGGTATATTGACGAAGATGACGGTGTCATATTCAATACTGACTGGGAACATACTATATTGCCCGTTGACGTCTTTATGCTTCCCTTCGTGGCATATGAATTCACAAAGCGGAAGAACTTAGGTATAGGCCTTACTGATTTAAGGGACGCTGATCAGGGGATGACGCCTACGGCAAAAGATCAAACCATAGCCGAAGACGTGTGGAACTATCATATAATCCAAGCGTTAACAAGAATTGGAACCCCGGCCATGTACGGTCCCGTGATAATGCGTCTGCCCGTGATGAGGGCTTTTGGTACAAACATGAGTAAAATAGAGGATTCAACCACGGCGCATGAGGCGTTAATGTATGGGTATAAAACCGATTTTATCCCAGGCATAACCATGAGCCGCGGAAGAGAAAAAATGCACAGTAACATGCCGGCATTTGTAAACAGATTTGGCGGACTCGTCCTTGACAACTCACTCACGCCGCATTTCCAGAAGATGCTGGCGAGCGTAAAATTGCACTGGACAGAGAAATTGGCGCTCATAATGAATGACGATCATTACATAAATCAATTTATTATACCGAGATATAACCTTCTGATAGTCTTTTTTGCCTTTTTTATATCATTCACGCCCTATGCATATCTGGCTTTTCCCTTACTGGCAATAGTGCTTCAGTTAATTCTTACGCAATCCGTAACGGTTGGTGGCATAAGAAAGTTTATAAGGGAGAACGGATTCTTAAAAGGGTATCTTAAGTACATGTTAAGGTTGTGGAGCCTTTGTTTCACCTACCTTTCGTTGATACCTAACGACGCAAAAAAAGTTCAGGACGCGCTTAAAGGTTTAAACGGCGCGTTTGAAGGCGGCGCAAAAAACGTTATCTATAGTACGGCACCGTTTTTAGAATTATACGTTAAGTACAAGCCCGGTATCAAATGGGGCGTTATACTTCTTGGCATAATACTCCTTGCTCCTATAACTCCGTACGGGGTGGCTGTGCAATTTTTCTTTTATATTTTTCCTATAACGTTTATTTTTGGGCCGTTCATGAAAAACGCGAAATCAAAGCCACTCCTTTCGGGATTTATTTTCGGAAGCGGTGCACTCGCATTCATAATAAACGGATTTATTATGCAGTTTGCCCCGATGTGGCAGGTGCTGGCTGTTTTCTCATTAGTAATAATAGCTGTTGGCGCGACTGGCCGGGAAAAATACACAAAAGGCATAGCATACGGATTATTTGCAATCCCTTATTTCATAGTTGACGCTACTTATAAGTTGGCGGCAACAGTTTTTACAATTTTCCGAAAAATAAATAAACTGAATAACCTCAAACGAAAAAAAGACAGTCACCTAAAAACCTTTGGCCCGGGAGAAGGCGTTACGCGGGTTACGCGCAAAGAACTGGAAGGTACATTCATAGATTCATTAGAAACAGGGCTTGACCTGTCAAAAGCCAAGTGGAAGAGGTTCGCGCCTTATGGCAGGGATTCGGCCGGCCCGGCGGTTTTATTAGATGATTCACTTGACGCGCTGGAAGAACTCGCGAAAGAAGATTTCGAAATAAATACATATCTGCAGTCGATCTTAAATGGGCAGGAGAACCGCGGTCCTCCTATAGTAATTAAGGTATCAAGCGCTCTTCAGGTTAATTCAGCAAGATACTACAATGCCCAAACAGAAGAAGTCGAGATTATATTCAACGAAAGATTCATAAAGACGCTCCTTAACGATTACGATACATATCCCCAGGTAAAATACATACTTGCCGAACGCCTCTTCCACGAACTTGGGCACGATAACAGGATAGAAACCACCAAGGAAAAAGTTGAAGAGGAAGCCCGCCTCATAATGAGAGATTTAAAACTCCACGCCCTCATAAAAAAAACCATGCAAGCTGATATTGACAGATACTTCTCAGAAAAAAAGCCCAAGTTTCCATCGGGATACTATTTTAAATTCCTGGATACCGTGCTTGAAACAAAAACGAGCAAACCCGTGGAAAATATCCTCTTACCCCGCGAAGCCATTTTTACCAGAGAAGACGTAGAAAAAATGCACTCAGGAATGAGTATAGAGCAGGTGCAGGCACTTACGGAAAATTTACCTCTTGAATGGAAAAAGTCGAAACACACTATCCGGGAATTTCCCGATGAAATAAAAAAAATCGCTGAATTAAGACTTGATAATTTACTT
>CAYTQI010000031.1:0-18467 GCA_964440235.1 uncultured Planctomycetia bacterium
TAAAAGTATAATCAAAAAAAGCCGCGCTAGTCTTAACATCCTTAAAACTAGCGCGGTTTAAAAATTATTATAAATCCGCCGATAAGGCCTACGGCATATGGCAGACCTTAATTTTTGGTCCCTACCACTTATACCGGCAACCCAGCCGCCACCCCGTCCAAGTTACTGGCCGGTAGGCCTGTGGCTTTGCTCCGCAAACGCTATTCGCGTTGCGGAATCCCGCAGGCTTCTTCCCGAAGCTCTGTATGCGGGACGTCCCACGGTTTCCCATGGTTTGCCCTTATCGGCTAACATCTAGTATACCACCAAATCACGCTTTTGTCAAGCCTAACCAAACCAATACCGGGTTTTGGTAAACCCGGTATTGGTTTGGTTTATTGTGTTTTTTTGAGGTATGTGAGATATTCGCTGTCTGTCGTCAGAATTAGCGTTGAGTCCTTATCCACGGTATTTTTATATGTATCGAGGGTTTTCAAAAAAGCGTAGAATTCCGGATCTCTATTATAAGCATCAGCGTAGATATTCGTGGCCTCGGCATCGGCTTTTCCCTTTATCTCCTCGGCTACCCTATATGCCTCGGAACGTATCTGCTTGAGATCCTTACCCATCCGACCCTCAATCTCGGCTTTTTTACCCTGACCTTCAGAACGATATTGTTCCGCAGCGCGCTTTCTTTCGGATATCATCCTGTCAAATACTTTTTGCTGAACCTCGGAAACATAGTTTATTCTCTTTATGCGCACGTCTACAAGCTCTATTCCATATTGCGGCACGATTTTCGACGCCTCGCGTAATATGCCCCGGGTAAGGGTATCCCTTCCTATCTCAATTTCCTCAAGTTCACCCGCTACCTGATCGGAAAATTCATCTTCTTCCCTCAGCGCATTTTCTTCGATAATCCTATTTGTGTCTCTTACGGCCTCAACAAGATTATGGCTTGTCACAAAATCTCTCGTAGCCGAATCGATTATATCATCAAGTCTCGCGTGAGCGCCTGTTTCGCTGCTTACCGATTGTAAAAATTTCAGGGCATTGACTATTTTCCAGCGGGCTGTTGTATCAACCCAGATATATTTTTTATCCTTAGTCGGTATCTGATTAGGGTTTCCGTCCCATTCAAGAATCCTTTTGTCAAAATAATTGGCCTGCTGAATAAACGGCATCTTGAAATGAAGTCCGGCTTTTGTTATGGGCTTGCCTATGGGCTCGCCGAACTGCGTTATCACGACCTGTTGCGTCTCGTCAATGGTATATATCGCTCCGCTTATGACTAGAAACGCTATAACAATTACGAATGCGGTTATAAGAGATAATATTTTTTTCATTGCGTGGCTCCTTGATTGATTCCTTTATCCAGGTTGAGCAACGGCAATATGCCGCGCTGGTCAGAATCCACTATGAACTTCCTGCCGGATTTTGGCAGTATTTCGTTCATTGCTTCCAGATAAAGCCGTTTTTTCGTAACATCTTTTGAGTTTTTATACGCTTCCCATGTTGCTATGAATTTAGCGGCGTCCCCTTTTGCCATATTCACCCTGTTAAGCGCGTATCCCTCGGATTCCCTGATCGTTTTTTCCGCTTCACCACGGGCCTTCGGGATAATTTTGTTGTATTTCTCCCACGCCTGGTTTATGACCTTCTCCTTCTCCTGCTTGGCCTCGTTTACTTCGTTGAAAGAGGGCTTAACCTCATCCGGCGGGTTCACGTTCTGCAATTTTACCGTCACGATCTGCACTCCGCTGTCATAGAAATCCAGTATCTCCTGCAGCTTATCCTGCACCTCCTGGTTTACCTCTACTCTCCTGGTGGTAAGAACCTCGTTTACGCTGTTGTCACCCACTACCTGCCGCATCACAGCTTCTGAAATATTACGTATGGTCCTTAACGGATTTCTTACTTTGAAAAGGAGTTTTACCGGGTCCTTTATCTTAAATTGTACAATCCACTCGACCACGAGAACGTTCAGGTCCCCGGTAAGCATAAGCGACTCGTCAAAATAATCCCTTTGCGAAAACTGGCTTATAACGCCCGGGCGGGTCGTGCGAAATCCGAATTCTTCCTTAAAAATGTATTTCACCTTAACCTTGTTCACCTTCTCAATAAAAGGTATTTTGATGTGAAGCCCGGGATTGGTGGTTCTCGCGTATTTCCCGAAACGGCGTATTACACCTACCTCATCCGGTCCTATAGAGTAAATGCTTGAAAAAAGCGCCGCTATGATAACGACACCCGCGATAATAAGCGGAAGAGTTCCCTTAAAATTCTGGAGCTTCTTCTGCGCGTCTTTCAAAAAATCATCCGGTGTTTTAAAAAGATCTTCCGGTTTTTCAAAATCAGCCATTTTTTTCTTCCTCCCATTTATTTAATTCTCACCTCGGTCGCCGCTCTGTGAATAGAATTTTCTCCGAACTTATTTTTTATCTTATCGACGGCTGCGTGAACATTTTCTATTTTTTTGTTGCCATTTTCCTCAAAAAGCCATTCAGGGGAATTTATCAGGGTAAGGTTGGAAACCGAAACACCGACAAGGCGAACTTTCCTCCCCTTAGTATCGAATCTATTATAAAGGTTTTCAGACTGTTTGTAAAGAACATCCGTAAAATTGGACGGAACCCCCATGGTAGAGGCGCGGGTATAAGTTTTAAAACCCTCGAGCCGTATTTTTAAGGTAACCGTCCTTCCCCTGAAGCCTTTACGTCTCATGCGGCCCGTAATTTTTTCGCAGAGAGACATCAGCGTACGTTTGATTTTTCCGCTATCCGAGGTATCCTTTTCGAATGTAACCTCGTTTCCTATAGACTTTGTCTCTGTTTCGGTTTCAACCCTTCTTTCGTCTATGCCGCGGGCAAGATACCAGAAATGAGCCCCATTTTTACCTAGGGCATCGGTTAATTCCTCTATGCTTTTTTTGGCGATATCACCGATGGTATTTATGCCCATTTTACGAAAAACAATTTCGGTTTTCGCGCCTAAACCCCACATTTTTCTTATATCGAGCGGCCATAAAAAATCAAGGAGCCCCGCTTTCGCGACTTCAACGAACCCGTCCGGCTTTTTAAGGTCTGACGCGATTTTTGCCGCCATTTTTGTGGGGGCCAGGCCCACCGAGGCGGTAAGGCCGATTTCTTTTTTTACGCATGCTTTTATCAGAATGCATACATCCCGCGGCGCCCCGAAAAGATGATAACTGCCTGTTATGTCCAGGAACGCCTCATCAATACTTACAGGCTCGATATCGGGCGAAAAATCGTGCAGAAGGTTATAAATTCGCCGGGACACTTCGCTATATTTTTCGCCGTTTACCGGTAAAAATATAGCGCGTGGGCACTTCCTGTAAGCTATTGAGATAGGCATAGCGGAATGAATACCGAATTTCCGCGCTTCGTAAGAGCATGTTGAGACAACGCCGCGGCCGCGTCCGGATTTAGGGTCGGCACCGATGACGACCGGTTTCCCGCGAAATTCGGGGTTATCCCGCTGTTCTATCGCGGCGAAAAAAGCGTCCATATCTACGTGAACGATAAATCTTCTTTTTTCCATGTTTGGTGGGGTCAGGTCTTCACATTTGACATTTTTTTGCAAAATGTCAAATGTGAAGACCTGACCCCATTAACCTGAACCTGTGTATATCCTCGGAACACGGCTCGTTATACCGGTTACGATCTCGTAGGGAATAGTTCCGGCGAGGCGGGCAAGTTTTTCAAGTCGAATTTCTTCGGATTTCTGTTTTCCCACAAGTACCACCTCATCGCCTACTTTAGCGTTTTTTATGTGGCCCACATCTATCATTGTCTGATCCATCGTAACTTTACCGACAACAGGCGCACGATGGCCCCTCACAAGGACTTCGGCCCTATTTGAAAGAATCCTTCCGTAACCGTCCGCGTACCCTACCGGAAGGGTCGCGATTTTCGTGTGCGACTGTGTTATATAAGTGCGGCCGTAGCTGATGGACCTGCCCGGCGGGGTGTTTTTTACAAACGCTATCTTTGTTTTGAGTGAAAACGCGGGTTTGAGATTTATGCGCCTTGGGAAATTTTTTTTCGGGTAAATCCCGTAAATTATGATGCCGGGACGCACCATGTTGAGGTGGGATTTTTTCCAGTCCACGCATGCAATGGAATTTGCCGCATGTTTTAATCGGATCGGTATTTTCAGGCGCTCAAGCGTTTCCAGAATCTTATTAAAAGCGTTTATCTGGTATTGTGTGAAAAATTTATCACGGCCCGCGATAGAAAAATGGGTATATATTCCTTCTATATCTATGTCGCCGTATTTCTTGGTATCTATTATAAATTCTGTCGCCCTCTCGTGCCACACGCCAATTCTGCCCATGCCGGTATCCACTTTTATATGCACTTTGGGTTTTAACTTTTTCCCGGCCATGCCGGCAAGCGCCTTTAAAAGCTCTTTATTGCACAGGGTAAGGGTAACATTATTCCTGACGGCGGAGGCTGCCTCTTCCGGCAGGACAGGGCCTAATATAAGTATGGGAAGCTTTATCTTTGCGTTGCGCAGAACCAACGCCTCGTCCAGTGTCGCGACACCCAGATATTCGATCTTAAGTTTTTCCAGGGCTCTGGAGGCCTCGATTATTCCGTGCCCGTAAGCATTAGCTTTCACAACGGCCATTATGCCGATATCTTTATTTAAGATACCTCGTATTTTCCTTGTGTTATACCTTATGGCATCTAAATTTATCTCTGCCCACGTCGGGCGGTAATTGGTTTTCATCTTCGTCCTTTCACGCGTAAGTGCGGGGCTATCTGGCAATACCGCGAATGCATATACATCGGAACAAGTTTATCCGGGTTCGCGAATTGCCTCTTCTCTGCCTTCCAAAATCCTAACATAGCGACGATTTCCGCTTTCGGGTACCAATCTTTTTTTGAGATACTGATAAGTGAATTTTTTTTCAATAAATCACCGTAAAGCACGATGGCGTCCCCGAAAACCAGGGTAGGGCTATCTATCTTATCAAGCGCTTCTTTCGCTTCCGCCAGCATGTAATCACTGATCCTTTCTAACCGGCCAATTTCAGCTTGCCCGGTTAAATGAGTCCGGCCGGCCGGTTTATAGATAGAGGTGTAGACCTTGGCTTTTTTCGCGTCTATAAGGGGACAAAGAAGCCGCTCTTTCTCGCTTATGAAATTGTAAGATATCACGTCAAGCGTGGGAACGGCCGCTATCGGAATACCGAGAGCCAGGTTTATAGCTTTACAAGAGGCTACGCCTATGCGCAGGCCCGTAAATGAGCCGGGGCCTATACTCAAAGCTATCGCGCCGATATCTTGCAACTTTAAGCGGCATTTTTTAAGCAAATTATTTAGCGTCGGAATAAGCGAATCGGAATGCCTCAAGTTTCCGTCATCACGAAACGAGGCAAGAATGCGTTCGTTTTCCGCTATAGCCACGCTCAAAAATTTCGTGGACGTATCTATGGCAAGTATTTTCATTTTTTTCGCTTCTCGCTTCGCGGTTTTCGCGCCTCGTTTATCACTATCTCCCGCCTGTTATTCCTTAAATGCTTGAATTTTACCAAAATATACCCATCCGGCAGGACATCTGGCGCCCTATCGGCCCATTCCACGACTGATATTCCGCGCGAATAGAAGTATTCCTCGTACTCCACTGTGTCCAGGTCCCGGCTAGATTGAAACCGGTACAGGTCAAAATGGTAAAGCGGGATTTTTTTTGATTTGTATTCTTTTACAATAACAAAAGAAGGGCTGTTCACGTACTTATATTCTTTAACGCCCAGGGCCTTGGCGATTCCTTTGGTAAAAATAGTTTTTCCCGCGCCGAGCTCACCGATAAGCGCTACAACGCTGCCGGGTTTTAGTTTTTTTCCGAATTTACGCCCAAGCTCGAGCGTATCTTCCGGGCTATTTGTTATCATAAGAACCTTTTTCAGCCGCCGCGGTTTCTTTTATAGGTGACTGAAGCCTTTTCTTCTAAGCTGCTTTGTCCGGCCTTCTTCCCCCACGAGAATCACGCCCAAACGCTTATCCGCCACCTCGCCTATTAGTGTTACCGGCAAATCATTTTTTTCGCCCATGCGTTTCATTATCTTTTTCGATTCTTTTATTGAAGCCGTAAAAAGAAGCTCAAAATCCTCACCGACGAAGATTGCTTCGGCCCTCCTTCCAGGACGGCCTCGCAATGACGCGGGAAGAGGAAGCAAGCTTTCGTAAACGCGCGCCCCGACATTGCTAGCCCGCGCAACGCGGTTCAAATCCATCGCTAGGCCGTCGGAGAGGTCTATCATTGAATTTATTTTAAAATTTTTTACCAATATCCTGGCTTCTTTAAGGCGGGGAAAAAACTTTAGGTGTTTTACCGCTCCCTCGCCGAGCGCGCCCGTTACGAAGATTAAGTCTCCGGCTTTCGCGCCGTTTCTTGTTATGAGGCACTTTTTCTCGACCTCGCCTAACAGCGTAACATTCACCACCGTTTTACCGGATGCGTTTGTATCGCCTCCTATGATATTTACGCCGAATTTCCTTGAAATCGCGTCCATGCCTCTTACGATTTCCTTTAAAAACTTCATATCTTTATTCCGGGAAATACCGGCCGAAACAAGGGCATATTTCGGAATTCCGCCCATGGAAGCGATATCACTGATATTAACCGCCATGGCTTTCCACCCGATTTGATAAGGGATTGTCTTTTTTGTAAAGTGTGTTCCTTCTATAATCATGTCGCAGGTAAGCAGCATATACCTGTCTTTAGTGTATTTAAGCACCGCGCAATCATCTCCTATGCCGCGTACAACGCCCGGCCCGGCGCGGAACTTGTGTGTAAGGTATTTTACGAATTCTAATTCTTTCATGATTGAGATTGCTTCCCGCACCGTCTATATTTTGCATTGTGGTGTACGGGGCTTCCTTCGGTCGTCGTCCGCCTTCGGCGGGCTCGCAATGGCACAGTGCGCACCCTCTCGATGACAGTGGAAATGTTACTTTCAAACGGTTTTCGCAATATGCCTTTTTCCGTAATAATTGCGGAAATAAACTTCGCCGGTGTTACGTCAAAGGCAGGGTTATAAACCTTTACCTTCTTAGGCGCGACATAAGTAACACCGATTTTACGCACCTCGTCAGGATGCCTTTCTTCTATCGGTATATCCCTGCCGCTTTTTACGCGCGCGTCAATTGTGGAAAGCGGCGCGGCCACGTAAAAAGGTATTTTGTGGTAACGCGAAAGGACCGCCAGATTATAAGTCCCTATTTTATTCGCCGTATCCCCATTCCGGGCTATCCTGTCGGCTCCTACTATTACCCTGTCGATCTTATTTTTTGACATAAGGCTCGCGGCCATGTTATCCGTTATAAGGGTCGTATCTATGCCGGCCCTCATAAGCTCCCAGGCCGTTAGGCGGGCACCCTGTAAAACAGGCCTTGTCTCGTCGACATACACCCTGATCTTTTTCCCCTGACTGTGAGACGCGAAAAGCACACCGAGGGCCGTTCCATAATCAGCGGTGGCAAGTCCTCCGGCATTACAATGGGTAAGAATGCGATCGCCTTTTTTTACAAGGGAGCTTCCGAATTTACCCATCTTCCGGCAGATATCCTTATCCTCGTCAAGTATTCGGCCCGCTTCTTTTAATAATGCGCGCTTTATTCTTTCGACCGGCTCTTTTTTGTGCGCGTAAACGGTTTTCTTCATCCTCTCAAGCGCCCAGAAGAGATTCCGCGCCGTCGGCCTTGAACTCGCGATATATTTCAGGGTTTTTTCCAGGTCTTTAAAAAATGTTTTGCCTGAATTTCTTACGCCGAGATACACCCCGTAGGCGGCCGCGACCCCGAGAGCCGGCGCGCCCCGTATTTTCATTTTTTTTATGGCATACCACATATCCTTAGCTGAATCGCAGTAAATAAATTTCAGCCTGCGGGGAAGAACGGTCTGGTCAATTATTTTTACCCTGTTATTTTTCCATTCGATCGTAGGAATAGGCATGTTTTTACCCCGCTAAACTATTAAAATATTTAAACAAAAACACCATGCACACGCTGCCGGTATTATTTAAAATATGCAGCGTGATAGACGGGATAAGGCTACCCGTTTTCTCGTATAAATAGGCGAGCGCCATCCCGAGTATCGTAATCGGTATAAAGCCCACAAGAAAATACTCAAACGCGTGGGTGTGCAGAAAAGAAAAAAGAACGCCTGTTATGAGAATTGCGCGAAAAACGCCAAGCCTGCGCTTGACGGCGTTATACATGACGCCCCTGAAAAATATCTCCTCTATTACCGGGCCGAATACGGCCGCTATTAAACTCGACGCCAGTATAATAACGATGTTTTTTTCCGCGAGGAAAAGCCCGACAATCGGCTGGGGCGGCGGTATTATTTTAAAAAAATTTAACGCGGCGTATACAAGCGCCCCTATCGTAAAAATAACAGGGATAACGCCGGCGTATCCGGATACTCCGTAGAAAATATTTTTCGCCAGGTTTTTTACCGCGAAACCAATGTCCGCTAGTTTCTTGCGGTGCCCGGCCCATAAAAATCTAAGTATAACCAGAAAAAAAATAAAATCAAGCACTATCGTGTCAAAAACCATCCTGAAATGTTCATTTTTGTAGAATTCGATCTTCGTTCCCGTAGCCGCCTGAAAAGCCCCCGCGAAAAATGTAAGCAACAGCAGAAAAATATAACTCGCGGCGAAAGCGAGGATAATTATCTTAAAAACTTCCGCTATTTTCCACCGCGGCAGTTCGGGATTTTGTGTTTTTTGAAAAAAAGGTTTTTTTCTTAACCATCCGGAAATGAGATATCCGTCCACCGCGATCCCCGCTAGAAGCATAAAAACGATCAGTGTATTGACGAATATATAAAAGAGATAGAGTGGAAAATTTTTTTTCGCCGCGTTCTCGATTTTTTTGCTTTTCTCCTGCGCTTCGGTAAATCCCATGAAAAACGTATCGGGCGCCTCTTGCGCGGATTCAGACTTGAAGGCCTCTTTCGCCTCCTGTTTTCCGAGGCGCGGAAGGACGTTAAGCGCTATTATGAGGCAAAGTAGTGTTATGTATATCCAGTTTTTTCTCATGGTCCTACACGGGCTTGCGCCTGTGGTATCTTTCGTGTATACCCCATGCATAAGCACGGGGTAAACATGCTATTTAATGCCAAATAACCTCTTCGCGTTTTCTGTTGTTATTTTTTCTATTTCATTTTTCGATAAACCAAGAAGTTCCGATAAACAATCGCGAAGCTCCGTTATGTAAGCAGGCTCGTTTCGTTTACCCCTGTATTTTTGCGGCGCGAGAAAAGGGGCGTCGGTTTCAATAAGAAGCCGGTCAAGCGGGACGGCCTTCGCCGTTTCTCTTAAGCCGGACGCGTTCTTAAAAGTCAGGTTGCAGGTAAATGAAACAAACAACCCAAGTTCCAGCACTTCTGAGAGCACTTTCTTATCGCCGGAGAAGCAATGCATTACGCCCGGGATAGGAGTGTTATGAGTTTCTTTTAAGATATCTAACGTATCACGATGCGCGTCGCGGTTATGAATTATAAGCGGGAGGTTGGCCTTCTTCGAAAGCGTGATAAATTTAATGAATAGTTCTTTCTGATTATCCGGCTCAGAAGAACAAAGCCCCGAGCCTGTCGAAGGGCTCTTGAAGTAATCCAGCCCGACCTCGCCTATCGCGACTACTTTTTTGCCTGAAGCGAGACGCTCGATCTCAAAAAAAGCTTCTTCGGTGACATTATCGGCGTAATGCGGATGTATGCCTACAGAGGCAAAAATGTTATCATGCAAAGAGGCGAGTTTCACGCTTTTTTTTGAGCCCTCGAGATTTGAACCGACATTTATAAAATACTTAACACCGGCTTCTTGGGCGCGTCTCAAAACGTTTTCCCTGTCGGAATTAAATTGATCGAAATCGAGATGGCAATGGGTATCAGTAATCATTGGACATTATTATACTATTAACGGGAGTATTTTAACAACACAAAACAAAACCCGGTTTTGAAAACCGGGTTTTGTTTTGTGTTTTGTGTTTTGTTGTTTTATGTGGCGTTATAATCTTCGGTTATCTTGCCGTCTTGGTCAATGGTAACCTTAACCTTATCGGTCTTTTTAGCGGAAGTACCCGTAACATAAGCTTTAAATGCAGTCGCGGACGTAACTTCTATCTTATAGTTCTCGCCGGGGAAATAACTGCCATCGAGATCGGTTGTAGCCGGAAAACCGGGAACCGTACCGCCAACATTGTACACAATATTAGCTGAAAGATCAGCGCTTCTTCCGGGTATTTTCAGGAATGAGTTGGTTTCGGCTTTCACAAGCCGCATCTGGGTCCGAATAGCGCCGAGAGTCGCCACGGCTTCCGTCGCGCGGGCCCTTTTAAGGTTTCCTGTCATAAGCGGAATCGACATTCCTGCCAGCGCGATAACGATCATTATCACGACGATAAGCTCTACCATCGTGAAACCTTTTCGGCCATTCATCTTCATGACTCAACTCACCTCTTCATACCCCGCGGAAAACACCTATCTTTTTCAGCTTTCGCGACATTTCACCGCGATTTGCGTTTATGCCGATATATCGGCATAAACGCAACATAATTTTAGTGATTCAGTACCGTAATGATCTTTTTGTCTGCTCGTTAAACTTAACGTTACGATTGAGGGAAAGAATCCTTCGCGTCGGTATCTACACTCCCAAGATTGTCAATCGTTACGTAAGGCTTGGAATCATCGCCTTTCGCTCCCAATGTAAAATTTGAGCTGCCTACGTCAAGCACCATATAATCATCTGGGTAATAAACGCTATTCTCTACCTCTAAAAAGTCACCGTCATACCCTTCAATGGCACCTCCCGTAACTAGACCTTTCTTCAAAATCTCATCATAACCACGAGAACGTGACTTTGCCGCCAGCACGACATCTCTGCGTAAAACACCGAGAACCTGTATCGCTTCAGAGGCTTTTAATCTTTTCGCGTTTCCTCGCATATAGATGGCCCCTGTTGCGGCAATAGCAATTATTATGGTGAGAACTATCAATAATTCAACCATCGTAAAACCCTTTTTTCCTAACATTTCACTTCACCTCCTTTTCTTTTTTCACTGTGTTATAAAGTATACCTGATAACCAGAGAAAATGCAAGAAAACCAGTCTGGCTTTTTTATGGACTAATTTTATCCCCCCGTCGCCGCAGTCGTAAGGTTAAAAATGGGCAGATACATAGCCATTACCACGACTCCGACAAGCACACCAAGAATAACTATAAGTATCGGCTCTATCACGGAAGTCAGGGTACTTACGAAAGTATCGACCTGTTCCTCGTAAAAATCAGCGGTCTTATCAAGAAGTTCAGGCAAAGATCCGGAATCAACGCCCACAGACGCCATCTGCAGCATGAGATGCGGAAAAGCGCCTGTCGCGGCCAGGGCCTGTGATATACCTTCTCCTTCAACTATACGATTTACGGCTTTATCGCTGGCTTCTTCTATAATAGAGTTACCGGAAGTTCGCCCCACCAAACGCATCGCCTCGGTTACGGATATACCTTCGCCTAAAAGCGTAGAAAGCGTCCTGCAAAACTTGCTTATAGCGGCTTTTCTTATCGCGTCACCGAAAATCGGCAGGTGAAGCAGGAAGTTATCAAAAATACGCCTTGCTCTTTTGCTTTTAGTCACATAAGAAATGAAACCCCACATCGCGATGCCAAACCCGATAACAATAAACACTATGTTCTTGATCACAAAACTGCTTATATCGAACATGATTTGCGTAAGGGCCGGCAATTCCGCTCCGAAGCTTTCGTATATGCTCTTGAATTTCGGTATCAAAACGAGAGTCAGTACCGCAATAGCGGCCAGAAAAAAAACAGTTATGACAGCGGGATAGGTTGTGGCGGAACGTATTTTTCTCGCCAGGCGGTCTCTTGATTCCAGATAAACGGCTAACCGGCGAAGCATCTCGTCGAGTGAGCCAACCTTCTCACCCGCTTCCATTATAGCGATAAAAAGCGTTGAAAAGACACCGGGATGCTTCTTGAAACTTCCCGAAAGCGTCTTTCCTTCTCTTAAATCAGACGCTACACTCTCCAGGATCTTTTTGAGCACCGGGCTTTTCGCCTCGTACATTATGCTTTCTATTGCGTTCAGGATCGGAACCCCGCCATGAAGCATTACCGAAAGCTGTCTGCATAATATCATGAGATCGAATGTTTTTACTTTAGCGAAAATAGGTTCCTTTGAGGTAAGCTTTTTAAACAGGGATTTTTCGTCACTCGCTTTTTTGCTGATGGAGATTACGGTGAGGTTTTTTCTCTCCAGGCTGATAACAAGGCTTTCCCTGGAACGCGCGCTTTCGCGGCCGGTTACAGTTTTTCCGTTTTTACGTTTCGCCCTATAACTAAATGTCGGCATAATTCTACAACACTTTTTCCACAAAAGTTACCTTGAGCACTTCTTCTATAGAGGTTATCCCCTTATTCACTTTTTCCAGGCCGCTGTGAAGAAGGTCTCTCATGCCGCGCCTCAAGGCTTCTTTTTTTAATTCCGTTTCACTTATGCCTTCCAGAATAAGTTTTTTTATTTCCTCGGTTATGCTGAAAATTTCAAAAATACCGACCCTTCCCCTGTATCCTGTGCCATTGCAGGCCCTGCACCCGGTTCCTTTGTAGAAAGAAAAATTCTTCAAATCCACGCCAAGCCTTCTTTCCAGGCCTTCAATGGCCGAAGCGGTAAGAACTTCCTTCTGCCTGCATTGCGGGCATATACGCCGTATCAACCTTTGCGCCACGATGATGTTAAGGCATGCGACGATCAGATACGGTTCCAGCCCCATGTGAATAAGGCGGAATATAACGCTCGGGGCGTCGTTTGTATGAATGGTGCTAAGAACGAGATGTCCCGTAAGAGAAGCCTTTACGGCGTTTTCAAGTGTCTCGAGGTCCCGTATCTCACCTATCATTATCGTATCAGGGTCCTGCCGAAGGACGGTGCGCAGGCTCGAGGCGAACGTAAGGCCAATACCGGGTTTTATCTGAATCTGATTTATCCCTTTTACCTGATATTCCACGGGGTCCTCTATCGTGATGGTATTTTTACCGGGTTCATTTATGTGATTTAACGCAGAATAAAGGGTTGTGGTCTTTCCTGAACCGGTGGGCCCTGTTACAAGAATCATTCCGTACGGCTGTTTTAATACATGCTGGAACTTTTTAATCTCGTCTTTCTCCATGCCGAGGTCTTCCATGTTGAGAAGAAGGCCCGTTTTATCCAGCAAACGAAGTACCAGTTTTTCACCGAATACGGTAGGGCTGGAGGCAAGGCGTATATCAATTTCTTTGTCCCCGGTATTAAATTTAAAACGCCCGTCCTGCGGAAGGCGGTGTTCGGCAATGTCCATGTAGCCCAACAGTTTTATCCTGGTAAGAATGGCCGACTCCATGGTCTTCGGCGGCGGAGGGGCTTCGCGCAGTATACCGTCGACCCTGTACCGGATGAAAAGTTCATCCTCGCGCGGCTCCATGTGAATGTCGCTGGCTCTTTCTTTTACCGCTTTTTTTAAAAGACGGTTCACGAATTCAACGACAGGCGCCTTAGCGGCCTCGCTTTCCATTTTCGCGTAATTGGCTAAAGGCCTTCCGGCTGACATCTTCTTTTCTTTTTCGGACTCTTTGGCTTTCTGCGTTATAAATTCATCTATTGATTTCTCTATTGTTTCTTCCCTGTAAAATTTATCTATGGCTTCGTCAATCTCGGCCGGCTGGCTGAACCATTTTTCAATTTTATACCCGGTCATGGCTTTTATGGTATCCAACGCTATAACGTCATAAGGGTTAGCCATGGCCACGTGGAATTTGTCCCCCTTGACGTTCAGTCCTATAAGCTTGAAATTCCTGGCCATGCGCTCTGGTATCAGTTTCAGGACACGCTGGCTTATACGCGCTTTGTCCTTAAGGGGCATATAAGGGATTTTGAGGTATTTCTCCAGGAAGGGAATCATCATTTCCTCGCTCGCGAAACCGCACCTTACTATTATTTCTCCGATCCGCTCCCTGTATTTGCCCTTCAGCTTTTTTTGTTCCTCAAGCACGAATTTAAGCTGTTCGGGCGTAATAAGGCCGGCCAACACGAGCTCCTCGCCTGTGCGAAGCTTTTTTTTCGTTTTCTTTTCCATAATCTCTTTCAAATATACCACACCGCATAATAAAAAGCAAACTAACAGGGCCCCGTGGTATCGTCAGGATAATTGGATATTTTTATACCGCCGCGGCGCGGTTTACGGCGTTATGGTTTACAGCAACAGGGCGCGCTTAAATGTGCCCTGTCACCGCCGGCGTTCTAAGATTTTATGTAATTAAATCCCCGTAATCCGCTATATTTACCCGATATATTTTAAGCGTTCTTTTGCCTTACGTAATTTTTGCAAATAATCATCTTTTTTAAAGGCCGATTTCCATTTCTTCATTGTGGTCCAGGCGGCAAAACGGATAAGGGATTGCCTCCATGATCTATACCATTTTTTCCATCCATATTTAACATTATGTAAAAAAAATACCATGTATGGAAAAGAAAATATGTTAATGGCTACCATAAACATATAATCAAACCGGTAAATCCTGCCCATGACCTTCATGGGTGAAGCCTGCAGCTCTTCGGGGCTCATCGGCTTGTCGGGCTCAAAGAGCAAAAAGTTACCGTCATAATACTCCCAGCCCAGATCCCGTCGCGAATAAATCCTGTTCTCCCGCTCGAGCCTTTTTCTTAATTCCGTCCCGGGCAACGGGATCGGCAATATAACCTGAAAGGTGTCAAGGCGCGTTTTTGCGGTAAAATCTTTAAAGCGCTTTATTCGTTCTTTTGTCGTCATCCTGAAATTCACGTCTTTTCTCATGGGATAACCGAAAATAAACATCCCGTGCACTAAAAATCCGAATTTACGAAATATCTTTGTAAATTTTACCATATCTTTCGTATTTAACCGCTTGTTCATCGCCTGTAATTCTTCTTCGATTGGCGATTCAAAACCAATGGCGACAAAATTGATACCCGCCTGGCGCATAGCCGCAAGGAGTTCGGCGTCTTTCGCTTTATCCAATCTTATCTGAACGCCTATGTCCAATCTCCTGCCGATGTCTTTTTGATAATTTTTTACCATGTTGCAGAATCTTATAGTTTCGTCGCGCTGCTGCCCGAAAAGGTCATCAACAATAAAAAATTTTCTGGCGTCTTTTGTTTCAACAAGAAAACTAATGTGTTCAAGCAGCCTTTCGGGAGAGGCGTATCTTGGCTTACCCTTGACGGTGCAAAATTCACAATCCATACCGCAGCCCCGTATCCGCTCAACCTGATACACTTGAATATTGGCATAGCGCACTAATGAAAAATCATTGGGGGGTAATTTATCGAAATCGGTAATCGGTTCTCTTTTTCCCGTATATACCGCCTCTCCGTTTTTCATGTACGCGATACCCCTTACTTTGCCCACATCTTCTTTTCTTTCCAGCGCCCGCAGCAATTCTTTTATGGCTTCTTCACCCTCCCCTATTACTACATAATCAACGCCGGACAATAATGCCTCTTTTATATTTTCTTTCGCAAAATGCTGCCCTCCCGCAACTGTTATAGCGCCTTTATCCTTATAAAACTTTGCTATATCATAGAGGCGGGGAATAGTGCTGGTGAGGCCTCCGTACAACCCGATGACGTCCGCGGGCCTTAACCGCTGCAGAAATTCGTGGTCAGCCCCTTTCGTATCGGCTTTAGGGCCATAAAGACGAAGATTATTCTCGTCAATAATTTCGACGTCCCATCCTTCCATCTCATTTACCGCACTGCCTATGCACACAGGCCCCAAAGGCGTTGTTCTCTTCGCGTTATATGAGTAGATATTTAACGCCGGATAAGCCGGGTCTACAATTCTCAATCTATGTCTTTTTTTAGCAAGGTCCAGCATAATGCACGCCTTATATCGTTTGATAAATAAAAATAATCATTTAGAATTTGTTTCGCGGATTTGTCCCGCCTCTAAAAATTGCTCCGCTCACGCCCCCAATTGCATCAGGTTTTTTATTCCGTCCGAAATAAATTGCACCGCCATGGCGGCCAGGAGCACTCCCATGACACGGGCGATTATACCTATCCCGGATGGGCCGAAGATCCGCCCGAGCCTGCTGGCACCCCACATGCACAAAAAAGCTATTGTCTGGATTATTAATATTGAGGAAATTACTATGGCACACTCGGGAATAGTTTTTGCGTCGGTCCAGAAAAAAAGAGCGGCTGTCATTACTCCCGGGCCGGCCAAAAGCGGAATCGCGAGAGGAAATATAGCGATATTGCTGTGGTCCGGGTAAGCTGATTTTTTCGAACTCAGTTGATCCGGATCATGAAATCCCATAATCATGCGAAAACCTGTGATAAAAAGCAAAAAACCGCCCGCGACCCTGAAAGCGGACAGGGAAACATGCATGTAATTTAAGAGCGCGTGCCCGGCAAAAATAAAAGCGATCAGAAGCGCGGCGGCGGTTGTCGCCGCTTTCGCGGCTATTCGTCTTTGTTCCTTTTGGGGAATGTCCTTCGCCAATACGGCGAATACGGAAGATACGCCAAGCGGATCCGCTACGACAAATAAACTGACAAGGGTGGAAAGTAAAAGCCCTATTTCCATAACACCTCTCCTACTTAATGATCCGTCTTAATATAAATATTCATCCCCTTTGGGCAGAATACATGTTATGAGGTATTTCAAAAGCACTATCAGCCCGATTACATTCAGGGCAAAAGTAACTATTTCCACCTGAAAGCGGTGCGTTTGCATGAAAGGCAGTTCATTGTGAAAATGCAGGACAAAAGTATATATCAAGAATAAGAGGCCGATATATGCCAGGGTAAATACCCCCCAATTGATTGTATAGTGTAATATTCTTTCACTGTTTTTTACACGATTTTGCTTAAATTCTATGGCCTTTTTGTTCTCGCTTTCTTCGGTTTCCAGGACTCGCTTAATACCCTGGTGCAAATCCTTCCATGACGCCTTTTCCGGTTCCATCTTTAGCAGCTTGTGCATATCGATATAAGACTTCCGTATTCTGTCTCTCTGGAGCTGTATTCTGAATATAATAAAAATACCTACAAGCCCTATCAGTGAGCTGGTAGCAAGCGTCATGGTGCTGTAAATAATATAGTAGCGGTCTATCTCCATTTAGGCCCCCTCTCTTTGCTCTTCGGCCATTTCAGGATCCCTGTTCAAGCTAATCCTGATTTCGAGTCCGGAAAACGCGCCATTGGTAAGAGTATACCAGATAATCCGAATAATTTACACGCTTTTTTTAAATAAATAGTCGACATACCATAGGGACGGGGCAAATGGCAAACCCCGGGGTGTCCCAGAATTACACCCCGGGGTGTCCCATTATCAGCTTGAGCTTTTGTTTCGCTTCGAACCAGCCATGACGGTCCCCGCAATAAAGGAAACGGGCAGCCACTGGCCAAGTATTTGCGTTGAAGACAAAGAAAATAGTTATCCTTATCAATAGTGATAAGGATAACTATAGAGATTAAACCCCTCGTGTTGGGCCCAAGTCAACACCATCAGCAGTTTTTACGTGCAGCGTAAGTAAA
This sequence comes from uncultured Planctomycetia bacterium, assembly GCA_964440235.1. Lineage (GTDB taxonomy): Bacteria > Omnitrophota > Gorgyraeia > JABMRN01 > RBG-13-46-9 > CAZYPU01. The sequence goes on from CAYTQI010000031.1 coordinate 17,589, forward strand.
GCTTAAAAAGTATCTTTTCCAGGTTTTTTCCGTAGACATAAACTGGTTTGATCCAAAGAAATCGTCCACAATTGCTTCTCGCAAACGAGCGACTTCTTTAAGCCGAGAAAAACCTTTAACGCTATCCAGGGTTAGATCCATTAGTTCCAAGGAACGCAGAGAAGCTTGTTCGCAATAGACGGTATTGTGTTTTGCGCGCCATTTAAGAGCACGCCCTACTTCACTTCCGATATTTGCCATTTTCTCAAGAAACGACAACTTGTTCCACCGTCCGGCTGCAAGGTCTTTATGCTGATAGCTCATTGCTTAATCCTTTTAGTAATAATTGTGGTAATTTTTTGAGCCGTCGCTTTATCATCTACACCACGGCTTATATTACCTTGAGAAGGCCGCATATTAATCATAGAGTCAAATTCTATAAATTCACTATCGACTAATTCGGGATAAAGATTGATTCCCCAAAGATTCTTCTGCTTTGACCCTTTATCAAGAAGAAGGGCTTCTAAATCAGAATGAAGTTCCGCATCAACTGCTACAAGCTCCCTGTCAATATCGACGACTGCTTTTACCATATTGCCAAACTTGTCAGCCATTTCTTTTAGCTCATTCAAAGCCAGTGATTCTCTTATTATTTTCATGTTATTGATTATATCGCAAATAAAAACCCCTTGCAACTTATTTCATTGCAAGAGATCTTAGGGATCAGGTCTTCAGATTTGACAAAGATATGAGATGCGGAAAATGTCAAATGTGCAGACCTGGCCCCTACTAATTTTGCGAGAGAACTTCATTTTTTTATGTGTGGCTCTCCGGGTTGGACGATCTTGATAACATCGTACCCAAACATTCGTTTTCGCTTCAAAGCCCGTTATGGGGACA
>CAYTQI010000032.1:0-18377 GCA_964440235.1 uncultured Planctomycetia bacterium
ATCCGTTTTTATAAAAACTCTCGCTTTCAAGCTGCCCATTTTCATAATATGACTTAGCTGATCCTTCTAGCTTACCGTTTTTATAATATAATTCATCTTTTATTTTTCCATTTTCCCAATACCCCTTATACGCCCCTTCCAGTCGACCATTCTTAAAAACGCTAAATGCACTTACCTTGCCGTTTTTATGATATCTTTTACAATTCCCATCTTCTTTGCCATTTTTATATACCCTAATGGCCTCTATCTTGCCGTCTTCATAGTATTGCCTTTCTATGCCTTCTTTTTTTCCGGCCGAGAAATTTACTTCTGTTCTGAGATTCCCCTTTTCGTCATATACTTTGCCTGGCCCGTTCAGGTCACCATCTTTCCCTGTAAGCTCTGACCGGATATTTCCATGCTCATAATACTCTCTAATTAATACCGTATCTGTATTCTTTCCGATAATCACAGAGCTTTTCCTGTTTCCATTTGCATGGTATTCTTTAACCAATTCCTCTTCGCAAAAAGACAAGCTCAATGAAAAAACTATGATCAAAAAAATACTAACGAAAACGTTTTTTTTCATATCACTTCTCCCTCCCACATCCTACATATGCTCCGTCCGGAGTGAGCATAGGCTCTCCCACGACATACGTGCCATCCGGCGCTAGGTTTGGGTTCTCCACCAACGTAAGAGCCGTCGGGAGCCAGGGTAGGATTGCCACCTACATAGCTACCATCAGGAGCTAAATTAGGCGATCCGCCCACATATGATCCATCGGGTGCAAGATTAGGCTCGCCACCCACATAAGTACCGTCCGGGGCCAGATTAACGCAATCATCAGCGGCATAAGCTATGTTTAGTACAAATGCAAAGCATATGACTGATGTGATTATACCAAGCGATATTAGGACATTTTTCGCTATGATTTTCTTGATGGGGTTATTCATTAGGGGGTTCTCTCCAACATAATAGTAGACATAAATGGATTACCCAAACTTCCTGTATAGTTTATTACGATTTTGCAAGGGTTCTTTTTGGGTAAGTCTCTATAGTTAAAAGCAACGTAATGCTTTTTGCTATTCAAAAACACTTCTATTGAATGTCCTGGATCTATTAAATTTTTACTAACATAACGACCAGGCGCAAAAGCTTCCTCCCAACCATTCCCCAAACTAATTTTATAATGTAAAATGGTTGTAGCCATATCGCCCGCATTATGAAGCAAAAAGTTAAGCTGCACAGTAAATTCAGCGGTGTTATCTTTTGTCCTTGCTTGATGCAAGGTAGCTTGTTTTATTTTAAGAATTTGAAGCTCTGGGGCAGAGGTAGGTGGTTTTATTGGAATTAGTTTCTGCGGGAGTCGGCTTTTATACCTCATTAGCATAACACCAGCAACAAAACCGCCAATAATGGCTATGGCAAGAGCTACCATATACTGAATAATCATATTACCACCTCGTTGCGATAAAACCTATTATACTGCTGCAAATACAAGAGAGCAAGGAATAACCCATGCCCCTTGCAGTAAGCTTTGACCTCTTACTAAATAATCGTTCGATTGTTTGATACCCTATTTTTGTATATAACAAGCCCCTTATTTTGCAGGGGAGTATTGTTTGGCATACCTTCCTCAACCTAATGCCGTGCAAGGATGACATGTGGGGCTATAGATGAAGTTTTTTTGGTATTCTTCCATCTTCAGATTCGTCCTTATTGCGTATGATAATAATCCCGGATTCCTTCGGTTCAAATCCTTTGCCTTCAAACATATCAGGCAACAGCTTCTTAGCAAGAGCTACTGCAATCGTGTGGTTATCATAAGCTGATCGCACGAAATGCTCTATGAAATGCGCACCTTTCTCTTGCTCTAGCTTCTCAAGGGCATCTCTAAGCTTTTCCACTTCAGGTTTTCTGGGTCTGCCGTTACGGTTTATATTTGGATCGTTTTTAGAAAATGGCATATTGTTTCTCCTTTTGTTTTACAATGACTGCCCACATATTTTTAAGAAAATCTAATCGCCCACATTAATCTCTAATGGCTTCTCATCTTTCATAATCATTGGCATCACAGTGTATGGCCTGTTTATCTCACCCTTAACATCCATTTCTTTGGGTAACAGGGACAGCATCATCTTGTAGAACTCTTTTTTGTTAATCTTGTTTTCATTAACCCAACGAACTAATTCATCTATACCGCCTATGCGGTTGAATGTTTCAAAAAACGCTGCCCTAATCACTTTAGCCTTGTCTCTGGTCCCGGCTTGCTTACCTAACGGATTAATAACCGACCCGGGGAGTAGCCTGCCCCGAGAATCCCTTTTCACTAAATCTTGACTATTATTCGATAGTTTTTCCATTTTTCTTACCCCTTTCTGTTATAGATATGATGCATTCTGCTTATATATCTTATTGCCTAGAACAGCTCTAATAACCAAGGATGTCCCCCCTCTCCTTATTGCCTTTGAAGCATTTTAAACCCCTTTGCAGGCCAATTCTGGCGATTCCCTTACAGGGTCTAAATACACTTTTTGGGTGTCTATGCTTTTCTTTGGTTCGTAATTAGGACACATAATAATACTTACTTGCTTATATTGCTTACATTCCTTCTGACAACCGCTACATTTCTTATTTACACCTGAAAGCATGCTTACAGCCTTTCTTGTTACACATAATTATATATCGGATAATCGACTCTTTGTTACACATATGAGTGATTATGGGTGCTTATGGCGTTCTCTTTCACTTTGGGTGCTTGCTTGGGTGCTTCCCATTGCTTAAATCTGTATCCATTGGCCTGCCAGGAGAAGTTGCCGGACTTGCCTTTAGAAATTTGCTCAATTATCCCTTCGTCAGCTAACAGCTTCATCTTTCTAAGGATTTCCATAGGTGATAGTGTGTGTCCAAATTTATCTCTTATAATTGAGCTTATTTTTCTGTAGCCTACGTATATAGTTTCCCCGGTTATTTTTTCAACCTGAAAATGCCTTATTGCTTTTATGGTAAGCATCATAACATATCCGTCTTTTTTGAAACGGTCGCTTAGAAATTTATCAAGTACTGCCATATCAAATGGTAGATCTTGCATTTTTTGCATTTTGCTACGGGTGTTTCTTTCATGAAATTGGCAGATCTCCTTACCCAAGCAATAATCCTCAAGACCTTTGCAGCCTATTTTACACTCTCTTTTATCAGCCCAGTCAACATAGCGAAGTAACTGGTTTTTTTGTTCGCTTATGCCGAGAGGCTTTTCGCATCGTTCATTCCACTCAAGCAGTTTGTCTTTTATTTCTGATGAATCATACCCTAATCTCTTTAGTTCAACAATTATAGCGTGGCGCATCTTACGAAATTCATGCCCGCGCTCGCATCCATTTAAGAAAGCTTGCTTGACACAATCTCTAAGGTTGTCTATAGATTTATTATTAGCCACCGCTTTTACCAACATTTTACCAACACTCTTTTTGGCAAGTTTACCAACAGTTTACCAAGCATATAGGTAAAAACAGGTTTTAAGAGCTGACAACAACTGACAGATAACTGATATTATCCGTAGTTAATCTTCAACGATAGATATAGAGGTTTGTTAATTTAGTGGATTTTGAATAGGAAGGTAAAATATCATGGCGGAGAGGCAGGGATTCGAACCCTGGGTACCTTGCGGTACTCACGCTCTCCAAGCGCGCCGATTAAACCGCTCTCGCACCTCTCCGACGAATTGTTTTATTTTTGGGCAAAAACCATTACCCTGCTTCCTTCAGGGTCAAACTTGCACTTTTTGTGTTTTTTTAGTTTTAATTTCTCCGGAATATCTTTGGTTTCTTTGAAACCGGATTTTTCAAAAAAGTCCGGGCTGTGGGTAACACAGTAAACGGGCTTCCGGAAATCCCGTTTTTTCGCTTTTTCGGCAAGGGAAAGAAGTATCATTCTGCCGACCCCCCTCTTCCGATGGTAATAATCAACCCCTAACGAGGCAATTTCGAAATACTCGCCGTGGTCAACTACCCTGGCGAACGCGACGGTCTTTCCATTTAATTGGGCGACAAAAAACGTGCGCCAGTCAATGTTGTCACCGTCGAGAATGTATTTTTCAAGCTTCTCCTCGATATAGGGAATATCGTTTTTCGTTGTGCGTTTTATTTTTATCATTTTTGCGTGAAAGGTACTTCAGCGGTGGAAAATACTCCTTTCTGTCGCATTTTCTTCACTGCCTCAGTATCAAATTTTCTTCGAAAATCTGGCGGAGAGACTGGGATTTGAACCCAGGGACCCCGTTAGAGGTCACACGCTTTCGAGGCGTGCGCTTTCAACCGCTCAGCCATCTCTCCTAAACTGGCGGAGGAGGTAGGATTTGAACCCACGGTTCCCGTAAGGGAACAACGGTTTTCAAGACCGCCCGTTTAAACCACTCACGCACTCCTCCGGATCTGTCAAAATAATCTGCCGAAGATATTCGCGTAAATATCCTTCGACATGGCGAATGTGTTTTTCGCGAAAGCTATGAAAGAAATATTCCTGAAAATAAAATTAAGGACCAGGATCGCCACAAAAATATTCGCCACATATATAAAAAGAACGGAAAAAAAGTATCCTGTCTTCATTATGTCCGGTTGCCTCACTTTCATGACCTCTATCGTCATGAAAACATGAAAACTCATCGTAAAACCTATAAGAAAGATAAATTCATTCGAGAACCGTGACATATTATAGAATTTTGAGGCGAGCAAGTACAGTAAAAAAAGGGCTATCGTGTGGATCGGCACAAAATAAGGCGCCAGGCGTATAAACAGATTTGTTTTCGTTGTCGTAACGTTACCGCCGGCATGCGAGACCTGGAAAGACATTACCTTGCCTGCGCAAAGCCACGTCGCCAGGACATGGACGATCTCATGCCCAAGTGAATAAACATAAACCGGTTTAAAAAAAACTATGTGAAAGATCGGATACGCGAGAAATCCGCCCGTAACGAGATACAGGTTTACATCAAGAATGTCCATGCCCCGCAGGGCCTGGATAGACATTTTTGTCGAAGCGATAACGACCGGTATAAAGATAAGCGGTACGATCGCCTTAATAATTCTCATAAGTGTAAAAACCTATTCCGGCCCAAGAGCCCCGGTAAGGCTCTACGGCCACGCGGGTTAAACCCCGTAAAGCTGTTATTTTATAACCTCGAGATCGCCGATAAACGGCCGAAGAGCTTTCGGGATTTTTACGCTCCCGTCTTTATTCTGGTGAATTTCCAATATCGCGATCACAAGCCGCGCAAGCGCCACACCGGAACCGTTCAACGTGTGGACATATTCCGGTTTTTTCGCGGCTTTAAGCTTTCCCGCATGAAGCTTCTCCGGATGAATTTCCGCGGGATCCCGCCTATGGCGGGAGAATTTTATGTTGGCTCTCCGCGCCTGGAAATCCGTAAAATTGGAACAGCTTGAGACTTCGAGCCATTTTTTCACGCCCGGCGCCCATAGCTCTATGTCATAGCACTTGCTCGCGGCGAAACTCAAGTCACCGGTAGAAAGCTCTATAACCCTGTAAGGAAGCTCAAGCGCCTGTATCACATCTTCGGCGTCCTTTAAAAGTTTTTCCAACGCGCTGTATGAGTTTTCCGGTTTTACAAATTTCACCATTTCAACCTTGTCAAACTGGTGAACCCTCATAAGGCCTCTGGTATCTTTTCCGTATGAACCGGCTTCCCTTCTGAAACAGGCCGTATATGCCGCGTAGGATATAGGAAGCTTTTCTTCATCAAGCACTTCGTTAGCATGGATATTCGTAACGGGAACTTCGGCCGTAGGTATCAGAAAAAGATCCTCGTCTTTTAGCTTGTACATATCATCCTCAAGCTTGGGGAGCTGGCCGGTCGCGGTCATGCTTTTGCGGTTTACCAGAAACGGCGGGAAAACCTCCGTATAGCCGTGTCTGCCGGTATGAAGATCAAGCATGAAGTTAAATAACGCTCTTTCGAGGCGCGCGCCGTAACCTATATACAGGGCGAATCCCGCTCCGGAAATCTTGGTAGCCTTTCCGAAGTCAAGAATGCCCAGTTTTTTGCCTATTTCAATGTGATTTTTTGGTTCAAATGTAAATTCTGGGATCTTACCCCATTCTTTAAGCGTCTTATTTGCCTCTGGGCCTGGCCCGACCGGAACAGAATTATGTGGTAAATTTGGGATATTATATATAAAATCACTACATTTTTGCTCTATTTCCTCCACTTTTATTTTAAAATCAGCTATTTTTTGGGATACTGTTTTCATAGAGGCGATAAGGTCCTTTGGGTTCTCTTTTTTCTTCATCATTTTACCGATTTTCGCGGAAACTTCGTTCTTTTCACGCTTAAGGCCCTCCACTTCAGTAAGAAGTTTTCGCCTACGGGCATCCAGCCCAAGGAATTCATCAATATCAAGTTTTACACGCTTATCTTTAATTCCTTTTTTTACAATATCAGGATTTTCGCGTATGAATTTCATGTCAAGCATAAGTCAGATTCCTCCTAACCTTTATTACAGCGATCGGTCGCCCTTCGGCTGCGCTCAGGACTCCCTTTTACCCCTTTATAACCGCGAGCGGTCGCCCTTCGGCTGCGCTCAGGACTCCCTTTTACCCCTTTATTACAGTGAGCGGTCGCCCTTCGGCTGCGCTCAGGACTCCCTTTTACCCCTTTATAACCGCGATCGGTCGCCCTTCGGCTGCGCTCAGGACTCCCTTTTACCCCTTTATTACGGCGATCGGTCGCATTCTTGCGACGCGCTTTGATATGCCCGCATTATGAACTACGTTTACCACATCGTTTACATTTTTATAGGCCTCCGGCGCTTCTTCTGCCAACGTGCCTTTTCCGGCGGCCATGACCAATACCCCTTTTTCCGCGAGTTCCCGGGAAATAGATCGTCCCCCGCACGCGGCAATCGCGGCCTTTCTGGACATAAGGCGGCCGGCTCCGTGGCATGTGCTAAAGAATGCCTCTTCCGCTTTTTGTGTGCCGGTTAATAGATATGAAGCCCTCCCCATGTCGCCCGGAATTATCACAGGCTGGCCTATGGTTTTATATTTTTCCGGAAGATCAGGATGGCCCGGAGGAAAAGCGCGCGTGGCGCCTTTTCTGTGGACACAGAGAAGTTTTTCTTTCCCGTCAATATTATACTTCTCAAATTTCGCTATATTATGAGCGACGTCATAGATCAAATCCATTTCCATTGCCCCGAAACTTTTTCTGAAAATTTTCTCAAACACTTCCCTGACAAGATGCATAAGGCACTGGCGGTTGTTCCAGGCATAATTCGCCGCGCACTTCATCGCGCCTATGTAGGCCTGGCCCTCCGGGGATTTTACGGGGGCGCACGCGAGCTGTTTATCCGGAACAGAAATTCCGTATTTATTCAGGGCGCCTATCATATTTTTGGAATATTCGTCGCATATCTGATAACCAAAACCGCGGGAGCCGGAATGTATCATGATCGTGATTTGATTTTTTTTCACGCCAAAGGCCACGGCCGCCTTTTCGTCATAGATCTCGCTTACGCGCTGGACCTCTATAAAATGGTTTCCGCTTCCGAGTGTTCCCGACTGCTTTTTTCCTCTCTGGTACGCCCGTTCGGAAACCGCCGCGGGGTCCGCGCCTTCCATCACGCCTTTTTCCTCGGTATATTCAAGGTCCTCTTTCACGCCGAATCCCCTGCCGACAGCCCAGGCCGCGCCCCGGGTTAATATTTCTTCTTCTTCTTTGGGATTGACCCTTATTTTACCTTCGGAGCCGACGCCGGCGGGAACGTGATTGTAGAGTCCGTTTACAAGCTCTTTGATCCGTGGCTTCACCTCTTCTTCCGTCAAGTTTGTTTTTACGAGACGGACGCCGCAATTTAAATCATAACCGATTTGCCCGGGGCTGACTACGCCCCCTTCGTCTATATCATAAGCGGCCACACCGCCTATGGGCGCTCCGTAACCCCAGTGGATATCCGGCATGGCGAGTGAGTGTTTTACTATTCCCGGAAGCATGGCGACATTCGCTACCTGCTCGGGCGCGCGGTCACGCTTTATGCTCTCAAGCAAATGTTCGTCAGCGTAGATCACGCCGTCAACGCGCATGCCGCTCCTGTAGCTTTTTGGTATGCGCCATCTGTAATCGTCGATCTTCTCTAACGGGCCGTTCCAAACCTGCATAATTAACCTGTCGTTTTCGGCGATAATCGCGTAGAATACCCCGGGAACAGCCTACGCGTTTGCTCACACATCGAACACGATATCCACACTATATTCCGCGTCTTTCTCTTTAACCTCAAGATCGTGGTATGTGGCCGCCTTTATTTCGGTTTTCAGCCGGTTTCTGTTCTCTCCTACGTGCCTGCCGCGGGCCTTCGCGGAAAGTTTCTTTTCATTTAAAAATGCAATATCGAATTCAAAAAATATTATACCTTTTGTGTAAAAATTATAAAGCAATTCATCCAGCCACGCGACCAGAAGCTCCTCACGCGAAGCCGCCTCAAGCTCCACACTTATGGAAACGCTCTCCTTAAGGCCCTCCAGGTCCGCTATGATATCGAACATGGCGTAAGCGGCGTTTATAAAAAGTTCCTTCAGGCCTTTGCCGTACACCCGCACGGCTATGTCCGCGGTGTGGGAAAGCTGCTCGTAACGCTTCATATAATATGTTTTTGAATATCCCTTAGTACCTTTCCGACAAAATCAATGCGTTCATGGCATTCTTTTTTTGTAACTTCTATGCCGCCCGAATAAAAATCCAAATTTCTTTTTGCCCGCATCTCATTTCCGGTTTCATTAATAATATCGTTTTTTAGAACGTCCAGCATTGTTTTCATTATTTTTAAAGGAAAAAGATCATAAATACTTCAGAAAATTTTAATTAAAGTGTATCACGTAATAAATCCCAATGTAAGGAACTTGGCTAAATTTTTTATTCCTTAACTAAGCTGTTTCGCGTTCTATTTATCATAAATTGTACATTTTCATTTGCGTTTTTTACTTCTATGGCGATCCCCGGATGGCCTGTTTTCCATACGCGAAATATTTCATCCGCAAAGCTCTGGCCGACACTATTTACATTTTTGAAATCTAAAATAACGGTTTTAAATTTATCGAGGCCGCTTACAATCCGCCTTGCCTCCGACCTGGATACGCATTGGGCTCTCTTTTCATAGAGCCGCACCGTCACATCTGTTCTGCTGAATTCAAATGAAGCGTCGGTATACTGTTTAAAGATATTTAACAATATTTTTTTCGAATGCGTGTTCATGGCAAAGTTCACTTTTGTCCCGTTTATACTTTTTATATCCTTAATAAAGACATCGTCCAAAAGATTGTCAAAAATCAGTTTTTTATCGGATCCCCGTATAATAAGAATATCTGTTGCCTTTGAAGTAAAAAATATTCCTTCGCCACTATGTAATTTCGGAGCGGTGGTCTGTTTTCCTTTCAGTAAATCCTGTATCGCCTCCATAACACTTCTTAATCTCTTTTTTCCCATTATATTGTTAAAAATACCCACTCCGGTATCTCTGACGGAAAAAGAGACCGTATCGGCGTTCCTGGCCATGTTTACCTTAATCGTCTTTGAACGGGAATGTTCTATGGCATTATTTAATATTTCAGAAAATGTATAGTTTAAAATATCGGAAACGTTTTTTCTCAGGTTTTTAAAAATCCCTGTTTTTTTCTTGATATTCGCCAGGACCCTGTCTTCGTTAAGGTTGCGATTGCATAAATTAAGAGTAATGTCGAGTATGTTTTTTTTGGCATTTTGTACGCATTCCCTTAAGGCAAGAACATAATGCGCCCTGTTGGCGCTTCCAATAAGAGTAACTTTGCCCTCATCTCTTAATTCCTTAAAAAACCTGTTCACATAAGCCCTCGTGAACCCGGTGGCCTTGACAATTTCGGAAACCTTCAGCTTTCCTTTTTTTTTCAATCTTTTGATTATCATATTCTTTATGTCCATGGCTTTCACCGGCCTGGTTTACAAGTTTTCGTAAAATTTGTTTTTAAAAGTTGTCAACTATTCATAAATGCTGGTAAAACATTCGGGCAAATATACAACTTTAGTATACATTAAAAAATGAAAGTTGTCAACACTTACGCGTGATTTCGCGGCCCTTGGCAGGGATCGTTAATTTCTTTTCGCGGGCCAGGATTTTGATCCGGGCCTCGTACTTTAAGGCCCGGTATCCGGCTCTGCGGGGTTCTTTATAGACAGATTTGGCGGGGAGATGGCTTCGAATGTATGCACTGCCTCGTTTGCGGGTGTGTTCGTTTACGAGACGGGGAATGTTGGCGGTGATGCGGGTGTAGAGAGAATCGTCAAAACAGCGGGGGGTGTTAGGCCGGTTTAGCCCCGTGATTTGCTTAATTTGGCCGGGAGTGTTTTATTACCGTTTATCAAGGCGAGTTTTTTCTGTCTGCTCCATTGTTTAATCTGGAATTCACGCTTTAGGGCTTTGGATTTCGTTTTGTGGGGTTCTTTGTAAACGAGCTTGGCAGGAAGGTGCGCTTGCACATAGGCACTACCCTTCTTGCGGTTGTGTTCGGATACACGACGAGGGAGGTCTTTAGTTATGCCGGTGTAGAGGGAGCCGTCGGAGCAGCGAAGGATGTAGACGTAGCAGTTAGTTTTCTTCTTTTTCATGTTTTGTGTGGCCCTTCGGCCCGCCAAAGGCGGGCCTCAGGACCAAATATAAAAATGTAAGAACCTCTCTAGCGAATACTTCGGAGAGGTTCTTATATTTTTATGTTTGGTACCCCGCAGAGGACTCGAACCTCTCACGGCCGCCTTAAAAGGGCGGTGCTCTACCAGATGAGCTAGCGGGGCACGGTTAATTCTTTTACAAAGAACGTTTTCTTTATACTTCCTGAATCTCTTTTTCCTTACTCGCCAGGTGCTTGTCGATTTCTTTCGAGTGTTTGTCGATGAGTTTCTGGATGTCGTCTTTATGGGCAAATTTGGCGTCTTCGGTGATTTCCTTATCTTTCTCCATTCTGTCAATTTCGGCATTTGCCGTGCGGCGCGCCGTGCGAAGCGAGATTTTTCCCTCTTCGGCTATTTTTTTCAGGACCTTGGCAAGCTCATCCCTGCGTTCCTTCGTAAGAGAAGGAATGGATATGCGAATAAGCTTACCGTCGTTATCCGGCGTAACACCGAGCTCCGAGGCAAGTATAGCTTTTTCTACATCCGCGAGAACGGAACGGTCCCAGGGTTGGATAACAATAAGCCGCGGCTCCGGCGTGGAAATGCCGGCGAGCTGCCTTAAAGGCATTGTCGTGCCGTAGCAGGCGACCTTTACGCCTTCCACCAGGCTCGTATGGGCCCTTCCGGTTCGTATCGTGGAAAATTCTCTTTCTGTGGCTTCGACCGTTTTTTTCATTTTATGCTCAACATCCCTTAAAATTTCTTTTGCCGTCGCCAATTAACCTCACCCCCGTTCAATAAACCAGCGTGCCGACTTTTTCGCCGGTAACAACGCGTTTTATGTTTCCTTTTTTATTCAGATTAAACACTATGATAGGCAATCTGTTGTCCATGCAAAGACTCACGGCTGTGGCGTCCATAACTTTCAGGCCTTTTTTCAGAACATCGATATACCGCATTTTCATGTACTTTTTCGCGTTTTTTGTTTTCATCGGATCGCTTGAATAAATCCCGTCAACCTTGGTGGCCTTCAGGATTACTTCGGCCCCTATTTCCGTCGCGCGAAGCGCCGCCGTCGTATCGGTGGTAAAATACGGATTACCCGTACCCGCCACAAACACCACAACCCTGCCTTTCTCGAGATGCCTCATGGCCCTTCTTCGTATGTAAGGCTCGGCAAGTTCCCGCATCTCGATCGCGGTCTGGATGCGCGTAAAAACGCCTATTCTCTCAAAGGCGTCCTGGAGCGCCAGCCCGTTAAGAACCGTGGCAAGCATCCCCATGTAATCGGCGGTCGAGCGGTCCATGCCTTTCTGCGTAGCCGCTTTCAAGCCCCTGAAAATATTTCCGCCTCCGATAACGATCGCGATTTCGCAACCCAGGCGCCAAACATCCCTGACCTGCTTCGCGATCGAAAGCACGACAGCAGAGTCAATACCGTAACCCTTTTTGCCCTCCAGGGCCTCGCCGCTTATTTTAAGAACAATACGTTTGTATTTCGGTTTTGTCATTTATTCCCAACAGCCGCGAAGCGCCGCAGGCGCTAAGGCAATCCCAAACGAGGAAATTGCTTCGCCGGCCCTTCGGGCCTCCTCGCAATGACGCGACATCACATCTTCTCGCCCAGCTGATAACGGGTGAATCTCCGTATAACGATATTTTCCCCGATCTTCGCGATAAGCGAATGCAGAAGGTCTTTTACTTTTATCTTCGGATCCTTGACGAAAGGCTGATCAAGAAGACAGGTTTCCTCATAAAATTTTTCCAGTTTTCCCTCGAGGATCTTTTCGACCGCGGGCTTCGGTTTGTTTTTTATGGTAGAGGCGAGAATGTCTTTTTCTTTTTCCAGCACCGTTTTCGGGATATCTTCCTTTTTCACGTAAGAGGGTTTCGCGGCGGCGATTTGCATGGATACATCTTTCGTGAATTTTTTAAATTCGTCGTTTCTCGCGACAAAATCGCTCTCTGAATTTATCTCAACAAGAACGCCTATCCTGCCGCCCGCGTGGATATAACTTTCTATCCGCCCTTCTTTGGCGGCGCGGCTTGACCTGTCGGAAGCGAGCTTTACGCCTTTTTTGCGCAGTATCTCGACCGCTTTTTCGATATCGCCTTTCGCCTCTTTAAGGGCGGCCTTACAATCCATTACACCGGCTGATGTTTTTTCTCTCAGTGTTTTGATAGCGTCCAGCATTTTTTTCCTTTCGATTATTTGGATTTTTTTCTTTTTATCTGCCCGTCTTTTTTATTTTCTTCCGGAGAGGGGGATCCTTCAAGCTCTATATCGCCTTCGCTGATACCATTTTCTTTTTTACGTTTTGCCCGCGCGGCTGTTTTTCCGGAAGAAGTTTTTTCGCTTTCTATATCCTTTTTGCCGGCCATAAACTGATTTTTTCCGTCGAGTACGCTTTTGGACAGGATCGAAACAACAAATTTTATGGATTTCATGGCATCGTCATTTCCCGGTATGACATAATCTATCTTATCCGGATTGCTGTCGGTGTCCACAAGCGCCACAACGGGGATAGAAAGCTTGCGCGCCTCATGCACCGCGATCTCTTCCCGCTTGGAATCCACCACGAATATGGCCCCCGGCAACCGGTCCATTTTTCTTATGCCCTCCAGATTTTTAAGAAGATTGGCGATCTTTTTATCGATCGTGGCCCTTTCCTTTTTGGAAATGCTTTTGTAAGTGCCGTCTTCTTTCATTTTCTCAAAGGACTCAAGCTTATTCACGCTCTTTCTTATGGTTAGAAAATTGGTAAGCGTGCCGCCGAGCCAGCGCGTGTTTACGTAAAACATGCCGCACTTGAGCGCCTCTTCCCTGATAATGGACTGCGCCTGCTTTTTGGTGCCAACGAACAGGACATAGCTTCCGGCGGAAGCGACTTCATTCAGGAATTTACAGGCATCAAGAAAAAATTTGGCGGTTTTTTCAAGGTCTATTATGTATATGCCTTCCTTTTTGCCGAATATGAATTTTCCCATTTTGGGGTTCCACTTTTTTGTCTGGTGGCCAAAATGGACCCCCGCTTCCAGTAATTGCTTCACTAACGCAGTGTCTTTTTTTGTCGTCATTCTGTTATGCCTCCTTAGCTTATCGGTGTATTATTATATTACGTAATCACGTGTTGTCAACGATTTAAATTCAATACTTATTCCTGAATTGCATATCGTAAAGGCGTTTGTAAAGCCCTCCTTTTCGCATGAGCTCCTCATGCGTCCCGGCCCCCGCTATCCTGCCTTTATCGATCACGATTATACTGGTAGCGTGTTTTATCGTGCTGAGCCTGTGCGCTATGACAAAAACCGTCCTGCCTTCCATGAGATGGTCGATGGCCTCCTGCACGTATCTCTCTGATTCGGTGTCAAGCTGTGAGGTTGCCTCGTCAAATATGAGTATTGGCGGATTTTTGAATATAGCCCGCGCGATGGCAAGGCGCTGCCTTTCCCCTCCGGATATCCTGAACCCCCTCTCCCCGACGATCGTATCGTACTGACTGGGCATGTTCATGATAAAATCATGCGCGTTCGCTATTTTGGCTGCCCTGATAATATCTTCCCCGGAATGGCCCTTGCTGCCGTAGGTAATATTCGCCGTGACAGTATCGTTAAAAAGAAACATTTCCTGCGTCACAATGCCTATCTGGTCCCTGAGTGACTGGAGCGTGATCTGTTTTAAATTTTTCCCGTCGATTTTTACAGAACCCCTTGAGGGATCGTAAAAACGCGGTATAAGGTTGACAAGCGTGGTTTTCCCGGCGCCGCTGGGCCCGACTATCGCGACTATTTCGCCTTTTTTTACTTTAAGGTTTATATCCTCAAGCACATAGTTATCCTCATATTTAAACCGGACGCCCTCCATGGTTATAGAGTTCGATAGTACCGGAAGAGGGGCCGCGAGAGGGGCTTCTGTTATTTTTTCATACGTGTCAAGAAGCCCGAAAATTCTTGTCGCCGCGGCAAGGGCGCGCTGGACAACGGCGTATACCTTGCCCAGGCGCTTCATCGGCTTTATCATTAAGAAGACAGAGGCGAAAAATACCGTAAAGGAACCGAATGAAACATTCGTTGTCACGGTATACCTGTACGCCACATATGCCACAATCACGAAGTATATGGCGCTTGTAAATTCGTTTATCGGGCTTATGATATTAACTCTTTTCACGGCTTTCATCGCCAGTTTATAAAAACCCTTGTTCTGGTTTTTGAATTTTTCATACTCATATTTCTGCATTGAAAAGGCCTTCACGATCGGCATGCCGGTTATTATCTCAAACAGAGTCGTATTGATGTCGCCCATTTTTTCCTGGCTTTTCGTAGTTATCTTACGAAGCCTTTTGGATATCATTATGGCCGGCAGCAATATGCACGGAAAAAGTAAAACGCTTGTCAGGATAAATCCAACCGGTATGCCAAAGAATATTACGACACTGACCGCCACCACGAAATGACATACGATCTCCAGCGGCCTCAGGATAAGATCCAGGAGCCCCGTACTTATCGAATCCCTTACGATCGTGGCGTCATAGGTTACGCGGGCCATAAGTTTCGCCGTGGAATGCTTGCTGTAGAACTGCATGGAAAGAGATAAGAATTTCTTGTATATGGCGTCTTTTATGTCTCTTACAACGCGCTCACTCACGTCATTCATCAAATAGACCTGCAAAAAATCAAGCAGGTTCCTGAACAGATAGTATACGAGAAACCCCAAAAGCAATCCTATGAAAAGTGTCTGGCCTGGCATGGAATTTATCCAGTCAATGCCGGCCTGTATGAAAAACGGCGGGTCAATATACGCCGGAAGGGTTATTTTTGATCCTCCTAAGATGTTGTCAATAACAGGTATGAGCCCGAGCGGAGAAATTCCGTTTATCACGCTATAAATGATCATGCATACGGAAGAAAGCAGTAAAACCCGCAGATGCGGAATAACGAACCCCGCCAGCCTTTTATAATCCCGTATGTCCTGCATATTCTGTTCCATGTTAGCATAGAATATTATCATATAAGAGGGCATTTGTCGAGTGAAAAAGGCGTATTAGTACCAGAGTGGCCGGGCCTTCACATTTGGCATTTCTTTGCAAATGTCAAATGCGAAGGCCCGGCCCCTAAAAACGCTTGATATGGCTCCAAAGCTGTGGTAAAATTAGTTTTTAACATAGACACAACGGAGACAGGCAAATGGCCAATATTAATGTGGGAGTCGTAGGCGTGGGATATCTCGGCGCGCTTCACGCGCGTGTGTATTCACAGCTAAGAAGCGCCAATATTGTCTGCGTATGCGACATAGATAAAAAAAGAGCCAAGAAAATAGCGCGTAAACACCGGCTCTGGTATTTCCCGGATTACCGGACTCTTTTTGATAAAGTCGACGCCGTCAGCATTGCCGTTCCGACAAGCCTGCATCATAAAATCGCCAAGGATTTCCTCAACGAGGGCATTCATGTCTTCATCGAAAAACCGATCACGAAAACCGTGAGCGAGGCGAAAGAACTGATTGATATCGCGAAATCAAAAGGCCTTATCATACAGGTAGGCCACATCGAAAGGTTCAACCCTGTCGTAAGGGCAGTGGCGCCGCTTCTCAAAGAACCCCGCTTTATCGAATGCCACAGGGCCGGTCCCTATACGAAAAAAAAGCGCGTTAAAGATGTCGGCGTGGTGCTGGACCTGATGATACACGATATAGATATAATACTTTCCCTGGTTAATTCCGAAGTGAAAAATATAGAAGCCGTCGGAATAAGCACGATTTCCCCGTATGAAGACATAGCAAATGTGCGCCTGATTTTCAAAAACGGAACAATAGCCGATATTACCGCCAGCCGCGTGACAAAAGAGGAGGTGCGGAAAATAAAAATATCGCAGGAGGATTCGCATATAACGCTTGATTACCTGCACCTGCACGCTAACGTGGTAATGAAAAACGACGGCCGGATAGTAAAAAAGAATATACGGCCGGAAAAAAAAGAGCCGCTTAAACTCGAGCTTAAATCCTTCATATCGTCCATTCGAAACAACACGAAACCCCTTGTCTCGGGGGAAGAAGGAAAACGGGCTCTTAGCGTAGCCATGGACATACTGGAAAAAATAAAAACTTCCAAAAAATAAATAAAACCGGATTCGTTTCGAAAGTCCCGCGGGGATATGAAACAGCCGGGCCGGAAAATTACTCCGCAATGACGTATATATGAAAAACACCGTCCTCATAAGCGCCGGGGAGCGTTCCGGCGACATTCACGCCGCGAATCTTATCCGGGATTTAAAAAAAATAAACCCCGGCCTTTCGTTTTTCGGTATCGGCGGCGAGAAAATGCGCGGCGCGGGCGTAGAACTCGTGGAAAAAATGGACCGCCTTTCCATAATAGGAATTTCCGGAATCGCCTCGAATCTTTTGCGTATACACGGCATTTATAAAAGACTCCTGGACAGGGCTAAGAAAAATCCGCCCCATTGCGCCGTTTTAGTGGATTACCCCGGATTCAATCTTATCCTCGCGCGCTCGCTTAAAAAAATGGGCATCCCCGTGGTTTACTACATAACCCCCCAGGTATGGGCGTGGGGCGCTTTCAGGATAGGCGCGATAAAAAAGTACGTCGACAAGGCGATAGTAATCCTTGCTTTCGAGGAAAAAATTTTCCGGGACATCGGTATAGACGCGGTTTTTGTCGGGCACCCGATCCTTGACGGTGAAAAGAAAGATCCGTCCGACAGAAAAGCGCTGGGTCTTGACGAAAACAGGACAACGATCGCGCTCCTGCCGGGTTCAAGGGAATCGGAAGTAAAAAACCTACTGGGCGTAATGCTCGAGACGGCTTTTATCATGTCAAAAGAAAGGCCTCTCCAGTTTATTCTTTTGAAAAGTTCCGGAGTAAGCGATGATACTTACGGCCGTATATTAAAAAAATACCGCGTTTCACCCGCCATAATTAAGGATAATACCCGCGGTTGTTTGGCGATTTCGGATTTCGTGTTTACCGCCTCCGGCACCGCGACCCTCGAATGCGCCATTATGGAAAAACCCGCCCTTATTACGTATAAGCTTCCTTTTCTGTCATTTTGCATCGCAAAAATTTTCGCGAAAACAAAAAAACCTTTAATCGGAAAAAATCGGTGCATCGGGCTTGTGAATATAATCGCGGGAAAACGCGTTGTGCCGGAAATTCTTCAATATGAAGCCGCGCCGCGCAGGCTTGCTTTTGAAATCTTATCCGTTATTTCTTCCGGAGAAAAAATGAAAAAACAGGCGGAGGGGTTAAGGCAGGTAAAAAACGCGCTCGGGCCGCCGGGGGCGTCCGGCAGGGCGGCGAAAATAATTAATGATTTTATACAAAAATAAAAACCGAAAAACGGGTGGCCATTCCGATCTTTTTACACCACGACTATAGAGATATCATTTTTGTCGGCCAATCTCACGCAGGCCTCTTTATCCACAAGAAACATTCTTTTTTCCTCTAACGCCAGGACTTTCCCGCCATTATCAATGATTGTTTTCACCGTCTCAGGCCCGACCACGGGGACATCCCATCTCATATCCTGTTTCGGCCTTGAAACTTTTACGACGGTGAATTCTTTTATGCCAAGTTTCGCCGCCCTTTTTATCGTGTAGTCGGTCCCCTCTACCGCCTCCACCGCCACGACAGACCTGTCCTTGGCCAATATCGTCTGGCCGATATCAAGCCGCGCTATTTCCTTGGCTATTTTAAATCCGAAAGAAACGTCTTCTTTTTCTTTAGGCGAAAGGCG
>CAYTQI010000033.1:0-16253 GCA_964440235.1 uncultured Planctomycetia bacterium
TGCCTCAAGCACAGGGATACTCTGAATGGCCAGAACAGACATGGCAGTGAAAAACGGCAACATATGATTGGGCGTCATCCTCAGCATATAAAACATCGCCAGAAAGGGCGGAACAAGAAATATCAATAAAACCTGCCTTTTAAAAAAAATCAAGGGGCGTTTTCCTGGATTTTGTTTTCTTTCCCTTATAGCTAACATAACGTAAAAAAGAAACAGGGAAAAAATTACAGGGTCAAGATTTGTGATCTTTTTCAATACATTGCGGAAAAAGGAAAATATTAAGGCTTTTCCTGAAATCACGGTTTCCAGCCAGGTTGTTGTAAGGGCAGGCCCCATCTGCGCATATATGGTGAGAAAATGCTTGGGGGCTATTACCCATCTGAAGCCAAATAAAATAATAAAAACGGCAAACGCGCCGAAGGCAATCAGCGCGTAAGAGTTAAATTCTCTCATGTTCGCCGTTACTTTACGGCATACCGGGCTTTTTATCTTCTCAAGAAACACTAACACCTGGGATGCAAAAATCATTAAAATACCTATGATGGCGATACATGATAACGCTTTCTTATTTTGCAAAACGCCCAATAAACCGAATTCCTCATAGCAGGTAAGGCCCGTTGACCGGCGTACATAGCAAAAGACAACTAAAAGCGACAGTAACATCATGAACAATCCAATTACCGATAGAAAAATCCAGAAAAATTTCATTTTGGGAAAAATAATTTTTTTACCGGCTGTATCCCGGTGATACCGTTCCGCGAAAAACATAGAGGCGATTATGGGCGGCAATAAAAAAATACCGGCGTATTTTATCAAAAAGGCGGCCGCCGCGCACGCTGTCGCGATAACAAAATTGCTCCTTCTGAATGGATCTTTGATAATGCGTAAAGTGTAATCCAGCCCTACTATCATAAAAAACAGAACGAGCGGTTCCGGTTTCAGGTTAACCGAAAAATACGCGAAAGCGGGCCTTACCCCAACAAGCATAACCGCCAAAGCCGGCTGCCAGTTTTTCCCGAAATGATAGCTAACCATGCGCCATAAAGCTGTTAAGGCGCAAATCCAGCCGATTAAATGAAGCCACCGCAATATCAGCACAAAACTTCCCGGTTTAAAATCAACAAACTTCGAGAAAATAAGGCGTGCCAGGTCCACGATATAACGCATCTCAAGGCCGTAATCCGCCTCTATTTGAAAAAAATCCGGCCTCTCGCCCGTATAATAAAACCACATCAAATCCATCGAGTATCCCTGATCATTGTTGAAATACAAAAGAAGATTCGGGTCGCCAATGTTATTATTCATCGTGGGTAAACTCAAAAGGACGGCTCCGGCTAAAACCAGCAGTAAAATGGGCCAAAATTTTATCTTTCTCATCTAACGGCTCTATCTCCTTTCAATTAAAAATCTGCCAATCGCAAGCGCGTCTAATCCCGCTTTTAAAAAACAATTTACCGCGTCTTCCGGGTTGTTCACTATGGGCTCCCCTTTTACGTTAAATGATGTGTTAAGCACCGCAGGAATACCTGTTTTTTCGCCGACTTTTTTTATAAGTTCATAATAAATACCGTTTTCCGTTTTCGTGACGGTCTGGACCCGCGCTGTCCCGTCGGCGTGAATAACGGCCGGTATTTTTTTCGCGGTACCGGGTTTTGCCTCAAAGGTATGCGTCATAAAAGAAGAGGTATGGGCGCCGCAATCAAAATACTGGTTTCGCGCCTCGTTAAGGATAGACGGCGCGAATGGCCTGAACGGCTCTCTGAATTTTACTTTTTCATTAACGATTTTTTTCATATCCGCTATTTGAGGGTTTGCCAGGATGCTTCTTGCGCCCAGCGCCCGTTGCCCGTACTCGGTTCTCCCCTGAAACCACCCCACTACTTTGCCTTCGGCGATTAATTCCGCCGCGGCGTCCACGATCTGATCGCCGCGATCGCCATAATCGATACCGGACCGATTCAGGTATCCTTCTATTTCCTCGTCGGTAAAGGAATCCCCCAGATAAGCGTTTATTAACGGGCTTCGCTTATAACGCGGCGAACGGGCGCCGGCAAGATAATGCGCCGCGCCTAACGCGCAGCCCGCGTCGCTCGAAGCAGGGCACACATAGACAGAGTCGGCTATTTTGTTCTTTATAATCTTCCCCACGGCCAAGCAATTCAGGGCCACGCCTCCTACGATGCACACATCCCTTATACCCGTAATTTTGACCGCCCTATCAACGTAAGATAAAAAACAATCCTCGACCCGTTTCTGCAGGCTTGCCGCTAAATCTCTATCCCTTTTAGAGGCGTTCGTAAATTTTTTAACCGGCTTTCCGAATAATTGTTCGCATTTTTTACTAAAAAGTACCGGGCTTCCGTAAGGAAACCTGAAATAACTCTCATTAACCGCGAATTTCCCGTCTTCCGTAACTTTTAATATATCCCGGAATTTTTCATAATAAGACGGCTCCCCGTACGCGGAAAGCCCCATCACCTTATATTCGTCAGAATCGCATTTAAAACCGAGAAACTGCGTAAACGCCCCGTATACCTTTCCCAGTGAATGCGGCCACATTATTGACTCAAAAGCGTCAATCGTTTTTCCGCTGCCGCGGCCTATCCATGCCGTCTCCCATTCTCCCGCTCCGTCTATACTCACAATAGCGGCCCTGGAAAAAGGGGATGAAAAAAATACACTGGCGGCGTGGCATAGATGGTGCCGTATGCAGCTGATCGTCCCCTTATATTTTAATCTCTCCCTTATAATTTTTTTCGCGCGATTGAATTTCGCGAATTTCGCGGCCTTGCCCAGTAATTCCGGCGCGTGGCGTATGTTTTTTACGGAAAAAATTATTTTTTCCCGCCTGTAAAGGCGGGGATCAAAATAGTATCCTATTTCGGATATGTCCCCCATGCCGATACCTGCTTTCGCGAGGCAAAAATTAACACTGTTTACCGGAAAGGAAGGATCGAATTTTACCCTCGTATACCTTTCTTCCTCGGCCGCGGCGATTACCCTTCCTTCACCGTCAACAACGGCCGCGGCCGCATCGTGGTCGCCTAAACCCGCAATTCCGAGATAAAATCTCATTTTTCAGCCCTGTTCCGGTTTTAGATCCCCGGATTTTTCTTTTACGATAAAAATCGGGCGATTTTTAGTCTGATCGAATATCCTGCCGACATATTCGCCCAATACACCTATCGCCATCAGTTGTATGCTGCCTAGAAATAGAACGCCCACAACAAGTGTCGACCAGCCCGGGGGCGCCTCAATATGCGAGAGGTTGCATATCTTCAAGATCCATGTAATCACAATGAAAAGCATGTAAGCAAACGATATACTAAATACGATAATGCTGAGTGACATAACAAGGTGCAACGGATATCTGCCAAACGCAAAAATTCCATTCAGGGCAAGATCATAAAGCTTCTTATACGAATACTTCGGTTTACCGCTATGACGTTTCTCAACATCGTATGAAATGCACTCTTGTCTGAACCCTATCCAGCTTACCTGCCCGCGTAAAAACTTATGGTATTCCGGCATTTCCAGAATTACTTTAAGAACCCTTTTGTCAATAAGCCTGAAATCCGACTGCCCGAAATTCAGCTTAAGCCCCGATATCCTGGAAATAAACCAATAAGACATCTTTACGATAAAACGCTTTACAAACGGCAAATTCGCGTCTTTTTTTATCGTATAAACAACTTCGGCCCCCTTTCGCCATAAATCGATCATTTTAGGAATCAACGCCGGCGGATGCTGCATATCGGCATCCATCATGATAACGGCGTCGCCACTCGCGTATGTCATTCCGGCGTAAAAGGCGTTCTGGTGCCCAAAATTACGCGACAACGAGGCGTACCCGGCTTTTTTATCATTATCGCTGATTTTTTTTATCACGTTCAGCGAGTTATCGGTGCTCCCGTCATCAACAAACACGATCTCATAATCGACGTTAGATCGAAAGCAGGCTTCCCTGACCCGTTCATAAAGAACCTCGAGGTTGTTTTCTTCGTTAAAAACCGGGAAAACGAAGGAAATTTTCAAAGTTTTATCCAGCATTTTTACCTCCTAAATAACGCTGTTAAGCCAGACTTCACGCTTAACCGCGCTGAAATATTTTGCTTTTAACGCGTTTAAATTATCGACGTCTAAAATCGGCGGAATATTCTCTAACGATCCCGTATCGATATCTTCGCCTTCGTACCATTTATAAATCCTTTCATGATCTATATCCAGTAACGGATCCGCGGCTAACATGTTTTCGGGAATGTATAAAATAACCTTTTTGCCGTACAAAAAGACCTCCAATCCGCTTACGGATGCTGAGGAAATAACAATATCCATTTTTTTTAGAAGCGCCTTAAATGATTCATTTGTTACCGGGTATCTGGAAATCAGTTTACTTACCTTTTTTAATTCGTTTATCGTATTTCCCGGATGAGGCTTTATCCAAAAATCTACTTTTTTATCAAGGCCTTTTTTGGTTATCGACTTGTAAATATTTTCAAGCATGGATTTAGATACAAAGATATCCGGGCATAGCGCAATTAAGATCAACGGCTTTTGCTTAAAATCCTCGTCTCTAAACGACGGGGATGCTGAATTATCTATTAAATGCAGATATCTCCAGGCACCACTGATAAAGATTTTGTCTTCGGGCATTCCTCCCTCTCTATACAGGTTCGCGGAATGCTCTCCTGCCGTAATCAGTTTATCGGGAAGCGGCACGAAAAAACGTTCTCGCTTGCCTATAAACTGGGATAAATAAAACCTGGATATGGCGCTGTGCTGATAACCTACGAGCCTAATGTTGTTTTTACGGGCGGCCATGCATAGCATTTTTTCCCACGGTTGATTTTCAAAAATGTATATTACGGAAGCGCACCATTTTTTTTTGAAAAAACTATCCAGCGTATCGTGCAAGATAAGGTGGACATTAAACCCGGCGCTTGAAAACTCAAGTTTTTTCTCCCGGTCTAACAGGAAACCAATATCGTATTCACCCAGATAGCGCGAAATACCGTTTGAAACCGGATTCCAGTATTCAAAAACTCTTTTTAACGCGTTAAAAAAAATAGTATCCAGTATAACGGACCATAAAATTTCTTTATTCTTCCCGATGTATTTCGCGGTTGACAGGGGGTAGCGTAAAAGATAAATATAGAAAAAAGGAATATTTTGCTCTCTGTAAAAATCCGCCAGGCCGGGCATATAGTTGTCGGTATATCTGCCGTCTTTAAAACACCTCGGCTCCGCCGGGTTTATGATGCCAACGGCGCTTTCGCCTCTTTCCAGCGCCGCTGGTTTCTTGCCTGTATGATAAAAGTATGCCAATCCGCGCGCTATAATAATCCACGCGAGTAGAAGTAACCTGCAAACGATACCTCTTAGAATCAAAAAAGATTTGAGAAATAAAAAATTGGTTATTCCAAAAAATTTTATATTACGCCCCCCGCATATATTTTTAACATCCGCGAAAAGCCAGGGATCTTCGATAAAAATTATTAATTCCTTGCCTTCGGGCCGCGATCTAATCAATTCTATCGCCAAAACCTTGTAGCAGAAAAGTAGAAAAAAATCCGTCTGCAAATGGCTTTTGGACGCGAATTTGCCGGCCCACCAATTAAGCTGATTCTTTTGTTTTTTTCCGAATTCGGCTATAAGGTCAATGTAGGGCTGCCTGAATCTTTCCGAAATCAGGTGGAGCCTGTCTTTGAGATAAAATCTTTTTCCCTCCCCTAATATCCCGGAAATTTTTTTCCTTTTTTCAACATTTTTTCCAAGGTAGCACCATTCAGTACCGGGCTTCATAATTTTTTTTATTTTGCCGGCCCCGCCGGTTAACGCGATAATAGTCATGTCCTGCAGTTCTCTCTTATAACTTTCGCGGGCACTCCCGCCGCCAGCGCGTAAGGCGGCACGTTTTTATTTACGACCGCCCCGGCGCCGATAACAGCGCCCCTGCCTATCGTTACGCCGCTCAGGATAGTCGAATTGGCGCCAATCCACACGTCATCCTCTATAACGATTTTTCCCCCCGCATGGGCCTGCCGGCGTATCGGCACATTCTTTTTATCATACCGGTGATTACTCGCCCTCATCACCACATTAAATCCGACCAGCACGTTGTTGCCTAAAACGATTTTTCCGTCACGTGAGGCCCCTAAAATAACACCGTTATTAAGGCCCGCGTAATCACCCAACTGAATTGACCCGTTACCGTCGGCGAACAAAGAACAATTACGCGATATTATAACTTTTTTCCCGAATTTCACGCGTTCGGCGCCCATAATAACGCAGCCGGGGCACACAGTGAAAAACGAGGATTTTGAAAGCTTGCTCTTCCAGTATAGCCTTCTTAAGAATACACCCGTGCCGCCCGGCACATTCCGTATAAATAAGGCCTCAAACCACTCGTTGATTTCTTTCAGTATTTTCATGTTTTTTAACCCGTAATATTCGATTTAGCCGTATGGCTCATGATAACTCCTGAAAAGGACCTTCCTTCCCACTTCACCTTTTGTTTTTACCCATTCGTTAAAACCGGTAAGATAGGGGTGTAAAGCGGCGTGCTTCAACTTCACATCGTGATGCTTTTCTGTCTTATTAACGGATTCTATAAAAGAATCAATGATTTTTTTCGCCATTTCCAAATCCCTGCCAGACACCTCAAGAATATGGTCTATAAGTTTCTCCGAAAGGTCAATGCCGCGTTCCTTTGTGACCGCGATTAAAAAAAGCACCCTGTTGTATATGTTGTCGTCGACGCCCGCGATGCCCCTCAGATAAATATCTTTCTCTTTGTCGCTTATCCACCGATTCTTAAGCGCCAGGGAATAGATTTCCGTCCCGGGTAAATAAACGAGCGTGTAGAAAAATATCGAATACTGTTTCAGCGCCTTCCGCGCCAGCTTTATCGTCGCGCGCTTATCTTCCTCTGTTTCCCACGGCGCGTCGCATATGAAGTCCAACGCCACGTGCAATTTATCGTAAGGCGGGCCCCAGATGGTTTTTCGGATTTTTTCCACCGGCGCTATCAATCCGGGAATTTCCGCGGCTTTATAACCCCTCTTGAAAATTTCGAGCGTCTTGTCGCTCCCGCTCTGTATTCCTATCCTGATATCGGTCATTCCGCAATTTATCAAAAGACGTAATTTTTTTTCCGCCGACGCCTGCCGGAAAATATTCGGGTTTATTCCCACGACGGAAAACGGTTTTTTTATCCGTTTTTTATATTCGCGGTTAAATTGCCCGATTTCCGCCTCGGTGAAAGCGAAAAAATGATCATCGGTAATATAAAAAGACTCAAACCCGGCGGAAAGGGCCTGTTCCATCTCATCCACTATATTGCCTATCGATCTTTTTCTTACTTTTTTAAAACCGGGGTCAATCGACCGGTAAAGCGAATTAGAACAATATGCGCATCCGAACGGACAACCCCTTGACGCCAGCACAAAATAACAATTTCCATGATTGGGAAAAAGCTCGGTATTATCCGGGGTATAAAGTTTCCTTTTTGGGTCAAAATACTTAATCGCGTTTATCTCCGTACTTTGAAAAGGAAGCGTGTCCAGCTTCCACACGATATCCGGCGGATGGCTGCTGTGAAAAACCGCCTTGTTCTCCCTGTACACGATCCCCTTTACCCCGGACAGGGGTTTATTCATTTCGAGCGCCTCCAAAATCCCGGGCAAGGTCACCTCCGCCTCATGTTTTACAACGATATCAGAATATTTAATAACCTCATCCGGAAGCGCCGTCGCGTGATTCCCGCCGGTTATGATGTATTTTATACCTTTATTTTTCAAAAAAACAGCCAGCTGCCGCGCCTGAAGGGCGTAAAATGTGTTGAATGAAAGCCCTACTACGTCTGAGTCGGCGGCATAACCATAAACAGCCTTTAAATCCCCGTCGGATAAAAGGTCGGTATAACGCGTGTTGATCTGCAGGCTCTTCGCGTCGTATCCCTTTTCGCGCAAAAGGCTTAAGAGTACCCGTGAGCCCATAACAAGATCTATTTGTATCAGTGTAATTTTCATGCCGGAGGTTTTTTCGCGATTACCTGCATGTGAGAACTTAAATTATTTTCCGATATCCATGCCTGTAACTTTTTTTTGCAGTCCGGGGCTGTTTTATCGGCTAAAAAATTCCAGAACCTGTTCACCCTTAAACCCTCGCCCCTTATCATGCCTTCCACTATGTCCCAGTCAAGCCTGCCCGGCGTTGAAACTTCCGTAATCTCAAAACCCGCCTTTTCCAGCGGTTGTCTTATGGAATCAGGGTTAAAAAAATTCAGGTGATGGGGCGGCATGACGCTTTTGGATCTTTCCCAGAGAAGAAGTATGTCGAATCCCATTCCGTTCAAGGCGGTCATGATAAAGGACCCTCCGGGTTTTAAAAGTGAGTATACTTTTTTGAAAAAGGCGCCCGGGCTAAAAAGGTGCTCGATAAGCTCAAAACCCGTCAGGACATCAAATCCGTTGTCCATACCGCTTATGTCTTCGAGGCCCGCGCATTTCGCTTCCAGATTTTTATCGCGGCAAATAGAGGCCATTTCCGGCGAAGGCTCTATGGCGATATAACGGTTACCGGGCATTATCTTTCTCATCTCCTCTAAAAATATGCCAAAACCCGAACCGATATCCCCTATCACGCATTTTTCATTCCAAGGCATCATTTTACTTAAACGCTCGGCGCGCGGTTTGAATATTTTTTCGCGGCGCATCTCCGCGACCGGTTTAAAAAAATCGTTTATCCAGAACCTGGCTGACGGGGACTTCGAGTAAAATTCCCCGATCATCGCCCGCGACGGCCTGGGGTTGACGAAAAGCGTCGAACATTTTTCGCACGAAACATATCGGAATTTGTTTTTCCTGAACTCGAACAAATGTTTCCCGCTCCCGCATGCCGGACATTTTATCCCGATGAACTCCCCGGGCTTAAAATACGTATCGCTATCCTTTTTTACAAGGTCACAATACGCGTTGAAAACGCTTCTGTTCCTGATATCGCTTTCTTTCACATTTACTTCCCGCGTATTCGCCCGGGCTTTGATTGAGCGCCCTTAACGGCATTAAAATAACCCAGTATCATGCGCGCGAGCTTTTTACCCGGGGAAAGCCGCGCCTTATACATGGAACCGGGCCCGCGCGTAAGAATACAGGCCAGGCTTTTTCCTGCATTCTTTTTATCCTTTGAAAGCGCCGACAAATAATTCCCGATATTCCCACTGCCTATAGTAAAACGCGGCATGTTGCCGAGGAGTATTTTATGCATCGACTTAAATACGAGCGCGTTAATACGCCCGCTTTTTAACGAAATATAGTTTGCGATATCCATGCCCATAGTTACCGCCTGCCCGTGATTTATCCTATAACCGCTTACCGTCTCAATGGCGTGGCCGAACGTATGCCCGTAATTCAGGATATTCCTTTTGTCTTTGTCGAATTCGTCAATTTCAACGAAACTTTTTTTTATCCGTAAACTCGCGGAAATATATTTTCTCAAAAGCCTCGGGGAAGACACAAATTCCCCGTAACCGCCCATCATTTTTCCGGCCAGTTTACTTCCGGCGATAAAATAAAAATGAAGCATTTCCCCCACGCCCGATTTAACAGCATCCGCCGGCAGGGTATCGAGAAAATTAATATCAATAAAAATATTCTCCGGCGGATAAAAAGTGCCCAGCAAATTTTTAAACTTCCCCATATTTATGGAGGATTTGCTTCCTATGCAGCTATCGGCTTGCGCCAGAAGCGTGGTCGGGAAAAAAATCCATTTCACGCCCCTGAACAATATAGAGCTTACAAACGCCGTTATGTCCTGTATTATCCCGCCGCCTATGGCAATAATAAAGCTGTTTTTGCGGACATTATTTCGTACGAGCGTTTTTATCACGCTATAGCAGTATTCGACTGTTTTATGCCGTTCCGCCGCCTCAACCGTGAAAATGCGGTTTTCCGGAAAAAATGATTTTATCCTGTCACCGTAAAAACGCATCACGCCTTTATCTACTATTAGAAACGGCTCTTCGCTCCTGTAACGCCCGAGCACGGGGGCGAAGTCATCGACAAAACTGACTTCGTAAGATCCCATCCTTGACTTTACGGAAAATTTATCACACATTCACATATCCCCCGTCGACAACAATGTCCTGGCCCGTCAAATAAGTATTTAACGGGCTCGAGAGAAAAAGGATAACGCGGGAAATCTCCTCCGGGGCGGCAAACCTTTTCTCCGGAATCCGGGATATAAGTTCCCTTATCTCTCTTTTGCTCAAAATGCGGCGGGTAAGCTCCGTAAGCACGAACCCCGGCGAAACCGTGTTTACCAGGACATTGTACCGCGCCAATTCATTGGAAACGCTTACCGTGAGTCCCTTTATTCCAAATTTACTCGCCGAGTATACGGACCTTTTTTCCCTGCTCTTTGTGCCGTAGACAGAAGCGATGTTTATTATGCGCCCATACCGGTTTTTTTTCATGATTTTACTTATTTCCCGAGTTATCAAAAAAGGCGCTTTCAAATTAACTGCCATAATGTCATTCCAGTCTTCTACCCTTGCCTCATGGATATAATCTATAGCGTTGATTCCCGCGTTATTCACGCAAACATCTATCTTTTTAAGCTTTCCCAGTCCCCTTATAAAATCGCGCGTACTTGCGGCATCGGTAAAATCAACGCAATGGTATGTTTTCCTGCTTTTACGGTTTCTTTTGGCGGAACGGTTAAGAGACTCAATCTGCGTTTTATGCGTACCCGTAAGTATAAGCTTTGCTCCCGAAGCGTAAAAATCATCGGCAATACGCTTACCGATCCCCCTCGTCGCCCCCGTAACCAATACCACCTGGCCTTTAAAATTAATATTCATTTTTTTTGTTCTCCTCAAAAGCCCTGATAAGATTGTCGACCGCCTGTATCTCCATTTGCCTCCTGCATTCCCCCGTATAAGAGCCTTCGTGCGGGGTCAGAATCGCCTGAGGGTACTTTCTAAGTTCGCCATTGTACGGTTCATTTTTAAAAACATCTATCCAGGCACCTTTTACTGTCTTTTTTTCCAGCGCATCGACAAGCGCGTCTTCATCTACCGCGTTCCCGCGGGCCGCGTTTAACAGAAAAATCCCTTTTTTCATCAGGGTGAATTCTTTTTTTCGCAAAATACAATTTTCGCCGCTCGCGTGAATTATTATGACATCCGCCGGCGGGATGGCCTCCTCGAGAGACACTACCTTCACCCCTTTGGCCGTTTTGTCGAAATACGGATCGACGATGAGTAATTTTACCCCAAACGGCGCAAGGAGTTTTGCCGTATATCTGCCGATTCGCCCGAAGCCGATAATAACCACGGTTTTTTTCTCAAGCTGCGTGCCGATTCTTTTTATCCATCTGCCATCATGTAAATCCCTGTTCATCTGTGGAATCATACGCAGCATTCCCAGTAAAGCGCCCACGGTAAGTTCGGCTACCGCTTTCGTGGGCGCGTCAGGGGTAAAGCAAACCGCGATACCCAGGCCCCTGGCCGCGGTTAAATCAATGTTAGAAAGCCCGGCCCCGCAACGCGATATTACCTCCAGGCCGGAGGCCTCCAGCACTTCGCGATCCAGCGGCTCCAGGCCGGCAATCAACCCCGAAACCCCATGCCCAAGCAGATCAATCAATTCCGGCTTGGTTAATTTACGCTTGAAAGGGTTGCCCATGATTTCGCAGCCGCTTTCCCGCAGGCGATCCATCGGCGCCGAATCCGTAGCGGCGAAAGACGAAGGACCGATTAAAATTTTCTTACCGGATAGCGATCTCAACTTTTACCCCTTCTGTTTTCTTTATAACGAAGCCACGTATATACCAGATGGCTCAAAATCATGTGCATATCCTCAACAGGCCCATACTCTCCCCTGGGTGTTCGGATATGGATAACAATATCGCAAAGGTCTTTAAGTTTTCCGCCGTCAAAGCCCACAAATCCGATAACCGCGCCCCTTCTTTTTTTAACCCACTCGGCCGCGGCTATAACATTTGGTGAATTTCCGCTTGCGGAAATAGCGACCAGTTTATCCCCCGTCCTGTAATGAATTTCAAGCTGCCTAACGAATATTTCCCCATACCCGTAATCATTCGATATCGCGGTTATCTTCGCGGTATTATCCGTTAAAGCTAAAACGCGGTACGGCTTCCGGTTGTCCCCCGCTTGTAAACCTATCCCGAAATCATTTACCATATGCGCCGCAGTCGCGGCGGATCCCCCGTTTCCTATAAAAAATACCGTGTTTTGATTTCCGCGGGCTTTTTCAAGCTCTTCGATAAACAATACGACTTGTTGGATATCGATATGCTTTAAAAGCCCCGAAATATATTTTAAATAGTTTTCCGCGTAGCTTTTGGCATCTCTGGGGCCTTCGAGTATATTTTTCATGTTATCCACTTCTTTCACCTCCGATTTCCGCTTCCGTGTTATGCGCCGCGGGGATACCATAATTTTTCTTCCATTCATTATCGGCATAATAAATCTGGTAAACAAGTTTCATCGTTTCCAGCGCGTCATTACTGTCGCCGTGTTTGATTTTATTTTTATTCAGGACCGCTTCGGCAAATTCATATATTTCGTCACGCCAGGAATTGTCTTCCGAATATGTTATTTCTTTCTTTTTCAGATTTCCCTCGCCTGATTCACTGCGTCGCCCGATAATAAGTTTCTCCTCACCATAACTTTTTGAGCCGGCGAGAATACCGCGTAACTCCAGGTAGCCCTTTGTAAGGCCGATATACATATGGAAATGATGCTCCCACTGGGTGGCGCTTGAATGAAGCATGGCGATTTGGCCGTTTGCGTTTCGCATAATCGCGAACGCGTTATCCTCAACATCGTGATGCCAGTATCCGTTAGAAATAAAACCTTTTACCTCCGCGAAATTGCCGCAAAAAAGTTTCATAAGATCCACCATATGGATCCCCTGATCAAGAAGTATTCCCCCGCCGGCGTATCTTCTTTCCGCCCTCCACCCTCCGGAAAAAGAAATAATCTTACTTTTTCCGTAAATTCCGCGTACGTTAAGGATTTGGCCGAGTTCCCCGGAACGCACCACCCGTAAGGCCTCTCGCACAGAATCATGATAGCGGTGATTAAAACCGTATTTCAGCACGCATTCCGGATTCTTTTTTTCCGCATCGATAACCCTCTCGATATCCGCGACGTCCCTTCCGGGCGGCTTTTCGCAGAACACATGCATTCCTTTTTTTAAACCAGCTATTGTCACTTCGGCGGCCATGTAATTAGGTAGAGACACAAACAATATGTCTAATGGCTCCTTCAGGAGGTCCGGATAATCCGGCATACAACGCACCCCGTCAGCCAAAATACCTGGTTTCACAAACTTCCGGTCGCAAACCGCTATTGTCTTGAGTTGCGGATGCTTATCAATGTATTGACGCCTCCTTTCCCCCACGATGCCGTATCCGGCGATACCGGCTTTCAATACCTTTTTATCTTTCATTGCTTACCCTCCCTGTACCGGGAAATCAAAGGATCATCCTTCATTAATCCCTCAACCCTCTTTAAATCTCCGGGTGTATCCACACCGTAAGTGATAAACTCCGATACAGCAGTTTTAACCTTATAGCCGTGTTCCAAAAGCCTCAGCATGTCGACCGATTCAACGATTTCAAGCGGCGTCCTGGAAAGTTCATTGAATTTAATCAAAAAATCGCGCCGGAACGGGATTATCGGAACCTGCTTGTATCGAATGGGTGTCTTTTTCGTTTTCCTTCCGGAAGGAATCGGGTCTCTGGAAAAATAGAGGGCATTTCCACCTTTATCAAAAACAACCTTTACCGCATTACTGTCTTCGGCTTCTTTTTCATTTTTTACGGGCGAAACCAGATTAACGACTGATACGGCGCTATCTTCAAGCATTGGTTTTAGCGATAAGCCTATCATTTCCGGAAAAACCATCGGCTCATCGCCCTGGATCATGACTACAATATCTATTTTTTTATTTTTTTCCTTTTCTATTTTCTTCATTGCCTCAGAGGCCCTATCCGACGCCATCTGGTGAGTATTTTTGGTCATTATCACGTTCATATTGTTTTTCTCGCAATAATCCTTTATTTTCTTATCGCAGGTAGCGATATAAATTTCATCAAGAACGCGCGCCATTTTACTTCTATGATATACGTGATAGATCATGGCCCTGTCGCATATAACGGCAAGCGGCTTGCCGGGAAACCTGCTCGAGTCCATTCTGGCGGGAATAATGCCTGTAATATTCATTTTCTAAACTTTTTCAATTCGTCTTTAATTTTTTGCCCTAAAAAAAGCGCGTCAAAGCTAAATGCCGCGAACTTAAACCCCTCTTTTATCCTGCCTTTGAGACTTGCGCAATCGGGCGTTACGGAATGAATGCCGGCCGGTTTATTAAATTCCTTACATACCTCCAGGTATCTTCGCAAAGCAGACCTGAACTCTTTTCTTTTAAAATCCCCCGGATACCCCAGTGAAGCAGACAAATCATAAGGGCCTATCATACTCGCGTCTACTCCGCGAACCGTCAATATTTCCGGAAGTGCATCTATGGCCTCTATATGTTCTATCTGGGCTATTACGATACTATTTTTGTTCACCCATTTTTTATACTTTTCAAAATCCAATCCGTAACCCTGCGCCCTTGCAAGGCCTACCCCCCTTGTTCCCAGGGGAGGGTACTTAACAGCATTAACGGCCTTTATGGCATCATCTTTCGAATTTACCATTGGAACAATTACCCCGCATGTACCTGCGTCCATTACCCGTTTTATTAAATTTGGATTATTTTCCCCGACCCTTACGAAAGAAGCGCACCCGGCCAAATCTATTACCTGTATAAGCCGCTGAGTATGGTACAAGGTAATAGCGCTATGTTCCATATCTATTGCCAACCAATCGAATCCCGATTTTGCCATAATCTCTGCCGAAGCGACATTGGTAAAAGTAATCCAACTACCTAGAGAAAAATTTTTTTTAAAAAATATTTTTTGCGGTCTCATATTCATTTTAAACCTCCTGTAAAATCCCATTTGGATTCCTTATCCGTGATGCGATAGAATATTTGTTTTAATATGCCAAAAACGGCCTTGGACAAAAATGAGTCCCCTTCCGATACTCTTATCAATCCGTAGAATATTTTCGGAAGTTTGAAGTATAATTGAAACGTTTTGAACAGGCCCCGCAGGGTCTTGTTCGAAATTTGAGGAAGATTAAGGCATGATTCTGTTCTGTAAACATTTTCGTATTCCTTTTCTTTGCCAGGGTCAAACAATCCCTCCCTGATACACATCTCCCGTAGTTTGGTACCGCGATAGGGATGAAAAAACGAAAGAGTCGTTGTTGTCGGACTGGCCTTTCTGTTAAGCTCTATAGTTTCAAATATATTGCTTCTTTTCTCATGCGGTATGCCAATCATGTTAAAGGTCGAACCACGTATTTTATACTTTCGTGCTAAACGAAAAACATCGATTATTCGATCGTTTTTATACGTTCTTCCCAAAGCATTCATTCTTATCGTCTGGCTTCCCGATTCCAGCCCGACACATATATTGCGGCAACCCGCCTCACAGATTTTAGCAAACGCGTCTTCTTTTATGAGTTCCGGATGCAGGTTAATGGAAAACGGGAGCCCTACACGCTCTTTGTAAAGCCTGCAGAAATCATCCACAATTTCCCCCTTGTGCAGCGGAAAAAGATCATCCGTGAAAAAAATGAAATTTAAATCATATTTTTCTTTATAGGACGCTATTTCCTGAGTTAAGAGGTCTACTTTCTTAATCCTGTAATATTCCCCCTTACCCTTATATATGCGGGAAAGGGATGGAGATGCACAGTATTTACAGGGGAATAAACACCCCCTAGTCATATGAAACATGCCCATCCTGTACATTTTGCCGCCCAGTGGCCTTAAAAAGTGCCGGCGGTCAAAGATATCCCAATTCGGAAGTAGAACGTTTTTAATATCAAGAAGCCTTCTGACATCATTTCTGTAAACCTTTCCGTTATCTTTAACCCACAAATTTTTTATATTTCTTATATCTTTTTTGTGGCGAATACTATTGCAGAGTTCCGCCATCGCCTCTTCGCCTTCGCCGATACATATAATATCCACGCAATCCTCTTTAATTACTTCTTCCGGAGCAAATGTAGGGGTTGGCCCACCAACTACTGTCATTATATTCCTGTATTTTTTTCTGATTCTTTTCAATAATTCTAAATCGAATCGTTTATGCCCGATATAATTGCT
>CAYTQI010000034.1:0-15286 GCA_964440235.1 uncultured Planctomycetia bacterium
TTAGCGTCTTCGGCGCGGGCGTCATTGTAGAAGTATACGGAAGTCGTCTTTACTATTTCTTCAGGACCTGCTTTATAATTGTAACTATAATCAGCGATTTCTTCGCCTTTTTCGATAAGAGCTGACAGATAATAGTATGTGATTGATGAGAGTTCCTGGGTAACGAGGCCGTAATCTTTGAAAGTTTCGGTTGTAACCAGGCGCTGTTCCGCGAAATTAACGGTTGAATTGATTCTTTTGCCGAAGTTGGCATAAAGAATATTAATATCGGTACTTCCTATAATGCCATCATTATCAAAGTCGGCATTCTCATTAAAGCCGGCGTCACCAAATCTTAAACCCCAAATTGACCGCAAAATAGCGAAATCCTCATTATCTACCTTACCATCAAGATTCGCGTCGCCATCGCCGCTTGTTTCATAGGTGTAGATTGTGGTGGACTTTATTACGTTGCCGGCCTTGCGATAAAAGACCGTTTTATAGACCCTTTCTTCGCCTTTATCGCCCTCGTAATGCGATATGGATCTGTATACACCGGCTGTGGCATCGTCTTCATTCATACCGCTTCTGTATATTATCGACTTTATAAGTTTCGCCCCGGTGTCAGCAAGTTTTGCCCTTACGCCGAATGCGACAGGAGAAGTTCTAAGGTCTTCGTATACGTAGTATGAGGTTCTTCCTGATTTATTGTCTTCTGTATAGTCCGCTATCTCCTCGCCTTTAATCTTACCGGTGATATAATAAAAGGTTTCCGATAGGAGGCCGCTATCATCGATTACGGCGTGGTTATCGCCGCGATAAATAGAAGCTTTTGACATGCAGTCATCTGAACCGGCGTTTTCCGCGCGGGCATAATTCGCGCTATAATTGTAAATGGTTGTTTCTTTAACAGCAGTATCTTTTCTATATCTTAAAGTATAGTCGGCAACTTCTTTGCCTTTAGTTCTTCCGTCTATATGGTAAGAAGTAAGCGTTTTAATAACCGTCGCGGAATCCGATAAAGTATCGCGCGCAATAGCACCTATATCGTTAACTTTTTTCCTGTAAATATTTGTTTGCTTTAGGCAGGCATACGCGCTTGAACTTTTGGCGCGATTCCTTACGTTTCCGTAAAAATAGACCGTTGTGTCTTCGACGCTCTTATCGTTATCATAATTTAGAGCGTAATCGGCGACTTCTTCGCCTTTTATTCGAAACGCGCCGTTATAATCTCCCGTATGATAAAAAACGGCCGTTTTGATATCGTCTAATATATACGTGCTTTCACCCACGTACGTATCCGCCGCGTAATCTTCCTGTTTTTCTCCGTTATAAGTAACGGATAAAAACATCAACGCCGTTGAGAAGGCGTTTTCCGCTCTCACCCTGTAAGTAATTTCTTCCAAGACATAGTTATAAAAATAATAGCTTGTAAAAGCAATTTCGCCTTGCGAATCGAAGCTATATGAATAATCCGATATCTCGCTCCCTTTCATGCCCTTGTAGTAGGTTTCCAGAAGTTTTTCGGAGCTGTCTTTTATTCCGTCGCCGTCTTCGTCTACATCACCTTCAATCGCTATTGCGTTTCGTTTGTAGGTTTCGGTTTTATATAGCGGGTCATTATTATCTGATTCCCGCGCGGTTTTTGCCCTGTTCACCTTTCCTGTTTCCTGGTCCAGATAATAATAAACTATCGTGGTCGTGACGATTTTATTCGCGGAATTATAACGCGTACCGTCTTCGTAATTAAGCGTGTAATCGAGAACGGCTTCTCCCGTAACCCTTCCCTTTATATCTTCCACATCGAAATAATCTTCCTTCTCCAGGATCGCGTCGTCTTTTATGCCATCCTGATCCAGGTCATCATCCGATACCCCGTCTCCGTTCTCATCTACGCCGTCGCTTACGGGATCTCCCCTGAAAGTTTGTTTAATCTTTATGTTTTCCGTATAATTCGCGTCTTCTCCGGTGCGCCCGCTTTCATAGACATAAATAATCGTCTGTTGTATGGTTTTACCGTCTTCGGCGTATATGTAAGTTAAAATAGCGACTTTTTCATCCTGATTTCTGCGGTAAGTATCATTTATTGTAATTGATGAAATTACCGCGTCGTCTTTTATGCCGTCTTCTCCCTCAAGAAGATTGCCATCCGCTTCATATTCATCCTTTGCTATTGCGTCGCCCCTATAAGTAATTTCTTCGGCAATGGGGTCATTGTCGTCGGCCTCCCCCGCCCTTTTTCCGTTCACATAAATTAAAACCGTAGTGCTTGTTATCTCTTCCTCGGAGTTGAAATAATACGTATAATCGTCGTTTTCTTTTCCCGTTTCGCCTCTGGATAATGTCTCGAAAAGCTTTATACCTGTTCCCCGCTCTTTTCTGGCTTCACCTTCTTCCATTCGTGTCGTATCATATCCCGTTTTCACGTCGCCTTCTATATCAACTCTCAGATAAAGCGCGCCATCAGAATAATAACGGTGTTGAACGGCCTTATTATCTTCTCCCGTGCCCCCAAATACTGTCCATTGCGTAAGTTTTCCCTGCCCCTTCTTTTCACTCTCCTCTTCGGACAAAGTCCTGACATCATAAACTTTGATATTCGTCATGTCATCGCCGCTACGTTCATAATCGCTTCTATAATAATACTCCGCTTTTCCGCCCGGGCATACGGTCCCCCAGAGCATATAGTCAACTTTGCGGTCATCGCCTTCGCCCGTAAATACTACCGCTTTTGTAATTCGTTCCTCACCCGGCAGGCCCTCATCGGTATCATAGGCTATCCAGTATTTTTCGCCGTCATCGTCTGTTTTTTCTTCGGCCCCTCGCTTCCATCTATCAATATCTATACGGGTGATGTTGAAAGTTATTATCCTTTGCAGAATTTTATCGCCGTATATGTATTCATTAAGATCGCCCGGGATCTTGGGAGCATCGTTGGGCGGATCCGTAAGCGTATATTCGGGATATCCCCCCTTTGCCTTGCCGCTTTGCCCTTCCGGACCGGATTTTTTCTTCTTAAGCGGCACTTCCGCTTCTTCCCGGGGCTTACGCTTGTTGAAAAGATTTTCCAGGAGACTATCAATAACGCCTTTCTGGCGCACGACATCCTCATGCTTATTCTGCTGTCTTTTCAAGTAATTGGGCGCAAAGCCGCTTGTCTGTTCCTGCTCTTTCATGGAGGGTAAAAGTTTATGGACAGGATTTTCTTTTTTTTCGTAGTGAAAAAGGTCGTAATTTGTGACTTCGATTTCGTCGGTTTCGGTTTGCTTTCCACTCCCGGATTGTCTGCGTAAACCACTTTTACCCAATCCGGGAGTGGAAAGCAAACCACTTTTGTCCAATCCGGGAGTGGAAGACGCAACTTCGTCGCCTACTCGCAATGACGATTTAGCAGCGGCTGGCGTTGCTGGGTTAAAATAAAAAAGATCGCCGGCCGAATAGGCGATCTGGCTCCAGGTAAACAGAAAAATAACCACCCATGCTATTATCTTGATATAGGCATGCCTGGTATCCATCGGCCGCGCACGGGATAAAAGCCCTGAACTTGCCAATGGGTTTTTGCTATGTGTTTCCCGATGTTCCATCATTTTACTCACCCATATTATAAGCTAAAGACTTTTTTAAAGTATTGAGTTTGCAGGGAAAAAATATATGTTTCTTTTGTAATATTATTGTAACAAGAGATGGGCAAAAAAATAGTGTTTTCAGTCTTTTTAAATGATTAAAATAAGTTGCATAAAAAAAATTGGATTTTTTCATCTCGCCATCACCCATATAAAGTATATCACACTGTAAGGGGAATGCAAGAGCAAAAATCTAACTTTTTTGTTACTTAATTTATACTAATATCGGGGTATACTTTACTGCCGGATTGATTATGTCAAACAGGTTTTGTAATTAAATTTTTTAAGCGTTCAACAGTGGTATAAATAGCGGGAACCATAAGAAGTGTAAGAGGCGTCGCGACAAGCATACCCCCTATTACAGTTATTGCGAGGGGGTTCCAGAGATTAGCCCCCTCTGATCTGTCCAAGGCCATCGGCAAAAGCCCCATTATGGTTGTGGCCGTTGTCATGATTACCGGCCTTAACCTGTCATGCGCGGCCTGAATTACCACGCGACACTGGTCTTTTCGCGTTTTTCGCAAAACATTTATATGGTCGACAAGGATGATCCCGTTATTAACGACAATTCCGGCCAGCATCATCATACCGATAAGCGCGCCCATGCCAATAGCTGTTTTCGTCAAAAAAAGCGCTAGAATTGCGCCGATAGACGCCAGAAGCACCGTTCCCATTATGATAAACGGCTGATAATAGGATTCGAAAAGAGAGGCCAGGACTATATAGATTAATGCCAAAATCACCCATATGATGATAGCGAATTCCTTCTGCGTCTTGATCATGGATGGATAATTTCCGCCGAACCTGTAAAAATAATTTTCCGGGAATTGCACGTCTTTCAGGGTTGTTTTAATTTTTTCGGCCGCTTTGCTCAATGGAAGATCGCCGATATTCGCGCTTACCTGGATCATCCTGGCGCGGTCTTTTCTCCAGATTTCACTGGGGCCCAATCCATATTGAAAATCCGATATCTGGTCTATGAAAATTTTTTTTCCGTCATCGGTAACCAGCACCAGCTTATGAAGGTCCTTGAATGTCCTGCGGTACTTTTCCTGCAATCTCGCTATCGTCTCGATTTCCCGCGCCTCTGTGTGAAAAAGCGTCGCCCTAAGCCCCCTCATGTGGGCGTGGACTTTCGTGGCTATATCGCTTACCGTAAAACCGTATTCAGCGGCCTTGTTTTTGTCGATTTTAAGCGCGAGTTCCGGGCGGCCCTCTCTCATGCGTATTTTAACGTCCGTGAATTTCGGGATCGAGCCAAGTCGCGTGGCCATTGATATCGCGAGCTCACGCAGCATGTCATAATCGTATCCAAAAAGGTCAATAATAATTTCTTTCGTCCCGACTTCCTGTTCTTCCTCAAAATATATAAACGCGTGCCGTATCCTGGATACCTTGGGCCTCAAGTTTTCTATAACCTCGGAAACCGTTCTTTTCCGCCGGCCAAGCCCTATAAGCTCGACGTACACCTTGCTGCTCCATGGTTCCACTCTCGCGGTAAAAGTTTTTACCTCCGGTATTTCTTTTAATAGGCTTTCGACATCTTTTACAACACGGTTGCTTATATCAAGCTTTGTCCCCGTAGGCATTTCTATAAAAATAGTGAATTTGTTCTGTTCGGTTGTCCCTATGAATTCGCGGCCGATACGCGAAGCCATGAAAAGGGACGCCAAAAAAAGCAGGAAAATTATAAAAAATATCCCGAACTTCCTTCTTAAAATAAACACGAGCATCTTCTTTTGAAACCGGTAAAAAGGGTCCAGTATGCTTGTCACGCCCTTTGTGACGTCTACCCGCGAAGATAATAGCGGAACCACCGTAAGCGCCACTAAAAGGGAAACGACCAGCGAAAACGTAACCGTCCACGCCACGCCCCCGTAGAGAAGCTTCATCTCTTTTCCCACGAATACCATGGGCAAAAATACTATAACGGTCGTGAGCGTGGAGGCGATTATCACAAGATTCATTTCCGAGGCCCCCGTAATAGCGGCTTTTATTCTGTTCTCGCCTGATTCTATTTTTTTCAATATATTTTCAAATACCACAATAGAGTTATCCACAAGCATACCCACGCCGAGTGCCAGTCCGAACATCGTGATGAAATTTATCGTAAGAGAAATCATTTTTGAGAAAAAGGTGTTGCAAAGGTCCATAAGGCCGAATGTTATCACCACCGAAATAGGTATAGAGGCGGTAACTATAATTATAGGCCGGAGGTCTTTTTTCACCAGGAAAAAAATTATGATAC
This sequence comes from uncultured Planctomycetia bacterium, assembly GCA_964440235.1. Lineage (GTDB taxonomy): Bacteria > Omnitrophota > Gorgyraeia > JABMRN01 > RBG-13-46-9 > CAZYPU01. The sequence goes on from CAYTQI010000034.1 coordinate 5,851, forward strand.
CGCCCAGTATGATATACAAAAGTTTTATGGGCATAAACATCATCGCGGCCAGCGCCAGGATAATAAATATCGAATGCTTTTTCTGTATCCTGCCGAGAAAAAAGGCCAGGACAAGCATTATGAGAATCGCCCCTTTAAGTAATGAGTTTTTAAGATTGTCTATGGATTTTTTTATGAAATCCGACTGGTTGCTCGTCACGACTATTTTCATGTCTTTGGGAATTATGGACCTTACTTTATCCACTTCCTTCAACACGTTCCCGGCAATCTGAATGGTATTGCCCTTGGACTCTTTCTGGACATAAAGCGATACAACGGGCCTTACGTTTATTCTCGCGTAACCTGTGGGATCCAGATAAGAATCCCTGACATCCGCAATATCCTTTAGCCGCACGATTGACCCGTCCGGTGTCGTGGAAATTCCTATATCCTCTATATCCTCTATGGACTCAAACTCTCCTATTGTCCGTATAAGGTATTTATCTTCTTCCCGCTTTATCTCACCCGAGAGCAGGTTAAGGTTGTTGAGGCCTAGCGAATTTATTACCCTCTCAAGGGGTAATGAATATCTCACCAGCGCGCGCTGGTCAACCTCTACCAATATCTTGCGTTCCCTGCCGCCGCCTACCTCAATGTTCGCGACGCCGGTTACGCGTTTTATCCTTTCCTTGACAACCTCGTCGACAATTTTTCGCATCTCCTCCGTGGTTCTCCGGGGGCTCGTTACCGCTAATATTAGTATCGGCACGTCGGATCTTTTGAATTGAGCGATTATCGGTTTCTCGACCTCTTTCGGCAGCTCATTTTTTACGCGCGCGAATTTTTCCCTCACATCGAGCGAGGCAAAATCCATGTCAATACCCGGCTCAAAACTCAGAACTATCGTGGACTCGCCTTCTTTTGAGATTGAGAGCATTTCCTCAAGGTATGTAACGGTACTAACCGCTTCCTCTATCGGCTTGGTAACCAGGGATTCAACTTCCGTAGGTGGAATCCCGCCTCTTATGTTAACGATAATACTGATTTCCCCGAAAGATATGTTGGGATAAAGTTCCACCGGAAGCCTGAAAAGCGCCACAATACCTATCAGGACAAAAGCGGCAAAAAGCATTATTGTCGCTACAGGCCTCGTTATGGCAAGTTTAGGCAAGTTCATTTTTTAAAAAGTTTCATTCGTAATTCGTACGACAAAAGATACAGCGCGGGAATGACCCAGAGAGTAAGGAAGGTGGCTACGAGCAGGCCTCCTATAACGCTTATAGCGAGCGGGCTCCTGAGTTCCGAGCCCTCTCCTATGGCTATAGCCATAGGGAAAAGGCCCAGTATCGTCGTAAGGGCTGTCATTAGAATCGGCCTCAGGCGCGCTTTGCTTGCCTCGATAGTGGCTTCCTCTACTGATTTTCCATTCGCCCGCAAAAGGTTAAGATAATCTATCAGAACTATACCGTTATTTACAACTATGCCTCCCAGCATTATAATGCCGAGAAGGGCCACGACATTGACAGAGGTACCGGTAATGAAAAGGGCCGTGAGAACACCTATTATGGCAAGCGGCACGGTCACCATGATGATAAACGGCTGCCAGAAACTCTCAAATTGCGCGGCCATTATCATATAAACAAGAAGTATCGAAAAGATAAGCGCGAACCTGAGGCTTTTGAAGGATTGCGACATTTCTTCAGATTCGCCGGCGAGCTTGATTGTAAAATCCTCCGGTATATCCAGTTTTTTAATAGCCCTATTGATGTCGCGGGTTATGTCCTTGAAAGCCCTTCTGTATATATTTGCCGATATTATGATTGTTCTTTCCTGATCCAGCCTTTTAATCTCACTCGGCCCCTTGCCCCGCGCGAAACGAGCTACCGTGAATAAAGGCACCGTTTCGTCATTGGGCGCGTGGATCCGCAGCCGTGACAGTTTCTTGAAGTTCATCCTGTCGATTTCTCTCATGCGGACCCTTATGTCTATTTCCTGGCCTTTTTCTTTGAGCTGGCTCGCTACATATCCCTTCATCGCGATTTGTGCTGTTTGGGCTATATCCGCTACCGAAAGGTTGTAAATACTCGCCCTGTCTTTGTCCACGAAAATTTTTGTTTCCGGCGAGGGTTTTGGCATATCTGTCTTCACGCCGTATATTCCTCTTATTTTCTCAATTTTCCTCATCAGGTTTTTCGCGATTTTGATAAGGATAGGCATGTTTTCGCCTTTTATTTCCACAATGACAGGCGCGGATTCTTCAATGGCGGCGCGAAATACGCTTTCCTGGAGAATATATTCTATATTCGCACCGCCTGTATCAAGGCGGCTTATGGCGGACTTCACGTCCTGAACCGCCCGGGCAGTTTTAATCTTTCTTTTCCTTTTGAGGTTTACTCTTATTTCCGCCTGGTTTGAACTCAATCTCTGGAGAACATCCTTTGCCTCTCTGCCCCTGGTGGATCCGACGATACTGGTAACTTCCCGTACGTAAGGCAGTTCCGATAGGTATTTCTCGATCTTTTTCGCGAGCGTATCCGTAATTTTAAGCCTTGTTCCGCTGGGCAAATCCAGTTTTATCACAAACTGCCCCTGATCGGTTTTCGGCATAAGCTCCTTATCCAGCGGAATAAAAAGCAAAAGGCTTCCGAGAAATATCAGGAGAACCGTAAGAAGCCCTTGTTTTTTATGCTTCAGAAATTTAAGAAGCATCGTCTCATAAAGTCTGGCAAGGGCAAATTCTTTTTGAGGCGCCTGAACGTTCCCTTTTTTGGATTTCATGCTGGAAAGAAGCGGTATGAGAGTAAGCGCCACAAAAAGGCTGGCTATCAACGCGAATATTACAGTAAAAGCAAGCTGTTTGAAAAGCTGGCCGGCTATCCCAACCACAAATATCATCGGGAAAAATACAACTATCGTGGTAAGCGTGGAAGCTGTTATGGCATTTGAAACTTCGCTCGCGCCTACGACGACGGCATCGCCTACGGGTGTGCCTTTTTCTTTGTGGCGTGATATATTTTCCAGGACAACTATAGCGCTATCTACCAGCATACCGACGCCCAGGGCGAGGCCGCCCAGGCTCATCATATTTATCGAGAGGCCGCCCATATACATGAGTGTAAAAACAGCCACTACCGATATAGGAATACTGATCGTGACTATCGCCGCGCTTCTTACATTCCTCAAAAATAAAAGCAGCACCAGAAACGCCAGGACACCGCCCATGATCGCGGCGTCGCGCACGCCGTTTATGGAGTCCTTTATGAATTTTGACTGGTCATAAACTACTTTTATTTCTATATCATTCGGGATCTCGGCCCGGATGTCAGTCAGGGCCGCTTTCACGCGGTTTACCACCTGGAGCGTATTTGCCTGCGCCTGTTTTTGTACGGATATGGATATGTTTTCCTCGCCGTTATGGCGCGAGTAACTCGTTCTTTCTTTCACGGTGTCGAATACGGACCCCACGTCTTTAAGTAGAACCAGGCGCTTGGACTTGCTTATTCCTTCTTCCGGTTCTTCCGTAGAAGTTAGTATGTCTTCCTTCTCTACTTTTACCGCTATCTCCTGTATTTCATCAACATGCTCAAACTCGCCAAGCGTCCTGATAAGGTATTCATAAAAACTCTCTTTTATAGTACCTGCCGGATAATTCAGATTCGCGTCAGCTACGGATCTGGCTACGCTCAAAAGCGGAACCTTCTGGGCCTGGAGCCGTCCCCGGTCCACCTCCACCACTATTTCTCTCTCAAGCCCGCCTGAAATAGTGGCGGAAGCAACGCCTTCTATTTTTTCAAGTTCGTCTTTTATTATTCTCCTTGATATTTCCCTTATATCCTGCGCCGGGCGATCCCCTGTAACGCTCAGAGTCATGATCGGCAATTCAAAAGGATTATATTTCATTACGAGAGGTTCCTGGGATTCGCGGGGCAGGCGTTCTTTAATGAGGTCGATTTTTTCTCTCATCCTGAGAGCGGCGAAATCCATGTTTTGCGCCCATCCGAATTCGGCTATGACTAAAGACAGGCCTTCACGGGATACACTTTTAAGCCGCCTTAGACCGCTCACAGTGCCTATAGCCTCTTCCACAGGCTTCGTAATGAGTGTTTCTATTTCTTCCGGCGCCGCGTTTTCATATGTAGTAACAACGGTAAGCTGAGGGTATGTTATTGGCGGAAAAAGTTCCTGCGGAAGCCGCGTGAGAGAAATAAACCCGAACAGGATTATCCCCGCGAATACCATAATAGTCGTAACGGGCCTGTTAATGGAAAACTTTGGTAGATTCATATTTTGAAACCGTCATTGCCCCGGCCTTTCATTCCCCTCTCAATGACGGATATTTCCTTAAAATATCGTTTCCTGAACTTCGGCTATCTCGACCTTTTCCTTATCCTTAAACTCCTGGAAGGCCTCTACAATGATAAGGTCGCCTTCTTTCAGGCCTTCCGCGATCTCGGCCGCGTCCTGTGTCAAATATTCTATTGAGACCTTTTTTACTTCCACAACGCCTTTTTCAAGAACGGACTCTTTTTCTTCTTCCGTTTCTGCCGTGACTTTATTTTTATGCACCAGGTAAACAAAATAATCGGCGTCCTTTTTCTTAAAAGCTGACGTAGGAATAATAAGGGCGTTTTCGTTCTCATATGTCGAAACCAGAGCCCTCACGAACATGCCTGGTTTGAGTTGCATTTTCGGATTTTTCAGTTCTATTTTAATGTTTTGGGTTCTTGTGCGGCCTTCCACGATGGGCGAAATTGAATCCACCGTGCCTTTGAAGGCCTTGTTGGGATAGGCGTCCACGAAAACCTCGCATTTATGCCCTAATTTCAGCTTCGGCGAGTCCCTCTCTATCACGTTAAATTCGGCGTACACATCGCTTATATCCACAAATACCCCGATTTCCTCATTCGGTGTCACATACGCGCCCGGATCCATGTCGCGGCTCCCGAGAATTCCATCGGTAACAGCGTATATATTTGTTTTTTCAAAATCGCTTTTGGCTGACTCGTATTCCAGTTTGGCCTGCTCAAGCTTGATCCTGTCTATCCCGCCCGCTTTGTGCAGTTTTTTGGCTTTTTCCACCTCAAGTTCGGCGTATTTAAGTTTAAGCAGAGCGTCTTTCTGGTTCAGGTTCGCTATAATATCGCCTTCCTGTATTCTTTCCCCCTCTTCGAAATTGAAACTTTCCAGGACACCGCTTGTCTCGAACTTAAGCTCGATTTCCTTAAAACCCTTGATATTTCCCATAACCGGCAGCGTATCCTTGAAATTCATCCTTTTCACTTTGTAAACCTTGACAGGCACTGCCTCGCCCACAACCTGTAGTTCAGACGCGCCTTTTTCCGGAACTTTTTTGAATAAAGCTCTCTGGATATTGCCAAGGGTGCGGGCAAGAATAATACCCGCGATAAGCACTATTATCATCGCGGGAATGTAGTTTTTTTTGAATTTTATTTTTTTTAAATCTAGCTTTTTGAAATCTACTTTTTTCGCTTTTTCAAGAATTGCCTTAATATTTTCCATGTTTATTTTTTCAGAAAATTTTTTTAGCTTTTCCGCGTTTATTTTAAATATCTCTTTTAGCTTTTTCATTTTAATCTCCTATTTTCAAACCTCAAAATAACCATGGATCCCCACTGCCTTATTAAGAGATGCGATGGCGATGAAATAATCGGCTACGGCCTGCACGAAGGAAAACCTCTCTTCGGCCAGTTTAATCATTTCCTCGGCAACGTCCGAATATTGCGCCTCTCCAAGCTGGCGCCTTATTTCCAGAATCTCAACCTGTTTCGCCTGAAATTCCACTTTACTTCTCGCCACTTCCATCAGGACAATCGCTTTTTTATATTTAAAAAATGTCTCTTTTACCTCAAGGGTAATTTCCTGCTCTTTCTTGTTTATCTCGTCTATCGCTCTCATGAACTCAAGGTCAGCTTCCCTCACTCCCGAAAGATCTTCCATTTTGTTTAATATATCAAATGTAATGGTGTGCGTCGTGGAAGCGGTGCCCTGGTAAGCGCTGACAACGGGTTGCCACGTTTCTTTAGTAAGCGAATACCCCACGGTGCTTCCCCAGAAGGGCCAGCTCGCCTTCATGCCCACATAATATTCCGGCCCCAGCCCGCGTTGGTCGTTTGGCCCCAGAGGAACCGGATTGGTATAACCGGTGCCGGCGCCTGTGCCCTTATCCCCTTTTACATAGTCCTCAACCATATTGCCGTACATGCCAAGAAAATCCACACGTGGAAAAGTCGCGCGCGAATTCATAATCTTTTTTTCATAATCGAAATATTCTACGGAAAGCCGGCTTATCTTGAGTTCGGGCCTGTTTAAAGACGCGATATTAAAGCAATTGTCCAGGTCTAATTTGATTATCCTGGGTTCGCCGCTTCCGGCGATTACCACATCATTGTTTATGTTCATGGCCTGCTGCAAAAGAAGATTCGCGATCGCCTTGTCCTCAGTGGCGGATAAAACCTGAAAATTGGCCTGGTTATACTGGGAACTTATTTCTAAAAATTCGATTTGCGCGATAATATCCGCCTCGTATCCGGATTTTACCATATCATAAAGTTCGGTAACTGTTTTCTGCAGGTTATTCTGTATCTCAAGGGCCCTGTTTGCCTTATCCAGGCTGTAATACGCCTTTTCCACCTGCAGGATTAATTCATTTTTGATCCTGTCATAATCGTTTTCAACTATTTTTAAATTGGTTTTTGCCTGTTCCACGGAAAAAACAAGTTCTCCGCCGTAAAAGATCGGCTGTTTTCCCTCGGCTAATATTTTTTGCCCCTCGTAGTGCCTGCCATACACCGTGCCGGAAGAATTTTCCATTTTAATCGTTAGTGAGGGGCCTATTTTCCGCTCGGCCTCAAGCAGGCGGAATTTTGCGAGCTTAAGCTGTTTTTCGGCTATTTTAAGCGGCAGGTGGTTATTTAACGCGATTCTGATGCACTCTTCCGGCGTTATCGCGAAGCGCCCGGGTTTTTCCTTAATATCGTCGATCGCGATTCTTTCCTCTCTGGCCAGGCGCAACGTTTTCTGTTTAAGTTTTCTCTCGGCTTTCCGGATGAGGCCTTTAATTGATTTTCTTCGCGGTTTAAGTTCCAGCGCTTTTTCCCATTGCGCTATAGCGCTTTCATACATTTTTTTCTTATAATATATTTTGCCTTCTTTTATGTGGTTTTTAAATTCTTTCTGCGCGGTGTTTTTTTTGGTTTGGGCGGCGGAAAATTCCGCGCCGGAAAAAATAAACACCAAAACCAGAAAAACAGTTATGTATTTTCTATGCTTCATTGTCTTTTTCTAATTTTTTCTTTTTCCTATATTCTTTCATGTACTCCCGCATGTAATTACGGTGTCTTTCCTTATGAGCGTCCCTGTAGAGTTTTAAATATTCTTTGTGTTTTTTGCGCCAGTCAAGCGAGCGGTTCCTGCACGTTTCCTTCCAGGAAGCGTCCGCTACCTCCTTATACTTGAAATAATTCGGGTTTCTTTTACGCCACTTGGCCATATTTTCAAGCTGGCGCTGGTACTGGCATTCCACGCTCGAACAAATTTGCTGATTAGGCCGGTATTTGTTCGGGATAAACGATTTTCCGCATATTTCACATTTTTTTTCCTCAGGCATATGCGCTCCTTATGTTTCTATAAAAATTTCTCTTATCGCGAGGTAGGCGGCCCCTTTTGTCCGGGCGTTTTCACCCAAAACAGCCGGTAACACTTTTGTCCTGCCTGAAACACCGTGTGAACTAAGTTTTTTCACGTTTGAGGCTATGGGATCAAAAAATAAATCCCTCGCCTTTTCCGCGCCGCCCCCTATAATAACAATTTCCGGCTCGAATAGATTTACCAAATAAGCCACGCGGACGCTTAAATTTATCGCGGCGGTTCTTAAAAGATCGGCGGCAATTTCATCGCTTTCGCGGGCGGCGCTTACCACTGTCTCCGCTGTTATGTTCTTCATATTGCCCTGCGCGATATCAACCATCTTCGTGCCGACGCCCCGTCCGACTATTGCTCTGGCTTCTTCGGCGATATCAAATTTCCGGCCCCAGGGCATCAGATAGGCGTATTCATTTTTTTTGTTATTCGCTTCATAAAATTCATTGTCCGCGATAAAAACACCTTCACCGAGCGTTGTGTAAATAAATAGAATTTTCGAGGCCTCATCCGTTTCCGGGTTTGCGCTTTTTTCTCCGAAAGCCGCGCACAAAGCGGGGTGCCCGAATAAAACCGGGATTTCTAATTCTTTCTCTATTTCATCCTTATAGTTTTGAATGTTTTCCGCGATATCACCGGAGGTTGCTGTGATTCCGGTTTTTTTTACAACGTTTTTATCCATTTTCAGATTTTCTAGAAGTTGTTTTAATATTCGCGTTATAGAATTTTTCAGGTCTTTCTTGGTATCACCGGGCACACTGGCTCCTGCCAGTTTTTCCATTCCAAAATTCGCCAGAATAGCGCTTATCCGGCCGGGCGTTATATCTATTCCCGCCGCGTATCCGCTCTTCTTATTAAGCTCCACAAGTTCGGGCCTTCTTCCCCCGCTTGACGCTTCGTATCCTGTCTCCAGCACAAGCCCCTTTTTTAGATAGGTGTTCATGTAATTGGAAACGGTTACCGCGCTTGTTTTCGTAAGCTTAGATATTTCGGTGCGGGATGTGGATTTTCGGCTTTTGATTAAATTCAGAAAAAGTAAGTTTTTTTTATCGCGGTCGTTTACTGGATGTGCGGTAAATAAAGTTTTTTTATGCATAAACTAACTTTTGTTAGAAAGTTTATCATAAAACTAATAAAAAGTCAACTATACCTTGCGATATTGTATTAGCAAGATAAAAATGTCCGGTTCTTAGCAAAGTAGGGATACCTAAAAAATACCTCTAACGTGAATAGTGGGAAGAGTTTTACATACGGCTGTTTAGCCCTTAAACCGCGAAACAGCCTCAGTTGTATGGCGCTAAGCCCCACCGGGATTTGCCTACTACAGCCTTTTTCTCACTGCGGTTAGCGGGCGTTCGTTTCAGATCCCGGTTTAAGTGGCACATAAATAGACCGACGCAATAAGCGTCGGTCCCTTTATAAAGCACCCCCACCGGGATTTGAACCCGGGTCTTCAGAATGAGAATCTGATGTCCTAGGCCGGACTAGACGATGGGGGCCCGTATTTATAATGGTGCGAGGAGGGGGATTTGAACCCCCACGGACTAAACGTCCACTAGGCCCTCAACCTAGCGCGTATACCAGTTCCGCCATCCTCGCGCTTAGCTTTGATATTCTATACTATAATCCGGATTTTGCAAACGTTTTCTGTTTGGCCCTTCGGCCTGACTACTTCAGGCCTTAGGATCAAATAGAAAAATGTAAAAATTTCTTTTACGTAAACTCAGTAGAAATTTCTATATTTTTCTGTGTGGCCCTTCGGGCCGGCTGCTTCAGGCCTCAGGATCACATAGAAATG
>CAYTQI010000035.1:0-15272 GCA_964440235.1 uncultured Planctomycetia bacterium
CCTGAAAATATCCGTGGTCGATAGGCATGAAAAAACAGCGGCCGTCGGGTTGAATCAGTTTGCTGAGACGGTTTTTCATTCCCCAATCCATGTTTACCTCCTGTTGATTGTCTTTAGTAAAGTTTTATTTTAACTCTTTTCGTCCCGTTTTGCAAGTTTTAACCATAGGGGTACTTGATTTTTCAGCCGGCTTGTGGTATTATGTCAAAATGAGGCTCGTCGCAAATACGCTATGCAGAACGAGATATAAGATTCAGATAAAAACTGGAAAAGTCCTCCGGCGCAACAAAGCCAACATCTTCTTTTTGTGCATAATCGCCATAGCCGTCGCCGCGATAAAAACTATAGGTAGATAACGGGCCTGCCTGTATTTATAGTAACTCTATTGTTGCGCAGGTTTTTGCCGTAAAACACGCGGTAAAGGCAATAAGGATCGAAATCCCGCAAGCGGCGTTTCCGACACGTTTAACATCCTGCCCGTTTATTAGTTTAAGATTTTTGTGACCAGCATCGCGCCCTTGATAACAGCCGCCCCCTTTTTTCTCGGGTAAAGGCGCACTTTTTCGGCGCGGAGAAGCTGCGTGGAATTGTTCAGCTGATAAAGAAAACTCACCAGGGAACTCATGTCGCCCTCCACCTCGATCTCAACCATGTATTCCTTGTAAAATCCGATCATGCGGGGCATGCGCGGTTTCATGTCCGCCAGCGCCAGGTTTGATTCTCGCGCCAGCGTTTCTATTTCACCTAGAATTTTCGCTGTTTCTTCCTCGTCGGATCCGGCCTTTTTCACGTATTTCGAGTATTTCTCATATTCCTTCAACACCGCTTCTTCACGGCTCAAGTTACGCATATACCGGTTAAGCTGCGTCTCGCTTGCTTTGATCTCCTTATTGAGAGTCCTTATCCTGGCGGTTACCGGTTTAATAACCATGCTATCCAGAAAAAGAATCAGCAAAACAGCCGCCCCCACAAACGCGCCTATTTTTTCTCTTTTTGAAAGTTTATCAAGAAACATCACTTTCGGCCTCTCTCTCTATCTGAGCCTCTTCATAAAGACAGATGATCTCGAAATCCGCGTACTCGGTATTGCCATCTTTTTTAGTCGTGGTATAGCTGGTTTTAACGTTCGTGAACATTCCCGAATTTTCCAGAGTAGTGATAAACCTGAAAACATCCGACATCTCATCCGCGCGGCCTTTCAGTATCAACTCGCGTTTCTCGTGAATGTTAATTCCGGTCAGGTATATTTCCCTGGGAATAAGTTTGTATATTTCGTTCAGGATATTTATCGAGGCGCCTTTGGCATCCAGTCGTTTTTCTATAAGGCTTATTCTCATGCGCATTTTTCCCACTTCACGCGCGTTTGGCTCGATTTTCACGATCTTTTTTTTCACCTCCCGGAGATACGCGACTTTGTTATGTACGAAAGTAAGGAAAACAAACGATACCGTAAGGGCGATGGCGGCGGCTAATACACCGGTAACCATGAGGCTCTTTCTGTTCTCCTCCATTACTTTCTGTATACGCGATTCGCTCGTGGTAAGGTCAAGCGCAATGTCATCACCCTTCATGGCGATGCCAATAAGCGGGGATATTGATATGAATTTGAAATTATTTTCGTCGCCAAGTGAGCGGGCGCCTTTTTTCACGCGCATATTTTTCAGGGCCCCTGCGGACTCCGCGGGCATGTCCAGCTTAGCGCTCACAAAACTCTCCAGATCCGGAAGGTTCTTTGTGGCGCCGCTTAAAAATATTTTTGATATCTCTTCGCGGCTTTCGCTGTTACGATACAGATTCAATGAATGTTTGAGCTCCTCGGCAAATTTATCGTACCAGCCGGATCCCGTTTCCGCAAGGTGGTTAGCGCCGATAAAGATATTCCGGGTAAAGGCAAGTTTTCCCTTGCGGATAACAATAAAATCGGAATAATTGGAATCAATGTCAATCACGACAAGCTGTCTGTGGGAAGAAACTTCGCTTCCCGCCTCCGTCAGGTAAGCGGCGTTAAACCACTCGTAGACTCCCTCGGAACTTACGGCTACCTTCTTCACCTTGACACCGGCTCCGGTAAGCGTTTCCAGGCGCTCGCTTATGATATTGCGCCTGGCGATAACAAGCATTACCCCGGTATAGCCCTCTCTTTCGCTTTCCAGGATCTTATGGGAAGAGATAATCTCGTCCTTGGAATACGGCGTTTGTTTGCCGACCTGCAAGTTCACCATATCGCTTATTTCTTTCGGGTCGGTAGAAGGAAGGTGCATAACCCTTACGGTAAGAAGGTGCCTGGGTATATATGTAATTACGGATTTTTTATCGAGATTAAGATCCTTGAATATCTTCGCGATCTCGTCGCTTACTTTTCCCCTGGTATGCGCGAGTTTCATGAAACCGGCCGCGGTAAGATACTTTTGCGAGCGTAAAACCCGGCTTTCCAGTATCTTCAGCCAGTCGTTTCCTATTTCAACGACAACAGTGGATTTTCGACCCCTATCCTGTATTAATCTCATCCCAGTATTTTATCACATTATTCGCGCGGTCATAAATAAAAATGATCTCTAAAAAACCCTGCCTGCCGTTTACGCTGCCGCGGGCGTGCCCGGCAAAATTATCCGAACGCACCGAAAGCAACCCGTCCGCTACAAGGCTAAGGGCCAGGCTATTGTCGCTTTGAGTAACGTGTTCCTTTTCGGAAAGATCCTTCATTATCGTGCTCGAGTCCGTAAAAATGTTGTCGTCTTCCGTTCCTTCCACACCGTCGGAACCGGCGCGAAAATGAATTATTTTCTCCGCCAGTTTCTCATCCATCCCAAGGCCCTCCAGCACCGCCGTGCCGGCTGTGTTTATGTTTACCGCTCCCGAACCATATACCGTTATTTTATCCTTCACACTTTCAAAAATCTCGCTCGTCATACCCCTTACCATGAGAAGCTCCTCCAAAACCTCGAAATCCGAGTTCTTGCATGGGTACGGTGCTTCCAGTTTCTCATAATAATCCTCGCCCTCGGCACCTTCAAGGCGCAGCTCATCGTCCTCATCGCGCCAATCCTCGATCGAGGCCGCGATCAGGGCGGCATCGTCTTTATCAAGGCCGGCGGTTATCTCAAAAAAATTCGCTAAAACCGCCTGAGTGGCTTTGTTAATATTGATTTTCCTTTCCTCATCCGTAAGGCCGTATACTATTATTGGCTTTTTCAACGGTTTGCCCTTTGAATCCACGCTCATAATATTGACTACGCTAAAAGTGCCGCCGTCGGCTTGTATATTCCCGAACGCTTTTTCGTTATTGCACCAGGATTCGTTCAGGGCGTCGTAATCAACGGGCTTTTCCTCTTCGGCTTCGCCGTCTTCGTCGATATCTTCAACGCTATCATTTTTAACCTCCAGGATTGCCCTTTTGATTCCCGCGTTCGCGAGGTAATACATCTTGGCCCTGCCAATCAGTTTTTGCGCCAGGGAAAGTTGCGGCTGGACATATGACCTTATGGCTATGCCGAACGCGCCCAGAAAAAATATCGCCCATAGAACGAGAATAAGAATACTGCCTTTATTGGTTAACCGGTTACGGACTGACTGTTTCACTCTCCTCGCCCTTTTGTTTTTCCTTTTCTTTCGCCGAAACGAGGCGCGCCCAATGCTGCGACACGGCCATTGGTATAAATATTGTCCTCGTCCGCGTTAATTCACTGCCGGCGTTTTCATAAACCAGTTCAATACTGACGCCCAGTGGGATTCTGTCTTTGTCTTCCTCTTCAACGGCTTCTTCGCCCGCCGCTTCTTCCTCGTCTGCTGTTTCTTCCTCCCCATCGATCTCGATTTTTTCCTCTCCGTCCTTATCCGGCTCGGCCTCCTCTTCCGGCGCCCAGGAATTCACCCATTCATAGGACTCGAGTTCAGCTTCATAAATAAAATACTTAAAAGCGACGTCCTTTGCGGGAATCAGCCTCTTTCTTTTAATTTCGCCGGTATCGTTTTGAGCCAGCGCCTGCGGATATTTTTTTTCTATCCTGATAAGATTTTCTTTTTTCTCATCGAGAGAATAAGTCACGCTGCCGGGAGCGGAATCTACAATGCCAGCGAAAGTGAGCTGTTTCGGTTCACCGGAAAAAGTGATTTCCGAAAGGGCCAGCATGCCGCGAATATCCTTTTCCATTTTCTCCAGGCAAATCAGGATATCGCCCCGAATGTCGTCGCGAATCTTTATGCTTTCGTAAATCTTTATCCCGCCGGTAAAAGTCGCGCCGAGGGCCAACGCGACTATAGTCGCTATTCCCACGGCAACGAGTAGCTCTATTAATGTAAACCCGGTTTTTTTTCGAGCAGATCCCGTTTTTTTCGGTACAAATCCCTTTTCTCCGATTCCCTTGTCCCGCATCTCCCTGCCCCTCACCCCTTAAGTTAACATTTTAAGCGACGCTTAAAATGTTAACTTAAGGCAAAACCCTTGTTTTTTTATTCCTCCGCGCAGCTTTCCATATACGTAACTACACTGAATCTTCTCGTCGGAGTAATTCGGTTATTATTCACCGTAACCTTCACCTCGGAGAGAAACCCCTCCAGATATTCTTTCAAATCTTTTATATCAAATTTCACCGCTGCTATATCCGATTCCCATCCGTATTCGGCGTAATCGCCGGCAAACTCCCCGCTTTCCGTTCCGGCAATAACGCCTGATTGCTCGATATATTCTTCCTCAATTTCAGACATTTTCTCCTTTAATAAACACACTTCCTCTATACTGCATTCCGCGGCTTTGAGCCCGTCGACCGCTGTCGTGTAAGCACGTATCACGCCCACTATGCCGATAGCCAAAACCGTAACGGCCAGCATGACCTCTATTAGGGTGAAACCAAACTTATTGTTCCCAGTTCCCGATATCATCATCAGTACCTTCAGAACTGTCAGCGCCGGAAGAATACAAATCGTAACCGGACTTATTATGGGCGCCGGGATATTTATATCGATAGGGATTATGCCACGGGTCTATCGGTTTTTTCTCCAGATACGGGCCGTTCCAATTCGCGGATGACGCCGAAGACGGTTTCGAGAGGAGCGCGTTGAGTCCCTCCTGCGTCGTTGGAAAACGGCCGTTATCCAATTCGTATAATTTTAGAGCCATGCCGATATTGGAATTGATATCGGCCTGGACAATCGCCTTTTTCGCCTGTTCCGTTCGTCCGGCAAACCGCGGGACCACCATTGCCGCAAGCGCCGCGATTATTATCACGACTATCATGATCTCAATTAGCGTAAATCCTTTTCTCCCCATGTAAACCTCCTTGCTAATGTCAAATATATAACTCAAGCATCTTTTCCAGCTCAACTAAGTCAATCGGCTTTATAATATAATCTGTAGCACGTAAATCTTTCGATTTGAAAATAGAGCCGGTATCTGATTTTGCCGTAATCATGATAATAGGCAAGTTTCTCGTGTTCGGGTTTTTTCTCATATCACGCAACACTTCAAGCCCGTCCATATTCGGCATCATAATGTCAAGAAGCACGGCATCGGGCCGGACATCTTTAGCCTTTTCAAGGCCTTCTTTGCCGCAGTAAGATACCTCCACATCGTAGCCTTTCGGCTCTAGCCTCATTTTCAATAATTCGGCCATCTCGGGCTCATCGTCTATTACAAGTATCTTTTTCCTGATCATAATACTCAATTTATCCGTAAAACAGGGCCGATTCAAATCCGCTTTACTTCGCGAAAAATTTTACTTACTATAATATTCGAGCCATTTTTTTTCCAGTTTTTCCACATCGAATATTGAATTAGTGTAAACAAATCCGAGCGCCGCGTTCACGCTCTTGCCGTCACGCAATTGACGGCAGAAAAGATTGAATTTCAAAGAACCGTATTCCTTTATCATATATCCAACCAGCGTAACCGCCTGTGCGTAAAACTTAACTGATAACTCGTAATCCGACTTTGTCCTCACGTCTGTTTTCATCAACTCGTTGATGGGGATATAACTTTTATCCTTAATAAGTTTCCTGACTAATTTAACAGACACGGCCCTCCGGGCGTCTTCTTCCCACTGCGCAACGCCTTCATCGAGCCACAGCGGAATACCCCCTCCGTCCGCAAGGGGGAATCCCACAAAATCCCTAAAAATAATATGCGTTATCTCGTGCGGCAAAAGCGAATTCAAAAGCCCCTTGCTCCACGCGTAGCTTATGATTTCCTTTTCACGATACCTAACGGTGCCATATATCCACGGATCCTTGCCCGTGGCACGCACAAAATCATCGTGCGTACGGTAAAGATATATTTTCGCTCTATTTTCCCAGCTCCAAAAATTGTCATATCTTGAAAAACCGAGATCCCTGGCTATTTTATTGTAATATTTTTCGGCGCGGGAAAGCACTTTTTTGGCGAATTTTTTGTTGTCAACATAATAGACTATGAAATGCTTGCCTTTTATTTCATTCCAGCTTTCGGCGTCGGCCGTGTTCATGTCCGCGTTAACAGGCGCAAACGCAGACAACAAAAATAAAACGATCGCTGCACAGCACAATTTCCGCATAATCACACTCGCGCCCCTTAAGTTAACATTTTAAGCGTCGCTTAAAATGTTAACTTATCTCAATTCTTAATCCTGCTTTATCCCCTTTATCCCCCCATCGCGCCGATATCAAATATCGGCAGGAGCATCGCGAACACTATAAAACCCACAATGGCACCGACCGCAAGTATAAGCAACGGTTCCAGGAGCGTTGTTATCAGCTTGATCGCCTGCTGAATTTCCCTCTCATAAGCATCGCCTATTTCAGTCAGCGAATCATCCAGTTTGCCGCTTTCTTCACCGACCGCTATCATGTTAATCGCAAATTTTGGAAAAATATCCACTCTTTTCAGGCTCTCCGACAATGTCGAACCCTTGCCCAAAATATCCTCTCGCACGTGCCCTAAGCGCTCCCGTAAAGCATCATTGTCCAACGTGTCAATGGCCAATTCCAAGCTTTCGTAGATCGGAATTCCGTTTTTAAGGAGTAATTCCAGGGATCTGGAAAATTTGGCTACCTCACCGTTTTTCACAAGTTTCTTGATAACCGGTATATGAAGCTTCAGCATATCAAAAAAAAGTTTCTTTTTACTTCCCGGCTTAACCCTGCCCAATACCACGACCGCGAAAATAATAACTATCAGAAACCAATACCAGTTCGCGGACATGAAACCGCTAAGTCCTATTAAAATTTTTGTCGGAAGCGGTAATGCCTGCTTCATGTTCGTGAATAATCCCGTCAGTTTGGGAAGAAAATATGTAAGCATAACAAAAATAGTAATAATGCCGACGATAATCATCAGCGCGGGATAGGCCATAGCCGCCTGGATCTTACGCCTTATTTCTTCCGCTTTTTCCCTGTGCTCAGCGAGTCTGCGTAAAATCTCGTCAAGAACGCCGCCTTTTTCGCCGGATTTAACCATGTTGAGATATAAATTATCAAAAATAATTGGATAGCATTCCATCGCTTCCGAAAGCATTTTTCCTTCTTTCACTTGTCTCTCAAGATCGGCAACAACACTTCTGAAACCCTTACTTTCGGTCTCATCGGCAATCAGCGCAAGACTACGCAGCATTGGCACATTAGTCTTTACCAGAGTGGCAAGCTGCCTGGTAAAAACATCGATATCGCGCGGTTTCGCCGGCAATCCGCGGTTTACGGTTTTTGGTTTGTGGTTCACAGGACTGATCGTTAAACGCTCTTCAGCGTGTTTATCCGGCTCGGGAGCATGCCCGACGGCCTCTTTCACGCTAACAATTACGGGAACCATTCCCATTGACTCGATCCTGCTTATAGCAGCTGCTTCAGAATCCGCCTTCAACTCGCCGCTTACTATTTCCTTCGGCCCTCTCTTAGCTTTATAGATATATATCGACATCTGCCACGCTCCATCCCTAAGTTAACATTTTAAGCGTCGCTTAAAATGTTAACTTAGGATTTTTTCTTTATTGTTTTGATTCCTCGATCTGGGTTACCCTCATAACTTCTTCCGGTGTGGTAATCCCAGCTATTATCTTCCTCCAACCGTCCTGCCGCAACGTTTTCATACCCATTTTAACGGCCTTTTCCTTTATTACATCCGAAGACGCTTTTTCCATTATCAATTTTTTAAGTGCCTCGTTCATCAGCATGATTTCATATATCCCGGTTCTCCCGGCATAACCTGTATTATTGCATGCCCGGCAGCCTTTGCCGCGATATATATATTTTGCCAATTTTATTTCGTCCGCGGCGGCGATATTCTTCAGCGTCTCAAGCGTGATTCCCGTCACCGCGATTTTTTCTTTGCACTTCGGGCATATAACCCTCACCAGGCGCTGCGCCATGAACGCCTCTACGGAAGACGCGGTCAGGTATGGTTCAAGTCCTATATTTAAAAGGCGTGTGGCCGCGCTGGCGGCATCGTTGGTGTGAAGTGTTGAAAAAACTAGGTGCCCGGTAAGCGCCGTTTGAATGGTAATTTCCGCTGTCTCAAAATCCCTTACCTCCCCGACCATTATCACGTCGGGGTCATGCCTTAAAACGCTTCTTAATATCCTCGCGAATGTAAGGTCTATTTTCGCGTTAACCTGTATTTGTGAAATACCTTTCAGCTCATATTCGATCGGGTCCTCGATAGTCACTATTTTTCTCTCGCGTGTGTTAAGTTTGCTCAAGCACGCATAGAGGGTAGTTGTTTTCCCGCTTCCGGTGGGCCCCGTTAAAAAAATAATGCCATGCGGCTTATTTATAAGGCTTTCTGTGATCTTCGCGTCCGCATCGGACATGCCGAGATCCGCTATACTGAATAACATCGTGGTAGGCAATATCCTTATGGCTATATTCTCGCCGTAAAGCGTGGGCAGGACCGAAACGCGCAATTCATACTCACTTTTGCCTATCTTGGCCTTTGAGCGCCCGTCCTGCGGGAGTCGCCGCTCGACGATATCCATTCCCGACATTATTTTTATTCTTGATATGATAGCGGGATAAAGATATCTAATATTTTCGCTCACCTGCGTGTCGTAAAGAATACCGTCCACTCTGTAACGTAAATTCATCTCGTTTCTGTAATGCTCGATATGTATGTCTGTCGCTCTGTCCTTGATCGCCTGCTGAAGTATCTGATTAACCAGTTTTATTACCGAGGCATCGCCCGCCATTTTTTCCAGGTCCTCGACTTTTTCTTTAACAGCAACCCTCTCCTCGGTTTCACGCGGTTCTTCGGCCAGTATACGCTCTATAGTTTCGGCGGCGACACCATAATATTTTTTTATCGCCTCCTGAATATCTGCGGAAGGAGCCAGCACTTTTTCCACCCGGCAACCGAGATGCGTTTCAAGATCATCAATAGGCCACATGTCGAATGGGTTGGATATCGCTATTGTCAACACGTTGCCCTCCATACTTACGGGCATTATTTTATAGTGCCGAACGAATTTCGCGGGGACATCCTTTATCGCTTTTTCGGGAATATTTAATCCCCGTAAATCCAAAAACGGGATTCCCTGCTGAATAGCGAGAATTTCGAGAAGTTTTCTCTCCGTAATAAACCCCATTTCAATCAGCACCTTGCCGAGCATCTCGCCGGTCTTCTGCTGTTCGTTAACCGCTTTTTTTAACTGCTCGGGAGTTATAATCTTTTTTTCAATCAATATATCGCCCAATCTTAATGCCATGGTTTGCTCCGTTCCAATAAAGTTTTCACCTTGTACAAAAGTATATCCCCTTCATACGGCTTCACGAGATAATCGTCCGCCCCCGCCTCAAAGGCTTTTTCCTGGCTGTCTCCGCTTCCTTTAGCCGTGAACATAAGAATGGGTATCTCGCTGTAGCGAAGGTTGCTTTTAAGGCGCCTGCAAACTTCGTAGCCGTCAAGGCCGGGAAGCATTATATCCAGAATAATGAGATCCACTTTGCCCTCATAAACTTTGTTCAACCCCTCTTCGCCGGTGGCCGCCGCGGAAACACTGTAATTATAGCCTTCCAACCGGTATTTTACCATTTTGCGAAGAGCATCCTCATCTTCAACCAGCAGGATATGTTTTTTTAAAGACATTATTCGCGCGCCTCTTCGATTTTTCCTATTAAATACAGTTTTTCCTCCGGAATCGTATCCACCCTGCCACTTATTATTTTGTCGCACCCCTCCAGTGTATTTTTAATGGGCACATATTTACCGGTCTTGCCGGTATAGCCCTCGGCCACAAAAAACGGCTGGGTCAGAAAATTCTGCAGTTTCTTGGCCCTCTCGTATATAATCCTGTCAGCTTTGGAAAGTTCCTCGACTCCAATAACGGGAACTATTTTGCTCAATTCTTTATATTTGGTAAAAACCTTCAGGATTTCCTGGGTAATATTAAAATGTTCCCGCCCGACAACCGCGGGATCAAGGTTGCTACAGGAAGAAAGCAGGGCCTCTATGGCCGGATAAAGTTTCAACTGGCTTTTTTCTCTGGAGAGAACCATAATGGAATTTAGATAGCTGAAAATAGTAACCACGGCCGGATCGGTCAAATCGTCGGACGGCACATAAACCGTTTCTATGGCCGTGATCGAGCCACCCTCTCTCGTCCGGATCCTTTCCTGAAAATCGCTTACCTCTGAGGCAAGCGTCGGCTGATAACCGGTTTCCGACGGAACGCGGCCCAGAAGCGTGGATATCTCGGCGCCCGCCTGAACAAATCTGTAAACATTGTCTATAAAAAAAAGTACGTCTTTGTTTTTATCCTGAAGGTATTTGGCCAGTGTTATGCCGGTCAGGGCGATACCGAATTTCGCGCCAGGGGGTTCGTTCATCTGGCCGAAGGCAAACATAATCCTGTTTAGCATATCTTGTTTACGGAATTCAAAATAAAGCTCATTTCCCTCTCTGATTCTTTCACCGGCTCCGGTAAAAACACATACGCCCTTGTGTTTAGTGATCACATTATGAATGAGTTCCAGGATTAAAACCGTCTTGCCCAGGCCTGCGCCGCCTATTACGCCCATCTTCGATCCCTTAACCAGCGGGAAAAGCAAGTCCACCATTTTAATACCTGTCTCCAAAATTTGCGTTTCGCTACCCATAAGCCGATCCGGGTTAATGTATGGCCTGGGAATATTTTTTTCGACTAAATATGATTTTTCCGCTTTTATTCCGCCTTTCTTATCGATGGGCTCGCCCGTAACATTTACTATCCGGCCAAAAAGCTCTTCGCCTACCGGTATTAAAAGCGAGGAACCCGTCGCTTCGGCTACTGAATTACGCTTCAGATTAAGCGTTGAACTCAATGAAATGCAGCGGGCCAAGCCGCCGGCGAGATGCTCAACAACCTCCAGAAGAAGTATTTTACCGTCGAAGGTTTGCGTCCTGATTATCTCGTTAAGTGAAGGCAAATCCTCGATGCCCTCGAATTTTACGTCCACCACCGGACCCTGCGCCGCTACCACGCGGCCTTTTTTTCGTTTTTTTTCCATCCCCTCGCCTTAAGTTAACATTTTAAGCGTCGCTTAAAATGTTAACTTATTTATGGTCATAACTGATTGCGATCAACCATTACGTCGGATTATTTGCGCGGAAAATAATTCGCGCGTGTTTTTATCTATGGCCTCATGACGCACGCGAAAGTAACGCAACTTGAGTTTTTTTCGTGTTTCGACAAGCTGTTGATTGCTTCTTTCAAGATGAAGGGCCCTGGCGGCAAATTCAGACAGCTTACTATCTTCAAGAACCTCGATAAGCTGTTGGAGAATTTTCTCTTCGACAAGATATTCAATAATCCCTTCAAGCGGCGACTCATTTATGACTTCTTCGTTATTTATGTCATTGCCGGGGGAATCCACCGCTTCCCGCGAATCCCGAAAAGAGGCAAATTCAATCGGCAACGCCTTCAAGTTTTTAACTTTCTGCACCATAAATGAAACGGATTTGGGGTAAAAAATAAAAACTCTTCCAAAACGCTTTTCCTTGACCCCATTCACGATATAATCCTTTAATTGAAGCGCCAGTTTATACCTTTCGCCGGCGTTAACAGCCCCCTTAAATTCCACAAATTCTTTTTCCATTTCCTTCAAATAACGCGTACCTCTCTGCCCGACAATAAGAAATTCCGCCTCGTTCGCGCCTTCAAAAAAAATAGCTTCATTTATAACTTCCATGTTGAGGCCACCCATGAACCCCTCGTCTGAAGTAATCATTATCGCGGCAAGGCGACGGTTTTTCGGAGTTATGAAAAAATGCGGGGCCCGGCGCAGGTCAGCTATTTCAAAAAAATCTTCCATTGATCGCGTAAATTTCTCGAATCTCTCTTTTTTTCTCTGGAGCGACCTGAATTCAAATACGGCGATGTTTTTCATCACCTCCAGAAGATCGGTAATTTCCGCGTTAAAAAGCAGTTCATCCTTCGCTTCGCTTACCCTCGTCATCTAAGCTCCTCAGCCGCTACTATTTAAGAAATGCGCTAATACATTTTTTGAGCCGACGGCGGTCCTCATCGGTCAGATCTTTTTCTTCATTCATTTTTTTAACCAGTGCCGGAAAATTATTTTTTGCGAAAGTCAAAATATTTGCCTTAAAGTCCTCGCATTTTTCATCAGATATAACGTCAAGCACCCCTTCCCGCAAGGCATAATATAAAATCAGTTGTTCAGCGGGCACCGACGGACGGTTTTTTTCCTGAATAAAAACGCGGCCTATTTTTTCCCCGCGCGCTAGCCGTTTGCTCAAATCCTCGGAAATCCCCGCCCTAAGCTTTGTGGCCTTCAATAATTCCCTGTACTGAATATATTTTAATCCCAGGCCCTGTGTAAATTCACGCATTATTCCGGATTGCACACGATTTCCTATTCGCGAAACAGAAAGTCCCATATCTACCGCCGGCTTGAATCCTTCGCCAAAAAGCATGGAGTTCAAATAAATCTGGCCATCAGTCATGGAGATAAGATTTGTAGGAACGAACCCGGCTATATCGCCCTCAAGGGTATCCACAATCGGAAAAAAAGTCATTGAGCCGCCTCCCATTTCGGGAGAAAGCTTTGCCGCTCTTTCCATGAGCTGGGCATGCAGATAAAAAATATCACCCGGATACGCTTCCCGCCCGGGCGGCCTTTCCAGGAGAAGAGATAATTCCCGGTATGCCCAGGCATGTTTTGTCAAGTCATCAAAAACAATAAATACGTCGCGGCCGCGATGCATAAAATACTCGCCAAACGTAGCGGCAACATAAGGGGCCAGGTATTGCTCGCCTATGGAAGAAGCGGCAAGGCCCGAAACAACAATCGTATGATCTAACGCACCGTTTTCTTTAAAAATGGTCACCGCTT
Source organism: uncultured Planctomycetia bacterium (assembly GCA_964440235.1). GTDB lineage: Bacteria > Omnitrophota > Gorgyraeia > JABMRN01 > RBG-13-46-9 > CAZYPU01. The sequence goes on from CAYTQI010000035.1 coordinate 13,288, forward strand.
TTTCAAGTGAGGCATAATCCCTGCCCACGCAGCAATAAATACAGATAACATGTTTTCCTTTTTGATTTAAAATCGTATCCACCGCTATACTGGTTTTGCCGGTCATTCTATCACCGATAACAAGCTGCCTCTGTCCCTTGCCGATAGGAAAAACAGCATCAATAACCCGTACCCCCGTCATCATCATCTCTTCAACCGGCACCCTGTCCAGAACGCCCGGCGCGTCGCTAAAAACGGGGGAAAAAGCATCTTCGCCGATTCTGCCTTTACCGTCAAGTGATTCGCAAAGAGGACTTACAATCCTGCCAAGGAAATTATCGCCCACGGGTATCTTGAAAGATTCGGTCTCGGAAGAAACCTTATCTCCCGCCTTTATTCCGCCTGCGGCCTCCAGAAGAAGAACGAGAACGTCCTTTTCGTTAAAGCCAATCACAAAACCTTTCGCGCCGCCGCTAAGATTCACGATCTGGCCGACCATGCAATTGGCGAGGCCCTCTATCTTAACGATAGATCCTTTGATTTCCTTTATCCGACCAATTTCTCTAACGCTGACAACTTCCGATTTTTCCACCCGTTACCCCCCGAAAAGTTGGAATAATATAAGTAGCGCGATCACGGCAATTGCTTCCGCAAAAATAAGCGCTACGATCATGGCAAGTAATATCTTCGGGGCAGAGGACGGATTTCTGCCAAGAGCGCGAATAGAGGCAAATCCGATTGCCGCTATTACGGCCGATGGCCCCAATATCGTCACAAACATTATAAGCACTATCATCAAGTTCCGCATCTTACTCCTCACCCCGCCTTAAGTTAACATTTTAAGCGACGCTTAAAATGTTAACTTATTTTCGCGCTCGCGGTTCATCTTGAGGTCCGTCCGGCTCACCTTTCCTCAATCTGCTTAAGACGATTTTCCAGACTCCCGTCTATCACAAGCGTTCCGAGCCTTATAACCACACCGGCCACAAGATTTTTATCTATTTTTTCCTCAAAGGTTATTTTATGCCCAAGCCTCTCAATCACAAGGGAAGAAAGACGGATTTTTTCATTTTTGTCCAGCGGATACGCCGAATCCAATTCCCCTTTTTCTATTTTTAGGTTAAATTTCGCGTCGTCTATTTTTTTCACAACGCTCTCCACTTCTTTAACGAGTTCCTTATGCGCTATCAGCTTGGTTTTATCCGAAAGAACTTCCGTAAAAATGTGAGAAGCGGCCTCCGGCGCCTTTTTCCGCATTTCCAGCGCTATTTCCTCGCGCATTTTCTCTCTGGCGTTTGTGGCGGCGTTCAATATGCGTTCGGATTCCCGCTCCGCCTTATCCAGCACGTTTTTTTTCATTTCCTCGGCCTGCTCCTCAGCCTTGAGGCGAAAGGAGCGGATATGCTCTTCGGCCATGGCGACTTTTTCCCGGTAGGCGTTCTCCGCCGCCTCGATCTTTTGCGTAAGTTCCTTCTGTCTGGCGGCAGCCTCCTGCTTCAGCTTTTTAAGACGCTCCGTTTCTTTGGCCGTTTCAACGTATAGCAATTTTCTCAATGCGAAAACGATCGCAGCGAATGTTATTATCTGGATCACAACTAACTGGATTAACATTATTGCTCCTCCATCCCGCCTTAAGTTAACATTTTAAGCGACGCTTAAAATGTTAACTTAGCGGTTTTGTATACGCTTACGCGTGAAATATTCAGCTTTTGCGCGATCTCTTTTACCTTATATCCGCGTGAAATAAGTTGTTCTATCAAAAATTTTCTTGCTTTCATCTCCTGCGGCTGCCTCAGGCGTTTTTTCTTGTTTAATTCATTTATCTTCATTTCAAGCGCTTCATTGTTTAAGGCGTCTATTTTTGAGACCCCCTCCATGTTTTTATCTGGGACGATTTTTTTAAGAAATCTAAAAAAATTATTCTTGAAAGTTTCCATTCCCTTGGGGTCTTCAAGCACATTTTTCATTCTAATTTGCATTGCAGCGGCAATAAGTTCTCTGTAATA
>CAYTQI010000036.1:0-14755 GCA_964440235.1 uncultured Planctomycetia bacterium
AGCGTATTTGACAAGTTTCTCTCAACAGGCAGGGACATTCTTCGGAGCGCTAAAATATACGGGGATATTGTTTTTATCCATGATCCGCAGCCGATTATGCTGATAGAAAATAAAAAACCCGCAAATAAATGGATTTGGCGCTGCCACGTTGACGTATCAAATCCGTATGTGGAAGTATGGGAGTTTCTGAAGCGCTTTATCGAACAGTACGATATCTCCGTGTTTTCGAGCCCGAATTTCACGCGCCAGTTGAAAATCCCGCAGTTTCTGGTAACCCCGTCCATAGACCCGTTCAGTGAGAAAAACCGCGAGCTTACTTCGGAAGAAATAGAAAACGTGCTGGAAAAATACGAAATAGACAAGAATAAGCCTATCATAACCCAGGTTTCGCGATTTGATTACCTCAAGGATCCCGTGGGAGTGATTGACGCCTATCGCATGGTTAAAAAGTACGTGGATTGCCAGCTTATACTTGCCGGCAATCGCGCCGCCGACGACCCGGAAACCGACAAGGTTCTTGCCGAGATAATGCAAAAGAAGGGAAATGACCCGGATATACATGTCCTCGTGATAGAGCCGGAAAAAAATGATTTTGATATAAACGGTATCCAGCGCGCTTCAAACGTTATAATTCAAAAATCCATACGTGAAGGATTTGCCATAACAGTAACCGAGGCCCTGTGGAAGGCGAAACCCGTTGTGGCCTCCGCGGTTGGCGGAATTCCACAGCAGATAAGGCATCGCCATAGCGGACTTTTATGCCGCACAGTGGGAGGGGCTGCCATGATGATACGCGAACTTCTTAACAATCCTGAATACGCGAAGCGTCTTGGGCGTAATGGAAAAGAGCATATCCGCCGCAATTTTTTATCAACCCGCCACTTACGCGATTACATGCTTCTGTTTCTCTACCTCTACAATACCGAGGATATTATTTATCTGTAGATTTTAGCCCGGACAGGAAGCAATGTTTCAAAGATGCTTAACCCGGGGCCACCGTGTGGAACTACAGAGAGCGCCTTACACAATATTTCGCGCTGGGCCTCAAGCAGGCATTCCCGGAGGCTTTATTGCTGTGTGTGGAATAAGGCAAATGGGGCGGGTTGCCCTTATAAAAAACCGTTGCATTTTTGAGATAAAGTGATACAATTACACCCTGTATGGGATACACTATAACCGAAAAAATACTGCTGGCGCATACGAAGGCGAAATCCGTTAAACCGGGGGATTTCATAACCGCGAAGGTGGATTTTTGTTTAGGAAACGATATAACCGCGCCTATCGCTATAGGGGAATTCGAAAGGGTAAAGGCGAAAAAGGTTTTTGACAAAACGAGGATCGCTCTTATCCCGGACCATTTTACGCCCGCGAAAGATATGAAAAGCGCCAACCAGGCAAAAGTTTTATATAACTTCGCCGTTAAACATAAAATCGCGCATTACTATGAAGTCGGCAGGATGGGAATCGAACATGCCCTTCTTCCCGAGAAAGGGTTAGTTTTGCCGGGTAATCTTGTGGTCGGGGCGGATTCACATACGTGTACATACGGCGCGCTGGGATGTTTTTCAACGGGGGTCGGGTCGACGGATCTTGCGTTTGCTTTTATTACGGGGGAATGCTGGCTCAAGGTCCCGGAGACGATAAAATTTGTTTATCACGGCAAGCTCAGGAAATGGGTTACCGGCAAGGACCTTATTCTTTACACGATAGGCAGGATAGGCACCGACGGAGCGCTTTACAAGGCGATGGAATTTTCAGGGAGCGCGATTGAAAGCCTATCTATGGATGGCCGTTTTACGATGTGCAACATGGCAATCGAGGCAGGCGCCAAAAATGGTATAATCGAGCCGGACAACGCTGCGGTAAGCTACGTGAAAAAGGCGATAAGCAGAAATAAGCCCGGAAGAAGAAGTTTCAAATTATATAAAAGTGACAGGGATGCTTCTTACGCCGAAGTCGTGGAATATGATGTTTCAAAAATTGAGCCGCAGGTGAGCCTTCCGCATTTGCCGAGCAACACGAAACCTGTGAACAAACTAAAAAACATATTTATTGACCAGGTGGTTATCGGTTCCTGCACTAACGGGAGAATAAGCGACCTGGAAATCGCGGCAAGGGTCCTGAAGGGAAAAAAAGTAAGGCAGGGTACGAGGCTGATCGTTATACCGGCGACGCAGGCTATTTATCTGGAAGCGGTAAAAAGAGGATTCGCCAAAATTTTTGTTGAGGCGGGAGGCGTATTTTCCACGCCGAGCTGCGGGCCGTGCCTGGGCGGGCATCTGGGCGTGCTTGCCGAGGGGGAAAAGTGTCTGGCGACAACAAACAGGAATTTCGTTGGCAGGATGGGGCATCCCGGATCCGAGGTTTATCTTGCCTCACCCTCGGTTGCCGCCGCAAGCGCCGTGCGGGGCCGGATCGCGCATCCGAAAGAGGTTGTATGATGATAATCAATTTTTACGCGTGGAGAATGTGGGGATAGTAAAGGATGCCGCAGGCGTGAGCCCGCGGAGATACGGATGAAATACAGGGGAAAAGCGCATAAATTCGGTGACAACATCAATACGGACGATATAATACCGGCAAAATATCTTCATACGCATGATCCGGCGGAACTGGCGGGGCATTGCATGGAGCATGTGGATAAAAGATTTGTGAAAAAGGTGAAACCGGGCGATATTGTTGTCGCCGGCAGGCATTTCGGGTGCGGTTCCTCAAGGGAACACGCGCCGATTGCGATTAAAGCATGCGGGATCTCGTGTGTCATAGCGGAAAATTTCGCGAGAATTTTTTATCGGAACGCCATTAACACCGGGCTTCCGGTTATCTCGTTCAAAGAAGCTTCGGGGGCCATAAAAAAAGGCGATACTGTAGAAGTTGATACGCAAAAGGGGACGGTAAAGAATATAACGAAAAGGAAAACATTTAAAATTGAACCGTATCCGCCGTTTATACAAAAAATCATAAAAAAAGGGAGATTGCTGGGATGACGCCGGAAGCTAAAAAATATAAAATAGCGGTGATACCGGGCGATGGAACGGGGCCGGAGGTTGTTGGCGAAGGGTTGAAGGTTCTGGAGGCGGTATCGGCGAAGTGCGGTTTCAAATATGAAAAAATTATGTACGATTTCGGCGGCGAAAGATACATAAAAACAGGTGAGGTGCTTCCGGATTCAGCCATAGGGGAGTTAAAAAAAGCAGACGCGATATACCTCGGCGCCGTCGGACACCCGGAGGTAAAACCCGGAATTCTGGAAAAAGGCCTGCTTCTGAGGATAAGATTCGCTCTCGAGCAATACATAAATTTAAGGCCCGTTAAACTTTATCCGGGCGTGTGGACACCCATAAAAGACAAGGAACCTAAGGACATCGACTTTGTAGTCGTCAGAGAAAACAATGAGGGCCTTTACACCGGTATCGGGGAATTTATAAAAAAGGGGACAAGAGAAGAGATCGCTCTTCAGGTATCGCACAATACCCGTAAAGGGGTAGAACGTTGCGTGAAATACGCTTTTGAGTATACAAAAAAGCGTGATAAAGGAAAAAAACTTACGCTTTGCGGCAAAACAAACGTTTTGACGTACGCGTGGGGCCTCTGGGAAAGGGTATTCCATGAAGCCGCGAAAGAATATTCCGGGATAAAAACGGATTACGCGCATGTCGACGCGACATGTATGTGGATGATAAAAAACCCCGAATGGTTTGATGTAATCGTGACGGATAACATGTTCGGCGATATAATAACCGACCTTGGAGCGATGATACAGGGCGGCATGGGGATAGCCGCCGGCGGAAACTTGAATCCGGAAGGCGTCTCAATGTTTGAGCCGATAGGCGGCTCCGCGCCTAAATATACAGGAAAAAATGTGATAAACCCGCTCGCCGCTATTTGCGCGCTTTCGATGCTTCTTGATGAAATAGGCGAAATAGAGGCCGCGAAAATGGTTGAAAATGCGGTTATGAAGGTTACCCGAAAGATGAAGTCCATGGCCGCCGGACGAATGGGCTTTTCTACCGGTGAGGTAGGGGATCTTGTGGCGCGAAATTTGTGAGTTTACCATTATGAGCCCAGAAACTTCGGGCCGAAACAACAATATCCGTATTACGCGGAGTTAGAAAATATGTTGAAGAAACGTGACAGTTACACTATCGCGATAATGGGTGCAACAGGCGCTGTCGGCGGACAGTTTCTGTCTATTCTGGAAGAACGGCATTTTCCCGTAGGCGAACTGAAACTTCTCGCTTCCGAGAGATCGGGCGGTAAAAAGATTAAATTTAGGGGCAAGAGCTGTCCCGTGGGAGTCCTTACGCACAGATCTTTCAAAGGCGTGGACATTGTTCTATCGAGTGCGGGCGCCTCGAGGAGCCTTGAATTTCTTCCGAGCGCCGTTAAAGCGGGCGCGGTATGTGTGGACAACTCGAGCGCTTTCAGGATGAAAAAAGACGTTCCGCTCGTGGTTCCGGAAGTAAATCCGCACAGGGCGGCAACCCATAACGGTATTATCGCGAACCCGAACTGCTCGACTATACAGGCGGTTGTGGCGCTTTGGCCGCTGCATAAAGCGGCGAAAATAAAAAGATTGGTCGTCTCGACATATCAGTCTGTTTCCGGCGCAGGCCAGCAGAAAATTCTTGAGCTGGAAAAACAGTCGGAGGCCATAAATAAAATTGTTGATAACTGGGTAATCGCGAGCCACACAGTGGACAAATTTCTTATAAAGGAGTTTCCTCATCAGATAGCGTTTAATCTTATTCCGCAGATTGACTCGTTTCTTGACAACTCTTATACTAAAGAGGAAATGAAGCTTGTAAATGAAACCAGAAAAATCATGGAGGATGACTCTATCAGGGTTACCTCAACCTGTATCCGGGTGCCTGTTTTTTTCGCGCACTCGGAAAGTATAAACATAGAAACCGAAAAAAAATTAAAACCCGAGGAAGCGAGGAAAATCCTTTCAAAAGCGCCCGGCATTGTTTTGATAGACGATCCGAAAAAGCAGAAATACCCCATGCCCCTAAACGCAGAAGGAAAAAATGAGGTTTTTGTAGGGCGGGTCCGCGAAGATGAATCCATTGAGAATGGTTTGAATCTTTGGGTGGTAAGTGACAACCTTAGAAAGGGAGCCGCCCTTAACGCGATCCAAATAGCGGAACTTTTGATCAAGCATGCCTAACATCCGTCTCACGATCGCCTATGAAGGCACCCGCTACTCCGGCTGGCAGATCCAGAAAAACGCGAGAACTATTCAGGGCGAAATCGAAAAAGCGCTGGAAAAAATACTTGGCGAGAAAATTCGCCTGATCGGCGCCGGCCGAACCGACTCCGGCGTCCACGCCCGCGCCCAGGTCGCCAACTTCAAATCCAAAAAAACCTCACCAATACCGGGTTTTGGTAAACCCGGTATTGGTGAGGTTTTTTGTAGGGCGGTGAATGCGAAACTTCCCGGGGATATATGCATTATAAGGGCGGAAAAAGCGCTGCCTGAGTTTCATTCAAGATTCGACGCGAAAAGCAAGGTTTACAGGTATGCAATTCTAAACAGCCCTGTTAGCGATCCTTTTATCCGCGATTATTGCCATAAAGTTTCTCATGAGTTAAAATTGCCGCTGATGCGGAAAGAGGCCGCCGTTTTGGCCGGGAATCATGACTTCAGATGTTTTCAACGCAAGAGCGCGCGCTCGCCCATAAAGGACACGCGAAGGACAATAAAAGAAATAACCTTTAGAAAAGAAAAAAACCTCATCTATATGGATATAGAGGCAAACGGTTTTCTGTATAACATGGTCCGCAATATTGCCGGTACTCTAATAGAGATCGGAAGGGAATATTTTCCCGAAGGAAGCATGCGAGAGATACTCTCCTCGAGAAACCGCGCGAAAGCAGGGCCCACCGCACCCGCCAAAGGTCTTACGCTGATTAGGGTTAAGTATTAATTAACGGGTTCCTTTAAAGTTAAACTGTACAAAGTGGTATCCGGCGAGAGGGATGATATCCGCTTGCCGATATCGCTTTGTATAATTCTTGCCTGAGACTTGGCAAATTGCTATTTACAGTGTATACTTGCTACTATATAATTAAGATAGGGAGGTGATAATGGACACTATCCTTGTCGTGGATGATGAGAAGGACTTGCGGGATCTTTTGAAGGTAAGGTTTGAGTATAGCGGTTTCAAGTGCGTTACCGCCAAAGATGGCAGGGAGGCCCTTAAAATTGTCAAAGAAAAGCGGCCCTCGCTCATAATAATGGATCTTGTAATGCCTAAGATGGACGGCATCCGGGCTTATAAGACCCTGAAAGCCAGCGCCGAACACAAACATATACCAATAATCGTTTATACGGCCCAGCCGCCTGAAATAATAGCGAAAAAAGGAGAAATCGCGTTTGATGTGGTAGATTTCGTACTGAAGCCGTTTGATTCTAAAACGCTGGTTTTAGCGGTAAAAAAAATTTTAAACGATAAACGTAAATGATACCATCCGGTTTATTCTCGGATATCCACGCGCATGAAAACGCGGCAGGAAGGGAATTTGGGATGAAAGAACTGAATATATGCGTAAAAGAAAAAGAAGCAGAGCCAGGTGGAAAATGCGTAGTATAGGGACTTTGTTTAAAAGAAGCATTGCGTTTAAGGCAGCAGTGATTATTTCCCTGTCCGCTATGATCGCAGCCGCCGTGGGGTTGGGGTCGGGTTATTTTCTCGGATTCAGGTTATTGCGCAACACGATCGGGCAAAATTACGTAAAAATCGTTACTTTATTCGCCAATTCCATAGATAGGATTATTACCGAAGAAGTGAATGATGTTGAGGGTATGGCAGCGAGCCTGTTCTGGACGGAGAATCTGGAAAAATATAATTTAAAGTATGAAAAAATGAATGCCGAATCCTCCGAAAATTATTTTTCGGATATGGACAAAAAATGGAAGGAAAACTCTCGCGATAACCCGACCGTTAAAGAAATTTTAGAGAAGCCTCTTAGTAAAAGGCTCAGAGATTTGGTAAATACCGACAGCAATATAGTGGAGATTTTTATTACCGATGCAAAAGGTTCTTTAATGGCGTCCTCGGGTAAAACGAGCGATTTTTATCAGGCGGACGAGGAATGGTGGCAATGCGCTTTTGACGGGGGTAAAGGCAAGGTTTGCGTAGAGAAGATAGAGTTTGATGAATCAACCGGCAAATGGGTTTTGCCTATCGCTATTCCGATGAGAAAAAGATCCGGCGAAGTAATAGGCGTGTGTAAATGCGTAGAGGATGTAGAAAGATTCGCGAGCCATTTAAGGGACTTTAAGATAGGTAAGACAGGGCACGCTGCTTTAATCAACGCCCAGGGTGATATTTTGGTTCACAGGAACATCAAGCCCCTATCAAGGAGATTCGCAGATAAAGAAGTTCTTAAAAAATTTTACGGTAACAATCGCCAATGGGGAATAATCAAAAGCCCACATATTCACAGTGGGAATATTTTTGTCGCTTATGCCAAAGTCATGAATCCGATGCTTGCGGGTAACCAGATAAGCTGGATAGTTTTTGTGGACCAGGATATGGATGAGGTATTTGGACCCTTGAGCAATTTGTTTTTCCAGCTTATGGTGGTTACGGGAATCGTGGTCATGATAAACATCGTAATAGGCCTTTTAGCGGGCAGATTTTTTACGGCGCCTCTGAAAAAATTAAGCGCGGCCACGAAACAAATCACCGAGGGAAACTGGGATTATAAATTTAAGATTAAAACGGGAGACGAACTTGAAGAAATGGCCTCCTCTTTCGGAAGGATGATCTTGAGCCTTAAAGATAAGCAAACCTCTCTTGAGAGCGCCAAAAACAATCTTGAAAAGCTGTCGCGGTCACTGGAAGAGAAGGTCCTGGAACGGACAAAAGAATTAAAGGCTTCTAACGATGCGGCGATAAATGTAATGAAAGACCTGCGGGAAGCAAAGAAACACCTGGAGAACGCTTTAGAGGTAAAATCGGAATTTACTTCCATGGTCTCCCATGAGCTAAGGACGCCTTTGACGGCTATCAAAGAAGGCATTAACATAGTTTTGGACGGAACAGCCGGAAAAATTAATTCGGAACAAAAAGATTTCCTGGATACAGCGAAGAGGAATGTTGACCGCCTCGCCAGACTGATAAACGATGTTCTCGATTTCCAGAAACTGGAATCCGGCAAAATAAAGTTTAATATGATTCCGGGCGATATAAACGAGGTTGTCGCGGAAACCGAAAAATCAATGGAGCTGGCCGCAAAAGATAAAAAACTGAAATTAACTGTCATGCTCGATAAAAAAATACCTAAAATAAACTTTGACAGGGACGGTATTATCCAGGTGCTTACCAATCTTATCAATAACGCTATTAAATTCACCGATAAAGGCGGTATTGTAATTACGACAAGCTGTGACCCAAAGAATAACGCGGTACTCGTTTCGATAAAAGATACCGGGCGCGGTATTAAAAAAGAAGATCTGCCGCGCCTTTTTCAGAGATTCGAGCAACTTGAGAAAGGAAAGCAGAGAAAAACAGGCGGAACGGGCCTCGGACTCGTAATTTCGAAAGAAATAATCAGGCGGCATAACGGAAAGATCTGGGCGGAGTCCGGGTTGGGCCAGGGGGCGACTTTCAGCTTTGTCCTACCCGTTAACGAAAGGCGGCTTTGCCGTTGAAGAAGGAATAGTGTGAGCGGTATGAAAAAAAAGATTCTGATCATTGATGACGAACCGGATGTTATTAAAATTGTTGATTTCAGGTTAAAATCCGCCGGTTATAAAGTCAACATGGCTTCCGACGGCCGCGAAGGAATTGAGTCAATAAAAAAAGAAAGGCCGGATTTGATCCTTCTCGATATCCGCATGCCCGTAATGGACGGATATGAGGTTTGCAGAAGGATAAAATCGGATGAGGAATTTAGTGGCATACCCGTTATTTTCCTTACGGCCAGTTCCGGTGCCACCATAAAGGATAAGGTTTCTGAATACATGGCGGACGACTATATCATAAAACCGTTTGATTCGGAAAATTTATTAAAAAAAGTAAAAAATCTCATAGGGTGAAAAAATGCCGAAAGCTAATATTTTGGTGGTAGATGATGAAATTGACGTAACAAAAGTTGTAAGCGCGCGGCTTGAAAAAGCGGGTTTTTATGTTTCGGCGGCTTCAAGCGGGAAGGCGGCTTTAGATGAAGTAAGAAAATCTCTGCCGGACCTTATTCTTCTGGATATAATGATGCCGGGAATGGACGGGTACGCGGTCGCGAATGAATTACGTAAGGATCCCGGGACCGCCCTGGTTCCGATAATAATGTTTACGGCCAGAACGTCCACTAAAGACAAGATCAAAGCGCTTAAAAACGGTATTGAGGATTACATAACGAAACCTTATGATGGAAACGAACTTATAGCGAGAATTGAGGCGGTATTAAGAAGGGTTAAAAAGGGCCCGGTTCTTTCGGCAGTACCGCTTTCCGCCGGTGAGCGCAAAAGAATAGAATTTTTGGAAAAAATGATAAAAGAGAATATTTCTAAACTTATCCCGGAATACCGCCTGTCTACTCCCGGCGGGTATTTCTGGCCTTACGCGGCGGCTTTTTTCGGGACAAAAGACGGTTCAGAGCTCAGGGATATATCTTTTATTACGGAAAAGGGGTGTTTTGACAGGGAATTTTTTGACAAGGTTTTACTGTGCCCTCACTGCGGCCATCATGACATCAATATCCGTGAAACCTGTCCGTCGAATCACAGCGCGAATATTTCAATCGCGGAAATGATACACCACTTCAGGTGCGGTTACGTGGGCACCGAAGCGGAATTTCAGCAGGGCATTCGCTACGTTTGCCCTAAATGCGCCGCCGAACTTCGACAGGTTGGCATAGATTACGATAAGCCCGGACAGAGTTATATATGCCATGATACGAAAGAAAAATTTACCGAGCCCGATGTATGGTGCCAGTGCAGAAACTGCAAAAAACAATTCGCGGTCGATGACGCCGTAAGACAGGATATCTTTTCTTATGTTCTAAACGAGAGGGGTAGGGAAGCGGCCGAATCGCACAGATTTTCCGAGGTTAATTTGGAAACGGTGCTTATCGATGAGGATGTGGATTTGTATAACCTGAGATATTTTAAGAAACAGTTCTCGGATGAAATGGAGCGCGCAAAAAAATTTAAACGCTCTTTTTCGCTTATTCTCGTGCGTATCATGGATTTCGATAAATTGGCAGAGGACCTCGGCATTACGCGCCTCAGGTCAATTCTCAAACGGATCGCCGCGATACTTAGGGAAAATCTCTGGGATGTCGATACCCCGGCGCGTTACGATAAAAACGCTTTTATTACTCTCCTGCCCGAAGCGGACGGAAAAAAAGCGCAGGCGCTGGCGAATCATCTTAGAAAAAAAATCACGAATTTGACAAAAGAGAACCTGCGTGTAAACATAAGCGCGGTTTCTTATCCGGAAGACGCCGCTACTGAAGACGGGCTTGTTGAGGCGCTATTAAAACCGTAAGTTTACATTATTAAGGAAGAGAGGGGCGCGGGATGCGATTGAGAAAAATCGAGTCGTTTCAACCGACAAAGAACCAGCTCGACAGGCGGACAAGCAAAAAGGGCCTGCCTAAATCCGTCAAGATTTTTATATTTATCCTCATCATGTTTTTGCCGGTCCTTGCCTGGAAAGCGCTCACTTACAACGCAATATACACGAATGGCATTATCATGGGCCAGCTGGAACTGGAGATGGCAGGGGTGGAATTTTTGAAAATTCGCTCGGATGTTGACGGGGAAATTGTGGAACTCCCCTCCGAGAAGGGGCACAGGGTGAAGAATGGAAGCCTCCTTGCCGTAATTAAATCGGAAAAAGAAGGCAAAGTTGACTATGTTGAGATGAGATCCGCAGATGAGGAATTAATAGTAAGTGAAAACAGGAAAGTAGGGGATTTCGTGAAAAAGGGTGATGTAATCTATGGCGTCCTGCCGGTTGGGAAATATTGGGTAGAGACATTTGTTCCGGAGCGGTATATAAACATGGTTTCAATAGGAAAAAAAGCCGACGTTTATACGATTTCCCCGCGAAAAAAAATAGAAGGCAAAATAGATTCTGTTTCCGCTGAAGTCGAAACCATGCCAAAGATGTTTTCGAGGTACCATTTTTCCCCTAAAAGGGTTTTTACCGCGAGAATATCATTAACCGATAAAAATATACCGCCGAATCTTTTAAAATTCGGAATGACGGTCAAGTGCAAGATACATAAAAGATGATATTCGATATATTTACCGAATTTTTCGATTACTTGCAAGCCTGTTTGAATGATGTGGCTGAACGTTCTCCGGTGATGGTATTTTTTCTTTTTGCCCCGGCTCTTCTATTCGATACAGCGCGTTACTATATCACAAATACGGCCGTTTTCATTTTAAGCCTGTTTGAAAAAGAAACCTCCGGCGGGGAAGTCGCGCCGTATCTTCCGAAGGTCAGCGTGATAGTTCCGGCGCGCAACGAGGGTGAAAGGCTGAAATCCACGCTTGACACAATACTGGAGAACAGTTATCCGAATTTTCAGGTTATCGTATCGGACGATTGTTCGGAAGATGAAACGCCCCGGCTTTGCAAGCGGTACGTGGACAAAGGGCTGATCACATATGTACGTATGAAAGTGCGCAGCGGCAAGCCCGCGGCGCTTAATTACGCGTTCAAGTTTTCCTCGGGTGAGATCATTATTCATTTGGACGGTGATATAGCTGTTGACAGGGATGCCATAGCGGAAGCGGTAAAATATTTCAAGGATCCCCGCGTCGGGGCGGTAAGCGGCAATATAAAGGTGCGCAATGATAGAAAAACCCTTGCGACGAGATTGCAGGCGGCGGAATATGGCATGACGATAGCGGTGGGCAGGCGATGGCTCGCGCTTGTGGACAGACTTCAGATAGCCTCAGGCGCTTTCGGCGCTTTCAGGAAAGAGATTTTGACAGACATAAAAGGCGCTGATCCCGAATACGGAGAGGATTTGGATTTAACGCTAAAAGTGCGAAAACTTGGGTTCAAGGTTGCTTTTGCGCCGAAGGCAATCGCGATGACGGACGTTCCCGAAACCTGGGTGCGTCTTTTTTCACAACGGGTCCGGTGGGATCGCTGTTACATAAGGCTGAACTTGAGAAAACACCGCGACATGTTCGATTTTTACGCTTTTAAATGGCAGGACTTTTTAGCCGGGATAGAGGACATACTATTTAACCTGGTTCTTCTCTTCGCTTTTCCGGTGTACGTGGTTTTTATACTTGTTTTTGTTCCTCAGCTTTTTCTTTTTATATTGACGATAACTTATCTTTTTTATATGGCCATGAACATGGGGCAATTTATTATAGTGGCGCTTCTGTCGGAGCGGCCCTATCGTGACGCGATTTTTATTTTATACGTACCTTTGTTTTTTTTGTACAGCCTTTTTCTGCGTTCGGCGAGGATACTTGCGTATTTTCTTGAATTTACAAGGTCCGATTTCATGAAGGACGGATTTTTCCCTAAAAAAATATGGGGAAATATGCCGGAATACCGATGAGAATATTTGCAGCGAGTTTAATTCTTTTCCTGTGTTGCGCGCTGAATTTATCCGCCGAAGAGGTTCCGCTGGGGTTAACACTCGAGGATTGCGTAGAAATCGCGCTTTTGAATAACCAGGATTTAATCAAGGCGGGGGAAGAAATAAAAAAAACCGAGGGTTATCTTTTAGAACAATTCGCCGATTTTCTGCCCGAGGTATACCTCAATTACCGGTACGTTACCACGAGCAGTCCCGAGGCCCGACGTATCGCTAACGACGTTTTTTTATACGCGGAAAGTACCGCCGGGCTCTATCTAAAAGAAGAGCTCTTTAAAGGCGGGGAGAGATTTTACAGATATAAAAGCGCCCGCATTGCCGTCGACAGGGCAAGAGAGTCCTACCTGGAGATGCATGATAAACTTATTTTTGAGGTCAAAAAAGTTTATTACGATCTGCTGCTCGCCGAAGAGCTTATTTCGCTTTACAGCGAATCCAAAAGAAGAATGGAGGCCTACACTTCTAAACTTACGAGGAAAAGCAAGCTCGGGGATACTACAAAATACGCGGTTTTAAGGGCGAAAATCGAAGCGGAAATCATGAACGCGGATTTAATTAAAGCGGAAAAGGAAAAAATACTGCATAAGTCAAAATTGCAGAAACTGCTTATGCTGGACGAAATTCGAGATATTTCCCCGTTAGACAACATGGAGTATCCCGAGACAGAAACCGTCGGGAATGATTTGTCCCTGGAGAGCTTGCTCCCGGCGGCGGAAATAAAAAATCGCCGGATAAAAGTCGCCAAGCTGGCGAAAACAATAGGGAAAACCGATATTGCCGCCGCGATTTCAAAAACGGGCCTCAGGGCCAGCCTTAGGAGCGCCTGGTATAAAAGCTCGGATAAGTTTGACCTTATGTCGCATTATTTTTATGACTGGTCATTCATGATAAACATCACAGTGCCGCTTTTCGATGGATTTAAAACGCCTTCCCTCATTAATCAGTCGCGATCCGAATACTCAAAACTTGTTGCAGCCGAGGCTGCCGCGAGAAAAGATGTTTTCTGGGAACTGGAGGACGCGGTCCGCGAACTGGAAAAAACAAAACCGTTGCTGGCGAGCCAGAAATCCCTCGCAAACGATGCCAGGAGCGGTGTGAACATGGTACTGGTTCTTTATGACCGGGGTGAAGGCAGTGAATGGGATGTTATAGACGCGCACAGGAATTACATACGGGCGGAATCAAATCTCGCGAAGTTTGTTAAGGAATATAATACTCTGATAGCGAAAATTAAATATCTTATTTCGGAGGATTAAACCGGAGGTGAGCGCATGGGTAAGATGAAAATTTTATTAGTTGATGACGAAAAAGACCTTATAATGATTATGAGCAGGCGTATAAGGGGGTGGGGCTATGATTTAATCTCGGCCTTAAGCGGTGAGGAAGCCATTGATGTGATGAAATCCAGACACCCGGATGTCATAATTTTGGATTACATGATGCCGGAGATGGACGGTGTCGTTACGCTTAGAGAAATACGGAAAATCAATAATGATATACCGGTTATCATGTTTACCGCTTTTCCGGATAAAAAATCAATCGAAGGCTCGGAATCGCTCGGTGTAAGCGCCTATATTCCAAAACTCAGCATGTTTCCTAATAGCGAATCCGCGCTGAAAACGGCTCTTAAAATTGCCGAAAAGAGACTTAAAAAAGGGGACGTTTCACTTTGACCTAATCCTTTAAATTCCAAGAGTTTGCGAACACAGTCGGTGCATTTTTAAAATTATGACAAAACAACGCGAAACCTGGAAATCGCACTGGGGCATGATAGCGGCTATGATAGGAACCGCTATCGGCCTGGGCAACATATGGAGATTTCCATACCTTTGTGGTAAATACGGCGGCGCTACATTCCTCATTCCTTACGTAATTCTCCTTTTTGGGATAGCGATTTTCGCGATGATGTGTGAATGGGTGCTTGGCCGCTATACCAGGCGTGATCCGCTTGGGGCTTTTGATAAAATAAAATTTCCGTTCGGAAGAGATATAGGCGCCTGGGGGGTGATTGGGCCTTTCTTCCTGTATTCGTATTACATAGTCATAACAAGCTGGGTCCTGTTTTTTGTATTTGCTTCTTTTGAAGGTCTTTATTTCGGGAAAAATACCGAAACTTTTTTCGCTTCTTTTCTTGGAAGTAGCAAGACACCACCACGTCTCTTGGGTCACGAAC
>CAYTQI010000037.1:0-12531 GCA_964440235.1 uncultured Planctomycetia bacterium
GTATCTTTTCATGAAATATCAGAAGAAGCGCCCCTCTCCGTACAACGGAAAACCAGGATCGCGACCGTTTCTCACGCCATTTTCTTCATACTGGGTTTTTCGATTGTTTTCGTGCTTTTGGGCGCGAGCGTAACGCTTCTCGGGAAACTGCTTTTTCAATATCGGGAAATAATGAAAAAAGCGGGGGCCGTGTTAATCATGTTTTTCGCCCTTGTAATCATGGACATCATAAAAATTCCGGCCCTATCGGGTGAAAAAAAAATTTCTTACAAGAAAAAAAGTATTTCATTTTTAGGCTCAATCACCCTGGGGGCGGTATTTGCGGCGGCGTGGACGCCGTGTATAGGGCCGATTCTCGGCTCAATACTTATTTACGCTTCAAACGCGAAAAGCGCGGAAACCGGGATAAAACTTCTCGGCGCTTTTTCAATAGGAATGGGAATACCTTTTTTTCTATCGGCGATTTTAGTCAATACAATTCTGTCGTATGTTAAAAAAATCGGAAAATACATCCGGTGGATCAAAATTGCCACAGGAATTGTTTTGATAATTTTCGGAATTTTGCTCATGGCAGGGAGGGGTATATAATGAAGAGAATAACTGTTTTTTTGGCGGCGGTATTCCTGGCGATGGCCGCGGCCGGCTGCGGAAATAGCCGGGCCGAAATAGCCGGATCCGAGAGAGCGATGGATTTTGAGTTAAGAGATATGAAAGGCAATAGTTTCAGGTTGTCGGATTATTCCGGCAAGGTGATAGTGCTGAATTTTTTCGCCACATGGTGCCGTCCGTGCAGCATGGAAATGCCGGACTTTGATACAATACAAAAAGAATACCCGGATAGAGTCAAGATAATAGCCGTAAACGTCGGCAGGGAAAACGCTCAGAGAATAAAAGAATTCGCCAGCGCGAAAAATCTCGATTTTACCATAGCAATGGATAATGGCGCGGTGAGCCGGCTTTACGGCCCTATGCCCGGGATACCGGTAACGGTTATAATAAACAGGGATTTTAATATTGCCGGAAGATACATAGGTTTAAGGCCAAAAGAGGTTTTCGTCCGGGATATTAAAGAACTGTTAAAATAGGGTAAGATTTTTACACGATATATACGGAAATTCGCGCTAATACAGTGTTGTAAAAACTGCTGGAAAAAACACCGTGTCTGGTGTATAATTTAAATGATAAAAACAAAGAAACAGGTCAGAAAGGAGATACTGGAAAAATTAAATAGCCAGGCGGGCGAAGAGGCCTTAAGAAAAAGCGCTGTAATAAAGAAAAAGCTTTTTTCCCTGCCTGAATTCAAAAAAGCCGAATTAATAATGTTTTATGCCTCGAAACAAAATGAAGTAAATACCACACGGATGATAGATGAGGCATTGAGAACGGGAAAGAAAGTGGCATTGCCGCGATGCGCGAGTCAAAAAACGTTTGTTGCGAAAGAAATAAGAGATCGACATACGGATTTGGAAAAAGGGTCCTACGGTATTTACGAGCCACGGAAAGAAATTCCGGAGGCAGATATCGGCAGGATAGGCCTTGTGGTTGTTCCGGGGGTCGCGTTTGATACGCAAAATGGCCGCCTCGGCAGGGGCAAGGGCTATTATGACAGATTTTTGAAAAAGCTGTCCCCCGGGAAAATAATAATAGGGCTGGCTTTCGATTTCCAGATAGTAAAAGACCTACCGAAAGACTCGCACGATATTCCCGTCTCTAAGATTATCACTGATTAACGAACTTGTAAAGCCGGATTGATTCCGCGAATTTTCATGTGAAAAATGTCAAGAATTCAATCCGGTTGTTCATAACGGCAACTCGGATCTGATTAAAGGAGGTAATTCAATATGGATAAGATGACTATTATTTTCGCCGGATTCGGCATTTTAGGCGCCCTTTTCTTTTTTATAATCGGATTTGTGCTGCGTAAATACACGGCCCGGATGAAAGTAAAACTCGCCGAGGAAAGGGCGAAAGCCATTGTCGAAACCGCGAAAAACGAAGCCGAATCCAGAAGGAGGGAGGCCCAGCTCGAGGCTAAAGATCTCTTGTTGAAGATGAGGGCCGACTTCGAAAAAGAATCAAAAGAGAGGCGCAGGGAAATAGGCGGTTTTGAGAGAAGGCTTACCCAGCGCGAGGAAAGCCTTGACAGAAGGATTGATCTGCTGGAAAAGAAAGAAAAAGATATGGAATCCAGGGGCGCTCACCTGCGCTCAAAGGAAAAAGAGATAAATAAAAAGGATCAGGACCTCTCGCGTCTTTTACAGGAGGAAAAAGAGCGGCTACAGGAAGTTTCCGGCATGACCGTGGATGAGGCCAAGCGTATATTGATGAAAAGGCTCGAAAACGACGTCAAGCAGGAAGCCGCCTATACGGTTAAAAGGATAGAAGAAGAAACCAGGGTGAAGGCCGACAAGGAAGCGCGTAAGATAGTGGGGCTGGCTATCCAGAAGTGCGCGGCGGACCATACTGTGGAAACAACCATCAGTGTTGTCCATTTGCCTACCGATGAGATGAAGGGAAGAATTATCGGCAGGGAAGGCAGGAATATCCGCGCGCTCGAGATGGCGACAGGCATCGACGTAATTATCGACGATACCCCTGAAGCCGTGATTCTTTCGGGATTTGACATGGTAAGGAGGCAAATAGCGAGAATGGCGCTGGAGAAGCTTATAGAGGACGGCAGAATCCATCCCGCGCGTATAGAGGAAGTTGTCGCGAAGGCGAAGAAGGAAATGGACGCCTCCATAAGAGAAGAAGGCGAAAAGGCCATTTTTGACGTGGGCCTGCATGGCATACATCCGGAGCTTATTAAGCTCCTGGGCAGGTTAAAATACAGGACAAGTTATGGCCAGAATGTTCTTCAACATTCGAAAGAAGTCGCCTATATCATGGGGGTCATGGCCGGCGAATTGAAGCTTGATTTTAAGCTTGCAAAACGAATAGGTTTATTGCATGATATTGGAAAAGCCGTCAGCCACGAGGTTGAAGGTACTCACGCGAAAATCGGTTCTGACATAGCGAGAAAATTCGGCGAATCCGACGGGATTATTCACGCTATCGAGGCTCACCACCGGGATATCGAGGCAAGGACGCTTCTGGCTGTTCTGGTCCAGGCCGCGGATGCCGTAAGCGCCACAAGGCCCGGCGCGAGAAGAGAAACTCTTGAAACCTACATAAAACGCCTTGAAAACCTGGAAGGAATCGCGAATTCATTCAAAGGGGTTGAAAAATCGTACGCCATTCAGGCCGGCAGGGAAGTGCGCATCATGGTAAAACCGGAGGCCCTTGATGACGCGCAGGCATCCGTTTTGGCGAGGGACATAAGGAAGAAAATCGAGGAAGGGCTTGAGTATCCGGGCCAGATCAAGGTAACGGTGATACGGGAAACGCGGGCGATTGAGTACGCGAAATAAAATTATTCACTACAAAAAGGCAAAACCCGCGATTATAAGGAAAACATTAATGAGAGTACTTTTTATCGGCGATATAGTAGGAAGCCCGGGAAGAGGAGCCATAAAAAATCTTGTTCCCGGAATCGTCAGGAAAGATAAGGTAGACTGTGTTATCGCGAACGCCGAAAACGCCGCCGGTGGCAGTGGGATTACTCCCGCTATAGCCCGGGAACTGGAGGGCTATGGCGTAGACGTTATTACGAGCGGTGACCACATATGGAAAAGAAAAGAGGTAACGGAAATCCTCTTGGATGACAGCAGGGTATTAAGGCCGCTGAATTACCCCCGGGAGACGCCCGGCTCCGGTTCCACGATTATAGAAACGCCCGGAGGCGTGAAAATCGGAGTTTTAAACCTTCTCGGCCGCACGTTTATGCAGGCGGTGGAATGCCCTTTCAGGACGTCCCGCGCGGAAATTGAAAAAATAAGAAAGATCACGCCCAATATATTTGTTGATATGCATGCCGAAGCGACAAGCGAGAAAATCGCCCTGGGCTGGTATCTCGACGGCCTTGTTACGGCCGTAATGGGAACGCATACGCACGTCCAGACAGCGGATGAAAAAATTCTTCCCGAGGGCACCGCCTTTATAACGGATACAGGCATGACAGGGCCATTTGATTCCGTGATAGGAAGAAAAAAGGAACAGATTCTTACGCGCTTTCTTACGCAAATGCCGGTGAGGTTCGAGATGGCTGAGCGCGACATATGGATGAATGCCGTGTTGGTGGATTTTGACGGAAAAACAGGAAAAGCAAGCGCCATAACCCGCGTGCGGAAAAAATGGAAAAATTAAAAACAAAACACGTTTATACGGTAAGCGAGATTACCCGCGATATCCGCGCTATTCTCGAGGATAATTTCGGAACCGTGTGGGTTGAAGGCGAGGTGGCGAACTTCATAAATCACACCTCCGGGCACATGTATTTCAGCATAAGGGATAAAGCCAGCACCCTCTCTTCGGTTTTATTCAGAGGAACCAACATTAAACTTAAGTTCGAGATAAAAAATGGCATGCATGTTTTGTGTTTCGGGAAAATAAGTGTTTACGACAAAAGAGGCCAGTATCAGCTTTATGTACATAAAATCGAACCAAAAGGAGCCGGCGCGCTCGGGATCGCTTTCGAGCAACTGAAGGAAAAATTACGAAAAGAAGGCCTGTTTGACGAAGCGAGAAAAAGGCCAATTCCGTATTTGCCGCGGCGCGTTGGCGTTATTACCTCTCCCACGGGGGCGGCTATAAGGGATATACTAAACATAGTAAATCGGAGATTTTCAAATATAGAAATTATTCTGAATCCGGTAAGGGTCCAGGGCGATATGGCCAAAAACGAAATAGAGGCGGCGTTGGATCTTTTTAACAAGCTGAAGAACGTGGACGTTGTCATACTTGGCCGCGGCGGGGGAAGCCTGGAGGACCTCTGGCCTTTCAACGAGGAAATAGTCGCGAGGGCTATTTGCCGCTCAAAAGCGCCGGTAATAAGCGCCGTCGGACACGAGGTAGATTACACAATAAGCGATTTCGTGAGTGATTTCAGGGCGCCCACGCCCTCAGCCGCCGCGGAGCTCGTTATCCCCAAAAAAGAGGACCTTCTCGCGGCCTTGAAGGGGTATTCAGAACGCATGAAAAGCACGCTTGCCTCAAAACTTGAATTTTTATCCGAAAAAATAGAGGGACTGGAACAAAGATACGTCTTTAAGGAACCCTTTAATGCCGTATTTCAGTATCAACAGGAACTCGACGACCTGGCGGAGAAACTCGCCCTCCGCGGCGATTATATCTTGAAATTCAAGAAAGAACTTTTGAATACACTTATCGGAAAGATAGAGGCGTTAAGCCCGTTGGCGATTCTTAAACGCGGCTACAGCATTACAATGAAAGAAAAAGACGGGACAATCGTAAAAGATGCTGAAATGCTGAAAAAGGGCGACCTTATCAAAACAAAATTGGATAAAGGAGAAATATTCAGCAGGGTTGAGGAGGAAGCATGGCAGAGGTAAAATTCGAAGAAGCGCTGAAAAAACTGGAAACAGCCGTAAGCGATCTTGAAGGCGGGGGGCTATCGCTGGACGCTTCTCTGGCGAAATACGAAGAAGGGGTGAAGCTTATCCGGCTTTGCCAGAAAAAACTCGCCGAGGCGCGAAAAAAAATAGAAATACTGGTAAAAACAAAAGAGGGAAAGATTAAAATAGAACCTTTTGAGGGCGAGGGTGCGAAAAGGAAAAGGCAGTAAAAGCGAAGCGCTTATCAAAGGCGATCGCGCGCTCGTAAATAGAGCGTTAAAAAGGCAGTTAGGCAAAAACAAGGCACCGGCAATTCTTTCGAGGGCAATGCGGTATGCCGTTTTAAGCGGCGGCAAAAGATTAAGGCCCGTATTATTGATAGAATCCGCCAGGGCGCTCGGAGGCAACATAAAATCGACAGTGCCATTCGCCTGCGCGATCGAACTCGTCCACAATTTTTCTCTTATCCACGATGACCTGCCGGCGATGGATAACGACGACATTAGAAGGGGGAAACCGGCGTGCCATAAGAAATTCGGCGAAGCCCTCGCGATACTCGCGGGCGACGCCCTTTTGAATCTCGCTTTCGGGATAATATCGGAAACAAACAAAAAATGGTCCCCGAAAGCGGCGGCCCTTTTATCGGGCGCGATAGGATCCCGCGGCATGATAGGCGGGCAGGCGCTTGAGCTTGCCTGCGGAGATCTCACACGGCCCGCCAGGGCCCGTAAAAACAAAATTGACACGATGAAAACAGCCGCCATAATGGCAGTATCCTGTGAGCTGGGGGCGGCCCTGGCCGGGAGTAAAAAAGAAAACGTAAAAAGGATGCGCGAATACGGAAAAAACCTGGGCCGCGCTTTTCAAATCGCCGATGATATCAAAGATTGCCGTGTTTCCGGCCGGGCACTGGATATGATGCGGGCCAGGGTAAAATTTTTTATTTCAAAAGCGAAAAAAACGATCAAAGGCCTCGGAAAAAAAACCGAGGTGTTACGCTATATCGCGGATAAAGTATATGCGAAAATTTATTGATAAAATCAATTCGCCCCAGGATCTCAAGAAAATTCCGGTAACAGATTTACCTGTCCTTGCGGGGGAAATGAGGGAGTTGATAATAAATATTGTTTCAAAAACAGGTGGGCACCTCGCTTCGAGCCTTGGGGCTGTGGAGCTCGCTATCGCGCTGCATTACTGTTATGACATGCCAAGGGATAAGATTATCTGGGACGTGGGCCATCAGGCCTATTCCCATAAAATTTTAACAGGCAGAAAAGACACCTTTGAAACCCTAAGACAACTCGGGGGTATAAGCGGTTTTCCATCGCGCGCCGAAAGCAAATATGACATATTTACCTGCGGGCATAGCGCTACATCCGTGTCCGCGGCCCTTGGGCTCGCGTGCGCCCGTGACCTGAAAAACAAAACAGGTAAGGTAATAGCTGTCATAGGAGACGCCTCGCTTGCCAATGGAATGGCATTGGAGGCCCTTAATCACGCGGGACATCTTAAGAAAGATGTCATGATCATCTTGAATGATAACGAGCTTTCTATTTCAAAAAGTGTCGGCGGTTTAAGCCGGTATCTGAATAAAATCATATCAAACCCCGCTTATAACAGGGCGAGGCGCCGTATGCAGATTCTTGTGAAGAGGATCCCGTTTTTCGGGTTCAAGGCATTTAAAGCGGCAAAGCGGCTCGAAGAAACACTTAAAAATTTATTTTTACCCGGGATGTTTTTTGAAGGATTCGGATTAAGGTATTTCGGCCCAATCGACGGGCACAATATAAAAGAATTAATATCCAGGTTCAGGGCCTTTACGCGCCTGCGGGAACCGATAATCGTGCATGTGCTTACAAAAAAAGGCAAGGGATACGGATTCGCGGAAAAAAAACCGAGCCTTTATCACGGGCCCGGGCCGTTCGAAAAAAACACAGGCAGGTTTTCCGGCATGAAAAAGCCCGAGAGTTTTACAGAAGCTTTTTCGCAAAAAATTGTTGAACTTGCCGAAAAAGACAGGAAAATCGTAGCTGTAACCGCCGCGATGCCGGATGGAACCGGCCTTTCGGAATTTTCCCGTAAATTCCCCGAAAGATTCTATGATGTCGGCATAGCGGAAGAACACGCCGTTACTTTCAGCGCGGGGCTTGCCAGGGAAGGTTTAAAACCGGTTGTGGCCATTTATTCCACATTTTTGCAAAGGGGATATGACCAAATCATACACGACGTGAGCCTTCAGGGCCTGCCTGTTGTATTTTGCCTTGACAGGGCGGGGTTTTCGGGCGAAGACGGCCCGACGCATCACGGCGTATTCGATATAGCGTATTTGAGGCATATCCCAAATTTTGTTCTCATGGCGCCGAGAGACGCTCTGGAACTGAAGGCGATGCTGGAATTCGCGATAAAACTTGGAAAACCGGCCGCGATAAGGTATCCTAAGGGAAGCGGCGTTTCGCATCTTTCGGGCTCGAGTTTTCACCGCATAGAAACAGGCAAGGCAGAGCTTTTGAGAGAAGGCCGTGACGTCGCGATTTTTGCCCTGGGAAGCATGGTGTCAATCGCGGTAAAAGCGGCCGACCTTTTATCCTCCGGGGGCATAGAGGCAACCGTAGTAAACGCGCGATTCGTAAAACCAATCGACAAGGAAATGATTGAAAATGTAACAAAGCGCGTTAAAAAGATCGTAACTCTCGAAGAAGGCGTTGTTAGCGGAGGATTCGGAAGCGCGATCCTGGAATTTCTGGAAAGGGAAAATATCAAAAATATTTCATTGGAAAGAATAGGGCTCCCGGATCATTTTATAACGCACGGCAAAAGGGAACAGCTTCTCAAGGAATATCATCTTACCGCGGACGAGATCTGCGAAACGATAAAACGCGAGATGTTCGGATAGTCAGCCGCCGTGTTTTCAGACGGAGAATATAAATATGCCGTACATAAAGATCGATAAAGACAAATGCAAGGGATGCATGCTATGCGTGTCGGTTTGCCCGCGCGGGCTCATTACCCAGGCCGAGGATTTAAATAAAAAAGGAATACATTACGTGGAATATAAGGTTAGAAAAAATAAAGGCGCGTGTACCGGCTGCAGTATGTGCGCTATAATGTGTCCCGAGGTGTGTATTGAGGTATATCGATAAAAAGACGCCGTCGCTGATTGAAAAAAGCGGCGCGAAAATGGATTGTCCGAAAAAATGAAGAAAAAAAATTATATTTTGATAACCGGTAATGAGGCTTGCGGTGAAGGGGCGGTTCAGGCCGGATGCCGTTTTTACGCGGGCTATCCGATTACGCCGCAGAACGAGTTGACAGCGTACATGTCAAAAAGAATGGATGAGGTAAAAGGTATTTTTATACAGGCCGAAAGCGAATTGGCCGCCATAAACATGGTTTTTGGCGCTTCTTGCGCGGGCCAAAGGGCGATAACCACTTCTTCCAGCCCAGGGATAAGCCTGAAACAGGAAGGGATTTCCTATTTAGCGGGGGCCGAACTTCCCGCGGTTATCGTGAATATAATGCGGGGTGGCCCGGGCCTGGGGAACATCGCGCCGAGCCAGGCGGATTATTTTCAGGCAACTAAAGGCGGCGGACACGGCGATTACAGAATTATTGTCCTGGCGCCTGCTTCCTGCCAGGAGATGTTTGATTTTACGCGGGAAGCGTTTGATTTAGCGGATAAATACAGGACGCCTGTTATGATTCTCGGGGACGGCATGCTGGGGCAGATGATGGAGCCGGTCGCGATAAAACAGGGGCGAACAGCGCGCGGTGGCGGGCAAAAAATGAAGCCATGGGCCTTAACGGGCGCAAGGGGCAGGAAGCCGAATATAGTAAGAAGTTTCTTTATCGGAGAAGGCGTTCTGGAGGAGCATAATAAAAAGCTCCAGAAAAAATTTAACACAATACGAAAATCAGAGACCAGGTCCGAAAACTATAAAACAAAAAAGGCGGATATAATAATCGTCGCTTACGGCTCAATGGCCCGGGTGGCGAAAAGCTGCGTTGACAGGCTGAAAAATAAACTGAATATCGGCTTGATACGGCCGGTAACGCTGTGGCCATTTCCTTACAAAGCGGTAAAATCGCTTGATACCGGGAAGACAAGATTTTTAGCGGTTGAAATGAGCGCCGGACAAATGGTGGAAGATGTCAGGCTTGCCGTAGGGGATGATGAAAGGGTGCACTTTTTCGGAAGGACAGGCGGCGGGATCCCGGAAGAGGAAGAAATAATCGCCAAGGTTTTAGGGCTTAAACTATAAAAAACATTATGGAAAAAAAAGTATTTGGCATACCGAAATCGATGACGCCCGGGGCGACCCATTATTGCCCCGGCTGCGGGCATGGAATTTTACACAGGGTTGTATGTGAGGTCATAGACGAACTTGGCATAAAAGAAAAAACCATCGCGATAGCGCCCGTTGGCTGCGCTGTCATAGCTTACGATTATTGGACATTTGATACCGCGGAAGCCCCGCACGGAAGGACGCCGGCTGTGGCGACGGGCATAAAAAGGGTTTTGCCGGACAGGATCGTTTTTACGTATCAGGGCGACGGCGATCTCGCGGCCATAGGTACTGCCGAGATAATACATGCGGCAAACAGGGGAGAGAACCTGACAGTGATATTCGTAAATAACGGTGTTTACGGTATGACGGGAGGCCAGATGGCGCCGACTACTTTATTAAAACAAAAAACCCAGACCACGCTTCTTGGGCGAAACAAAATAAGAGACGGCAGCCCGCTTAAAATTTCCGAAATGATAGCGATACTTGACGGGGCCCGGTATGTCGAGAGGACTTCCATACACGAACCCGCGCATGTTTTAAAAACAAAGAAGGCGATAAAAAAAGCGTTCGAAGTCCAGATGAGAAACGAGGGATTTTCCATGGTCGAGGTTCTCGCGATGTGCCCGACCTACTGGGGCCTCGCGCCGATAGAGGCGTGTAAAAGGATTGAAAACGAAGTAATAAAGGCATACCCTTTGCGGGTGATCAAAGGGTAAAAAAAAGCCACCGCGGTTTAACGGATGTTTTTATGCACGAACAAATAATATGCGCGGGTTTCGGAGGGCAGGGCGTGATGCTCCTGGGTAAACTTTTGGCTCAGGTGGGCATGAAAAACGGGTATCGCGTGACATGGATGCCTTCTTACGGCGCCGAAGTAAGAGGAGGCACGGCGCATTCCATGGTTCACATAAGCGACGGCGGAATATCTTCGCCGATAGTCTCAAATCCCACCACCTGTATCGTGATGAATAAGCCATCCATGTTAAAATTCATGGACAGGGTGGAAAAAAAGGGGCTTTTAATAATTAATACCTCGATGGCCGAAAAGATTGTGGAGAAAAGGGCGGTGAAGATAGCGGCTTTTCCGTTGACAAAGCTTGCCTCGGAACTTGGAAATATAAAAGTCGCTAACATGATAGCCGCGGGCGCTTTCATCCGGCTTAAAAAAATATTTTCGTTGAAAAACGCACTGGATGAATTGAGCGCGGTATTGCCCTCGAAGAAAGAATTGGTTTCTATCAATAAGGAAGCGATAAAACTAGGATATAATCTGGTAGAATGATACCCCATGCTTACGCATGGGGAATTACACGAACCACGAGTGATACCACACACGTAAGTGTCTGGAGAAACTAAGCATGAAAGAAAACATTCGCGTCCGTTTCGCTCCGAGCCCCACGGGTTTTCTTCACCTGGGCAGCGCGAGAACCGCTCTTTTTAACTGGCTTTATGCCCGTCATACAGGCGGAAAATTTTTACTGCGTGTAGAGGATACGGATCAAGCGCGTTCCGAAAAAAAGTTCCTGGAGGAAATACTCGAAGACCTGAAGTGGCTCGGTATCGACTGGGACGACGAGCCGGCTTACCAGTCGAAACGGATTTCCTCTTATAAAGATTACGCTGTCAAGCTTCTTGATAAAGGGCTCGCTTACAGGGAAGGTGAAGCTATCATATACAGGGTCAGTAAATCCCGTGTTATAAAGGTGAATGACATAATTCACGGCGGAATAGAATTTAACACAGATGACATAAAAGATCAGGTTTTGATAAAATCAGACGGTTTTCCGGCGTATAACTTCGCCTGTGTAATAGATGACAATGAAATGGGGATAACACACATAATAAGGGGGGATGACCACCTCTCAAACACACCGAAACAGCTTCTTTTTTACGAAGCGCTTGGATTTAAAAAGCCGGAGTTCGCTCACATGCCTCTCATGATGGGAAAAGACGGCTCAAAACTCTCCAAGCGCCACGGCGCTGTGGCGGTATGTGAATATAGAAAGGAAGGATTTTTGCCGGAAGCGCTTTCAAACTATCTTTTACTCCTGGGGTGGTCCCCGGGAGAAAACAGGGAAATTATAGGGCTCGATGAGGCCGCGAAAATCTTTGACATAAAGGATCTCGGCAACGTACAGGCGAGGTTCGGCATAGATAAATTGAAATGGATTAATTCGGAGTATATAAAAAAGGAAAAAACCGCGCATCTCGCCTCTTTACTTAAATTGGAAAATAATAAATTGGCCGGAGAAGAGATGGCCTATCTTGAAAAAGTCGTGGAGCTGTACAAGACGAGGTTTCGCACCCTTAGCGAATTCGCCGTCCTTACGCGGGGATTTTTCACGGACGATTTTCCTGTTGATAGCGACGCGCAAAAAAAAATGGATAAATACCTGAAAGACGAAAAGGCAAAAAAGGCGCTCGCGGAATTTAAATCAGAACTGGAAAAACTAAGCGATTTTAGCAAAGAGGGGATAGAAAAAAGCTGCAGGTCCGCGGCCGAAAAAAACAGCATAAAACCAGCCGCGATAATTCACCCCACAAGAATCGCCATAAGCGGCAAGGCCGTCGGTGCCGGACTCTTCGAGATGATGGAGCTTCTTGGCAGGAAGAAGGTAATTGAGCGGTTAGAGAGAGTGGTCAGCCGGCCAACCGGCTAACCAATGTTGCCCGGTAGTGTAACGGTAGCACAGGTGCCTCTGGAGCATCTAGTCTTGGTTCGAATCCAAGCTGGGCAGCCACACAGAAATGTACAAAATTTTTGAAGAAAATTTTAGCACATTTCTATGTGA
>CAYTQI010000038.1:0-12499 GCA_964440235.1 uncultured Planctomycetia bacterium
GTATATCGAACGGATCGCCTCCTTTGTTGTTTTTTAAGTATGAGGCTTCTTTGTGATTACGCATGATGGTATTGTTATCCGATAATATGTTTCTTACTTTCCTCGTCGATAGACCAAAAGCCGAGGATATCTCTTTTATGGAATTTCCCTTTTCGTAACTGACCACAATATCACGCAGTTTCATTTAACCCTCTTCTGTAGGCGAAACTCGTACGCTTGTGTGTAAACAAGTTCAACACTATACCACAAAAAAAATTTTTGTCAAGAGTTTTTTTAATTTTTTTTATTTATTGTTAATGCGGGCATAAAGGCTGGGTTGTGGCGTGGTTTTAATCCGTTATCTCCATCTTAGAAAATCAATCAGATAAGTGGTGGAGCACGCTGTTTTTTTACGTTTTGGATACCCGGCAAATTGAATATCTGAGGGTAGCGCTTCCGCGAGATTGGATTTGTTTTCGCTGACAAACATTACTTCCTGCGCGTCCGGGCTTCCCGCGATAGGCGCCGGCGCGGCGGGATTGCCTAAATAATCATACTTTTCTTCTTCGCCCGCGGCGGAAACCTCTATTACGAAATCCCCTTCATGCAGTATAGCGGCTTCCAAAAGCTCCTCCATTGTAAAAAGCCCACTTCCGTCCTGATAAACATATACCTCCCGGTAGGCATCAGGGCGCATCCTGACGATTAAATCGCCACCGTCATAAAAAAGCGTGGTCGTGCCCTGTACACGATTGTCGCTGCCATACTCCGACCTTAAAATGGAAAAGTCACTGAGATCCACCCGGCCGTCACCCGTTATATCGCCCTGCAGGTATGAGCTGACATTCCTATTGCCGAAGTTTGAGGTGACTTTACTGTAATCGTCGGCCTCCAGTATCCCGTTTAAATTAAAATCACCGTGGAGAAAGTGCCTCTTTTGCGGCACAGTGGAAGGAACCCACAGAAGATCGCCGTGGATAGTGCCGTCGTTATTATTGTCGGTAAGATCGTAAACTGTATCTCCGCTTTCTTCGTCAAAATTCCAGCATGCCTTCAGGTGCGCTTCGGTTCCATCCGCGTCGCGGTACATCCATGAGTTCACCTCTTCCGCTGTCATCGCCTCATCCCAGAAGCGGATTTCGTCCAGGCTGCCTTGAAACCCCCAAGGAACCGGCCCAATTAAGTTTCCCCCAATATTCAGAGTATTGTTAGCATTGCCGAAAATGACCGACTCAGGGTCACCCATTATCCAAGTAGCAGCTGCATAGCGTACTCCATCAACAAAAATAGCCCAATCAGCTTCATTTCTAACAAAAGCTAAGTGGTACCATGTATCAAGCGAAAATTCAGGCATAAAAGTAACCCAAAAACTTCCAGAGGGAACTCTTCCATTGCGAGACCTGGAACGTAGCCCTCCATCAAACTTGGCGAAAATAAACCACCAGGAGGGGTTATCGAACCTCGCCCCCTGCCCCATAATCGTGTGGCCTGCAGGTGAACCAAATTGCATCCAGAACTCTATCGTAAAATTCCCGTCTCCGAAACACCAGTCGTCGCTATCGGGAATTTCGACATAGCTGTTAATTCCATTAAACTCCAGCGCGAAATCACCCTCCGCGTATGAACTAAACACGCACGCGGTAGCAAATGCTGCAATGAGCACTATTTTTTTCACTGTTTTCATTATAATTATTATAGCAAAACATGCGGTTGAAAGCAAGGAAAAACCCACTTTTTCCGTTTTTACGCTTTTGATAGGTGTGGCGTTGCCTGACAGAGACTTTATTTCGCGGAAAGATCAATATTCAGGTAAGGTTTTTTCTGTTCCGTGTCTTCCTTTACGAGGCCGGCGCCGTCAAGAACGTCAAGAATGGCGCGGGTAAACCCGCGGATAAGCGCGGTCATGTTTTTTTCAAACGTTTTTTTTGCGGGTTCCAGATACCTCTTTCTATATACAATTTCCTTTTTAAGAATTTGCTCTTCCGTTATGGTTTTATCTTTTACGTTCCGTATGTTTTTTATAATTTCGTCTATTTTACTGGGGGGAAGCTTCGCCAGTTCCGTTTCCGTAATGTTTTTTCTCAAAAGCCCTTTGATCTGGAGCGCGGCCATGTTGGCCGCGAGTTCCTTTAGCATGCTGGTATAATATCCTTTCATATGTTGCCTGTATTCACGCAGTAATCGAGATTTTTCCGTATCAAGTTCGCTAAATATACCTTTCATATTCTCTATATCGCCTTCCTTAAGAAGTCCCGGCAGCGCCTGAGCGAGAAGAGCAACGGTAACCATTCGGGTAAATTCGTCTGACGCCTCGGAAAGCTCAGAATCGCTTGTGCCATCCCCCTTTCCTTCCTTGGCTTCCTCAAATAAAGACGTTAAGGCATCTATCATTATTTTCTGCGCGGGGGTAGGGTCTCTTAACATGCTCGCGATAATCATCGCGATTTTCATTTGCTGGGGGGTTATTTCAGCCATTGGGACGGCCAACGCGAACTCCCTTAATGACTCCGCTACGAGTTTTGCCAGAAACGCCGGGTTAATTTCGCCGCCGGGCGCTTTCTCCGCGCCCAACATGCCGGCTTTATCCGCATTTAAGACGCCCTTAAAAATAGCTGATATAGCATCGGTATCCAGCAACGGCTTCCCGTAATCGCTGTCTAAGGAAACGGTAAAGAGTAAATCGTTTTCACGTGGACCCCATCTGTCGGGATAATCCGTATCCGATAGTAACGCCTTCTGCGCCGATTTATCGGAATTGACGCGCTCAACTCTCGGCTCCATGCCCATGATGTCCTCGCCTGTCAAAATATTTCCGTCAGTATCATATTGATTGTACTGCCAGGACATCGTTTCCGGGTCATATCGGCTAAAACCGAACGTATCGTTTTCGAGGCGGCTCACATGAATATCCTCATAATCGTAAACTGTTTCCGTGCCGTTAATGCCTTCCCGCCCAACCGCGCTGCCGTAACGATCGAATATCTGTATAAAATACCCCTTTTCCCCCGGAGCCCCGAATA
The DNA here is from genome assembly GCA_964440235.1 of uncultured Planctomycetia bacterium. Taxonomy (GTDB): domain Bacteria; phylum Omnitrophota; class Gorgyraeia; order JABMRN01; family RBG-13-46-9; genus CAZYPU01. Next base: position 3,000 of record CAYTQI010000038.1, read on the forward strand.
TAGCCGCGAAACCTCCGTCTGAAAGCTCGATTATATCCAGTTTTCCGTAATACCACGAGGCGTTACCAAAAGAAATCGGGCTGATTTCTGTTTTTTTCAGAGTGCCGTCGGAAACGTAATCAAAGCGTGCAATATTAATGGCCGCGTTATTACCCTCATTTTCCGTCCACGCCGAAATAATAAAGCCGCCGTCAGATAAAACTGAAATTTTCGGGTCATTAACAGCACTGTCTAAAGCGTTTACAAACTGTAAACTATTGTCAGTTTTATCCGGGTCAAACACTGCGAATCCGCAGTTTGACTCAATCCAATTCCAATCAGCATCCGTGTATCCACCTCCGGTTGCAACGATCGCTATCTTGTCATTCGGCAATGTCGCAAGCTTCGTATGTCTTTGGGCATCGCCGGTATTTGTAAAAAATAAGCTTTCATTGACGGTAATCGCCTTTTCCGGATTCGACTCTTTGAATTCAGCCGGGTCAAAAACTTTGAAAGAACCGGGCCCGTTCCAGCTTTCCCATACAGCCGCGAAACGGCCGTCCGATAGCGTCGTAATTGATGACAGGTAGTAATCCGTAGATAATTCATTTTTTTTCAGGTTATCGGTATACCCCTCAACTGTTACATAAAGCGGAATTTGACGGTCAAGTTCTCCGCTGGGACTAAATATGCTGAAATTAGTTTTAGCGCTTTCGCTTAAAGAATTGAATGTGTTGTAAGTTTCGTGCCCGATTATAAATCCTCCATTTGCGGCGGCCTTAACCATGTAATAATCATTGTCGCTTCCTTGCCCGGAGGCCAAGGTAAAATCTTTTAGAACGGCGCCTGTTTTGTCAAAGATCAGGCCCTTCAAACTGGCCCCGCCCTCAGCCTTCGGAATTTCCCACGTAAAAACCACATTACCGTTCGTCAACCCATCATATTTTATAGCGCCTTGCTCGATACCGTGCGTCTCGGCTATTTCGCTCAGGGCCTGTTCCACGATAACGTTATTGGCGGGGATGGTAATTGTCGTGAAGTTTTTGTCGTTTGTTTTTATAAGAGCGCCGCCTTCCGCGCCGCTTTTCTTTTTTTTCAAATCAGGCTTTACATCGCCGGGCTGGGTCTCGAGCATACTTGTTTCAAAATCTTCATTTATCCTGCGTATCTGTTCATCGGTGGTGGGCGCGGGCGCAATGCTTTCCTTCACGGACTCGCTTCGTTCTTTGTCAATTTTTATCCGGCTTGGACTCATGACTTTAGCGCCGTTTTCCATTTGCCTCTCTACAAGATTGCCCTGAGAACAAACCCCATCACCGCTCATAAGCGCGATAAAGGACGTTATCGCGATGAAAGTCGTTATTTTTTTCATATCCATCACCGTCCTCATTCACCACTTTGGTTTTCAATCAGTTAAGACTTTTGCAAACTTTTAGAAAACACCCCAAAACAAAACCCATCCGCACACGAACCGCACGAATAGGTATTGTTCTTAAGAATGCGGCAACTGACTACCCCGCACAATTACAGGGCTGGTGTGCCATTTACTCCCTCTAATACAAGTATATACGATGGAGAAGGATTGTCAAGAAAGACAAGCTAACTTTTTTATGTTTAACATGGCAATTCCCTTATTTCTTAGCCTCTTTAACAAGGCCCGCGCCTTCAAGCGCGCCAAAAAGCTTTCTTGCGAAATTGCTAAAGAATACTTTGAGATTCTCTTCAAGCGCGTGCTTCGCGGGAATTAAATATGTATTCCTGTATTTTTTCTCCGCTTTCAATACGCGTTTTTCCGTTATGGTCTTGTCTTTCGTGTTTCGTATTTTTGCCACGATTTCACTTATCTGATCGGGGGGCAACTTTGACAATTCTCGTTCTGTTAAGCTTTTTTCCAATAAACCTTTGACCTGTAGAGCCCCCATATTGTCCGCTAATTCCTTTATCAGATTCGCATAATATGCGTTTGTTTGTTCCTTGTATTTACGCAGGATCTTGGATTTTTCTTCATCGAGTTCGGCAAATATACCTTGCACAGTTTTAATTTCCCCTTCTTTCAAAAGGCCCGGCAGGGCCTGGACTAAAAGGGCATTGGCCGCCATCTTTATGAAATTTTCTGAGGCCTCAACAAATTTGGTATCAGTACCTTCTTCTTCCAACTTGTTGATTTCTTCCAGTAAATCACCTATAGCGTCTATTGCCACTTTTTGTCCGGCAGTAGGGTCATTCAGCATACTTGATAGCATTCTGGCTATTTCCACCTGCTGAGGGGTTAATTCACCCGGCAAAGAGGTTAAGGAGGAGTCACTTAACGCTTCCGCCAAAAGCCTTGCCAGAAGCGCCGGTTCTATTTTTTCGACCAACGCCTCTTCCGCGCCCGGGATTTCTTTTATGTTTATCTTCAAGGATTCCTTAAAAATATCTGAAATGACGTTTTGATCCGCCGGTTCTCCGTACTCACTGCCAAAATTCATTTTGAAGTTGAAATTGGTATTTTCCCCATTGTATCTTCCTGATTTCATAAGAGGATTATAGGCCAATTGCGTGCCCATAAAATTGTTATCAAGGGTTCTTTGGCCTGTCGTTATTCCGCGACCCATGTCGGTCATTCCGTCAGGCGTAAAAAGTTGCCCTTCCTGAGTATACTGCCCGTATGTCCAGAATTCACCGTTGTTTTGCCAATTTTCCCAATTATACCAGCTTAAACTAAACGTCCCGTCTTCCAGGGCATGAACTCGAATATTTTCGTCATATTTGGAATTGCTGATCTGTGCGTCGGTAAGGGGATTACCGTTTTCATCACAGGTCACTATAAAATATCCTTGAGTGTCGGCGTTTCTTAAAGACTCGCCGAAAACAACTACGAATTTACCGTCCGAAAGCTCGGTTATTTCCGGAGCCAGATAATAAGCTGCCTTCACGTCAAGACTATATATTGTTCGTATCGCGTTGTCAGCGGGGGAATCTTTTCCTATCGGGTTACCTTCGGAATTGAGCGCGTTGCCGTTAGAATTGCGGACACTGATACGTATGTCCCCATAGTCATCTATCCAGCTTACGACAAAATTCCCATTGGATAATGCGGCTGCGCGAACATCTATCATTTCGTTAAAAGTTTCTGCCAGAAAATCGGTATTCAGCGGAATATCAAAATCATCGGTATCCTCCGGATTAAAAACTGTATCAGGATTAAAAACAACGTAAAATGATTCGTAGTTAGCAAAACCAAGCAGGGCAACATTGCCGTTTGTCAATGTTATAAGTTTCGTATGTCCCGGCTCAAAAGTAACGCCGAGTCCGTCGATGTGCTTTGAGTGCGAGGGATTTCCTTTTGCGTCAAAGGCCTTAACATAACCGCCCTTTCTGTCTGATGAGTCCCACGCCACCGCAAAACACCCGTCGGCTAAAAAAGTGATCGAAGCCATCACATCCTCGGTTCCCGTAGATACGGGTGTTTCGCTTTGTTTGCGCCCCTGGGAATTGAAAATATGGAAATAGGAATGGGGATCCTTTATGTCATACTGGTCATACCCAACTACGAAACCGCCGTCGGACAAGGCCCGGATAATGTATTTGTTGCCTGAACCCGGAGAGCAAAGCGGATTTTCGCCGGGATTTCCTAAAGCGTTTCCTTCGTTATCATAAATTAATCCGAATACCGTTCCGCCTTCACTCCATGTAAACAATATGTGTTCGTTCATCAATGCCTCAAAATCTATTTCGCCTTTATCCAAACCCGTCGCTTCGGATATTTCGTTGAGGCCTACTTCCACAATGTAATTATTGGCCGGTATTGTTACCGTCGCGGAAGATTTGTCTCTTGCGGGGCCCTCACCTTCGCCTCTGCCTCCTTTCGGGCCTTTTAGAACAGGTTTTACCTTATCGGGCCGGGTTTCATCCATGCTTTTTTCAAGGTCTTGGTTTATTCGCCTTATTTGTTCCTCTGTTGTTACCATGGGCGGCATGCCGCGCTTTACAGATTTGGATTTTTGATCATCAATCTTAATCATGCTTGGGCTCATAACCCTGGAGTTTTTTTTCATTTTTGTGTCCAGGTAATTCCCATCAGGATAAACCTCTGTTACCGGCATAGCCACCGTGAAAAGTGTTATAGCTGCGTAAACTGTTAATTTTTTCATTTTTTCCACCCCAATCATTGCTTTCACTTTAAAAATGTTATGGCACTCGCTTTTACATCTTCCATAGACAAGTATAACAGCATAATCGGGATTGTCAAGAAAGGCAAGCTAACTTTTTTATGTTTAACGGGTTAGAATTTTCGCCGGTCAAGAACAAAACTACTTTTCTTTATTTCTTTAGCTTTTTCTTTAACCCCAACGGCAATGTTCGTGAGCTCTCCATAACTCGATATTTTTTTGAATTGGTTTGTCACCCCGGCAAGAGATATTGTTATAACGGGAAATTTTACCATTTCCCCCTTCCTATCTTTTTCGAGTATGTATCCCACTTTCCGGTCTTCTCCGGAATAGAACGTCGTTATCTTTGAATCAAAATTCGCAATTATCTTATTCGTGACAACTTGCGCCTTTTCTGGCGTTGTTATGATATAGAAATCGTCCCCTCCTTCGTGCCCTACAAAATCCCGGCGGTTCCCGTTTTCCTTAATCACCTTTTTTATGACCTCGCTTGTAAACCTTATGACTTCATCGCCCTTGCCGATACCGTACCTGTCATTATACGCCTTAAAATTGTCCAGATCAGCGTGTATTGCCAAAAATTTAAGCCCTTTTCGTATCCTGTTTTCAATTTCCTCGCGTATCATGTTGTTGCCGGGGAGATGCGTCAAAGGGCTGGCGTCCTCGGCCCTATCTCTCATTTTTTTCAGGGCTATGGTCATGGTGTTGAAGGTTTCTCCCAACTCCTGTATTTCATCACCGGTATATATGGCGACTTTGCGGTTGAGATTCCCGGAAGCAATATCCTTGGTAGCCATGTTAAGTATCTTTATCGGCCTCACTATCGTTCGAGACAGGATAATAGCCAAAAGTATATTGCCTAATATAACGGCGATCGCCGTCATGGTTACAGGAACGATAATATCAAACATGGCCTCCCGTATATTGCCTATTGAAAAGGAAAGTTTGGTAATATAAGTGATTTCCGCATTGAAGGAGATCGGTATGTAAATATCTATACACTGGGTTCTTTTATTTATGGTGGAGAAAAACCACGCGTCTTTTCCGGCCATCTTAGAAAGACGTGAGTATGTCTCGATATCTTTTTTTGTTTCGCCGAACTTCTGGACGAGAGGGTCGTTTGTCGCCAGGGCCTGCCCGTCCGCGGTCATTATAGAGATTTTTTGCACCACGCCTTCTTTCGCGAACGATGCCACAGCGGCGTGAAATATGCCGGTAAGCGCCTCTTCGGATGGTACGGCCTTCAGCATCATCTCGAGAGTTGTCTTTACTATAATCGTACCTACGCGCGCGCGATATTTATTGTAGGAATTCAACCTATCAAGATGATTCCGAAGCTGTATAGAGGTAAAAACAACTATTAATAAAAGCGACAGCCCTGCTATAAGTACGGTTATCCTGAACTGCAGTTTAATCTTTTTCATAATCTATTCTGGAGCGGGTGACGGGAATCGAACCCGTCTAGCCAGCTTGGAAGGCTGGAGCATTACCACTATGCTACACCCGCGGCTTTTACCCCTGTTTGCCCTTGTATGTTACTCCACCTGTTAAATCTGACCGGAATAAGCGCTTTTCTCCGAAAAAAATGGTGGGGAGAGGAGGATTCGCACCTCCGTAGGCTAAAAGCCGCCAGATTTACAGTCTGGTCCGTTTGACTGCTCCGGCATCTCCCCAAACTAAAAAAGTCAATTAAAAGCTTTATGGAGCCGAGGACTGGATTTGAACCAGCGACCTGAGGTTTACAAAACCCCTGCTCTACCAACTGAGCTACCTCGGCGATGGCAAAAACTATTGTGATCCCTGCTCTATGCCGAATGCAGAATTTCATAGCTGATATTCTTCGGCATCCCGAAGAACCTCCTTTGAAGACTCTTCATTCGGGACCAACTGAGCCATGTTAGTAAAATTTTTTACAATGTTTCCCGTATCGCTTGCGGTAGTTTCCCCAGAAGATCGCCGGCCACCATGCTAAACTGCCCCTTTTCCCTCGACGCAATATCCCCTGCCAAGCCGTGAAGATATACGCCAATCACCGCCGCGCTATACGGGCTGATACCCTGGCCTACGAAACTCGCTATCATGCCGGTCAAAACATCGCCTGTCCCGGCAGTGCTCATACCTGAATTGCCGGTCCGGTTGGTATAGGTGCTTCCGTCTGAGGCCGCCACCACGGTACCGCTTCCTTTTAAAACAAGTGTCACTCCGTATTTTTTCGCGAAAGCGCCCGCGATTTTTTCGCGTCGCCGCCGAATTACGTTTATTTCCTTGGCGATCAGCCGGGACATTTCCCCGGGGTGCGGCGTCAGAATAGTTGGCGCTTTTCTTTTTTTTAATATATCACAATTGCCGTAGAGCGCGCTTAAGCCGTCGGCGTCAAGCACAACTGGTTTATCCATTTTTTCGAGCAATTTCAAAACCAGTTTTCCCGTATCGGGGTGAGTGGATAAGCCCGGTCCCATCGCCATAACATCTGTTTTTTTGGCAAATCTCACTATTTCTTTTTCAGCGGAGCGGGCAATAGACGCGTCTTTTGTCTCGGGAAGCGCTATCGTCATCGCTTCCGTAAGCTTTACCTCCATTACCGGGTTCAGGCTCGAAGGCACTCCGCACGTTACCAGGCCACTTCCAGAAAAAAGCGCTGCTTGAGAAGCAAGGTATGCGGCGCCTGTCATGCCACGTGACCCAGCCAGGACAAATACATGCCCGAAATCACCTTTGTGCGTGTCTTCTTTTCTCGCGGGAATCTTTGACAGATGTTCTTTTACCATTCCTTACCCTTATTATTTCTACATGCGTTCTAATAACCTATTCCACTGCGTCAGTGGGATAAAGGTTTTTCAAATCCCACTGACGCAGTGGAATAGGTTATTTGCGTATTAGGATTGCGTTTGCGATTGCGTGGCCCCGGCAGTGCGACATGCTCAAGACAACGTCATTTATTTTTTCCTTAACCTTTAGTTTCTTAGCGCTTCCGTGAAAACGTATATAGGGCCTCCCGCTTTTATCATTAAGTATTTCAATGTCTTGCCAGTTATTTACATGCGCAAGCTTGTCGCCAAATGCCTTGAGCACCGCTTCTTTCGCCGCGAATCTCGCCGCAAAATGCTGCTCCTGAAACCTGCGTTTTCTGGAATAATTAATTTCGTTCCTGGTAAAAATTTTGTCCAGGAAACTCTTTCCCCATTTTTTCTTCGCGTTTTTAAAACGGCCTATTTCCACTATATCTATGCCAGTTCCGGCTATCATTGTTTTCCCTGCGTGCTTTTTCACCTAGTATTTCGTTACCCGCCGCGTACCGCCCGCGCGGAAACGCGGGAACGCGCCAATATTTTTTTCATTTCCCTAACGGCTTGTTCGATACCGACAAAAACCGCCCGCGCGATGATCGAGTGGCCAATATTATATTCCTCAATTTCTTTTATGCCCGTCAAACGAGCGGTATTTCCGTAATCCAGACCGTGGCCCGCGAAAACTTTAAATCCCAATTTTCCGGCTAATTTTGCGCTCTGCTCTAAAATAGTGTATTTCTTTTTCGCTTCTTTTATATTTTTCGCGTTCGCATACTCTCCCGTATGCAATTCTATCATGTTCGCGCCGGCTTCCCGCGAGGCGTTAATTTGCCGGGCGTCGGGATCTATAAAAAGGCTGACTTCAACATCCGCTTTTCGCATCCGCTCCAGTGTTTTTCTGACCAGGGGTTTGCGGGAACAAACGTCAAGACCGCCCTCGGTCGTAAGCTCCCTTCTTTTTTCCGGAACCAGAGTTACGCGGCGGGGCCTGACTTCGGCCGCTATCTTTACTATTTCCTCCGAGCAGGCCATTTCCAGATTCAGTTTCGCGTCGAGGGCTTTTTTTAACCGGTACAGGTCTTTATCCTGGATATGCCTTCGATCCTCTCGCAGGTGGCACACAATTGAGTCGGCGCCCGCGGCCTGGCACAAAAGCGCCGCTTTCACGGGATCGGGATAACCGGACCTCCTTGCCTCTCTCACGGTCGCTACATGGTCAATGTTAACGCCTAACCTAATCATGGAAGAAACCCGGTCATTGTTTTTTGGATGCAATATCCCCGATTTTTTTAACCGGTATAAAAACGTTTACGTCGGTTTTTTGCACCTTTATCGCGTGTGAAATGCTTTCAAGACCGACAGCCAGTGTCTTGCTTTTTGTGTATTCGCTTAAATCAATGGATTTTGTGTATATAAATTCTTTTTTTGACAGAATTTTCGCCGGCCCAAGAACCACTATGTATTCCGGTTCAATCCTTATATCATCCTGGATCAGCTTATACCCCGAAGGCACCTCGCCTTCAAAATTCGGCAGTATGAAAAGTTTTTTTGAAATAAAATGAGGCGATGAGAGAAAACGCTGAGCAAGTGTTTTACCCGTATCCTCATCAATTATCTCGCCGATGTAAAACCACGTTACAAGCGCCAGTACAAACGCCAAAGTTTTCAGGCCTATATTATTCAACAGGATTTTTCTTACCTTCAACCCGCGCCTCCGCCTAACATTCTGGATATGATTTTATTCCAGAAGTCAAATATTGATTTTCTGGATTTCTTCGGCCTGAAAATATTCGTTAATACCCGACCGAATTCTTTTTCGTCAAGGTTTCTGGTGAGCCGTCCGTTTACTGAAATCGACATGTTTCCGGTTTCCTCGCTTATTATGGTCACAACGGCATCCGTTTCCTCGCTCAAGCCAATCGCGGCTCTGTGTCTTGTCCCTAACGCGCTCGAGATATGCGGATTCTGGGTGAGCGGAAAAAGGCAACCGGCGGCCACGATAATGGAGCCCTGCACGACTGCCCCGCCATCGTGTAAAGGAGTATTAGGGGTAAAAATTGTGTTTAAAAGTTCGCTTGAGACATGGCTGTCCAACCTTATACCGCTTTCTATATAGGGTTTCAGGCCTATTTCGCGCTCTATGGCTATAAGGGCACCGATTCTTTTCTTTGACAGAATAAGGGACGCCTTAACTATCTCGTCAAGCGTTTGCTGCTGGCGAGCAAACATTCCGAACTGCCCGATTCGCGCCAGGCCGCGCCGCAATTCCGGCTGAAAAATGATAAGGAACGCGATAACGGAAATTGTAAAAAGTTTGGTAAGTATCCAGTTAATTGTCTCAAGATGCAGTTCTTTGGTTATAAGGAATATTATGACGATTATAATAATGCCTTTGAGAACCTGTACGGCACGCGTTCCTTTTATAAACAGGAGCAGCATATAGAAAACAAACCACAATATCGCCAATTCTACAAGGATTTTGCAAATCTCGGCACAATTTAAAACCATGGCTGTTATTCCACCTCCGATGCCTTAATAGCGTCGGACATTTTTGCCACGTCAACCATCTCTTTTGTAT
>CAYTQI010000039.1:0-10752 GCA_964440235.1 uncultured Planctomycetia bacterium
TTTTCCCAATGGTGGATTTGCCGTTTGTTAATGTGGCGTACATGTTGCTTCTGTTTAATATCGTTTTTAAACTATCTACGAGCTCTTCTATGCTCTTTTTTTCTAATATTTTTTTCAGCCTATCTTTTCGAGTTTCCACATACGCAGGATCTTCATCTGCGATTGCTATAAACTGAACACCTGCATCCATCCCGTCATCGTCGGAATGATCAGGCTCATCTGAAGCTAACTCGTTTTCGGCAGAACGGTCAAATTCCCATTCTTTTAATAAATAATCCGTTATAATTTCTTTAAGGGCCGCGTATTCCTTTTTTACACCTTTTTTGTCGCCGTAATCCGCCAGCATATAATCAACCCATCTTGCTGAAGACGTAACGGTAAATTTTTCGTTTCTTTCAAAACCGAGCGCGATTCGGTTTCCTTCTTCGTTTGATATGATATTGTTTACCGTGAAAACATCGCTTTGCACAGGGGAATCAGGCAGCTTTATCCCTACGTTGCCAACGCCCCCAAGCGCCGCCAAAAGAAATGGCGCCTGGCTTGAATAGTCTCCTTGCGCGCTAACCATATATCCAAGAGTTTCGATCGGAAAACGCGAATCGTTATTAGTAATTTCCTGCGAAAATAACGCTATTACAGGATATGGGCTGTGGGAAAGAAAATCATGTTCTTCTTCCATTGGCGCGCGTTTCCTTATACCCATTCCCATGGAAGGATACCCTTCTATAAATTTTTCAATCGCTTTTAAAGCGGGCATCAGGCTTTTTGTAATATCCGCGCGCGGTATGATAGGTTCTCCTATTTCTTCTGCCGCCATAAAATACTCGATTAAACTCTTGGCGGTTATTGTTAGCCCTGATTCGCCCGGTATTCCGTCGATAGGATTGTCGTTTCCATTGCCGTTGGGAAAGCCTTCTTGCTCCACCGCGTTTAATAGTACAAAAAATATGAAAGTAAAAATACCGGATATAATAAGCGATTGCCCGGTGTAATCAAATGTCGCGAAGCTCACGAAATTCCCTAAAACAGGACTTAAATAGAAGAATAATCCCGCCGACCCCGCGGCAATCAGGCCGCATATAACAAGCAAGGTTTTTTTCAATAATGAACCGCGACGGCTTATAGGGTCTTCCCTTGTTGTTTTACGGGAAAACGCAAATTTTTTTGATGAAAATTTATCGGAATCATTTTCCGGTGGTCCGGTTAAACCTATTTCAAACGGAAAATTCGGATCAAGTAATGCATTCCACCCGGTATCTACAAAATCGTCATAGGGTGCCATTAATTTTCTAATCTCTTTATGATACTTGAGAAGCGCCGAAGGATTTGCGGATATCCGCCCAAAGCCGGATGGGTTTCGTCTTCCGGCAATAAGCTTTTCGCTTTCACCGATAACCGTTCTCAGTGTTTTATCCGAAAAAGTATAAAACCGATGGGATTCGGTTATCTTTTCCCCTCTATCATTGAATGCCATCCGCCTGTTCTCAGAAGAGTCTTCCACCGTTATGATTCCGGGAATAATTGTATTTCCTTTTTTAAGGCGCCTTAAAAATTCATCTATTATTTTTTTGGCTTTTGCCTCAAAAACACTTTTTTTCAAAGACCCGTCTTTTTCCCTGTCTTTTCTTTTATGATAACGCATGTTGCAGGTTAAAATGATGTTGTCCGGGATTTTGAGCGGATCGAGTTCGTGCTTGTCTGCGTAGACAGTGAGATTTTTGTACCCGGCGGAGAATTTTTTGCCCAGGGCCCTGGGTGAATACCTGCCGAATTCGGCAAGTAAGGCAAGTTCCCCTTTTTCGTTTTTGGCGTAAAAGTCGGGTATAGCGCTTGGCACTCGCCCCATGGAAGCGACTATGTGCGGCTGCCAGTGGCGGCCCAATATATCGTATGACATTATGTGTATCCCGTTATTTTGAATCTGCCCAAGCCAATAAAATTTCCACGCTGGCGGAAGATTGTGTTTGAAAATTTCCATTCTAAAACCTATGGCTTCTTTTAAAACATTGATGATTTTTTCCATCTCCGCGAATACGCCTACTTTTTGATATTCTTCGGGCATAAAACAATCAAGCTCGAATATTTCCTCGATATGTTCTGTTTTTCTGAAATGATAAAATAGCATATTTTTGGCGCGCGGGTTTGTATTAACGGTAAAATATTCCCCTGTTTCGCCCGGGCCGATCCCGCTTCTTTCCGGAATAATATAAATAAGCCCGTCGGAAGAGGCGAACATTTCATACGCGCCCCATGCCTCCTGGGCCAGCCGGAATACCGGCTCCTGATTCGGATGCCTTGTATTTATTATCTGATAAAGTTCTTTTTCGGCGAAAAACGAGTAGGGGTGATTTGCCACCCGGGCTTTTTTCTGAAATTCCTCGTATGTTTTTCTTTTTTGTTCTTCTTTTCCGCCCATGTCTCTTGGCATTTCGATCATTCTATAGAGATACTGCTGCATCCTATTTATGTCTCCGTCAAAATACCTGTAAAAAACAAACGTTATTATCGCGATATTTTTAGCGTTATATTCTTTCTTGAAAGTATCTTTAATAAGTTTTTTTAAGAATTTTTGTTTTTTTACCTGCAAAGTTCTTGCTGTGGAAAGTTTTTTTATCGTTTTTAATAATTTTTTTTGCCTTATTTCACGGTTTTTAAGTGATTCGGGCAGATTTTCCGCTTTTATCGCGTTGAATTTTTCTTTTTTTACATGAAAGCCCCGCCCGTCCGCGGGTACGGGAATGGTTATGGGTTCATTTACCCGCGGCAGTATTATTTCCCCGGCAAACCCTTCGGCAATAAGCCTGTTTTTTAGCGCTTCTTTGGCTCTCCTGCTCGCGTGAATGAGGGCGATTTTCCTTGGATTTATATTTTTAGCCGCGTCGGCCAAATCCCCGCCCGGAGAATGGGCGCTGAAATGGAGGCGCTCTATTTGTTCGGGCTTGATATACACGCGGTTTTCGGAATTATACCGGTCTCTCAGGATTATATAACCGGGATGGTTATTTTTTTTAATTTGCAGGAGCTTTCTCGATGGCGTATCTGTCCCGGGAAAACCCACGATAGCGATCGTATTATTTTCACCGAAAGTTCCCCCGTCAGCAGGAATGCCCCATTTTCTGTAATACTCCGTGGGCGATATTTCACCGGGCTCGCGCTGCCTTGACATCATGAAAACATGATTAACGGAAGAACCGCCTGATAGCATGCCGTGGCCGCAAATTATAATAGCTCCTTGATCTTTTTCGCGGCCGTATAAATACGGAAATATTCGTTTTCTGTTTCTACCTGTAATTTTTATCGTATGATTGTCTGTCCCGAAAAAAACCCTGCCGTCGCTGCCTGTCAACCCCCTGCAGGAATCCGGCATGAAATCCGTTTTATATTTGTCATAAAGTTCGGCCATTTCCGCGGCCATGCCGTCAATATATATCGGGACTTCCGGTATCTCGCGCCGTTTCATGAGTTTTTCCAGCACTATCGCTATTTCTGCGCTGCGCCCCAAAGCGAACGAAGGTATCATGAGTATTCCGCCTTTTTTCATTGTTTTGTTTACTACCCCGGCCAGGTCCGTTTCCAATTTTTCTATATTCTGCGTGCCGGGCCGATCCCCGTACAGCGTTTCATAAAGCAGAAAGTCTATAGGTATTCGGGGCGGTTCCATTGGTTTTACAGAGGCCTGCTCTTTAACGGATATATCTCCCGAATAAAGCAGATTAAAAGAGGGAGTAGCAACCGTCACCGAACACGCCCCGGGAATATGGCCTGCTGTGTCAAATTTTATTTTGGCCGTAGCTGCAATACTATACCAGGTGCCGCTCTTTACCGCGATGGCTTTATTGATTATTTCATTTACAAGAGTTCTCCGGCTTTTTCCGTTTTTCTTGGTTCTGTTTTTTCTGCCCGCGTTATCAAGCAAAAGAACTCCGGCCTGTTTCAGGGTAAGCTCAGTGGCTATTATTTTCGCGTCAGGAAACTTCTCCGCGGCATCTATCAGTGATCCCGTGTGGTCAATGTGAGAATGGCTAAGCAGTATATAATCCACGCTGTTTTCTTCTAAAGTGTCCAGGTCCAGTCTCTCGCCGCTTTGAGGGTCAAGTCCCGCGTCAAAAAGCAGGCCGTGTTCGCCTATTTTTGTGAAAAACGCGCTCTTACCCGGTTTGTCAACGCCGCCCAGAGGTATTATTTTCGTGCCGCGCGGCAATGTTTTCTTTATGTTGTTTTTTATAAAAGCTATTTTGAAATATATTTTATCATCGGATTTTTTATTCCGCGGGGTTAGGTCAAGAGCAGAAGCTGGAATGTCTTCATAAACAAAAGGGTTGTAAAAAATAAGTTTATCCCCGTTTACGGGGAATACTATTTCTATAAACCCTTTTTCCGCGAGCTCTCCTATATCGGTATCAGACACCTCAGGCATTTCGTCCGGTTTAATTTTACCGGCTTTTATCAGCTTAAGAGCGGCCTCATTTATGAAAGGCCATACTTTATCGCGGACATCATGGAAAAAAACCGGTTTACTGCCACCACTGTTTACATATTCTAAAACGCATTTTTCTAATGCCCGGGCGGAATTTTCCCCTGTCAGAAGTGTCGTGGGCGCGAGGGTTCCCCCGGATAAAATATCCGGGTCTGCCCATAGCAGATTCTGCCACAGAAAAGCGGCGGCTAACACTATGGCCGTAATTTTGATTATTGTGTTACGCTTACATCTCATGATTACACTGTTATTTCTTACTGATCATTAACATTATAAGTCCTGCTATATTTTTGCTATTATTGTCTCTTTAGCATCTTGCATTACGGTAGTATATCATAATTTAAATACAAATATGTCGCGAAAGCGTAACTTATTTGTTAAAGAAATGTAACGAAAAAACCGGACATTTACCCGGTTTAATAGGAAAGTGTGTCCGCGTGTAGGTATCGGTCGGTGGTATTATGGCCCCTCAACCACTCCAACCCATACAATACCGGGTTTACCAAAACCCGGTATTGTATGGTATAGCTTTGTGTGTGGCACCCCCACCGGGATTTGAACCCGGGTCTTCAGAATGAAAATCTGATGTCCTAGGCCAGGCTAGACGATGGGGGCCTGTTGCTGTTTTATTTTATTAGAACTTTGCCCCTAAGTTAACATTTTAAGCGTCGCTTAAAATGTTAACTTAGGGGTTTTTTGCGTCTTGTTACTTTTGAAATGCCGGATTGTGCCGTTATTTATCATTCTTCTTTAATGACTCGGGCTACAGAAGCGGCTTTATCACCTTTTACAAGCTTAATCATGCGAACGCCTTGAGCGGAACGCCCGGTTGTTCGTATATCCTTGACAGGACATCGCACTACCATGCCTTTTGAAGTTATTATCATTATGTCATCTTTATCGGAAACAATCTTCAGGCCGATTACCGGGCCGTTCTTCGCGGTTACTTTTAAATTTATTATACCTTTACCGCCTCTTGACTGGACCCTGTATTCCTGCGCTTCCGTTCTTTTGCTAAATCCGTTTTCCGTAACGCTTAAAAGTGTTGCTTTTTGATCCGCGACGACCTCCATCCCTATGATAGCGTCTTTTTTCCCCAGATTCATACCTCTCACGCCCGCGGCGGCTCTTCCCATGTCTCTTATGGCTTTTTCGTTGAATCTTATAGCTTTTCCCTCTCTGGTCGCGATAAAAATCTCGTCTCTTCCGGATGTAAGTTTTGCCGCTATGAGACTATCGTCCTTGCCGAGAGAAATCGCTACTATACCGCTTTTTCTTATATTTGCAAACGCTGAAAGCGCGGTTTTTTTCACTTTGCCGGATTGTGTACTCATCATTAGAAATCGTCCCTCTTCAAATTTTTTGACGGGAATACTGGAAGTAATTTTTTCTTCGGCTGAGAGAGAAAGCATATTGATAATAGCTTTTCCTTTCGCCGTGCGGCCTGCCTGGGGTATATCGTAAACTTTGACTGCGAAAGCTTTCCCTTTACTCGTGAAAAACAGCAGGTTGTCATGCGTGGAAGCGACGAAAAGGTCCTCTATAAAATCTTCCTCTTTCATCCCCGCTCCGGATATGCCTTTGCCGCCGCGGCGCTGTTTTTTATAGGCGCCCAGGGGAAGCCTTTTTATATACCCGGAGTGGCTTATGGTTATAACGACATCTTCATCCTGAATCAAGTCTTCCATCTCAAGGTCCTCGGCTTCGCCCATGAGTTCGGTTCTTCTTTCATCGCCAAATTTTTTGTTAACCTCGGAAAGCTCTTCTTTTATTATGTTAAGCACCTTTTTTTCGCTCGCCAGGATGGCCGAAAGCATTTCTATTTTTTTGATCAGTTCTTTGTATTCCCTGTCTATTTTCTCTCGTTCAAGGCCCGTAAGCCTTTGAAGCTGCATTTCCAGGATCGCCTGGGCTTGTTTGTCGCTAAGTTTGAATTTTTTTATAAGTTCCGCTTTCGCGGTTTCGGGGTTTTTGGATTTTTTTATGATACGGATTATCTTATCCAGATTTTTTAGGGCGATTTTTAAGCCTTCCAGTATATGGGCTCTCGCTTCCGCTTTTTCCTTATCGAATATTGTCCTTTTTATTATCATTTCCTTCCTGTGGGAAATATAGGAGGAAAGCATTTCTTTAAGATTAAGTATTTTGGGGCGCCTGTCGACGATCGCGAGCATTATAACGCCGTAAGTTGTCTGCATCTGGGTATGTTTATAAAGCTGGTTTAGAATTACCTGGGCGTTGCTGGACCGCTTCAGCTCTATAACGATCCTCATACCGTCCTTGTCGGATTCGTCTCTCAGGTCCGATATGCCTTCGATTTTTTTATCCTGCACAAGCCCCGCGATAGAGGTAATTAGATTATTTTTGTTTACCTGATAAGGAATTTCTGTAATAACTATGCTTTCCTTGCCTCCTTTTTGGCTTTCGATTGACGCTTTGGCGTGAACTAGAAGGCGGCCCCTCCCCGTCTCATAGGCCTTTTTGATGCCTTCCTTTCCGCATATAATACCTCCTGTCGGGAAATCAGGGCCTTTTATTTTTTTTGTCAGATCCTTAATTTCACAGTCGGGGTTATCTATAAGATACGTTATGCCGGCAACGACTTCGGAAAGGTTGTGGGGCGGTATATTTGTGGCCATGCCTACGGCGATCCCTGTTGAGCCATTCAGCATCAAGTTTGGCAATATAGCCGGTAATACGCTCGGTTCTTTCAGGGAATTGTCGAAATTTGGGACGAATTTTATGGTGTTTTTTTCCAGGTCCCGCAGGAGCAGATCGGTAACGTGTTCAAGCCGCGCTTCCGTGTATCTCATCGCGGCCGCGCTGTCGCCATCAACCGAACCGAAGTTGCCCTGGCCGTCGACAAGCGGGTAGCGTAGCGAAAAATCCTGCACCATTCGCACAAGAGCGTCATAAACGGCTGTATCGCCGTGAGGATGGAATTTGCCGAGTGTCTCTCCCACTATTCTCGCGCTTTTTTTATACGGTTTATTATGCTCGAGACTAAGCTCTTTCATAGCGTAAAGAATGCGCCTGTGAACGGGTTTTAAACCGTCCCTGGCGTCCGGGAGGGCTCTTCCCACAATTACGCTCATCGCGTAATTAATATATGAGTCCTTCATTTCCTCTTCTATGTGTATCGGAACTATTTTTTCATTTCGCGTATACATATACCTCCCTAAACATCAAGTACTTTTACTTCGGGGGCGTGTTTTTCTATAAATTTTCTGCGCGGCTCTACTTGATCCCCCATGAGCACTGTGAACATCGCGTCGGCCTCAACCGCGTCATCCACGGTTACCTGCTGCATAACCCTTCTATCCGGGTCCATTGTGGTCTCCCACAGCTGGCCGGGGTTCATTTCACCAAGGCCTTTATAGCGCTGTATAGACATGTGCCTTTGGCCGAGTCCTAAAATAAACCGCAAAAGTTCTTTTAAACTAAAAATTTCCTTGGTCCCTTTTTCTGTTTTTACTTTAAATAGCGTCTTACCGTTTTTCTTGCTTTTTTTATCTCCCTTAGGGGGGTTGTAATTTGCTATGTCTATTTTTAATTTTGATAGATTCGTATTTAGTTTATTAAGCTCCCTGGCCTCGTAAAATTCAGCCACATCAAGATCTGTCTCTTTGCCGAGTTTCTTTTGTGTTTTTTTTGTGAATGCCGCCAATTCATCATCATCGTAGATAAATTTGTATTGTCCCTCCACTTTTACCCTATAAAATGGCAGTTTTTTGGTTTTATGGTGCTTAAATGACAGAAATTCGTTGAATTTCACTCCACGCCGCTCTATGGCCGAGGATAGGGCTTCAACCTGCAACAGGACTTCAAGCACTTCTTTAAGTTTCTTGTCATTAAAAACATGTTTATCTTTCACTCTTGTGACTTTAATGCCCTCTACCCCTTGCTCTATAAGAATAGAATTCATTTTTTCATCACTGCTGAGATATTCCTCTCTTTTTCCGGTTTTAATTTTATACAGTGGGGGTTGCGCGATATAAATATGCCCTTTTTCCACAAGTTCTTTCATCTCACGGTAAAAAAATGTAAGGAGCAGCGTCCTGATGTGCGACCCGTCAACATCAGCGTCACACATAAGGATTACCTTAAAATACCTGATGTTATCTATTTTAAATTCATCCCCTATACCGGTGCCTATGGCCGTTATCAGCGTACGGATTTCCTCATTGTTTAACACCTTGTCAAGAGCGGCCTTTTCAACATTAAGAATTTTTCCTTTAAGCGGCAGAATCGCCTGATATCTCCGGTCGCGCCCCTGCTTTGCGCTACCGCCGGCGGAATCGCCCTCCACCACATAAAGCTCGCATGTTTCTGGATCCTTTTCTGAGCAGTCCGCGAGCTTCCCGGGAAGCCCGCCTGATTCAAGGGCGCCCTTTCTCCTTGTCAGCTCTCTTGCTTTTCTCGCGGCGTCGCGCGCTTTCGCGGCAAGGACGCATTTTTCCACTATTTTTTTCCCGACCGCCGGGTTTTCTTCCAAAAACGCGCCAAGTGCCTCGTTTACGGCGGATTCCACAACTCCTTCTACCTCGGAATTTCCAAGCTTTGCCTTGGTTTGCCCTTCGAATTGCGGGTTTGGGATTTTTACGTTAATAACGGCCGTAAGCCCTTCCCGCGTATCGTCTCCGGAGAGGCTTATCCCTTCCTTCAACAGTTTTTTGTTTCTGCAATACTGGTTAAGTGTGCGGGTAAGAGCGGATTTAAATCCCGTGAGGTGCGTTCCGCCGTCAATGGTATTAATGGTGTTCGCGAAAGTAAAGATATTCTCCGCATACCCGTCGTTATATTGCATTGTTACTTCGACAAACATTTTTTCTTTTTCCCTGGCCAGGTATATTGGTTTTTTATGGAGCTTGTTTTTGTTTTTACTCAGGTGCTCCACGAAAGAAATGATACCGCCTTCGTAATGAAAAACGTTTTCTTTCTCCTGTCGCTCGTCTTCCAGGGTAATTGTTATGCCTTTGTTTAAAAACGCTAATTCTCTCAGGCGATTCGCGAGTGTATCATAATTAAATTTGGTTGTTTCTTGGAATATTTCCTTATCGGGTTTAAATGTAACACAGGTCCCGGCTTTCGCTGTTTTCCCTATGGTTTTAAGGGCGGTCGCTGTTTTTCCTTTTTCGTATTCCTGCCGGTAGATCCTACCGTCCCTTAACACTTCGACTTCCAGCCATTCTGAAAGCGCGTTCACAACGCTAACGCCCACTCCGTGCAAACCGCCGGAAACTTTATAAACTCTATGATCAAATTTTCCGCCGGCATGAAGCGTGGTCATTACAACTTCCACAGCGGGTTTTTTTTGTTTTTTGTGTATATCGACGGGTATACCCCTTCCATTATCCGCAACGCTTACGGAATTGTCGGCGTGAATAGCCACATCTATCTTGTCGCAATGCCCTGCCATGGCTTCATCAATAGAATTGTCGACCACCTCATAAACCATGTGATGAAGCCCCTTCGCGGTGGTGTCTCCTATATACATAGCCGGCCGTTTTCTCACGGCTTCAACGCCTTCAAGGACCTGTATGTTGGTCGCGTCGTATCTTTTCGCGGCGTTTTTTTCTTCTTTTCCGGGTTTTTGTGTTTTTTTCTTTTTTTTGCTTTCTTCCGTCGCCATGACTTATATTTCTCCTATGCGAAATTGCAGCTCTTCTGCCTTTTTCCGGGTTTTTGCGTTTTCATTAAATATTTTAATTATTCTTTTTTTCTCAAGGGTTAGTTTATAGAGCCAGCTCGAATCACTTACATTTATCACCAGTTTTTTCCCTTTAAAAAGAACGGGTTTTGTGTGGGCCGCTGCCTTTTTACCAACCGCGTTTTGCCATGCTTTAATAACAGCTGATTCTTCTTCCTGCCTTTTTTCCAACCCTGATATAACTTGTTTAACGACGTCTTTAAGCTCCACGCGCCCCTCCCGGCCGGTGTTTCATATCTTACGTGATTTGCATCGGCAGGACAACGTAAACATATTCACTGCCGATTCTTATTACGCCCGGTTTGTCGCTTTCTGCAAGTTCAAAACCAATTTCTTTCGCGTCTATGGCTTTTAACACCTCTATGATGTAGTTTGGGTTAAAACCCACGGTGA
This sequence comes from uncultured Planctomycetia bacterium, assembly GCA_964440235.1. GTDB lineage: Bacteria > Omnitrophota > Gorgyraeia > JABMRN01 > RBG-13-46-9 > CAZYPU01. The sequence continues at coordinate 10,581 of CAYTQI010000039.1, forward strand.
GATCCTTTCCCCTATAGGAAACCCCAACCTCTTCCTTTACCTCCCCCATGTAGGGGGTGTTTTTAGAAATAGATATTTTTCCTCTGGATATATCTATCTTTATAGCCACTGAATCCTGGTTTGTTAATATCGACGCCCTTTTAGCGGCCGCGAGAAAAGAATCCCTGTCAAC
>CAYTQI010000040.1:0-10732 GCA_964440235.1 uncultured Planctomycetia bacterium
TGAATAAAAATAAAAAAAGATAAAATTTCTTCCTCTTTTCCATTGTACGGAGATTGCCCCGGTATTACGGGCGGCGGAGGTATGGGTATTGAATGGGCTAAGGCTGTAGTACATTATCACGGCGGAACAATCCAATGGCATACACCTTCGGATTATTCGGAGACTTTAGGAACAGGGGTCACAATAGTATTACCGGCGTCAAATTTAATTTTTAAAGAAACAAACGACCTTTTTCCGATAAAGACACAGCAAAGGGCAGCTTTAGAGAAAAATATACAAACCATACTCAAATGGCTGGTTGAGCGCCAGGCAATTCCCGATGACTACGACCTTTTATGGGTAATGGGTTCAAAGTTTACCAGGGTGGCTGAAGAAGCAGCGCAACAGTGGCATAAAAAACACACAAATGTTTTAATAACAGGCGGCGTTGGGCGCGAGACGGCATCAATGGATGATTTAATAAGACAGGGGTGGCTGCCTGACGGTACCCTGACCCGGTTAAATGTAATATTTGACAGACTCGCGAAGATTAAAAAAACAAAAGGCAATGAGGCATTATGGAAAGAAATAGAAAAGCTTTTTAATATTTATAGAGGTAGGGACAGGGAGAAATTAGATAACCCGTATCGTGATAGCGAACAAAAGACATGGCAACAATCCTATCAAGGTGCATTTACGGCGCGAAAGGTAGAAGCTATTATGTCCGGCATTGTAACCATAGAGGAAGTTGTGGTCGATAAACTTCTCGATAAGGACACAAGATACAAAACCCTGCTCCCGGAGGGAATTCTCTACTATGCTGTTTTGGAAGTTTTGGGAGTGGATCCTCATTCTATTTATGTAGATGCCCAATCAACAACATCTGTGGAAAATATTATATATGGAGCGGGAATTCTAAAGAAAGACAATTTGCGCCCCAAAACAGTTTTATTGTTTCAAGAGCCATATATCCAGAGAAGAGCAAAGGCGACCTTCAAAAAGCAAATGCCGAAATATTATCCCGAGTGGAACAAACCCGGCCATTGCGTTATAAGTTACGCGCCTTATCTTTATGAAGGGGAAAGGGCGCTTGCCCTGATGACCGATGAAGAACTTACACACATGGCTGAATTAGCCAAAGGCGAGATAAGAAGATTCCTGGAGTATTCCCATCCCCCGAAAGATGCGATTGTTGCTGAAGTTATCCCTGAAAAGGTGATGGAAGCGTATGGCGAGCTACTAAAAAGGGCTCTTCTCTCGCAGATAGAGATGAACGCAAATGTTAAGAAGATTCTCAAGGCCCGGCTAGGCAGAAAAGGAAAATTAACCCAGGAGTTGAAAAGCCTGGATACTTCGGATGTTGAGTTATTCCTGACGCACCTGAATCTTAAAGCAATTTATCAGGACAGGGAGATAGATTCTGTATTGTCGGATCAGGAAAGGTGCGCTCTTTTATCCAGGGCATTAGCTGTTTCATTAACAAGAGAAGATGCCGGGGATATCGCCCGATTCCTGGAAACATTCATTAAAGAACAATCCGACGCAATCCTGCCCGAAGCAAAACTGTTTATCAGGTCCTATTTAACCGTATTTAACATTGATGCCCCCTTAGAAGTCGCTATTTGCACATCTCTTTATAACACCCAAAAGGAACATTCCCGGCCGCCTTCGGGCCGAGATTGGCTAAGGATAAAAGTTGAACAGTTCTTTAGGGAATTACTGTCGGTAAATCCTAAGGTTCAGGGAATGTATGTTTTTGTTAATGATGGCGATGACTCCAATGAATCCGGAAGAAAAACATCCGACGTTCTAAGGAGCCTTCTGGAGGATGATTATTATTCCGACATAAAAGACAGGGTGTCTGTTTTAGAGCTATCTGAAGAAGATAAGCAAAGAATGGGCTCGGTAAAACACGGCGCGCTTGCCTGTGGCATGCGGTATGCCCTGAATAAAGGCGCGGATATCATTATGTATTCGGACGGAGATCTCTCCGCCCCTCTCGGACAACTTGGCTTACATATTGAAAGTTTGGTAAATAAAGGAAAAGGCCTTGCTTACGGCTCAATCAAAGAGAAAGGATCGGTGGTTCCTTACAGGAAATCGGTGCGCAGGTTAGGGACCATCGTGTATAACTGGTGGGTAAGATTGCTCCACAGGCATATTCACGGAATAAAAGATACCCAGCGCGCATTTAAGGCATTCAGAAGAGAAGCGTTGGAGAAGATATCACCCGTGGAAATTAAATCCATCGATGAACAGGGAAGATTAAAAATAGAATTCGACCCTGATTTTCTGTATGACTTTACCGGTGATACTGAATGGCTTAGAAGAACAAGACTAGCCGGGTACGAATTAGAAGCGATACCCATTGTCTGGATCGACAGCCCCGAAACTTCTTCAATAAGTTTTTGGAAGAGCGCCGTTTCAATGTTTATAAGCGCGGTAAGACAGACGAGGACTTTGGGCAGAATTACTCGCACTTCGCTTAAGACGACATTGCGGGAGGAAGAAGATAATAAAGCCGGCAGCCTCGGGAGGAACTCCATGTTAGGAGAAGTTCCTCTTAACATAGATCCCTCAGATAAACCCGAAAAGGAACCTCTAACCAATTTATCACCTATAGATCGAAAGATCCTTAACGCCATAAAAGCGTTGCAACAAAGAGGAGAGCCAGTAACGCAAACAAGTATCGCGGAGGAGGCAGGGCTTAGTAATGCTACAATCACAAGCCGAAAGAACGCCAACCCTGAAATAAGAACGGCCATCAAAAAGGCGTTACTGTTACCCTCGGGTGGGGTTCCGGCGGAAGATGAAAAATTAAAAGATGAAGCGGGCATAGTTATCGGCGTCACAGGCCTTACGCAGGATGAGATTAATGCCAGAACAGACATGAAAAAAATAGGAGGGGTAAAATTTGTAGCGCTTAATGGAAAGACAGCGGCGGAAAATCTTGAGAATCTACGGGAGAAGATAACCGAATACGGTGCATTTAACGCGGCAATAATACAGGGGGTAGATAATGACAGGCTTGAAAACGCTATGTACAAAATTATCGACGCGATAGAAGAAGAAGATGTGTACCGTTTCATTGATAATCCCGAAGGGGCAGCGCTTTATGAAAATATCGCGGAAAATATCGGTGAAACACTGGAAAAAGTTAAAACAAGAAAAGATATCCGCGACCTTTTAATGAGGCTCGCGGTACGTTTCAGGGTCATAAAATCCGAGAGACTCGCCTCATTAAGCATTTATGAATACAAATTTGATAGAATCGCCGGACTAAACAGTATCAGAAGTAAGGACGCCGGGCTCAACGCGAAAATTAGTGAAATCAACGGAATAAGGCCCCTATCTCAAAGGGTCAATGATATAGGGGACCTGCGATGGGTAGTTAACGAACACGCAGAAGCATCGGGGGAATACGGGGAAAACTATCCGGTTAAATTGCACATAAGATTATCCGGCGAATACCGGAAGAAACTCGCTAAACACGGAATAAAAAAGAATAATTTCACGGAATATTTAAAGCGCGCGAAACTCCTGGATAAGACGAAAAAATATAATATAGCTATAAGCTGGAACGACAGCGATAAACTCGATGAAATATACGATGATATCGTAAAATACTTTGGAGAAATCAGGCCCGAAAATGTGGCAATAGGCGATATGAGAGCCGAAAGAAGGCTGACGCTGACAGACAAAAGAAAGGATATAAGAGGTATGATAGTTGTCAGCATGGAAGAAGGCATCATATCGCAGCAGTATAGAATAATTATCGAAATCATCGCGAATAAAGGCAAAAAACCCGGTACGCTTCCGGAAGGAGTAATCCTTGAAGAAAGGCCCGATATAATTCCGGGAACGATCTATTTCAGGTTTAAGGCAATAGAGCCGGCAGACATGGAAAAATTAAGGCGAGAAATCGAACAGTATGAAAAAATATTAATGGCAGCTTAAAGGGGGAGGTTACCTCGCCTCCCGCCGCGGCCGGACGCGTACCGCGTCCGGCGAAAGCGGGGGGAATACGTTTGCGCCCGCGGGTTCTGCCAAGCGCCCGCGGGCGCAAACTTTTTATAAACACCTTTTTCTGTTACATTTTTTTTACAATTCAATTACATGCCTGTGACAATAAAAACACCTTTTTTTGATATAATCCATGTGTTATGACGAGGAACATCATATTTAAGGCAATCAGTATTATCCTGTTAATGGCGTTTATTGCTCTCGATATATCATGGGCAAGCCCGCCGGAAATACGCTCAAATAACCACACTCTTGCCACGGAGTCGCCTTTCCAGCCGCGAATGATAACTCAACAAGCGGGAGGACGCGCACAAACCATATTTCTCCGGAGTGCGCTGCTTCATTCCGTTTATGACATATCCGAGTATTTTTTTGGCAACGATAAACGAGGCATGGAATCCCTTCCCTCAAGATTCGCGGAAGCAGTTATAACGACGGAGCTTGGTAAGGCCCTCGAAGAAGCGGGTATCACCATAGAGGGTATAGTTCCGGTGGAATACCTCAGAAAAATATCTCCCGATAAATTAAAAATCGCTCTCGACGGAATAGGTTTTAAGGGAACGTTTCCGGATGAGGGAGTGGTCTTTATCCTCTATAAAAAAGGTGATGAAAAGTTCCTCGTGCAGGCCGCTCTTAAATCCGAAGTTTCTCCCGGGGATCTTCCCGGTTACGAATTGGCGGATTCGGATAAATATGTAGTGAAGTATGTGCCAAAGGATTACGCGCTCTCCAAAGCAAAGGTGATAGAAGCCGACGAAGCGCCGGAAGTAACTATATCCGGATCGATTAAAGAAGCAGACGCGTATAGGTTTGCGACATTGACAGATGAAGAACTTTTAGCAGATTATTTAAATGAGCAGAATATACAAAAGTTTGAGTTACAGCCGGAAGATGCGGCATACCTCAGGGGAAAAGTGGTTTTGGTTCTCGGCGCCGGCGGGGCAATCGGAGCAGAAATAGTCCGTCAATTAATAGATAAAGGCACAGATCAAATTGTGCTCATAGATAACAACGAAAACAATATCTATGATATAAGAAGGGAACTTCGGGAGTCCTACGGAATGAGCGAACCGCAAGCAACCTGTCTTCTTGCCGACGTCAGAAATAAGGAAAAACTCCGGAGTATCCTTGACAGACATCACCCTGATATTGTGTTTCACTATGCCAACTATAAGAGTTTGACATTAGGGAATGTTTCCCCCGGAGAGTTTGCCGATGTGAATATCGGAGGAACCAAAAATTTACTTGAAGTTGCCTGCAGCTCTCCGGGCGTTGAAAGATTTGTTTATATTTCCTCCGATAAAGCGGAATCCCCGGGCCAAAACTACGGCAGGACAAAAAGGATTAATGAATTATTAATTCAGGCCGCCGCAATTAAGCATCCAAACATAAAATTCGGCTCCATGAGATATTGTAATGTTTTAGATAGCGCCGGCTGCTTTGTTATTTCTACTTTTAGAGACCAGATCGCGCATAATAAACCTATTACAGTGAGAAGAATGAAAAACGGTGAGATTCCCAACCGTTACTATATACCGCGCCATGTAGCCGCCAAACTGGCCATTATAACGGGCTGTAACTGTGATAATGGAGAAATTTTCAGCTTGGATAAGGGCATAGTATCCCCTATAGAAGTAGATGAAATAGCCAGGGCGCTTGCCCGCAAATTGGGTATAGTGGATGTTGATTCATGGTTTGAGAAGAGAGTTAAATTCGTAAAGAGTGAGCGCGGAGAGAAAAAATCCGAAGAGCTTGGCAAAGGTGAACATTTACCCGGTACCCCGCTTATAAAAATGTCGGCAGGAAATCCCGTTGATGGCGCATGGTTAAATGAAAGTATCGATGGATTATTAAAGTTATCCAATGATATCGGAAATGATCAGCTGATAGAGAAAACCTTAAAAGATATTGTGGATGCGGCAGAGAAGGCGAAAACAGAAATTTTAGATCAGTCCGAAGATACAGTAGCCGTAACGATCGCCGAAGGTAAAACGCCGAACATGACCTGTGGCTTGGACGGCACGGTAACGAAATCCAATGAACTGATTTCAACGGAAAACCCGGACCCCGCCGATGATTATACCCCTGTGGTTATCGAGGATCGAGGCAAATACAAGAAATTTAATCCGGTAAAATTAAAAGCCGCGCCAACCCCGAAAGGTAAACATTTAAGTTTCAGAACAATCGAAGGAAGCGTGAAATCCGGCGATCTGGGCAGATTAAGGAAAAGGGCGTCAAGGGCGCTAAAATATTTACACCGTAATCTACCCGTGGATTGGCCCGGGGATATCCTCATTACCACGGATATTTCGAAAACCGAGGCCGGAAAAAGGCGCATGGCCGAATTTAGAAACAATGAAATCAGATTACATCCCGCCTTTCTTGAAGAGGGCAATGTATTGGCGGACTTATTTAATAGTTCACAAGCCGAAGCTGAAAAATTTCTGGAAATAATTCTCCTGGAAGAAATCCTGCATAGCGCGGGGTTTCACGCCCATAAAATTGTTTTATCCCGCTTATCCGGAGAATATTTGCGTGCTTATTTCAATATTTTAAATCCCTCTAATCGTAATGGCGTTTCTTGTTCCGAGGATTGGTACCGGAAAGTTAAGAAAAGCTTTGTGTCGTCAAAAGTTGATTTAAGCGGCCTTACCGGATTTCTCAAGGGCGGCCGGACAAGATACGTGAAACTCTTAAAAAGCGGGGTATACGGGAATACCCGGAATATTGTAGCCGATAAGGCCCGGGCTGACATGTATGGATTTGAATCTGCCGAAAACGGTATATTTGGACCGGTGGTTGAGGAATCCCGCTACAGCATTCAAAATATTATTGATGAATGGCACGATATGGGGATTAAGGTTATGCTTCATTGCGGCATAGGCGGACAGGCCCTGGGCAATCGAGCGCTTTTAGAGCCGGCGGCTTCTTATGAGTCCGATCGAAAAGTAATTGTGCTGGAAAAATTGGGTTACGATTTTAATAAAATATTTGATGATCTGGAAAAAGAGGGAATAGACGCTTCCGAAGTTTGTATCCATGTTTCTTCCAAATCCGGCGTAACTGATGAAGTCATGATTAATTTCCAGGGTTGTTTTCATGCCCTGATTACGCGTTTGAGCAAAGAAAAGTTTAATGATGAAAGGCCGGCCCTGGCGGCCCTGGAGAAACTAAGTAAAATAGGCGATATAACCGAATTGAGCGAAAGAGAAATAAAAAACTTAAATTTTTCCGATGAGGTATCAAACTTACTCTGGGACGTATTGCGGCGCATTATTTTTACCACTACTCTGGGTAAAGAAAAAGGAAGCCGGCTCTACGCTTTGGCCAGATGTCCGCTGACAAGAGAAATTTTAGGCCCTGCCGGTATTCCCGTAGTGGGCATTCCGGACAATATAGGGGGAAGATTTTCCGAACGCAGCCCTTCGGGCGACGTAACCAGTGCTTTTATCGGGAGAGACATATTTAAAATAGCCGAGGGCGGACACGAGATTTTAGATATTTATACCAGCGACAACCCCGATATAAATCCCGCGTTGAAGGCTGCAGGTTATCTACATCTTTTTAACCCGGATTATATCGTAATCGCTGTGCAGGCCTCTAACATGGAGGCCGTAGCCCTTGCCTTAGCCCAGAAGTTTCCTGAAAGTTGGGGAAAGAACGGTAAAGGCCCGATGGTTTTAACCTGCACCGGACAGGCGATGCTCGATAAAATGGCTCAGGTTATGGAAAAGCGTCAAACGGCGTTTATTATCATCAATGTGGATGGGGAAAAAGTCAAACCGCTGACATTAGAAAAATATTCAAAATCCCCTTATTTCATTTATACTCAGATTGGATTAGGGGAAAAAGAAGACGCCAGGAGGCTCTTATTCTTTGACGAGTTAACCAAGTGGTATGGCGAGCTTAATGCCGGGGGCACTACAGGCGACTACAAGTCCCCTGATTATGCGCCCTTAGACTTTCAGGTCCAGCCTTATGTGGATATCGGCAAAAAGATATTGCGGGAAACCGCGAATTTATTATCCCGGGGGCCAAATGAACGAAATTCGCGATATTCCTCTTTTTTTACCGCCCGCCGGCGGATTCCACAATTAAAAGCGAGTAACGACATTACGCCGGTAAAAAACATTCATGAACTGATGCGGATTGTGTGGGAGAAAATATTTGTGCCCGCAGGGGATATGCCGAAAATAACCGACCCCGACGAAGATAGTAATTTTTTAGCCCGCCTAAAACAAATAAAAAGGCTTTTGGGTAAAAAAGCCGGTTGTACCACTATGCGCGAAATACAACAGATAGATACCAAAATCTATAATCTTTTTGAGAAAATAGCCGATTACGGCCGGAGCCCTCAACCGGCTTATATCGAGAGATTGGTTTTAAACTTGGTCTTTTTTTGCGCCTGCCATCTTATATACGGTAAGATTCCCTTGCCGATATTTTATACACCTCAGGAAGAAGCTGAAATCCTGGGCCGGTGGTACAAACATATCATGAAGAGCGTGCCAAACGAATTTGGCATAGGTACCCGTGAACAACATTCATATTTTCAGTCGCTTTTAGGAGGCAAAAATGTGGCCTTGCCTATTTTAGTGGATGTATTTACGCCTCTGGATAATATCATGAGAACGCAGGCACCTATTCAATACATGGGGTTGGCCCAGGAGTATCTCAAAGGGCTTTTTCCGGATGAGGTGAGACGCTTATATCTTGAAGCTGAATGTGACGCCTTTACCAGCAGTAAGATTCCGGATGATCTAAAAAAAAGAATAAAAACAAAACAACCGCGTGACTGCGCCATTTTACGTATATGGGATTTATCCACTGAAACGGGCTTAATCGAGGCCTTTCGTTTTTTCGGAAGATTTACCGCTTTATTGTCAAGAGCCGTGTCTATTTTATCGCATGAGATTAGCGTGGAGGGCACCCGGGAGAGGCTGATAAAAAAACTGGGGGACACCAAAGGCAATGAGGTTCTTACGATAACTGAAGAGGCGTTGGCAGTAATAATAAATCATCCGGGCTTACTTGACCCCAAGCTTTTAGAGGCCTTGTCCCGCCAACCCTTGAAAGTGGCGCAAGCCACGTGGAAGGATCAGATACCCGCAATGAATTTGGAAAAATGGCATGTAGAAACATACAGGCGGGTGGGGAAAAATGCCCGGGATGAAAAACTTCTCCATAAAGACATCAGGTGGCCGTACATATTAATGGCTAAAATAAACAGGATGCGTAAATTGAAAAATAAACAACTTTCCACCCGGCAATGGTTAGAAGCGGGCCGCCGAATGACCGCAGAATTGCTTGATATGGATGTCCGGGTAGCCAAAAACGGCGTTGCCCTGTTTGGATTTTTGTCTGACGGGAAAAGTTTGCCGACACATTTACTTGGCACCCCGGGGGAATTTACCTATCACGAAATACATGATGATTCAGGATATCTGAATGACCTGGAAAGCGCTATCCCCGGAATGACTTTTAAATTAAGAGGCTTGCTGGAACACAAGTTGAACGAGCCCCGAGGAGGCTTGTGCCTTGAACCGCCTACCAATGAAAAGGGGTTTCTGGCGTTAAAATTAAACAGGTCTGACATTACCGAAGAAGATATGAAAAGCTTTTCGAAATTGGCCATGGCAGAATGCATTCGAGCGGCAGAATTTTTTGCGCCCATTGTTCATCCGGAAAAGCCATTCGTACCAGGCGGCGGGTTTATAAAAATGTTTGCCGAAGCGGAAATAACTCTTCCCGAAGATCTGACAGTGAACAAATTTTTAGAGTTGGTCAAATCGAATAGTCCCGCTACCCCTTCGCTAACCGATTCCCCTGTTGTGTTACCGAGCCCGGGCGCTATAACTCAACTTTTCGAAATCGTTGAACAAACCGCTGATATGACTGTATCGGAAAGAGATCCCGGCAAAATTGAGGCAAACGGAATAGCCGTCTCGTTAATAGCGCTTGCAAGACGCGCCAAGAAAGAAAATCAAGGCATCGTGATACCAATCGCGCTTGACGGGATACCGGGTTATCTTAATGAGGCATCCTATCAGAGCCAGGCGATAAAGGATCTTGCGCGAGAAATCGAGTCCATACCCGATATGCTGGATGATATGGGGCTTGATAACGTAAAGGTTGTGTTTAAAAACAGGCGCGAGTCCATACCCGAGTGGATAACCAGAACCAGAATAACCATAACAAACCCGGATGACCTTTCAAATGTGTTTGTCCTCGCGTGCGATAAGATAATAAAGAAGTTCGAAAGCGCTTTTCAGCTTGAGTCCATGAAAAACGAAGCAAGGCCATTTCTCGCGAACATAAATCCCGAAAAACTAACCGCGTTTTATGAGGAATACGGTGAATCCCGAGACAGGCAATTAAAGATACAGATAATGACGATGTTCTATATTATGCTTGAGCTCGCCCTTGGAAAGGAAGCGCCCAACCTGCCGGATGATTTTCCTATAGCGGTGAGATATACCGGGAATGACAAGCAAAATAGAATGGTTTACTTCATTCCGAAAGCCGAAGAGATGAAATATCAAGATCTTGAGAGGTATTATAACGCCAAAGCGCTGGCTCTTCATTCAGCGTAAAGGATTATCCGTATTGTTACATTATTGTTGCAGTATTATTACCTTATCGTGACAACCAACAGCTTGCTCTATGGTATACTATACATGTTCGTCTAAGGCTGACGCGTTTTGGGTTAACATATAAAATAGTTAGGTAG
>CAYTQI010000041.1:0-9788 GCA_964440235.1 uncultured Planctomycetia bacterium
TCTAAATATTTTTCTAACATATAAAGCGTTGTATCAAGATCTTTTCTTGCTTCATTAAGTTTTCCCATCTTTATAAGAGTTGAAGCAAGATAATTATAGTTGCTAATAATGTACTCAACCTGATTGTTTATTTTCTTCGCATCGGGATAATCTTTTAATATCTCACGCGATATATCAAGCGCCTCTCGCGCTTCATTAGTCATTCTATTCTTTATAAAAACCGAAGAAAGGTTGTTATAACCGCTTATAATGTATCTGGCCTCATTTTTTACGCTAAGCCGGTGGGAGTGTTCCTTAAATATGTCATATGCCCTTTCGAGCATATATTTTGCTTCATCAAGACTCCTTCCATTCTTTATAAGAGCCGACGCAAACTGGTTACAACAGGCAACAAGACGTTTAGCCTTGTAATTTGTGTCATCTGCGTGATCTTTTTTAAACATGCCGCATGCTTTATCAAGCGCCTCTCGCGCTTTATCAAGCGCTTTGTCCTTTGTGTATTTATAGGTTAGCTTGATTAAACTTTCTATATCGCGTTCATCGGGTTCCGCGTTCTGGTTTTGCCCGCCGGCGGCCCATTCGCTGTCTCCCGGATCTATCTGAACTCCCCCGGCTTGTCCTGCCCCCATATTGGGCTGCTCCGGATATGGCCCCCTTAATTCCAGGATATCGAACGCCTCGTCATAAGTCGTTTTGCTAAGCGCTCTGCATACAACATGTTTTTCAAAAACTTTTCTTGGTTTTCTTCTAAGGCACGCCAAGTTTTTAACGATGTAATCAAGGCTGTAATCATCTTCGGGATAAATGGCCCCGGCATCACCGGGCGAATCCGGATCCAGGTGCCTTAATACCCAGTTAAAATAAATGTTCATCTTGGCGGCAGCCAATACAATTCTTCTTTTCTCGTTTTCGGAATAGCTTCTGTCCCAGTCTGTTTCTGTTACAAAGCCAAGATAAGCCGGGTGAGAACTGCTGGCCGCATCATATATGAAATCATTTATCGGAAGACAATATAATGGGGCACTTTTCCTGCTGTCTCTTAAAAGGCTTACCCTATCCCACTCTTCCTGTAACTCTCCTGCGGACATGCGGGAAAGCCGTGTGAAATAATCTTTCTCCCATTTAGCGATAAACTTTCTCCCCGCGCCGTCAATAACAGGTTTAAACATAGTTAAGAACAATTCATAATATCTGTTATCACTCAATTTGTGGTTATTTGCCGTTGCGGAGCTGTCCATGAGAGCGAACGCGGTTCTCCTGCCGGGCGGCAATATCACTTCTTTTAATTCGGAAAGACGGGCCCGGGCTTCGTTTATCAGGTTTTGCGCCCATGCTACCCTTAAGAGGCCAAGATATGATTTGGTAAGGAATTTTTTACAGTTCTTTTTATGATTTTTTCGGGCAAACGCGAGGCACAGAATAGCCATTTTTTCGCCGTCTGTTTTCCCGGCCTCAAGTACGTCCGGCCTATTATGCTTCAGATACTCAAATAAGCCCTCGATGGTTAAGCTCTCAATGGGAAATTCATCCAATGCCATTATATTCATTAATTCATCTACAACCCGCGCCGAGTCAAAGGTTGGGGGATCATCTTTTCTACCGGAAATCCGGTAAAACTTTTCGCCTGTTTTCTCAAGATACGTTACGGCTCGGAGTAGCGCTTGACTATCTTTCATGATTTCCGGCATTACGAGATATGTTGTGTGACGAAGACGGCAAGCCAGGGCTTCACGCCCCACTAATAAATGTTCATATAAAGAGCCGGGTTGTGCAACATGAATACATCCGTTTTTAGCCAGCATTTTTGTCTTCATTGCCGCTTTGGCGGATGGATTCATCCATGGCGCCAAAGAATCAGCAGTTGAAGGATTTGCCCATGCCAGATTGGACACAAAAAATGCGTTTATCAGGACGGCTGATATTACGCGGGATAATGCGCTTCGACTTTTATTGAATAACATGGCACATAGTATACTACGTTATAATGTATTGTTTGTCACGGGAAGGTAATTTATTTGTCACAAAAATGTAACACCTTTTTTTTAACCCAATAGAAGGGGTCAGGCCTTCACATTTGACATTTCAATATTAAATGTCAAATGTGAAGGCCTGACCCCTTCTATTGGTGATTTCTCACATGGTGGAGCCGACGGGAATCGAACCCGTGACTCAGCGTTGCGAACGCTGCGTAATCCCTCTTTACTACGGCCCCAAATTTTTTGCCCTCGCCTAGCAAACCCGGTTTTTTCCTTCGCGCTTGGCCTTATAGAGGGCCTCATCTGCTTCCTTTACAAGCCGGTATTCTTCCATCCCCGGCCTGTAATCAGAAACACCTATGCTTATGGTAATCTTAAAATGTTTTTCGTTTTTTTCAAACGCCTGCTCTATGTGCTTCCTGAGCCTCTCGGCGACCAGGCGAGCTTTTGCCTTTGTGGTTTCAGGCATCAGGACAGCGAATTCCTCTCCGCCATATCGCGCGGGAATATCTACTTTTCTTACTCCGGTTTTTATGAGATCACCGATCTTCCGCAAAACCTCATCGCCTGCCTGATGACCGAAATTATCGTTTACCTTTTTAAAATCATCTATATCCATTATTATGAACGAAAAGGGCCTGCGGTAACGATTAGACCTCGCCGCCTCCTCCCGAATACGCCTGTTAAGATAACCTATTCTGTAAAGTTTTGTAAGGTCGTCCCGAATGGCTCTGGTATAAAGACGGGCATTGTCTATGCATGTACTGAGCTGCCTGCCAAAGGCGTTCACTATGTCCATATCTTCTCTGGTATAGGCGGTGCCGTCAATTTTGTCACCCAGATTCAGAAAGCCCACCATGTCCCTTTTGTGATAAAGAGGCATGCTGTAATATAGCGGCAGGGAAAGCTGTACGTTAATTTTATCAAATGATTTTTTTATTTCGCCGAAGTCGTAATCTTTGGAAAAATCCCCGCTTTCCTTCGCCACGTAAATATTGCCATCGCGCAAAAAATTCGCGAATGGGCTTGCGATAGAAATTTTTTTTACCTCTTCCCCGGCACTTTTATCCAGCCCACGCGAAGCGAATAACTCGAATTCAGACGTATCCTCTTCATACAGATAAAGAGAGGCGCTTTTTATGCCCATCGTATCCACCAGAGAATCCAGTATGTAGCGCGAAAGTTCATCCAGGCCGCTTATTTCATTTGCTATGCCGCTGAAATTTTCCAGAAATTTATAATACTTGACCTTTTTGTCATAAACTATACGGTCGGTAATCTTACCCAATTTAAGCAGGCCGGCGTAATGGGCCGTAAACAAAAGATTCATCAGCACAATACTTCCGGAAATAATCGAAGCGGTAAAATAATCTATTCCCACCATCCGATGCAGGACATGCACTATAAACATGTGTATAAGAAGAACGAAAAGTGTAGAATAAGATAAAACAACCGTGCGATTTATAACTATTTCCATCTCGTACACATGGTGCTTCAATATGGTATAGCTCACGATGGCGAGATACGGTATAACGCAGAATATGCCGAACGGAAAAAACGCTATTCTATATATCGACAGGAAAAACCCGAGCGGCGCGGTCGTTCCCAGTAGCATGCCCGCAAAAATCCACATCCGCTGGTTCCGCTTGAAACCCATGTATAATTTCGCGGAGTGGATAAGGTAATAAAATCCGCAAAAAGTGAAACCGGCCGCCACAACCGTAAAAACATTAAATGCCAAGCCCGGTACCGGCATGTATTTTAAATACGCGCCGCTTGAGATGCTTTTTATAAATTCACCGGGAATGATAAAAGACGCGGCGAAGAAAAGAAATGAGATAATGTAGACCTTGCCCAGGACCTGCTTTCTGAATACTTCCTTGTCCGAATAAACAGACAGGAAATGCAGGAATACGGGAATCATGAAAATCAGAGCGGCAAATGAGGTCCTTAACCAGTAAAGCGCCGTGAGAACTCCCCCTGAATCCATTGCCATGTAAATACAGAAATTCCAGATGCAAAACAGGATATTGTAAACGAACCATATGGCGTTTCGCGCGCTTTTCTTATCGGTAAAATAAATATACGCGCCTACAAGAAAAAGCGCTACCGAGTTTATCGCGAATATGAAAGATGCGAGATTCGGCATAACAAACTATTCCTCCATACTGCCTAATTAAGTGTTCTGATCGCCGCTTTTATCGTATTAAACTGGATCGCGACCGTATCTTCCTGGCTGACAGCGTACCCTCCCGCCAATACCACCGCTATCGGTAACTGATAATTTTTCGCCTGATTATAAACGAAAGAGTCTCTTTTTTCAAGCCCTTTCATGGTAAGCGCGAGATTGCCTATGCGATCGTGTTCATAAGGATCCGCGCCCGCTACATACATGATGAAGTCCGGTTTGAAATCGGATATTATTCTCGGTATATTATTCTCAAGCTCCGCCAGGTATCCCCTGTCTCTTGTCCTGTCACGAAGCCCTATGTCCAGGTCACTTTTTGGCTTGTGAAAAGGGTAATTATTTTCCTGATGGATAGAAAAAGTAAACACATTTTTATCATCGCTGAATATCCGCGCGGTACCGTTTCCCTGGTGCAGATCGCAATCTATTATGAGTATTTTTTTCGCCTTTTTCTCGGCCATGATTTTCTTCACGGCAACCGCTATGTCGTTTAATACGCAAAAGCCCTCGCCGTGATCCGGAAAAGCGTGATGAAAGCCGCCCCCGAGATGAATACCAAGCCCTTTTTCTAACGCTATTTCCGAGGCTCGTATAGTGCCACCCGAGCAAAGTATCGCGCATTCAAGAAGTTTTTTTGAATAAGGCAGTTCCAACACCATTATTTCCGCCTGTGTCAGCTTTCCGTGTTTCAGCTTCTCAAGATAACCGGCTGTGTGAACCCGCAGAAGATCTTTATCGGAAGCCGCGAGCGGTTCGACAAAAGCGATTCTATTTACGATGTTTATGTCCGTCAAAAGCCTTTTTTTTATCAGCCTGTATTTTGCCGTGGGAAACACATGCGCGCCGATATCAATATAATACCTGTCGGTGTATACAATTTCTGTCTTCATTTTGTGGTTCTTTAATACAGGCATATGGGGCCGGAAAACGGATTTACGCGGACCCGTTATCTAATCCTGTATATGCATATTCACAATCCGCGTTTTAAGTCAACTCCTCGATCATGCCTGCGGTAGCGTCAGAAATAAGTTCCCAATCCTCCTGTGAGTGTATGGCGAATTTCTGCTTTCTCTTCCACTGTTCGGCCCTTTTCTGCCAAAGGTAGAAACACACCTGTTTCCTACCGTAACTTTCCAGCAGAACCACCGCGGACCACCAGCCAAAACGTTTATTAATCGTTTTATACCTGATGACCTTGAGCGGAGCTATGATCGGGACTTTCTCAGCCTCTCTTCTTGTCGGCCTGTCCATAAACTACCCCCTTTTCCTGCTTGCGACTACTTGCGTAAACTAACTTTATAATCCGGGGCCTCGCCTTCAAGTACTATATGCCCCTCCCTCGCGAGCCAACCCACGCTCATTAGAACGATATCTCTCGGTTTATCACCGCTTTTCACGATATTTTCGAGCGTATCGGCTTTACCGTTATCCTCGAGATAATGCCAAATTTCCCCGGCCATTATGCCGATTTGCGTAAT
The DNA here is from genome assembly GCA_964440235.1 of uncultured Planctomycetia bacterium. Classification (GTDB taxonomy): domain Bacteria; phylum Omnitrophota; class Gorgyraeia; order JABMRN01; family RBG-13-46-9; genus CAZYPU01. The sequence goes on from CAYTQI010000041.1 coordinate 5,643, forward strand.
CATGATACCCGCACCCCCTTTTCGTTAATGCTTTTACATCTCGGACACCTGGAAAAGTCCTGATTTTTAACATCTACATACACATATTTACAAACCGAGCACTGACAAACGCTTTCTTTTTTCATTTTAAAAGCGGCTAACCCGGAATCTTTCTCTGTCCATATCCATAAAACAAGAACGCATATTACGGTGAAAAAAAGATAAAAAAACAACGCGACGGAAATATCCAGCTTAATCATGATTCAAATAAAAGGTTATGCCTTTTGCCGCAACATCAGGCGGCACTTTCCTCATCTGGTTTTAACCATTACCGTGATAATGCCCCAATCGGATTCGGATTTCTTCTCCCCCGAGGATGGCGAAAAACGCCATCTTTTCAAAGATTTCGTGGCCTCCATGTCTATTTCTGGAAATCCGCTTGAGACAACCGGCGCCACGCCGTAAACAAGCCCTTTACGGGATACAAAAAATTTCAGTTTAACGGCATATTCTTTGTTATCCCCGTAAAGGCCGGCCGGAATATCCGGTAAACCCGGTTTAAAAATAATCCCCCTGTCAGCCGCGGGCCCTTTTATTCCCGGCGCCTCAATATGGTCCGGTCCTTCATATTTTACTCCCGCGATATGCGCAAGATACGGCTGGATTTCACGCGTATCATTAACGTAGTCCCGCAGAAAAAAAACAAACCCGTCCGACAGCGCCCCGGGCAAAAATTCCTTCCGGACTTTTCTTTCGGGCCCTTCCGGCTTCAGGTATATTTCATCTTGAAATAAAACGGAACTTGAATAAAGCGTTTCCGCCTGGGGGTTAACATTTTCGGTTAAAAGATCAAACGCGGTTTTTTCCAGAATCGGCCCCAAAAAACCAACCTCCTGATGAAGATTGGCCGGACGGACACTCGGTGTTATCGCGATCCCGACAACACATATCCAGAACAGGTGCCATACGGTTGAAAAAGCAATGGATAAGCTGAAGATCCTGTCGCTAAACAAGGTTACCTCTTAGGGGTTGTGGCGATGTTTAATTTCTGTATACCTTTGGACCTGCATAAATCCCATACCTCCACCACTTTTCCAAGCGACGCTTTTCTGTCAGCTTTGATAAGAATCGGCTTATTCTCTTTGGCGGCTATCTCGAGCCGCGAAGAAAGCGCATCGCGCTCAACTATTTTTTCGTCGATATAAAACGAATTATCATCCGTCACGACGATTACAAGATTCTCTCTTTGTATAACTTCGCTCGTAAGCGCGTTTGGGAGATTGATCTTTATGCCGGGTTGAAATATAAAACTGGATGTCAGCATGAAAAAAATAAGAAGCAGAAATATCACGTCTATGAGCGGCGCGATATCCAGCAGGCCCTTTTCCAACAATACCCGGCGCTTGAATTTCATGCGTTACCTGTACCTTTCGTTCATTTTTTCCGCTGGGGTTTAATACATTCTAAACCGCTTCTCGCTGATCCGACAATACGTTCACCAGTTCTGTCGCGCTCTTTTCCATATCCAGCACGAAATTATCAGTCCTGCTTACTAAATAGTTATAAACAACGTAGGTTGGAATGGCTACGGATAACCCCGCCACCGTTGTTATGAGCGCTTCCCAGATCCCTCCGGCCAGATCTCCCGGATTTACCGGAACCATACTCATAGCTTTTTCCTCTATGACCTGAAATGCCTTAAGCATTCCGACAACGGTCCCCAGGAGGCCCAAAAGAGGGGCAATATGCGCTATCGTGGCCAAAACGCTTAAGTTTTTCTCAAGAAGCGGTATCTCGTGTATACCGGCGTCCTCAATCGCTTCCTTTATGTCCTGGCGCGGGCGGTCATATTTCATGATACCGGACTTTAATATGCGAGCAATAGGGCCCCTGGTCGCGTTGCACATGTCAAGGGCTTCCATCACCTTGTTATTTTTCACTTTCGCTGATATTTCGCGCATGAATTTTCCCGTATCGATCTTGGCGCTCCTGAGACACCACATCCTTTCAATAAAAACAGCGAATGCCGTTATCGAGCATAATATTATCAACCCCATTATCGGGCCGCCTTTAATTATAAATTCCCACATCTTTATCGCCTCCTATTTCTTCAATCGAAGCCACTCGAGCCGCTCACGCGCATACCCGGACTCCGCGACCCCTCTTTTCGCCAGACGCTCATATACACGCCTGGCCTGGTTCCATTTTTTCATGCCTTCCAGTATCGCCGCGCATTTTAGTTCCGCCCTCGCCGACCAGAAAATACTCTTGGGAAACATATAACTCACTTTTAAATATTCGAGAATCGCCGATTCCAAATCATGGCTCAACTCGTATGATTCGGCTATATCGTACTGTATTGCGGCGTTAAAATCGTTATCTTCCCGAGTATGCGCTTTTTTGAGATATTCGATTGCCCTTGAAAAATCGCCTTTTTCCATGAAAATTCGTCCCATTTTTCTATAGGCCGTCTTCACGAGCAACATATTATTGCATCCCTTTACCGAGTCGCTCAATTCCTTCAGGGCCTCATCCATCCTTCCCTGCTCCAGAAGAATATCGCCTGTCCTGAACATCGCCTCCCGGCGCCATTCACTGTCTGGATAATTTTTGTAAAGCGTCCTGAATTCACGGATGGCATCTTGCGGATTTCCTTCTTCGTAAAGCGTCCACGCGAGCCAGTAAAAAGCGTCATCCACGAAATCTGAACGCGAATATTTTGAAATAACCGAACTAAAACGTTTTTTAGCGTCCTTTAGCTTCCCCTTGCGGTAAAAATATTCCCCAAACCACATTTCAACGCCCGCGGCAAGCTCAGCATCAGGGTTTTCCTTAAGAATCGTTTCAAATTCCCTCATAGCTTCTTTTTCCATGTGTAGCCTGTAATAACACCACCCCAGCTGATACCGCGCCGTCCTTAGAAGTTCGCTGTCTTCAGAAATATTTAAAATTTTCTTGAAAATATTCATCGCTTCGCTATATCGATTGGCATTATAAAGTGAGAGCGCCTTCTGAAACAGGGCGCTCCTGCCGAGCGGACTCCCGGGCATCTCCGCCATGACCTTGTCAAACTGGTCGGATGCCAGATCGAAATTTCCTTTTTTAAAATAGAGGGCCCCAAGCTGATAATGCGCCTTGCCTTTAAGATTTGAATCAGGAAAATTCGCCAAGAGGTATTGAAAGGTCAGGATACTCGAATCAAACTTCCCCTCAAGCAAAAGAAGCCTGCCTACCTCATACTGCGCGTAATCGGCCCAAACACTCTTCGGGTATTTTATCAGTATCGTATTATAATCTTCAGCCGCGTCATCGTATCTTTCAAGCTTTTCGTTGATCTCGGCTATCCTGCAAAGAGCGCCCACGATAAGCTCGGAATCAGCGGAACGTTCAACAACCTCATTAAACGCCTCAAGCGCCTCCCTAAGACGTCCGCTCTTCCGCAATGCCCATCCAAGGTTGTAATAAAAATCATCGGCCGCATTATTTTCGGGAAACTTATCTATGGCTTTCTTATAAGTTTCTGCGGCCTTTTCAAAATTTTTCTCCGTATAATAAAGCTCACCAAGCCAGTAATGAGCATCAGCGGCGCAGGATTCACCGCTAAAGTTCTCTATGATCTCATGGTATAGTTTTTTTGCTTTTTGGGAATTACCGGAAAGGCCGTATGATTGAGCCGCCCCGAATAAACTTGCCGAAATAAGGCCGGGTTCGCGCGTGAGTTTTGCGCATTTATCGAAAATTTCGATCGCTTTTGAAAAATTTCCCAGCTTGAAATACGACCTGCCTTTTTTATGCACGGCGGCGTCATTCCACGCCGCGGCCTGCTGCATGGAAAGAGCTTCGTCAAAATTCCTTATCGCGTCCTTAAAATCACCAAGGTTGAAACTTGCTTCCGCAAGCATATAGTAGGCGTCGGCCCTTTTTTCGTTCAACGGATATTTTTTTAGAAAGTTATGGATCCTGAGGCGCGCCCCGGCGAATTCCCCTTTTTCATAAAGTATTTTGCACAACGTGTAATCGGCTTTTACCGCCAGGGCATCCATGGGAAATTTTGATAAAACCGTCTCAAAATACCGCTCGGCGTGAAACATGTCTCCCAGACTGTAATAACACCATCCCATAGAATAATAACTGCCGGATAAAAACGGGGAATCCTGAAATCCGTCT
>CAYTQI010000042.1:0-8278 GCA_964440235.1 uncultured Planctomycetia bacterium
ATTGGAAGTATCAAGAATAATACTCCTATTGGTACTAATTTAAGCTTTACGACAAATACCGATGGTTTTATAATTATTGCCGGTCGGGTTAGTGGTGGCGGAGATGCTTGGGCCGAATTAAAGATTGATGGTGTTTTGTGGGGCCCCGGCGGAATTCTTACCGATGATAATGATGACGATAATAGAAATTTTAATGCCAACCCATATGTGTATGCTACAATCCCTGTAAAAAAAGGGAAAACTTGCACAATAACTAAAAGGTATAGACGAGAGCTTGAAATTGATGTTTATTGGGTTCCTTTAAATTCGTAGAAAATAATCAGGGGACGTTTCACTTTGTCCTGACACTTTACGCCGCAAGGATTTACAGCACTATGTTTTGCAAATTATGGAATTTTAGCCCATTCCAAATAAGAAGCCGGGGTTTAACCCCGGCTTCTTATTTGGAAAACACCTTCTTGCGGGCCCTTGCCAAGCAAGGACTCGCGTTAGAGTGAAACGTCCCCTTTATCCGGTTGGCCGGCTAATACTTGTAAGTGGCTTTTACTTTATAAGATCCGCCTAATGGGTTTTCCTCGATTATTGTTATAGCCAAACGGGCCTGGCTGGTATTTATGTCGTCGCAAAAAGCGATAAAAGTATTATATTGCGAATCCCCTTTATGTAAGTCGTCGGTAGAAAAATCTTCAATATTGTCCGGGTCCGTGAAACCCAAATTTCCTGCCGAATCCCTCAACAATATCGCGGCATATCTTAAACCCGCGACAGCACAATAATAACCCTTGATGCGGTTTACCTCTTTTATTCTTATTTCTTTGGCCAGGTGCTCGATAGAATAGTATAGCCCGAGTCCCGATATGGCCAGGATGATAACGAGCAGAATGGCCAACATAAGCGCGTAACCTTTTTTGTTTTTTGTATTCATCTCTTACTCCGGCAAAACCCTGATCGTTGTCACAAGAGGAATTGAAATCGACCCATCCGCGTTTCCGGCCGTTAACCGTATTTTTAGTTCCGGCTCGGCTTCCTGGCTGTCATCCCCGGGCCAATCAACATCAAAAAATATTATATTCGTCGCTAACTCAACCGCGTCGTTATCGCCCTGTCCGTAGGTTATGATACCCGGGCCGGGATCATACTGATAAAAGATACTTTTTTTTTCTACGGTGCCGGTAAGGTCCAGATGCCCGCCTTCAATGTCCGCCTCGATTTTCTTAAGGCTGTCGTTTTCGTATTCCGTTTCAATCGTATCCGGAATGGCGAATCTAAGGACCCGCGTTATGTGGTTCATGGCAATTCCCGCTTCCCTTGAAAAGGCGATTCTATCCCGGGCGGCCGCGCGAAAACGGTATTCATGGATAAAATGGGCGGCAATCGCCAGGCCGATAATGCCGGCTATGAGCATTGTTGTTATAAGCTCTATTAACGTTATTCCATTCTTTTTCATGGGCATATCAATGTTATTCCGCCGTTTGGGGTTGGGGAACTATTGTTACCGTAACCACCTTATAATCAGTCTCAGGCGTAACGGTAACTTTCCTGTCCCAGACATGGCCCGGAGCCAGCGTTACCTCTTCGGAAAGAGCCGATTCCGGATCCGGGTCCATGTAAACCTTTTCCATGGCTTCCCGGGCGGAATTTACGGCCATGAGCTTAAGTTCGGTATCAACGGTAAAAATCATGCAATACTTAAAGAACTCAAAGGACGCAACCGCGACTACGGCGATCAGCATTATAGCGATTATCGCCTCTATAACGGAAAAACCTTTTATGTTTTTCATATCAGTAAGAGTATATCACGATAGAGGTAAAAAAGCAAAAAAAACGCCCCGTTCCGCATTGACAATACGGGGCCATGTGTGGTACAATCAGTCCCCTATGAAAGGCCAGAGTTTTAGCAAACTAAAAAGCATAATTTCCGGTTTTACGGGTAAAAAAATGCTTGTTATCGGGGACCTTATACTGGACGAGTTTGTCTGGGGCAGGGTTTCGCGCATTTCGCCCGAGGCGCCCGTCCCCGTCGTATGGGTAAACAATGAAAGCTTTATGCCGGGCGGCGCCTCTAACGTCGCGAATAACATCAATTCCCTCGGCGCGAAGGCCTATCTGGTGGGGGTGGTAGGCAATGATGAGAGGGCGGGAATATTAAAAGGCGAGCTTGAGCACAGGGGCGTCAATATAGACGGTATTTTTACCGAGTCGCAACGGCCCACGATTCTTAAAACCCGCGTGATTGCCCACCAGCAGCAGGTTGTCCGCATTGACAGAGAGAAAGTAGACCCCCTGAAGGACGCTACCATAAAAAAAATATCAGGTTTTGTGGAAGACATCATAGACGAGATGGACGGGGTAGTCGTGGAAGATTACGGCAAAGGCCTCATTACGCCGAAACTTCTCGACAGGATCGTTCCGCTGGCGAAAAAGAAGCGCAAAATCATAACTGTCGACCCAAAGGAAGAACATTTTTCCTATTACAGGGGCGTTACACTGATTACGCCCAATAACGCCGAGGCTTCCCGCGCTGTCGGATTTGAGATAAAAGATAAGCAGACACTTAAGAAAGCCGGATTCGAGCTGCTTAAGAAACTAAAGGCCCGCGTGGTGCTCATAACGCTCGGCGAAGGCGGCATGATGGTGTTCGAAGAAGGAAAAGCGCCGAAAAAAATAGAAACAATCGCGCAGGAAGTTTTTGACGTTTCGGGCGCCGGGGATACCGTCGCGTCCAGCTATGTTCTTTCGCTTGTCTCGAACGCGACATCTATCCAGGCGGCCCACATAGCCAATTGCGCCGCGGGCATAGTCGTGGGAAAAGTCGGCATAGCGGTAGTTACCCAGGACGAAGTTATACACAGAATTAAAGAAGAAATAGAAAAAGCGAAAATTTCATGAAAGCGATAGGCGTTATACCGGCGAGATGGCGTTCCGAGAGGTTCGAGGGAAAAGTGCTGGCGAATTTACTCGGAAAACCGCTTGTGCGGCACGTCTGGGAAAAAGCGAAGCAGTCACGGGTGCTGGAAGACGTGATTGTCGCCGCGGATAATGAAGAGGTTATAAAGGCCGTTAAAGATTTCGGCGGAAAAGTGGTTTACACGTCAAAGGATCAGCCTTCAGGCACGGACCGCATAGCCGAGGTCATAAATTCCATAGATACCGGGGTGATCGTAAATATACAGGGCGATGAGCCGCTTATTCATTATTCCATGATAGACGGCCTGGCAAACGCGCTTTTGGAAGACAGCTCGGTACAAATGGCGACGGTGATAAAAAAAATAGAAGATAAAAATGAATTGGCCGATCCAAACATAGTCAAGGTGGTAATCGACAAAGCCGGCTTCGCGCTTTATTTCTCAAGAAGCCCCATACCTTATGAGCGCGATTCCGCCGCCGCGCCGTATTATAAACACATAGGTATTTACGCTTATACCAAGGATTTCTTGTTTACATACACGAATCTTCCGAAATCCGCCCTGGAGAACGCGGAAAAGCTGGAACAGTTAAGGGCCCTTGAGAACGGCTACAGGATACGGACAATAGAGACTGAATTTAACACGATAGGCGTTGACACGCCGGAGGACCTCAAGAAAGTGGAAGAGGCATTGGAAAAATCAGGACGAATAATGGGGGGCGCGTAATGACTTGTGATTTTACGCGGCGTGAGGATCATGACTAAAATCGTAAAAGCGGGTAATGTCAGCATAGGCGGAAAAAATCCCGTTGCCCTTATCGCCGGGCCCTGCGTAATAGAATCCGAAACGGGCGCCATGCGCCTGGCCCGGGCTATAAAAAAAATCGCCGCGAAACTTGATATTCCTTTCATATTTAAGGCAAGCTATGACAAGGCGAACCGCTCCTCTATCCGCTCTTTCAGGGGCCCCGGGCTTTCAAGGGGCCTGGCTATCCTGAAAAAAATAAAAAATTCCGTAGGCGTCCCTGTTTTAAGCGATGTCCATTGCAGGGAAGAGGTGAAAAAAGCGGCCGGCGTGCTGGACGTGATCCAGGTTCCCGCTTTTCTTTCCCGGCAGACGGACCTTATTCTCGCCGCCGCCCGCACAAAAAAACCGATAAACATAAAAAAGGGCCAGTTCCTTTCGCCGTGGGAGATCGGAAACGTCGTGGAAAAAATAGAATACGCCGGGAACCGCGACATAATAATTACCGAAAGGGGAACGAGTTTCGGTTACAATATGCTCGTGAGCGATTTCCGATCAATCGTAATCATGAAAAAATTCGGATACCCGGTATGTTTTGACGCCTCTCATTCTGTCCAGCTCCCGGGCGGAATGGGCGCGAAAAGCGGCGGAAAAAGCGAGTTCATAATGCCGCTTGCCTCCTCGGCGGTCGTATGCGGGGCGGAAGCGATATTCGTGGAAGTTCATGAAAATCCGAAAAAGGCCAAAAGCGACGGCCCCAACATGCTTAAACTAAGCGCGCTCGAGGGGTTCCTGAAAAAAATAAAAAAACTGGAGAACATCAGATGAGCGCTTCAAAAGCGAAAATAAGGGCCAGGAAAGTCCTGGCCATAGAAGCAAAAGCCATTCTGGATTTGTCCGGAAGGATAGGCGGGGATTTTGATAAGGCGGTGGATTTTCTGGCGAAGATTAAAGGGCGGGTCATTGTAACGGGAATGGGGAAGCCGGGTTTTATCGCCCAGAAGGTTTCGGCGACCCTTTCCTCGACCGGGACACCGTCGCTTTATCTTCATCCCGCGGAGGCTTCTCACGGCGATCTCGGAAGGGTAACGAAAGAGGATTGCCTCCTTGCTTTTTCGAATAGCGGCGAAACCGAGGAAATCGTCAGGCTTTTGCCTATCGTGAAAAAAATCGGCGCCCGGCTTATCGCCTGTGTCGGAAATAAAAAAAGCACGCTGGCGAAAAACGCCGATTATATACTGGATGTTGCCGTCGAGAGAGAGGCGTGTTCGCTTGGGCTTGCGCCGACCACTTCCACGACGGCTATGCTCGCGATGGGGGACGCTCTTTCCGTGAGCCTTCTGGACAGAAAGGGATTCAGGGAAAAGGATTTTGCCCTTTTCCATCCCGGCGGCATGCTCGGTAAGCGCCTTCTTCTTACGGTGCGGGATATTATGCGCACCGGTACGGCGAATCCTATCGTGCGGGAGGACGCGCTGGTGAAGATAGCCCTGGTAAAAATTACAAGGGCCCGCGCCGGTTCGGCGAGCGTGGTTAATAAAAAAGGGAAACTTACCGGTATATTTACAGACGGGGATTTAAGGAGGCATCTCAGCGGAAAGGCAAATATCGCGAATAAGAAAATCAAGGAAATAATGACGAAATCCCCCGTTACGATAAAAAGAGACAGGCTGGCCGCGGAAGCCCTCCAGATACTCCGCTCGAAAAAGATAGATGAAATTCCCGTTGTTGACAGCAAGCTCAGGCCCGTCGGCCTGCTTGATGTCCAGGATATTTTGAAAGCGGGACTTGTCTGAACCCGGGTATAATGTTAAGACAGGCTAAGGGCAATGGGGATGGAACGAAAATTTGATCGCGCCCGCGCAGGTGAAATCGGTTTAATGAAGGATATACAGGAACGGGCGAAGCGCATAAAACTTCTGCTGCTTGATGTGGACGGGGTCCTCACCGACGGCAGGATCATTCTGGGAAATTACGGCGATGAAATTAAAAATTTCAACGTAAATGACGGTTTCGGGATCCTTTTGCTGAGGAGGGCGAAAATCAGGTGCGCGGTCATAACGGCGAAAATGAGTAAGATAGTGAAAAACAGGGCGAGGCACCTTCACCTGGACGGTTTGTACGAAAATCACTATAAAATAAATTCACTTAAGCATATAATGCGCAGGTTCAGGGTTACGGAAGAGGAAATTTGTTTTGTGGGCGATGATCTTATAGATATACCCATTCTTAAAAGGGCGGGATTAGCCGTCGCGGTTCCGAATGCCGTCAATGAGGTAAAAAATAACGCCCACCATGTCACACGGGCCGGGGGCGGTTATGGCGCCGTACGGGAAGTCTGCGAAATAATCCTGAAGAGCCAGGGAAAATGGGAAGAGGTAACGAAGAGGTATTTTCAGTAGGGAAAGCGAAATGTACGAAATAAAAGTTATAGAAGAATTTTCCGGGGCTCATAACCTCAGAAACTACAAGGGAAAGTGCGAGTCGCTTCACGGGCACAACTGGAAGGTTGAGGCCGTTTTATACAGTGTCAGCGTTAACGGGGACGGTATGGTGCTGGATTTCAAGGACTTCAGGGATAAGCTGAAGGCCGTACTCTCGCCCATGGACCATAAATATTTAAATGACATCGCGTTTTTCAAAAAAGAAAATCCGACATCGGAAAATATAGCACGCTATATACACAGAAATCTCGCTCCCGCGGTGGGGAAAAAACTTAAGGTATCGGTTTGGGAGACAGGCAATTCCTGCGCGAGTTTCAAAGACTGAAAAACGGCGGCCGTAACTGTTGATGAAAAAAGCAATCGTATTACTTTCCGGCGGCATAGATTCCGCGACAACGCTTTATCTCGCCGGAAAGAAATTTTTGCCTACCGCTTTAATTTTTGACTACGGCCAGAGGCATAAAAAAGAAATAAAATCCGCGAAAAGCATTGCCAAAAAAGCGGGATGCCGTTATAAAATATTAAAACTCCCTTTTCCCGCCGAAGGAAGCGTTCTTCTCGATAAAAATCGCCGCGTTCCCAAAACACGCCCCTTAAAAGAAATAAAAAAATCCGTACCGTCGACTTATGTGCCCGCGCGGAATCTTGTTTTTTTGAGCGTCGCGTCCTCTTTCGCTGAAAGCGTGAAAGCGGAAGCCGTATTCATAGGCGCCCATTCACAGGATTATTCGGGTTACCCCGATTGCAGGGGGGAGTTTTTCGATATATTCGGAAAAGTAATCGCCGCCGGCACGAAATACGGGAAGCGCCTCAAAATTTACGCCCCGCTTTTAAATAAGAAAAAAAGCGAAATTATAAAAACAGCCGTGAGATTAAATGTCCCGCTCGAGCTTACGTGGTCATGTTATGAAGGCGGCCCTGAGCCGTGCGGAATGTGCGAGAGTTGTTTTTTTAGAAAAAGAGCGTTTAAGGAACTGGATATTGAGGACCCGTATTATGCCTGAGGCGAAAATTTCGGAAATTTTCTTATCATTACAGGGCGAGGGTATGTATTTGGGGGTGCCACAGCTTTTTGTGAGATTTTACGGATGCAACCTTTCCTGCGCTTTCTGTGATACAAGGGGAGAGTCTTTCGGTACGTTTACCGCGGAAGCGCTGATGAGTAAAATCAGGGAATACAGGAATCCGTATCATTCACTTTCCCTCACGGGCGGCGAACCGCTTCTGCAGGCGGATTTTATCGGAATTTTTTTAAAAGAGTATAAAAAGTTCTGCAAAAAACCGGTTTATCTCGAGACAAACGGCGTGCTCCGGAAGGAGCTTTCCAAAATCATAAACGCCGTGGATATCGTGGCAATGGATTTCAAGCTGCCTTCTTCCACAAAAGGCCCTGATTTCTGGCGGGAACATGAGGAATTTCTCAAACTCGCCTCGGAGAAAAAAGTTTTTGTTAAAGCCGTTATTACGGGTAAAACCGCTTCCGGCGATATATTGAAAATGGCCGAAATTGTCAAAAAGATAAATCCCGATATACCCGTTATATTACAGCCGGTTACGGCTTTTTCCGAAAGTGAAAGGGCTGCGGATACGAGCCTGGCGCGCTTCGGGGAAATCCTGCGAAAGATAAATTCCCGCGCGGAAATAATTCCGCAGATGCATAAGCTTATGGGCATAAAATAAAACCCGGGGGAGGGCGAGGTAAATATGGCAAAGAACAGTTCTCAATATGGGGGCCTGCAGGGCAGCATAAAAAAAATTAAACTGCCGAAAATAGAAACATGGGAAAATAAATATAAAGATAGAAATTACACTGTCCGCCTGGAAACAAGCGAGTTTACCTGCGTATGCCCGAAAACTGCGCTTCCGGACTTCGCTACGATTTATATCGATTACGGGCCCGACAAATGGTGCGTTGAGCTGAAATCTTTTAAACTCTATCTTTACGCTTTTCGCGATATCGGTATTTTCCACGAGCACGCCGCGAACCGTATTTTAGATGATTTCGTAAAAGCCGCCAAGCCAAATCAAGCCAGAATCCGCATAGAGTTTAACCTTCGCGGCGGTATCAAAACGACTATCGAACGAATGTACAATAAAAGGTAAGTTTTCGGGATATTTTTTTGGTAACAGGCCCGGGGTTTCCGCTTTTTTCGGCAAATGGTATTTTAGGCAAGCGGAAAACGC
>CAYTQI010000043.1:0-7746 GCA_964440235.1 uncultured Planctomycetia bacterium
TGGATCTTGTACCCTCGCATATCATATTAAGCACTATCGAACACGATCTTAAAAACAGGGAAGATGGCCTTCTGATACTCAACAAGGCCATTACCCGTTCCGAACTTAAATACGACTACGTAATTATAGATTGCCCCCCGAATCTGGGATTTCTCACCTTCAACGCCCTGCGTGCCGCCGGAGAAATATTAATACCCGTGGAAACAAGCGCTTTTTCAATTATGGGTGTCGGAAAGCTCATAAGCATGGTGGAGCTTATAAAAATAAAACTGCACCATGCCCCTCATGTAAAAGGGCTGGTTACAATGTATGACGAATATTCGGAATTCTGCGAAAAAATGCTGCATAAAATTAAACATATTTTCAAGGAACGCCTGCTGAAAACTGTTATTTCATACGACATAGCTATCCGTGAATCGCAGGAAAAATCGGAATCGGTTTTTAAAAACAACGCCTCCTCCCGCGCTGCTCTCGCTTACCTGGCGTTAGCTGACGAGCTCCTGAAGCTCGATAGGGAAATCTCGGCCGAAAATATCTATCTGGAAATGCGGAAGGTTCTTCACGGAGTTTACGGAAACATATATTCAAAAGAGCGCCTGTTTAAGTTTTACGCGCCGACCGCGAAAGAGGTATATGTGGTGGGGGATTTCAACGGCTGGAAAAAAGATAAAGCCAGCAGGCTGGAAATGACTAAGGAAGGGGAATGGGAAAAATCATTTTATCTTTTACCCGGGCGGTATAGATATAAATTCGTAGCTGACGGATTGTGGTTCTGGGATCCCCTCAATTCCGAAAAGGAGCCGAATCCGTACGGTGATTTTGATTCAGTATTCGAGGTATAGCTCGCGTATTCCAGACACTCCTGCCGTATCATTTAAGTTTCTTCCGATATCCAAAAAAGGATAAAAAAAACCGATGTGGCCATTTCGAAACCCGAAACAACCACATCGATCGGTTAAAGTTTATTATTCCGTGGATGGCAACAGCGTATTTTATTTTTTCGACCAGAAAACTGGTCAGTTGTGCCGTTGTCATCCACTAATAGTATACCTGAAAACACGCAAAAAATCAAGCTGCCTCTTTAGTTGCGCCTCAGCCGTAAACATCATGCCGGCATGCGCCATGGATATTTAAAAAGAACGGGGTTGACAATCATCTCTAATTAAGGATAATGGGAAAAAGGGGAGGGGGGTTACTATGGAAACATTAAAAAATTTTGTGGTAGGGCTTTTTGTCGCATTAGCCGCATTCATCTTACTCGGCCTGTTTTTTTTCTTATGGCCTCTTCTCGTCGGCATAGGCTCGATTTTACTTTTTATCGCGGTTATTGTCCTGGCTATAATTCTGGGGTTCTGCATCATCATTCTTATAGGTTACGTGGTAAGAAAAGGTCTAAAAAAATAGGCCATTTCGGAATCGGTATTTTAGACGGAAAGGGAATGGCGCACCCGGAAAGGAAAGCCGTAAGAATCAGTGCAATGAGAAAAAATATTGTTTTTTTATTTCGCCTAAGCATCCGTTGTATAATACCACGAAAAGCGATTATATTGTAGGGAAATATGACCGAAAAAGCACTCAAGGCGGTAATGATCTGCGCGGCGCTTACCGTGTTGATCGCGGCCGCCATAACGGCCGCCATATTCCGCACTCCCTTCGCGCGCAGCACGGTAGACTATTTTTCTTTTTTCGCGGGCTTCGTTTTGATAGTTGACGGGTTTTATAAAATCCGCCGGTACGCGGATGAGCCTTATTTTCCAAATCAATTTATAAGGCACCTCAGGATAATTTTCGGCACATGTATTTTTACTATTCACATCATGCAATATTTATACAGGATCTGAATGTATCTATACGGTAAAAACTCTGTTCTGGAACGCCTTCTGGCCAATCCGGAAAGCATAGAAAAAATATTCCTTCAGGAAAATTTTACCCACGGCCGCATACTCGCCCTTATCGGTAAAGCGCGCGTCCCCGTAGAGAGGGTTACCGAAAGGGCTCTTCAAAAAATAAAAAAAGCCGATCGCCTGCAGGGTATCGCCGCCCGGGTAAATGATTTCAGATATACTGATTTCGACGCCCTTCTTCAAAACCGGCCCGATAAAAACCTGTCACTTATATGCCTCGATAATATAAATGACCCTCATAATCTGGGGTCTATACTAAGGACGGCCGCCTGCTTCGGCAGGTTCGCTATCGTCATACCAAGGCACGGTTCCTGTGAAATTACGGATGCTGTCATGCATGTAGCTTCCGGTGGAGAAAACTTTGTGGACGTGTCAAAGGTCAACAATCTATCAACCGCTCTTCTTAAGGCAAAACGCGCCGGATATTGGATCGTGGGTACTGTGGTTGAAAACGGCACAGACGTAGATAAGATGTCTTTTCCGTTTCCGTTATGCCTCGTCCTCGGATCCGAAGGAAAGGGGATAAGGCACGGCATAGAAAAGCAACTTGATCTGAAAGTGCGCCTTCCAATGAGGGGCGCGGCGCTTTCTTTTAACGTCGCTATGGCCTGCGCTATTTTCTGCCACGAAATAAATCGGCAAAAAAACAAATAAAGGAGGTAATCCATGCCGTACGACATGAGTCTCGATGAAAGCCTGTTTTCGAAATCGTGGGAAAGTGACTCCGGGAGATTGACCGTGAGCATATATTCGTATAACAAAGGCACGAAAAAGCTTCAGATCACCAGGGAAAATAGGGTAGGGGACGGCGAACTCAGATTCGCCAAGCTCGGAAGAATGACCAAGGAAGAGGTAGAAGCGGTTCTTCCTTTAATGGCAGAAGCCGTAAAAGCGATGTAATGTAACGGTTAAATCCTCCGATCGGCTTGCAAATTACGCTTTCGTAAGGTATATTTGTGTAAAAGGAGGTACACCATGAAGCTGAACGTAATGGCATTCGCTATAGCGGGCGGAATTCTATGGGGAGCGAGCGTTTGCGCGCTTACGTGGATGGCGCTACTTGGCTATGGAAACGTGGACGCGGCTTCGATCGCGAAATCATATTACATAGGATTTACGGTAACACCCGTAGGCAGTGTAATAGGGGCAATTTACGGATTTTTTGATGCGGGGATTGCCTGCGCCATATTCGCGCTTTTATACAATAAACTTATCCGAAAATAAAAAAACCGGGGAAGCTTCCGCGCCGAGTGCCGGAGTTTCCCCTGCCCGCCTTAATAAAATCCCGAACCGGCGCATTCAGATTAAGGTATTAACAGATGAAAACAAAAATCGCGGCCACGCTGGGCCCATCGAGCAGCAGTAAAGCAATGCTGCGGAAGATGTATATAAACGGCCTTGACGAAGTAAGGCTCAACTTTTCCCACGGCTCTCATCGTGAACACATGGAACGAATCCGCATTGTCCGGCGACTTAACAAAAAAATGCGCCGTGCGATAAAGATAATGCAGGATCTTGAGGGAAACCGTATAAGGCTCGGCCCTTTAAAAGATCGCATAGAATTAAAAAAAAGCGAACACATTTGCCTCACGCAGGAAAACATTATAGGCAACAAAAAAGAAATACCTTTTGATTACCGCGGCACGCTCGGAAATATTAAAAAAGGCATGTTTGTTTTTATAGATGACGGTAAAATCGTGCTTAAAGTCAGGGAAAAAGGGAAAAATCGCCTTAAAACAAAAGTTATCGCGGGCGGAATCCTGAAAGAACGTAAAGGAATAAATATCCCGGGGGCAAATCTGGATTTTCCCGTCCTGTCCGAAAAAGACAGAAAAGACGTAAAAATAGCCGTACAACAAAAACTCGATTACGTGGCACA
Source organism: uncultured Planctomycetia bacterium (assembly GCA_964440235.1). GTDB lineage: Bacteria > Omnitrophota > Gorgyraeia > JABMRN01 > RBG-13-46-9 > CAZYPU01. The sequence goes on from CAYTQI010000043.1 coordinate 3,784, forward strand.
GTCATTCGTAAGAAGCGCGAAGGACCTGAAGGCCCTGAAAGCCATAGTAAAACCGAAACATCCCGGATGCCTGATTTTCGCGAAAATCGAAAACAGAGACGCCCTTAAAAATATTAACGAAATCATCAGAGAGGCTGACGGAATAATGGTCGCCCGCGGGGACCTGGGGATATCCATCCCCGTTTATAAGGTTCCCGTTCTACAGAAAGAAATCATCAAAAAATGCCGCCTTAAAGGAAAACCCGTGATAGTGGCCACGCAAATGCTCGAGAGTATGACCGAAGAGCTCGTTCCTACAAGGGCTGAGGTTTGCGATGTAGCCAACGCTGTTTTAGACGGCGCTTCGACACTTCTGCTTTCAGGTGAAACGGCCGTGGGCAGGTATCCTGACAAGGTTGTGGAAATGATGAATAAAATCATTAAAAATACCGAGGATTATGAACGTGCCCTTATTTGAAAAAAATAGTATTAAAAATTTGCCAAATCCGAAGTTTGTGGTATACTTAAGTCAAGGAAAAAAGGGGAAGGGGGTAAACATGAAAAAGATATTCGCGTTGATGCTGGTGGCGGTGTTTCTGGTTTCAGTAGCGGGGTGTACTCCAAAAAGCGAGTACGACAAGCTTCTTATAGAAAAAGAGAAGGTAGAGAAAAAATGCAACGATCTTTCTTCGGCAAAAGTGCGTCTCGAAAAAATGGTTTCTTCCAGGGAAAAAGAGCTAAAAAGTTTAAAGGAAACGCTGAAACAAACCAAAGCAAAAGTTAGCGTCCTGGAAAAGAAAATGAATAAACAAAGAAAAGGAAATAAGGAAACTTAGGCAATAAGCCGACATTTCGATTATGCATTTCATAAAGACCGCTATAATCATATGTGTGACTATATCTTCCGCCTGCGCATTCGCGCAGGCGGAAGATATGTCGAAAATTGTTGACGATTTTTATTTCGGCCTCGGCGCTGTCATAGAGTCCAACATGGACAATCCCGGGGAATGTCTACGCAAGGTAGAAAACTATTACGAAAAAAATAAAAAAATAGTTGGAAAAATACGCCGTCTTATCGCGAAAAACATGGAAGCGGCAAAAGCTATTAAAGATAATTCCGCGATCGTAAACGACGAGGAACCGCAAGCCATTGATCTAATGGCATTTCAAAAAGGCATAACAGACCCCGGATTAACGCGGGGTTCCGCGAAATACGCAAACGCCCTGATGGCATTCACGATGAAACACCCCGCGGCGGGTTTAAAAATATCAAAAAAAGCCATTCAATTCCTACCGGACGCCCAAATAGACCGGTAAAAAACCTCGATGCTTAGTTTTCCCGAAAATTTCCTCTGGGGAGCCGCTACATCCGCCTATCAGGTAGAAGGTAATAATAAAAACTGTGACTGGTGGAAATGGGAAAAATCCGCCGGCCTGGAAGCATCCGGCCATGCCTGCCGTCATTATGAATTTTTCAGAAACGACTTTGATTTAGCTAAAAAACTTAACCACAACGCTCACCGGCTTTCTATCGAATGGAGCCGTGTTGAACCACGGCAAGGGCAATTTTCACGCGAAGAAATCAACCACTACAAAGAGGTGATACACGCCCTGCGGGAACGCGGCATAGAACCCATTGTCACGCTGCATCATTTTACAAATCCCTTGTGGTTCGCGGCCGCGGGTGGATGGCTTAACGATAACGCGTCCGAAAGATTCTCCCGGTATGTTGAGAAAATAGTAAAAGAACTGTGTAAAGTCGTAGATTTCTGGATAACCGTAAACGAACCCCTGGTATACACCTACCACTCTTACTGTTCCGGAAAATGGCCGCCACGGTCAAAATCTTTTCTGCTCTCACGGACAGCGAAAAACAATATGGCCCGCGCCCATGTAAAGGCCTACAGAATCATACATGACATTTACAAGGAAAAAGGCATTCCGAAACCTTTAGTCAGCATTGCTAAGCATTTTCGGACGTTCACGCCCCGCGCGCGAAATCCGGTAAATACGCTTTCTGTCTATTTGAGAGAAAAACTTTTTAATTTCGGATTTATAGAACATCTCATACGCAGGAATTCCCTCGACTATATCGGAGTAAATTACTACACACGCGATTTAGTAGACGTCCGGAGGCCGGGGCTAAAAGCCCTTCTATTGAATACTTGCGATGATAGTCAACGCCCTCTAAAAAAAAATTACATGGGATGGAATATATATCCGCAAGGTCTTTACGAAGTGCTTATGAAGCTTAAAAAATACAGTTTGCCGATCCTCATCACGGAAAACGGAATCTGCACCGAAAACGACAGGGAAAGGTGGGATTTTATACGTGAACACCTGAAAAGCGCACATCGCGCTATAGAACACGGCGCGAAGATTCTCGGATATCTTTACTGGTCATTCATGGATAATTACGAATGGGACAGCGGTTTTGGGCCGCGCTTCGGACTTATTGAAATCGATTACAATACAGGCAGGCGGCTGCCGCGTGAAAGCGCCGAAAAATTCGCGTTGGTTTGCGCTTCCGGAAAACTCGGGTAATATTAAAATCCAAGAAACACTTGCAAAATGTGATTTTTTTGGGTATACTTACGTTATAAAGGAGGTGAAAAGGATGAAAAAGTTGGTAGTTTTATTTATTACGTTATTTTTTGCTATAAGTATGATGCCGGTGTTGGCCGCGGAAAAAACCGACTCCGCTTCCAAAAAAGACACGGACAAATCTCCATCGTTTTTCCAGCAGGCTAGCGACGATATCTCGCAAATAACACTGACCGCTTCGGACAAGTCCCCCGTTGAGATTTTTCAGGAAACAAGCAATGACATTAAAGCAGGTTGCCCGGAAGCCAGGTCAGATACTCTGCGCGGACACAAATCCGAATTAAAGAGAAGAATGGTTGGCAAAAATATAATATTTACGTAAGGGTTTCGCCTGTTTTCAATAACTAACCTATGCGGATATCCCGTAGAAAACGGGATACCCGCGTAGGTTTTTTTAAGGTATCATGAAAAAGATACTGTTTGTTGACGATGAAGAAAATTTCAGGCACCTTCTAAAAGAGGCCTTCCGGTTGCGCGGCTTCAAGTGCCTTACCGCTAAGAACGGCCGGGACGCCATAAGAATCGCCGAAAATGAACGTCCGTCTCTGATAATCCTCGATTTAATCATGCCGGAAATGGACGGCATCGAAACCCATAAAATCCTGAAGAGTTCTAAAAAAACAAAAAATATCCCTATTATCGCATATAGCGCCCAGGACCCGGAAGTAATATTAAAAAAGGGGGACGAGGCCTTCGACGTAGTGGATTTTATACTTAAGCCATTTAGTGTTGAAAAACTGATTGCCCTGGTTGAAAAATCGCTTAAAAAATATAATTAGGTTATAAAAAAGTTAGTTTTCCCTCCCTTGACTTTTTCCTTTCGTGTGCTATAGTTGCTATTAGAGAAGCTATTTATTAGAATCTGCTAAAGGTAAACCGTTCGAAAGAATGGGGCATCCCGAATTAAGGGCTTCGTAGAAGGCTTTCTTCGGGATCCCGGATGAAGTTTTGGAAAAAGGATTCATTCGGGACAAAGCCAGCGGCCTAAACCTTAATAAGGCAAGGCGGCAGGGTTGCCAGATTGGAAAAATGCCCTATTTTTTCGCGCGAAAAGATAGGGTTTTTTATTTGAATCCGGAACGTTGGATGAAGGGGGGTGAAAAAGATGGTGAGATTAGGTGTTATCCTATTAGTGGGGTTACTTGCTCTCGGGGTAGGTTCCATAGGCTATGCGGCTCAAAAAGCTGTTGCGCCTGATGACGCGGCGGCCGCGCATGATGCCACAGCGGGTACAAAGCTGGGCAACGGCCTGGGCAACGCACTGACGGGCTGGATGGAAGTACCACGGAAGATGAGTGAAGTATCAACAGAAAAAGACGCGTTTGCCGGAATAACGATCGGGACCCTTACCGGTGCTGTATATGGAATAGGCAGAACAGC
>CAYTQI010000044.1:0-7668 GCA_964440235.1 uncultured Planctomycetia bacterium
AAAGCCAAACCTATTGGGAGGACGAGCGTGGCGCTATGAAATGTTTCCGCTTGTTACGGCTGAGCTTAAAAAAATCGATTTATTACGTATCTTAAACCATGGAATGGTACCATCGCATTATTTACAGGAGAATGATTACAAGAGGTCTTTAAAGGCTTATATCCAGGATTATCTAAAGGAAGAAGTTTTTGCGGAAGGATTAACAAGAAACATTCCCGGATTTTCAAGATTTTTTGACGCATTCGGGTATTCACATGGGGAACTTACAAATTATGCCAATATCGCGCGCGATTGCGGAGTGGACTCAAAAACAGTCAAGGAATATTATCAGATCCTTGTTGACACGTTGTTGGCCACAAGAATCGAACCTTTTAAGAAAAGGCAATCGCGGCAGGTTATAACCAAGGCTCCTAAATATTATCTTTTTGACGTTGGGGTAGCCGGTTATTTGACAAAACGGCGCCTAGAGGAGAAGAAGGGGCCGGAGTTCGGGAAAGCCTTTGAACATTTTTTATTGATGGAAATAACGGCTTATAGGTCTTATCGAAATCGAGATTTCGAGATTAATTTCTGGAGAACAAAAACAGGGCTTGAAGTGGATTTCGTGCTTGGCGGAGGAGAAATTGCCATAGAAGTAAAAGGGGCCGACCGCATAGATAAGCGGGATTTGATCGGGCTGAAAGCTTTTATGGAAGGGTATTCCCCTAAAAGGGGCATTATTGTTTGCAACGAGAGGGAAAAAAGGATTCATGGCAATATAGAGATACTGCCATGGGGTGATTTCCTGCATGAATTATGGAAAGGCAAAATCCTATAAAAGGCTGTGTTATCAACATTGTCCCTGCCTGCGGCAGGCAGGCAATCCGGGGAGGTTTAAGCCTCCCCTACTACCGGCTTTTTTAGAATACATTTTTAAGGGTTTTTAAAAGTTTTATTTCCATTGACAAGACAGGACGTCTTTGTTAAACTTTTAGCATGAAATACGGGCATTTTTCCGAAGACGGATCGGAATTTGTAATAACCAACCCAAACACTCCAAGGCCCTGGATCAACTACCTTACCAACGAAAATTACTGCGCGATTATATCACAAACGGCGGGCGGATATTCATTCTACAGGGATTGCAGGGCCCAGCGCGTTACGCGGTGGGCGCCTGAAAACTGGCATTTTGACAGGCCGGGAAGGTACCTCTATGTGAAGGATGTAACGAAGGAGAGGAAAACCCCCGGCAGCCTGTGGAGCATGACATACCAGCCAATAAGGGCGAAATACGATTCTTTTGAATGCCGCCACGGCCTCGGATATACCACTATCACTTCGCGGAACAAAGGTATAAAGCAGGAAGTTACCTATTTTGTTCCGGAAAAAGATACCTGCGAGGTTTGGCTTGTCAGGGTTACGAATACCGAATCCTATGCCAGGCACCTGGAAATATATCCCTACATAGAATGGCTCATAGGCGATTATCACGAAGAGTTACGGTACAGAAACATCATGAATCTCTATAACAGGGTATGGTTCGACAAAAAAAGAAACAGCATATTTGCCAGGAAGACAGCTGTCTGGAAAAATATGGCGATAAAAGAATTCCCGTTTCTCCTTTTTCTCGCCTCGAGCCTGCCCGTAAAAGGATACGCTACGGGAAAAGACGCTTTTTTAGGGAGGTATAATACCGAAGAAAACCCGTCCATGCTTTCCGGAAAATTCACGAATATACCCCTGTCGTCCGGCGAAGACAGCGTAGGGGTTTTCAAGCACGATATCCGAATCGCGCCGGGCAAGACCAGGGTTTTTGCCGTAGTGCTTGGAGAAGCGAAAAAAGGCGCCGAAACATCGCGCCTCATATCAAAATATAGAAACGTTAAAAACGCGGAAAAGGAATTTTTGAAAATCAAGGCCCTGTGGCAAGAAAGGATCATGGGGAATATTTCGGTGGAAACGCCTGATAAAGATTTTGATACGTTGATAAATGTATGGGTAAAATATCAGCTTTACATGTGCAATTTTTGGTCGAGATCACCGAGTTTTTACCACGAAGGTTCGGGAGGAAGGGGATACAGGGATTCCTGCCAGGATTCCGAAGCGATCGTTTCGATTAATAAGGAACTTACGCGTAAAAAAATACTCAAATTGGCGTCTCTTATAAGGGAAGACGGCACTTCCGCCCCCGGATGGGATGATATATCGGGATCTGCCCCGCACCGGCCGAATAAAGACCACCAGGTATGGCTTACGATGACAGTAAGCGCCTATGTGAAGGAAACCGGCGATAAAAATATACTTTTTAAAAAAATACCGTATTTAAAAGACAAATGGATAAATGGCTGGCATGTAGACCACAACCACAAAGGAGGCCCGTCCAAAGGCGCGAAAAGGGCGCTTTATCGGCACCTAGAAAAGAACCTGAACCGCTGTTTTTATGATACAGGAAAAAGAGGCCTTCCGCTGATAGGCCATGCTGACTGGAACGATGCCATAGACGCGGCCGGAATAAAGCTTAAAGGGGAAAGTGTGTGGCTCGCGATGGCACTGGTAAGGAGCATGAAAACCTTCTCGGGAATGATGGCTGTTGTAGGTAAAAAAGGCATGGCTGAAGATTTCAGAAAAAAGGCCGACATATTGTCTAAAAGGATTAATAAATGCTGGGATGGGAACTGGTACGCGCGGGGTTTTACGGATGACGGATCAATATACGGTTCAAAAAATAACAAAGAAGGCAAAATTTACATCAACGCGCAGTCCTGGGCGATTCTTGCCGGTGTCCCCGGCGCGGATAAAACGGGAAAAATAATACATAGCGTTGAAAAGTACCTTAGCGGTAAACACGGGATAGCGCTTTTTTACCCCGCCTATACAAAATACGAAAAATCCCTGGGCAGGATCAGCATGTTCAGCGAAGGAACAAAAGAAAATGCCGCCGTATTTTGCCATGCCGTGTTTTTTTATATCGCGGCCCTTCTCTCGCGCGGTGAAGGCGGCCGGGCTTATAAAGCCATGAAAAAAATAATGCCGAATTGCCAGAAGGATTACGAATTATATAAGACGGAACCATACGCGTTTGCGGAATACCTGGTGGGGCCGGGGCACCCGTATCTTTACGGCGAAGGCGCTTTTACGTGGATTACCGGAACCGCCGGCTGGGCATTCATGGCGGCTACGGAATATATTTTGGGGGCAAGGCGCGATTATGACGGGTTGCGCGTCGATCCGTGTGTACCGCGGACCTGGAGAAAGTGTTCAATAAAGCGTCCTTTCAGGGGGGCGATTTTCGATATAGAGATCCTTAATCCGGAAGGCGTGGAAAAAGGCATAAGAGAAATTTACGTTGACGGAAAAAAAATCAAAGGTAACCTTATAATTCCGCCCAAGGGCAGAAAAAAGAGTTTAGTAAAGGTTGTGATGGGAAAGGGGAAATAGGGGATATGCTGAAGAAAGAATACACCTTCACGTATAAAAATATTTCCGAGAGAAAAAGAAAAAATCTCGCGATACTGAACTATATAAGAAGAAAAGGCCCGCTTTCCAGAACAGACATATCAAAAGAAACAGGCATAAACATTGTTTCCGTGTCTAATTATGTGACGAATTATGTCAGGAAAGGGCTTGTTCTGGAATGGGGGCTTGATACGTCTTCCGGCGGCAGGAGGCCGGAGCTTATAAAGCTCAATCTGGAAAATGCCTATGTGGCGGGAATAGATGTGGGGCCGGAGAACCTGACAGCCGTTATTACTGACCTCGCGCTGAGGCTTAAGGCAAAAGTAATTTTGCCGAGGCCCAAAGGAAGCATGGAAGACGTTTTTGCCGGTACCCTCAATGTTTTGGAAAAACTTTTTAAAGAATCCAAAATTCCGCTTTCAAGTATAAAAATTGTAGGTATGGGAATTTCAGGGATAGTTGACATCCATTCGGGCACAATACATGATACCGATCCCATAAGGGGAAGGACGAGAAGTAATTTTTACAATCTGGCGCGTATCATAGAAGAAAAATTTAAAATACCCACTCTTATTGCCAACGACGCTACATGCGCCGCTTTCGGAGAAGCCAATTTAAGCCCGAAAACCGATATAAGCGAGATGTTGTATATTTATTCTGACGTGGGTTGCGGTATTATAATAAACGGCGATATATATTGCGGCGCCAGCGGAAGCGCCGGAGAAATGCAGCTTTTGTTGAATAAAAAAGAGACAAATACTCCCGATCCGCATATAGCTCCTTATGGAATAAGAGGCGTTGACCTTGGTATAACTAAAAAGGCGCGTGAACTCTCCGATAAAAAAGAAGGGGCACTGATTTTAAAACTGGCCGGTAATCAAAAAGAACAAATTACCATGGAAACCGTGTTTGCCGCTTCCGAAAAACAGGATACGGCGGCCCGGGAAATACTGGTGGATGCCGCGTACTGGCTGGGGATCAAGGTGGCATATCTCGTGAACGTTTTTAATCCCCAGGTGGTTGCCATAGGCGGCGGCCTGGAAAAAGCAGGCAGTGTTTTCATGGAAGCGTTGACAGATTGTGTGAGAATATATGCTTATGAGGAATCATTTAACGCCGCCCGAATTATGCCGAGTTTTCTGGAAAAAGACGCTGTTTCACTTGGAGTCGCTTCGCTTGGAGTGCGCGAGCTTTTCATAAACGCCTAAGCCGCTTAATAGCGTAAAGAAGCCTAAAATGGGGCTATTGGCGGTAATTAAGGCGTTTAGTTAGGTGTTAAAAAAGTTAGTTGACTCTTCCTTATTTATCTGCTATACTTGCATTAGGGCATCATCTATACCTCATACCATTTGATCCGCATTCGTCCGGGGTTACAGTTATGTTACAATAAAGTTACATTTCTGATACCATCGCTCCTTAGAAATAGTGTATACTACAGATGTGTTAATGAGATAATGCGATGGGGTTTTGTCGAGTTATTTAAATACTTAAAAAAGGAGAATGCAATGAAAACCACATGGAAAATAAAAAATTTAAGAACTTTATTTTTAATATTAACAGGACTGTTTCTACTCACAAGCATCACAGCCCCGGCATTCGGCGAAACCTACGAAGATCTTCACTTCACCATAACAAGCAATCCTTACGGTGTGGCGGCATTTCAGAATCTCTACGGAATTACGGTTAACCCTTATGACTATAATTTTTATATACCCAAGTTGAACAATATCGTCGGAGGAAGTGATTTTCCCGGCTCCATGGCTTTTGTCAATCAGATGGTTGGGGCCCACGAATTGGATCAGGAACTTAAGGTCAAGGATAGCTATACCAAGACAGCGTTTCAAGTTATTTACGGTGTCGCGGTTCCCGCGAGCGCAAGCAGTAGCTCCGGATATGTCGCCAAGCTTTTTGAAATAGTTACGCAGGACAATTATATCGAACCGGCATCTTTCATTAATTTGATTGTTAAAGCATATGAACTGGATGTGGAGATGCAGGCGGCGGATGCTTACACTAAGGAAGCATTTTTAAATATTTACGGCGTCGCGGTTGCGTCACCGGCAAGTAGTAACGCTGATTATGGCGCTAAACTTTTTGGAATAGTGTTTCCGGATGGCTATCCGGGCCCGGAAGACATGCTTGTCCACCTTGATCTGGCGTATGAATATCACCAGAAGCTTTGGGTTAGTGCCGGGGATGAGAAACTTGCCTTTGAGACATTATATGATGTAACGATAACCAATCCGCCGTATGACGGCGCAAGCGAAGACCAGCCTTACGCCGAACAATTATTTGTTATTGTGACAAATCCACTGTATTTGAACGGTTCTCCCCCGGATCCTCCGGCTAAACACTTTGCCGAGATGTTGAAAGCATATTATCTCCACGCCGGGATAGCGGATAACAATTTAGAAAACGAATTTGAGGCGATTTACGGGATATCTCCCGTACTGACGGATCCGGCATACATAGGCAGGCTTTACGATATTTCGGCGCCCGGGGATTTTGATCTTGTTAAATTTATCAGTATTTTGCCGCCTGTTATAATTTTACACGATGCTATCCAGGCTTCTACAGCCGAAGAGAAAGCGTTTTTTACCGTTGTATTCGGAATTTCCGCGGAAAACGGTTTTGGCAACCCGGATTATACAGAGCTTCTTTTTGATATTGTCGGAGGTGTTTTATCAGGCGGGGAAACCTTTGACGCCGCAAAAGCGGACGATTTAATAGGTGCTTTAGAAAAAGTTACGGCTTTGCATTACGCGTTTATGGGCGCGACTGAAACCCAAAGAAACGCTTTTAACGACATATTCGGTATTTACGCGGGCGATACTTTAAACGAAAAAAGAGAAGGCCTCTTTTTTAGAAATCTGCCTGTAACCGGAGAATATGCTTTTGAGAACCCCCTTACCGGAAACAATTACGCATGGAACGATTATGACGCGAGAGCCGGCGACAACGCTTGGCTCGCTATGAGCCAGCTCCAGATCTACCATCAGAAATATGGAGCAGGATATAATCCTGAAAAAATCGAACTCGCGCTTGCCGAAAGAATAGCGCGTTCCGCCATGGACCTCATAGTTGATGATATAGGCGGCATGAGGATGCGCATGGCCGGCGAAAACCATAACAAAATATCAACCGAAAACGTTATTTCGTGGTACGCGGCATTCAATATGCTTTATGAGATTACCGGAAAAGCAGAATATCTGAACGCTGCGAATAAAATGGAAGAGTTTCTGGTATACGCGTTTGATGCCGGAACCAATACATTCGCGCAGGCCGCTCACGAAAACGGGACATGGGCGATTTACAACGCGTTTGCCACTGACTGCCAAACGTGGGCCATATCGGCCCTGGGGCCGGAGAAAATCGACTCGATATTCGGCCCGGACACGGCATACGATATATGGCAGTCCGCGAAAAGCGCCGCCGGACAATACAATGGAGGGGTAGAGCTCATAGGCCTTACCTATGTTACGGGCATGAGCGCTATCTCGGTTGAATGGACAGCAGGCGGCATAGAAGCGGTTCTTAAGCTGTCGGATTATTATAAAACTTCAAATCCTGCCCGCTCAAATGAATTACTCCAGGAAGCGATAAGCATGCGGCATGGTATAGAAACATACAGAACAAACGTAGATGCTGACAAAACCGCTTTTTCCTGTGCCTCACAAAGAGTTGAACTTCCTTTCGGATGGTGGACTCCGCCGACTGATGTTCTCAGCGCCAGCTCTACCACGTGGGTTTCATTTCTTACTTCAGGGCTTGACCCGTTCGTATTAGGCGGCCAAATTCCGATGTTTGATTCTCTGCCGGATCTGGTATCAGCGGAAAATTTAATGAATTGGTTGCTGACGACAAAGGATGCCTCTTACAATTTATTTTCCGCTTTACAAGTTCCCGCGGGATTAGAAGATAGCGTTCTTGCCGAAATATTGGGTACAAACGCAGACGCTGAGGCGGAAGCGGCGTTCATATTCAAGGGATTTAATATATATGATGAAGCCATAGCGCTTATGGCCCTTTACGGTTCAGAGGATCCGGCGCTTCAGGCAATGGCGGACAATATAACAAACATATTCTGGAACGGTTCCTTCGGTGATTTTACCAACATAACAGATGCTTCCGAACCCGCTTCAGCCGAAATGCTCGCGTATAGAAAAGCGCTTTTTGATATAGTGGCAGGCGGCAATTACGACCAGGCCGTCTTCATAGACAAGATCGACGATG
>CAYTQI010000045.1:0-6175 GCA_964440235.1 uncultured Planctomycetia bacterium
GGAAAAAACCCCTTAACGCTGTTGTATTCTGGGATCTTGGGAATGCCGTAACCCCGGGAACCGTTATTAAAGAGGAAGGGGAATCCGGAGAAGTCCGATCGGAAACGATTGAGCGTCTTCGCGCGCGCCTGAATACCCTCGAATCCGAAAGAGCGGCACTCGAGAAACTTGCTACAAATATAGATATGCCTGGGGATAATGACATCGCGTTAAAGCCGCCGCAGAAATCTCCGACAAAGCAACTATTTTCGCTTTCAACAATCATGCCTTTTGCGGGAGATACCCCGATTCGGGATGCAGCAGTTACCGTATTTAATACGCTACGCGCGGCGGCACGCGGAGTAATTAATAACGATGTGATCTTACGTTGTGATGTAACCATGGCCGTAAAGTTGTATTGTGATTTGATACTGCCCATACTTGAGGAGGGGAGACGTTACAAAATTCGCTATAACACCCGCCTTCTCGGTGCTTCTTATTGTGAACTTATGGAGGAATACATTTCTATACTCAATGCCCGCTTTCCGTCGTCCGAGTTTGAACTTGTAAGGTCATCGTTTACCGACGAGCGCCTTTTTGAGACAAAGTGTTACCCGAAGAACGGAATCAATTCCATAGGAGAAGGTGTTGTTCATGTTCGCCCGGAAGAAGGAGAATTAAGAGATTATCTGATTCGTGTCATTCCGATGATAAACATAACGGTAGCCGCCTCATCCATTACGAATTACGATTCTGATGAATATAAACGGATCAGTCAATATATTGTATCCCAATACCTCTCTGTGACCGCTTCAGAACTAGTATTAAGCGGGTATCCGGAAAAAGACTTGGAATTGTTTAAGAACATTCTTGTTGTCTTGCCAAAGATGTACAAGTTCAATCTTCATGACCAGGCCGTGAAAAACACTATAATGCGCAAATTCCTCAGAAACGCGTAACATAAAACCAACCGCCGTCAACACGTTTTTTTTATTTTCCTTGACCTTGACAATCACAGGGGAATAGGATATACTTGTAGTGAGTTGCAGAAAGATATTTAAACATATATAAAGGTGATGTTTATGGTAGGTGATCTTCCTAAGATCTCAAATAGGAAATACAATATCCAGGAAGTAGCGAACATGCTTGGCATCTACAGAGGTACTATAAAGAACTACGAATCGAAAGGGATATTTCCCAAGCCGCGCCGGAATCCTATTAACAAATATCGCGAGTATACGCCGCAGGAAATAGACATTTTAAAAAGAATACTACTAAAAGGTAAGTAGGGACAGGGAGGTTAAATGTATTTTAAACAACTGGAAATAGTCGGTTTTAAGTCATTTCCGTTCAAGACAAAATTAAAATTTGAACCGGGTGTTACGGCAGTAGTAGGGCCGAACGGCTGCGGGAAATCAAATATTTCCGATGCCATACGCTGGGTTCTCGGCGAGCAGTCCGCGAAGTCATTAAGGGGCTCTTCCATGGAGGACGTTATTTTTAACGGCACGGATGCGGCGGAACCCACTAACATGGCAGAGGTTTCGCTGACCCTGTCGAACGAGAAAAAAAATCTTCCGATAGATTACGACGAGGTTACTATAACGCGCCGCCTTTTTCGTTCCGGCGAAAGTGAATATATCCTGAACAAAACCCCTGTCCGCCTTAAAGATATAACCAATTTATTGACAGGCACCGGCCTTGGCACAAGTTCCTATTCTGTTATCGAGCAGGGCAAGATAGGGCTTATATTAAGTTCCAAGCCGGAGGATCGCCGTTTTTTATTCGAGGAAGCCAGCGGAATAACAAAATTCAAAACGAGAAAGAAAGAAGCCATAAGAAAGCTTGAACATACGGAAAATAATCTGGTAAGAATAGGCGATATCATAAACGAGGTAAAAAGGCAGATAAATTCCATAGAGCGTCACGCCAAAAAAGCGGAACGATACAAAAATGATTTTGAGGCAATGAAAGATTTAGACCTCAAATTTTCCGCTTATGAGCTTGAGAACATAAATAAGGAAATCACCCTTAACAGGGAACGGTTTGAGTCAGTTTCAGGAGAGGAAAAAAAATTAAGAGAAGAACTTAACGAAAGCCTGGCGCTGATTAACGGTTACAGGGAAGAGCTGGATTCGATTATGCACGAGATGGCCGGCGCGCAGCAGAATTTATCGGAAGCTACTATTTTTGTGGAAAAAGGGACGCATAAGATAGACCTTAATAAGGAGAGGATCAGCGATCTTGGAAATTTTAAAGACGGCCTTTCAAGGGAAATAGAAGCCTTGACCGGAAAAGCCGGGGTACACCGGGAAGAAATAGAGAAAATAAAAGAACGCCTGGATTCTATCCGGGAAAAACGCTTGGAGAAAGAAAAAGCGCTTACGCAAAGTGTAGAGTCGGAGCGAAACCTTTCGCTTGAAATCGAGGATCGACAAAATGGTATAAAGCTTGCAAAAACAAGGACGGTGGATTTACTGTCTTTTCAGACAAAGACAAAAAATGACCTGATAAAATTAGGGGCTGACCTGGGAAACAGGCAAACGCGCCTGAGGCGGCTCCGGACAGAAATGGAGAATGTGAGTGAAGAAAAAAAGCGCGCTCAAGCGAATTTTGAAAAATTCGGGACGGAAATGGATACTTGCGGGCAAAACGTTGAGGGGACCTCTAAGGCGCTGGCTGAGTTAAGGGACAGGCTTGTCGCGGAGGAACGTTCACTCGAAGAGGAAAAAAACCGCGCAGCCGAAAGCAAAAATACTTTGAATGCCCTTAGCTCAAAAGAAGAGATCCTTAAGGAAATGATGGAGAAATTCGAAGGATTCGAGAACGGCGTTAAAATCGCGGCCCACGCGAAAAAACAAGGGGCAATACAGGGTATCGCGGGCGTAGTTGCCGGTATGGTGAATCCCGAAAAAGGTTATGAGGTGGCGCTGGAGGCGGCTCTTGGGGAGAAAGCGCAGGCCATAGTTGTTCCGAACAGGGGTGTATTTTACGATGCCATCTCATACCTTGCCGATAAAGCTTCCGCACGTTTTGTAATTTATGATGATATAAAAAAATCAATTCCGCAAAGACGGCTCGAAAAATTTATGCGGAAAGAAAATTTGAATAAGTTATCTTCTTTTGTGAAAGTAAAGGAACCTTATGACGCGCTGGTTGAATACCTTCTTGGCGATATCTATATGGTAGAGGATACGAAAAAGGCCTATGAGATGCTCGATAAATATAAAGGCGGCGGTTTTGTGACCAGAGACGGTTTTTTTCTGATGAAAGGGTATATTTTTGGCGGACTCGCGAAAAATAAAAATGCTGTCTCAATTATCGGCAGGGCACGAAAGCTTGAGGAAATCCGCAGGGAAAAAGCCGGTATAGATGAACGGGTCAAAGTATTGAGAGCGGAGGTCCTTGCCAAAAAAGAGGTTATCGATAATATGAGACGGGATATTTCCGCGAAAGAGAATACGCTGAAAAAAGAAGAAATAGAACTTGCCGGCGCGTTATCCAGAAAAGAATCAGCCGCGGAGGCCCTAAAAAAGATAAGTGACGAGATGGAGATCATAGCGCTTGAGATAGGGGAAGTAGAGGAGTTTATAAAAGAGATTTCCCTTAAAGGGAACGAACTTAATGTCCGGCTTAATGAAAAGGAAGCAGAGTCCGCTAAAGTGGGGGAACTTATTTCTTCTTCGCAGGCAGCTATTCAATCCGGGACAAAAGCGAAAAATGAATTGATTTTCAGAATATCGGAGCTTAAGTCTGAGATGAGTATCCTTGAGAATAATGAACTGCAGGAATCCAGGAACCTGGACAAAGAGTTGTCTGTTTCCGGCGAAATCAAGGAACAAAGTGAAAATAAAGCGAGGCGTTTTGGCGAAACGGAAGAAAAAATAGCCGCGCTTATGGAGGAATCAATATCTCTTGAGAAAGAAATTACCCTGAGAAAAGAAGAGAAAAGCCTGGTAAGCGGAAAATTGGACGGGATTTCCAGGAAAAGAGGCGAGGTTTCGGCGAATTTACGCGAAAAAGAAAAATTCGCGCGCGGTAAAGAGGAAATCATAGAGGATTTGAGGAACAGGATCCGCAATTATGAAATGCAAACCAGGGAAAAAGAGCTTAAGATTGTAAATATTGCCGACAGAATACGGGAGGCCTATAAAATTGATATAGCGCGCTTGGACATAAAAATTCCAGAAAGCGCAAACTGGGAGGAAATCAAAAATCAGATAGAGGTTTTAAAAATAAAGCTGGAGAAACTGGGAACGGTAAATCTTGTGGCGATCGACGAACATAAGGAGCTGAAAGAGAGGCATGCTTTTCTCACGCAGCAGTGCGAGGATCTCTTGATGGCAAAAGAATCTCTCCACAAAGCCATAGTTAAAATAAACAAAACTACCAAAAGCATGTTTCTGGATGCGTTCGCGAAAATACAGGCCGAATTCAAGGATTATTTTAAAATGCTTTTTGGGGGCGGCCATGCGGAACTTCTTCTTCTGGACGACGGCGATGTCCTGGAAAGCGGGATAGAGATTGTGGTAAGGCCGCCGGGCAAAAAATTGCAAAACCTGCTTTTGCTTTCAGGCGGCGAAAAAGCGCTTACCGCGATCGCCCTTCTCTTTGCCATATTTAAAGTAAAACCGAGCCCGTTTTGTATTCTCGACGAAGTTGATGCCCCGCTTGATGAATCGAATATCGGGAGGTTTGCCAGGATATTGCAGGATTTCCTGAAGATTTCACAATTTATCGTGATTACGCACTCAAAAAGGACTATGCAAATGGCCGATGTCCTGTACGGAATCACAATGGAGAAAAAAGGGATTTCAAAAATAGTATCGGTTAAATTTGCCGAAGGGGAGAAAGGAAAGACCCCTAAAAAAGAAGAGGTTTTAGTTTAAGTTTTTTTTCTGAACCCGAAAAGGGTTTTTCCCATACGGCGGTTGTAAGTGTAAACCTTGTTTTTTCCCATTTTTTTCGCCTCGTACAGCGCGATATCAGCCATGTGAATTAACCTGTCTTTATCTGCGGCATCGTAAGGGAACGTAGAGATCCCGATACTAATGGTAAGATTTGGGGCGTTTTTTGGAAAAGCCCTGCCGGCGAAGGTTTCTTCAATGCGTTTTCTGAGCCTTTCGGAAATTGCGAGGGCAATTTCCTTCCCTGTATCAGGCATTATAATAGTGAATTCCTCGCCTCCATACCTCGCTACAAAATCAACGCTGCGTGACTTCTGCTTCAGAATCGCCGATATTTCTTTAATCGCCTTGTCGCCTTCCCTGTGGCCCACGGAATCATTATAATGTTTGAAGTTATCTATATCTATCATGAGGACGCTCAAATTTTTTTCCGTGATCCGGCTCTCCTCAAGTTTCCTTTCCAGTGTTTTATGAAGCTCACCGGAATTCCAGAGTTTCGTGAGCCAATCAGTTTTCGAGAGATATTCCGTTTCTTCATAAAGGCGTGAATTTTCAATGGCTAGCCCCGCGTGGTTCGCGAACATAGCGAGTATTCTCATGTCTGATTTTGTTATGGGTTTTTTCGTGAATATATTATCAACCAGGATGGCGCCCAGGGTTTTATCCTTGGATTTTAAAGGTACTGTAACAAAAAAATCCGTGTTAAGCGTGTTTTTAACTATGGGTGACACTTTTTCCTTGGCTTCTTCGGTTGTTACCTCAAAAGGCATTCCTTCCAGTATTGTGAGGGCAAGTATTCCCATTTCCTCGGTGAGTACGATTTTTACCCCCTTCACGAGCATATTTAATTTTGATTCGGAATCCCTGCGGAACTTATCATACGAGTTAAGCAGGTCCTCAAGGCTTAATTTTTCTTCTTCTATACCTTTCCATATCCTGTCAGCCTCTTCGCCGGAATGAGGCCCTATTCCCATTTTGCCTTCAAGGAAATCACCCTTTTCATCAACAAGAAAGAGCATCGCGCGGTTAAAGCCGAGGCCCTCATGCGAAGTGAGCGCTGTCAATATCATGTAAAAAATCTGGTCAAGTTTGAGCGTCGTACGCATGGCGTTGGAAACTTCATAAAGTATACTGAGCTCGCGCTTTATTCTTTCAGAATCCCTGTGCCCGAATTGAGGTATTAATACCATAACGGGAATAGTGTAGCATAACGGTTATTCGTGTCAAGTGTTATTGCAAACAGTGAGCGATCGTGTTAAAATATCTTCATGGCAAGGAAAACAATATTC
>CAYTQI010000046.1:0-2596 GCA_964440235.1 uncultured Planctomycetia bacterium
CATCGGCATAACCGAAGGCACCCACATAGCCCCTATCATCCAAAGCTCAAGAAAAGAAGCGGAGATAAAGCAGTATGTAGCGCGACTGATTATTTTAAAGAAATCGGATAAAGAATTTAAAATTTCCAATACGACTATCGTAAGACTTATAATAAATCCCGAGATAGTGAAAAGCAGCTTTGATTATATGCTGAAATCAGAAGCAAAACTCCCAGGCCTAAAGCAGGTTTTCTCAGAGGACGATAAGACCTATTTAAGCACAAGACTATTTTTGCGGGATTTCCCATTAGGAACGCTGCATGCGTTTATAGAAATGTATATAAGCGACCCGAAACAGGTAAAAATACTTAAGGGTTACATCTCACAGAGAATAGAAGAGGATAATATTTTACTAAACAGCATTTTTGAGAGCTTAAGCGATGATGCTGAAGAAACTTGGCAAAATATGGATTACGAGAACCTGGGGCGCCTCCTTTTCTCTTTCGACGAATCTATAAGAACAAGAGCCGAACATAAACTTATAGAAGGCCATTTTGGGATAATAAAAAGAATGTTTAAAAAAGACGAAGAACAGAGCATGGCTCAAAAAATTCTTATGAGAGTAAGCCGGCGGTTTGATATATACCATAGCCTGTTATCAGAAAACCCGGATAGGCCCGTGTCTTTCAGCGGATATCTGTACAATTCGCTTCGCTATGTGCGGCTGATGATATTTTATGAAAACAAGCCGGAAAGCCTCATAGCATTGCGAAGAGAAATAACCGCTTTTTCCTTATCGTTCAAAGACGCCGCGGGAGTTGAACCGACAGAGCACGACGTAGTGGTAGAGTTTGTCGGAAGGGGATACGAAGAAAAAGCGGTACTTTTAGCTATAGGTCAAAAAGTTCTTTTTAGTTTAGACGCAGTAGATATTGACAGCATAGATCCTTCTGGCAGCACCCTCGGCCCCTTCCAGCCCGGCATCCCCGAACCCGGTACCGGCTCGCCGGAAGAGATTGATACGACGATCACGAACATTTACGGTGCTCTTATGGCAAATGATATCGATATCGGCGAAGCCGCGCGGCGCATTACCGAAGAAGTCCTGCCGGCATGGGCGCATTCCGGGGAAGGCATGCTTAATTCCGCGACAGCGCTCGGTATCTTAAAAAGAGCCCTCGCCGAGGATACAATTGACATGCCGCAACAGGTTTTCACGCGGAAAGCGGTGGAGATCCTAAAGATGTACGAAGCGGCCGAGACGACTGACGAGGCGAAAGAGGAGTTAAAGTCGCTTACGCACAGGATGTTCGCGGCGATGATGGTTTTTACCGTTTATAAGTGGAGTTTTAATGTGCGAAGAGCCGTAAAAAATTTGAGCGGCAAGTTGAAGGCCGGAGCTGACATAACCGAGGCCTCTCAAGATTTATACAACTTTGCAGGCTATGGGGCCGCAGGAAGAATAAAAGAATTTATAGAATATGAAAAAATGTCGCGCAAAATATTAAATCTCATGAAATTAGAAAATGGTTACATAGGAATGTTACATTTTTTCAATCAAATCATAGCAAGTACTTCAGGGCGTGTAATTGAATGGGTTTTTTTGTGTACCGGACAGTTAATAGAGGAAAAGTGCGACTGTAAAAATTATTTAGAGTATACTCAAAACGCGTTAGAAAAAACGGAAAAGACCATGGCTGCTTTAGCGTATCTTATTTTGACCGGACGATTAAATTATGAAGATAACCACGACCGCCACGATATGATTAAAGAAGAAATCATTGAAGAAGCCGCCGCCCGGGGCTACACCCTTGACAGGGCCGCCCGGGAACTTACCGCGACGCTTGAATTTCAGAACGCGGCGATGGCGTTAAAAGATACCGGAGAAAAACGGTTTGTTGTCCGGTCGACTAAAAGAGCAGATGCGGTAGTAGCGAGCTATGAAAAATCCGCGCAAAGCATTTTTCTTGATGCCGACGCTGTATTAGAAAAAGGCGTTATGCCGGATCTGGAGGATACGGTAGAGGGCATATTGACAGAGCACGGCGTATTGAAAGGTGGCAGTGTATTCATTTACGCAAAAAACGAGGCCAATGCGATTATATTAGAGAGTATGATGAAACGCGCGAATCCGAGCCTTACGACAATTACGACGACACGGAAATGGCTTGAAGAAAACATGAACATAAGAGGCGACAGTGAATACGATGAGATAGAGACGCTTGTCAGGTTCGCGGCAAGGCATGGCGTACAAGCGGACAAAATATTGGGCCTCATAAGAGGGCCGATAGCTTCTCATCTTAAAGGGGATGAGCTCCAGAAAGAACTTAACAGAATAGGCGAATTTTCGAGGAAGAATAAAATCCCTATTATTATCATTGGTTCACAACGTGGATTATATTCATTTAAAGACGCGATAATAAGCGCTATAGAGGCAAAAACGCAAAAAGGAAATAGCGGCCCGATTGTCATGCTTTTACCCGTACAATCCCTTACGCCCGAACTCGAGGACGCATACAAGCGATATCTTGTTTCTCTCGAAGCGCTGCGGAAGGCGTAAGGGAGGCAGGGGAACCTATTCCAAACCCGGAAAAGAACCTAACGGAATACATGGCTC
>CAYTQI010000046.1:2696-4770 GCA_964440235.1 uncultured Planctomycetia bacterium
TGTTCCGGGTTTGTTCGCAGGGGAACCTATTCCAAACCCGGAAAAGAACCTAACGGAATACATGGCTCTGTTCCGGGTTTGTTCGCAGGGGAACCTATTCCAAACCCGGAAAAGAACCTAACGTAATGCATGGTTCTGTTCCGGGTTTGTTCGCAGAAGGGGCCGTTGTTCGCAGGGGGACCTTTGTTCTCTATTGACAACGTTTCTTTGTCTGTGTTAGAATACCTCCAACATGAAACCGGTGAGTGAGCAATTAGAGATTATCAAGCGCGGGGCGGTGGAGGTTATCCGGGAAGACGAGCTTAAGAAGAAGCTCGAGCGCTCGGCCAAATCCAAAAAACCCCTCGTCATAAAGGCCGGATTTGACCCTTCCGCTCCCGACATCCATCTTGGCCACACCGTGCTCCTTCGCAAGATGAAACATTTCCAGGACTTCGGGCACGAGGTTATTTTTTTAATAGGGGATTTTACCGGCAGGATCGGCGACCCTTCGGGACAATCCGCTACGCGAAAAACCCTTACCAAAAAAGAAGTCGAGAGAAACGCCAAAACCTACGAAAAACAGATCTTCAAAATACTCGATAAGAAAAAAACAAAAGTCGTTTTCAATAGCGCCTGGTGCGATAAGATGAAAACGGAGGAACTTTTCAACCTCATGGATAAATACACGGTCGCGAGAATGCTTGAGCGCGATGACTTCCTGAAACGCTACAAAAATAATAAACCCATAACCATGCGGGAGTTTATGTACCCGCTTATACAGGGGTACGACTCCGTTGTCCTGAAAGCCGATGTGGAGCTCGGCGGCACCGACCAGAAGTTCAATCTCCTTGTCGGAAGAAACCTCCAGGGCGATTTCGGCCAGGAGCCGCAGGCGGTACTTACCATGCCGCTTCTCGAAGGGACCGACGGCGTGGATAAAATGTCCAAGTCGCTCGGTAACTATATAGGTATCGAAGAGGAGCCCGGGGAAATATTCGGCAAGATAATGTCGATATCGGACGAGCTCATGCTGAAGTATTATGAGCTCCTTACCGACGAGCCGCTGGATAAACTTAAAGCGGATTTAAAAAGCGGCGCGCTTCATCCGAAGGACGCGAAAAAGAAATTGGCGAAAATTATTATCGCGCAGTATCACAGCGAAAAAGAAGCCGGCGCCGCGGAAGCCAATTTCGAAAAAGCCTTTAAGCACAAGGGGTTTCCGGATAACGCGCCTCTTATCAAGGTGAAAGAAACCTCTCTTCTTCCGGCCCTAAACGGGATTACGGGTTTAAGCAAAAGCGAAATAAGAAGAAAACTGAAAGAAGGCGCGGTAGAAATAAACGGAAAAAGAATCATGAATGTCAGGTTTTCTTTTGAGAGCGGAAGCGAGTATGAAGCCAGGGTTGGCAAACGTTTTTTTAGAGTAAAGGTTCTTTAAAAAAACTTGCTTTTATGCTTGACAAGCATTGCCCTATGTGGTATATTCCTACCACTTTACCGGGTGTAAAATCCTTGTAAAAAAAGGAGCTTTTGTTTGAAGAAAGCTTTTGATTGACAATTTGATTTTGTAAAGAAGAGGATGCGGGAAAAAGCGTCGTCTGCGGCGCTTTTTTTGTGTCTACTTAATAGATTCGCTCTTTGACAAAAAATAGCCGAAACTGCAGGCAGAAGTTTACGAAATAAATTTCTGTCTGATGCTGAAATACAGTCTTTTAGATTGTGTTTCGGTACCCAAACGGATCAGATACTTTAAATGGAGAGTTTGATCCTGGCTCAGAACGAACGCTGGCGGCGTGGTTTAGGCATGCAAGTCGAACGATCCGCTGTAATGCGGAGAGTGGCAAAAGGGTGAGTAACACGTAGGTAATCTGCCTTCCGGCCCGGAATAACTTTGCGAAAGCGGAGCTAATACCGAATAAGACCACGGTCTCTTTTTGAGACTGAGGTTAAAGCCGGGGACCCCAACAGGGTCTGGCACCGGAAGAGGAGCTTGCGTCCTATCAGCTTGTTGGTGGGGTAATGGCCCACCAAGGCTAAGACGGGTAGCTGGTCTGAGAGGATGGTCAGCCACACTGGGACTGAGACACTGCCC
>CAYTQI010000047.1:0-4312 GCA_964440235.1 uncultured Planctomycetia bacterium
TTAGGCGGGAAGCGCCGAAATATCTTAAAATTTAAGGCACCATCATGGAACTTGGCAGGAAACTAAAATCCCTGAGAAAAGAACGGAAAATGACTCTCAGGGAACTCTCCGAAAAAAGCGGTGTCCAGATCGCTACTCTAAGTCGCATGGAAAACAATTCCATGACTGGCACGCTCGATTCCCACGCGAATATTTGTAAGGCATTCGGCGTCTCACTTGCCGATTTCTACGGTGAAATTGAAAGCGCGCGTAAAACTGTATCGGTACGCGGGCGTGAGGAAGATAAATCATTCTTCCGATCTCCGAAGACATCCCTTGAAATGCTTACGGCACACCTCACGGATAAAAAAATGATGCCCCTTCTCGTTAAAATACGCAAGGGCGGTGAAACCGGCCGGGAAAAAAATAAAGTCGGGATGGAAAAATTCATTTACGTGCTGGAAGGGAAAATTCGCGCAAAAATAGGAAATGATGAATACAGGCTCTCAAAAGGCGATAGTATATATTTCGACGCTTCCTTGCCTCACGTTTTTTACAACAACGGAAAAAATGAAGCACACCTGCTCAGCGTGCTTTCCCCTCCCGCCATTTAATATGCCGAAACCTGTAAGAAGGGTTTAAATCCCTTCTCTACAAATTCTTCAGATTGCGGCTTATTTTACCCAGATCTTTCTCTTCTCAAACGCGAGTAAAAATGCGCTTACAACAATCGGGTCAAACTGATTTCCCGCTCCGTCGCGAAGCTCCTGAATCGCAACATCCGCCTCTTTGCGCTGCCTGTAAGGCCTGTCACTGGTAATAGCGTCAAAAGCGTCGCATACCGCGATTATTCTCGCTACAAGCGGAATCTGGCTTCCCTTCAGTTTTTCGGGATATCCTTTTCCGTCATATCTTTCCTGGTGATATTTTATTTCTTTCACCACATCGCCGAGCTCTATAATAGGAGTAAGAATAGCGGCGCCTATTGTCGGGTGTTCCTTAATCTTCTCGAATTCTTTCTTGGTAAGTTTTCCCTTTTTATTTAATATAAGATCAGGAATGCCGATTTTGCCGACATCGTGAAGAAGGGCGGCTATGTGAAGCGTTTCCTTGAAATTCCGGTAAGACCGCGCTTCGGGAATTTCTTCCAATTCATCCGCGACAGCCATGCAATACGCGGTTACCCTTTCGGTATGCCCGTGCGTATACGGATCCCTGGCGTCAATGGCGGTAGCGAGAGCTATAGCGGTATGGATAAATACACGGTGTTCCCTGGTATATAGGTCTTTTATCTCTTCTATCCTGTCCTGCAGGCTCTGGATAAGTTGGGCATTGGAAATAGCCATAGCGGCATCGTTCGCCAGGGTCATGAAAAAACCTATCTCCTGACGTGTGAATTTTTCCCTTGAAGACTTGTCACCCAGGATAAGAACGCCTATGAGGCTTTTTTTATAATATAACGGCAGGCATATATTCGCCTTTAAAAGTTCCATCTGCTTCAAGGTGAGCTCAATTAATCCCGCCAGGTCCTTGTGTTTAATAAGCGTATCTTTATTTTGAAGCAATTCGGTGAGCTCCCTGCGGGCCACAACGCCGCTTTCGGAAATTAGATAATTTTTTCTTTTGTCAAAAATTTTAATCAGAGGGTTTTCGTAAGTCATCCTTATAAAACCAACGGGAATTTTCACGCCGTCTTCGCCTTTTGAGTCAATTAGAATGAAGGCGTTCTTATTCTCCTTATACAAAAGAACCGCCGTGTGCGTTATTCCAAGCTGTTCATCTATGGTATTCACGATCATTTTTATAAGATGCTCCGGTTTTTTGAAACGGATCATCAGACGCGAGGCATTTTCCATGAATAGCTGGTAATCTTTTTCCGCTTTCGGCCATTTTCTCGCATTTTTCGGGCGCATCGGTATTAAAGCGCCTTCGGTGTCGCTAAGTTTGTCGATAAGCCAATCCTGCACCTTAGACCATCCTTTTGGTTCCGATTTATCTGATTTAAAATCCTTATTCATCACCGTTTCCTTTCGTATACGAGAGCACCGCCGCTTCCAGTTCCTCCAAAACAAGCGGTTTTGTAACATACTTGGCCGCGCCCAGCTTCTCGGCCCGTTCCATGCTTGAGCGATCGTCAACAGCGGTCACCATTATAACCGTAACTTTCTTGTCAAAATCCCTTATTTTCTTAAGCGTCTCTATGCCGTCCATCCCCGGCATCTTGACATCGAGAAGCACTATGCGGGGCTTTTCTTTTTTTAACAGCCTCAAGGCTTCGGCGCTGTTCAGCGCAGTAAAAACCCGGTAATTCCTTTCTTCGAAAAAATGCTTTACAAAATCGCAAACGTCCATTTCATCGTCGACAATAAGGATCTTGATCATGCGACCCTCCTTATTATTTTGCGGAATATGCTCTTTTTACCGCGTCCTCCAGATGCTTAAGCGAGTTAAGCGGCTTATCAAGGTATGCGAACGCCCCGGCGTTTAGCATGCGCGCTTTTGTCTTTCCGGCGTCG
This sequence comes from uncultured Planctomycetia bacterium, assembly GCA_964440235.1. GTDB lineage: Bacteria > Omnitrophota > Gorgyraeia > JABMRN01 > RBG-13-46-9 > CAZYPU01. The sequence continues at coordinate 2,496 of CAYTQI010000047.1, forward strand.
TCAAAAGCGCTTACGAAAATAACCTTCGTTTTCGGCTGTCTGGCTTTTAAAAGGGCCAGGACATCCTCCCCGTTTATTCCCGGCATTTTCAGGTCAAGAACCACAACATCAGGTTTTTTATTATTAATTAACTCTATTCCCTCAACCGCCCTGGAAGCGACGTTTATCTCGTAGCCACGCAACTGGAAATACTCCTTCAGCGTATCCACGAAATCCGTCTCATCGTCCACGGCGACTATTCTTGGCTTTTTTACCGCCATATCATATCCTCGCTTTCGCGGAAACGGGAAACTCCAAAGTAAAAATGGTTCCCGCGCCCACCTTGCTTTTAACCGATATCCTGCCGTGATTACGCTCAACAACCTGCCGAACGATAAAAAGGCCGAGCCCCGTCCCCTTTCCGGGCTCTTTTGTAGTGTAGAAAGGATTGAATATCTGCGCGAGTTTATCCTCCGGGATTCCGTGTCCGGTATCTTCTATGGTTACGATGATTTTCCCGTCCTCTTCCACGCCTTGTATCTCAACCCTGCCTTTTCCATTCATCGCCTGCGCCGCGTTTCTAATTAGATTGAAAAACACCTCCTGAAGTTGTTTTTCGTCTCCGGAGATAAGCGGCAGGTCCCCGTCAATTTTTTTCACTATATCCACGTTGTCCATCTTCAGTTCATGGCCTACCAGCGCCAGCACTTCATCCACTTCGCTTTTTATGCTGATATCGTGTGAAATTTCGCCCTTTGAGGGCTTCGCGAAAGAGGATAATCTTTTTGTAATAACGGTAGCCCTGTCTGTTTCGTGTATAACCTTTTCCATTATCGTCTTGGCTTTTTCAAAAAGTTCCTGATAAGTTTTATTTTTATACAGGCCGTCCTTTATGTTCAGCAAAAATGCCTCGCACTGGCCCCTAGCGATTCCTAAGGGGTTACATATTTCGTGATTTATCCCGGCTGAAAGTGTTCCTATGACCGCCATCTTTTCCCGCTGGGCGGCCTCCGCCTGGGTCTTTCCCAGCTCGTCGAACATTTCGGCGTTTGATATCGCTATGGCGAGCGTCCTCGCCAGGGGAAGCAGTATATCCATGTCGTCCTGGGTATAGTTCTCATCGGATTTTTTCTTTCCAAGCGTCAAAATCCCTATCAGCTCATCATGCGCCACAAGAGGAATTGCAAGCTCGAGTTTTAACGCGTTCATATCTTTGATTATTTTTAACGGCAAAACCGAATCTTTTCCCTGATGCTTCACCGAAAGATACGCCCGTGTCCTGCTCAAAAACGTGGCAAGGGTATTTTCCGTACCCAAATTAACATTTTTCCTTCCTATTCCGCTGGATGCGACTAATTCATATCGGTTCCTTTCCTTGTTCATGAGGAGTATACCGCAGCTCTGTATTTTTATAATGTCGGACAATTTATCAACCGTTAATTTCACAAGTTTACCCAGGTTCAAAACCGTAAGAACCTCACCTGTGAATGTTTTGAGAAGATCTTTGTAATCATATTTTTTCTGAAATAGAAATTTGTCGGTTATGTTTACGAGAAAGTTCTCGATCCTTCGCAGCGACACTATAATTATTATACCGCTTATTATGAGACCGATTATCCGGCCCCCGACTCCAGCTCCCCTTAATATATACTCCTGTATAAGTAATGTCGGGAGAACTAATGTTGCAAATACCGAAGCAAGAAGACCCGCAAAAACAAGGGTCTTTTTTATGATGACTTCGATATTCATCAGTTTGTGGCGAACTATAGCATACCCCATAACAATTGGGAATATCGCAATTAGAAAATTAGAATAAGGGTATAAGTCTATTCGAAAAA
>CAYTQI010000048.1:0-3865 GCA_964440235.1 uncultured Planctomycetia bacterium
TTCCCCGCGATGTCCCGGGTTTAAGCGGTTCTGAAATACTGCCTGCCTGACGGCTGGCAGGCGGTATTGAAGAACCGCGCATTACGCATCCCCGGGGCGCCAGCGATATCAGTTCCCCGCGATGTCCCGGGTTTAAGCGGTTCTGAAATACTGCCTGCCTGACGGCTGGCAGGCGGTATTGAAGAACCGCGCATTACGCATCCCCGGGGCGCCAGCGATATCAGTTCCCCGCGATGTCCCGGGTTTAAGCGGTTCTGAAATACTGCCTGCCTGACGGCTGGCAGGCGCGAACGCAGCCGAGCCCGCATCAATTAAAAAACCTGTACCGGAACAGCGTCGCTATCGCCGAAAAACCATGCCTCCAGCTTATCTTCTTACCTTCCTCGTAAGTCCTGCCGTAATAAGAAATGGGTATTTCGTAAACCCTCAATTTTTTTTTCTTCATTATTTTAGCCGTAATCTCCGGCTCTACCGAAAAACCCCTGGATTTTATATCTAAACCTTTTATCACATCTTTCCTGAAGGCCTTATAGCACGTTTCTATATCGGTAAACGTGGAATTATACAGAATATTCGCCGTAAACGTGATGAGCGTGTTTCCGAGTTTATGCCAGAACATGTAAACCCTCTGCGGCCTGCCGCCCGAAAGACGGGAACCGTATACCACGTCGGCAGCGCCTTTTTTTATCGGCGATGTAAGCTCCGCCAGTTCCCCGGGATCATACTCAAGGTCGGCGTCCTGCACGGCGATAATTTCGCCCGATGCCTCTTTAAACCCCGCCCGCAGGGCACCCCCCTTTCCAAGGTTTTTTTCGAGAAAAACTTTTTTTACTTTACCTGAAAATTGCGCCTCCCGCAAAAATTCCCTCGTGCCGTCCGTCGAGCCGTCATCCACGATTATAAGCTCCTTCAGGATGCCAAGCTTCAGCACCTTATTTATTATTTCCGAAATGGTCCTCTTTTCGTTATAAACGGGCATTACGACTGTCAGGTATTCATTCATGATATTTTCCCCTATTTTAGTTTCCCCTGAACTTCAGCCTGAATACGGCCCCCATAAGAACCAGCATTCCGGCCGTGGCAACCGAAAATTCCTCAAGCACGCGCTCAGGCCCGTCCCCTATAAAAGTCTCGCTTGAGAGCGTCAATAAAGCGAAGGACAAAAGAATTAAAAACAGGGCAGGCCTATCCTTAAAATTTGTTTTTATCAAATGGTGAAAAAGCAGCATGTACGGAAAAATGACCACGACAAAGTTATGCATCCAGGCGTTCGGGTTAAAAAGCACCATAGCTATCAAGAGAAGCGAATAATCCAGGCATGCTTTAAAACTGCCGGTTCTTTTTGGGTAGATAATGAAAATGTAAACCGCGAAACAGGCAGCAAGCGCCAAAACCACACCCTGGTTAAATGTTAACCTTGATACAAAAATGTTATACGGGGTTGAGTCTGTAAAATAACGCAGAACAAGAGCGAGGATCGACTGGTTTTTGTAATCATAAAGGGACGCCCTGTCGAAAGACGTCTGCGATATAAAGGGAAGCCAACCCTTAATATAGCCTATTTCGTTTTCAAGGCCCACATACGCGGCGGGAAGCAGGCAGAAAAACAGAATAAATATCACAATTAGCGCGATAAATTTCTTTTTTCCGCGTACCGCGAAGTAAGGCAGGAAAATACCCGGCATGTACTTGAACATAATCCCGAGCCCCATGCATGAAGCGGCCGCGGCGTCTTTTTTTTCGCGTAAAAAATAAAGCGACGTGAGGATAAGCGCCAGGATCATTATGCCGACCTGGCCGGAATCAAGGGTATGCAAAATAAAACGAATACTGAAAACAGCCGAAACCGCGTATATAAAAATCTTTTTCCAAAAAGAGGTCTCTCCGCCAATGATAAGTTTTCCGGAAAGTATAAAAACAAGAATAAGCGCGGCGAAATTCAGCGTAAAAAAAACAAGGCTGGCGGCTTTCGGCGTAAGCCGGGCAAGAGGGCTGACAAGCATAGCGAATACCGGGGAATATTTAAAAGGCGTTATCGCCTCATCCGGCCTCGCGTATATATCCTCTCTGGCGAGAAACCTCTCGCCGGTTTTGTAATAAACCCTGAAATCACAGTAGTTCCTCTTAGGGGCCCTGGCGGCGTACCTGAAAAAAAGACCCGCGAAAATTAACGCGATTATCGCGAAAACTATGATCCTCCTATGCCTTTCCATAAATCCCCTTTACACCGTTTACCCTTATCCTGAATATATCCATGAGCATGCTGAAAGACCCTCGTATCAGGGTAACCCTTGAATCCTGCCTGTTCGTCCACGTTACCGGAACCTCTTTTATCCCGTATCCTTTCTTTTTCGCGATATAAAGAATTTCCGCGTCAAAACAGAAACCCCTGGCTTTCTGCAATTTAAAAATATCCCTGGCCGCTTCCCTCGCGAAACATTTAAAACCGCACTGCGTATCCTTTATCCCCTTAAAAAGGAAAATCCGCACAAGCAAGTTAAAGGCCTTCCCCATATTTTGCCTGAAAAAACCCTGTTTTTTTAGAATATTCGCCCCTTTTACCGCGCGCGAACCGATGATTATTTTCGCGCCATTTTTCGCGTAATCCAAAAATTTTCCGGCTTCCTCTATCGGGGTAGAAAGGTCCGCGTCGCTGAAAAGTATATATTCCGACGCCGCTTGCATCACCCCTTTTTTTACGCTCTCGCCCTTGCCGCGGTTTTCCGCGTTTTTCAGGAGTTTCAGGTTTTTCAGCTTATGGCAAAGCTTTGAAACGATGTCGCGAGTCTTGTCTACGCTGCCGTCGTCCACCACGATTATTTCATAAGTTTTAAAATTTTTCTCCAAAAAACGGTGAACGCGCTTTATCGTATCCGCGATATACCCCTCCTCGTTATATGCCGGTATCACGACTGATAAACTTTTATTCACCGCGGCGCTTTCGCTCCCTGTACTTGGCGTAGCTTACAACCTGATATAGCGAAGCGAAATAAGCCACCATAAAACCGGTAAAACCGTCTATGTATCCTTTCTTCGCGAAAAACGTTCTCACGAACCTGTCCATGACCCGCCACAGAGCGTGAAGGATATTCATTTTATAACGAGCTCTTTTGGGGTCCTCGAGCGAAAGCTTATACCACTTCTCGGCCTCAAAGGTTGTCTGCTTATCGAGCTTACGAAGAAAATCCGACCAATCTCTGTAGGTATAATGCAGCATATCATTCTTTAAATGGCCGCAGCCGCCTTTAAGAAAGGCCCGCGGATGGACCTCGACTTCCTCCCACTTAAACTTGTCCTTCCTGAAAAGTTTGATCTGGGGCGATGGATACAGGCCGCCGCCCCTGATCCAGTAATCGCCGATAAAGTTTTTCCGCGGAATCGTAAAAGCCGCCTCACTCGGATTTGACAGAATGGCCCGCGCTATCTCTGTTTTTAGTTTGTCCTGCATCCTCTCATCGGCATCCAGGCTCAATATCCAGTCAAATTTTCCGCAGGAATAAGCCCGGTTCCGGTGCCTGCCTTCCACGTCCATCTTTTTCGTAAATACGACCGCGCCGAGGTTCCTCGCGATATCAGGCGTGCCGTCGGAGCTTTCGTCATCCACCACGATTATCTCACCGGCCCAGCCAAAAACGGATTTGATGCAATCAGCGATCCGCTTTTCCTCGTTTTTCGCGAGAATTACAACTGAAAGCGGCAGTTTATCCACGCTTATTCCTTCCTCCACAGGCGGCTGTGGTATCTTTGATTGTTGAGTACCCCATTTTAACAACTGTTTATAACTGCAAAACTAAATACCTGTGCCCACCCCTGCCTGCCTGACGGCTTGCAGCCTGACGGCTTGCAGGCGGTATTGAAGAACCGC
>CAYTQI010000049.1:0-3526 GCA_964440235.1 uncultured Planctomycetia bacterium
AAACGGGGAATCCTGAAATCCGTCTATCACCTTTTGATAATAATCGATTGCTCTGTTGAAATCGCCTGATTTAAAATACACCTCGGCCGTCCAAAAGGCCGCTTCATCCGCAAAAGCCGCCATTTCGGGACGTTCGGTAATCATTTGAAATTCATACAACGCCTTACTAAATTCGCCTACGTTATAGAAGCACTTTCCCAACAGGATGTGAACCTCGGCTCTGTGGGCGGACTCGGGATGCCTTCTCAGGAATGCCTGTAATTTGTCTTCGGCCAGGTCATAAAATCCGTCCTGGAAGGCTTTTCTCGCGAAAAGTACTTCGCCCTCCTCATATTGCGCGTAAAGAGGATGATTGGCGGCCAATATGAAAATTATCGCTCCGATGATAGGGGTGCATACATGTTTCATATAGGGTATTATATTACCACTTGCGGCGCGCTTGCGCAAGGATTTTCGTTTGTTGAAAAATCAGCCTCCGGGAGGGGTGCCTGCCGCGGTTCACGAGACGCAGGAAGCCTGTATATCAATTGTTGAAACTTTTTCCTTCACTTTGCTTGGGACAGCCTTTTATCTCAATTTTTAGAGGGACGCTCATTCGAACTAAAATAAAAAGGGACGGGGCATTTCGCAATCTCTGGGGTGTCCCCGATGAAACGATCGTAATAAAAAAGGGACAGGCCGAAGTTACGAGCGGGGACACCCCAGAGATTGCGAAATGCCCCGTCCCTTTTATTTATCTAGAACTTTTTTGAGGAACCGGCCGGTGTGGGAAAATTTGACTTTTGTAAGTTCTTCGGGTGACCCCTTACCGGCGATCTTTCCGCCCCGGTCACCGCCTTCGGGTCCAAGATCAATAATATAATCGGCCTGTTTTATGACATCCAGATTATGCTCAATAACAAGAACCGTGTTTCCGCCGTCAACCAAACGTTGCAGCACCCCCAGGAGTTTGTCTATATCAGCGAAATGGAGCCCTGTTGTCGGTTCGTCGAGAATATAGAGAGTCCTGCCGGTAGCGCGCTTAGCGAGTTCGGCCGAAAGCTTTATCCTTTGAGCCTCGCCCCCGGAAAGGGTTGTCGCAGATTGCCCCAATTTAATGTAACCGAGCCCGACGTCATAAAGTGTCCGGAGCTTTATCGCTATTGGGGGGATATTTTCAAAAAGTGCCAGCGCCTCTTCAACGCTCATATCAAGTACATCCGCTATGGATTTGCCCTTGTATTTTACCGCGAGCGTCTGCGCGTTAAAGCGCCTGCCGGCGCATACCTCGCAGGGAACATACACGTCTGGCAAAAAATGCATTTCTATCCGTTTTATGCCGTCTCCCGCGCACGCTTCGCACCTTCCACCCTTGACGTTAAAACTGAATCTCCCCGGTTTATAACCCCGTATTTTAGACTCCGGCAGCTTTGAAAAAAGAAGCCGTATTGGGCTAAAAGCGCCCGTGTACGTGGCGGGATTACTCCTCGGCGTTCTTCCGATCGGGGACTGGTCTATTACGATTACTTTATCGATAAATTCCGTGCCGGTTATTTTTTTATGCAGACCGGGTTTTTCCCTGGATCTGTAAAATTTTTTGGCAAGCGCCCTGTAAAGAATTTCATCTATAAGGGTACTTTTACCGGATCCGGAAACGCCGGTAATGGACACAAAAACACCCAGAGGTATTTTTACATCAATATTTTTTAAATTGTGCTCTTTGGCTCCAACAATTTTAAGGCATTTTTTATTCCTGTAGTTCCGCCTTTTTTCCGGAACCGCTATTTTTAATTCGCCGCTAAGGTATCGGCCCGTCAGCGAACGTTTTTCTTTTAAAATATCGTCAAGGGTCCCGCTTGCCACGACTTCTCCCCCATGCCCTCCGGCTCCCGGGCCAAGGTCAATCAGATAATCGGATTTTCGTATTGTCGCCTCATCGTGCTCAACTACAATAAGGGTATTTCCGAGATCGCGAAGCGCAAAAAGGGTATCCAGCAGCTTCGAATTATCCCTCTGGTGAAGCCCGATACTGGGCTCATCAAGAATATACAAAACGCCGACCAGTCCCGCGCCAATCTGTGTGGCAAGCCTTATACGCTGCGCTTCCCCTCCGGATAAAGTGCTCGAACTCCTGTCAAGGGTAAGGTATTCCAGGCCTACATTTTTCATAAATGCAAGCCGTGAAATAATCTCTTTTAGAGCTTGATGGGATATGAGTTTCTCAGTAGAGCTTTGCTTCAACAAAGTGAAAAATTTCTTCGCTTCCTTAACGGATAACGCCGCAACTTCCATTATATTTTTTCCGCCGATAGTAACCGAAAGCGACTCCGGCCTTAATCTTTTTCCCCCGCAGGACGGGCAGGGCAGTGACGACATGTATTTGTTTATTTCTGTCTTGATAAATTCGGATTCCGTCTCACGAAATCTGCGTTCAAGATTCGGTATTACACCCTCAAAATCCCCGCCATTTTCCCTGTCACCAAAAAGAACCATTTTTTTCATTTCTTCAGACAGGCCCTTGAACGGCGTAAAAACATCAAAATCATATTTCCTGGCAAGCGCCCTTAGATAGCGCCTGAAATAGAGAATAAGCCCCTTTCCTCCCCTTTTCCACGGATCTATGGCCTCTATAAGCGGCCTCGATTTGTCCGATACAACAAGCTCGGGATCTATTTCAATTTTATTTCCAAGCCCCCCGCAAAGGCCGCACGCGCCGTAAGGGCTGTTGAAAGAAAACATCCTTGGCGCGGGTTTCTCAAAGCTCAAACCGCATTTTACGCAGGCGTTTTTCTCGCTAAACATCAAATCCGTTTTGACGCCGCGCCGGGAATGGAGCGGCCTTACCAGAAGGATACCGTCTCCCATCGCGAGGGCCGTTTCCACTGAATCGGTAAGACGTTTTTTTACGCCGGCTTCAATGACAATTCTGTCTATCACCACTTCTATCGTATGTTTTTTATTTTTATGCAATTTAACGTTTTCATCTTCGAGATTTATTATTTTTCCGTCTACTCGCGCTTTTAGAAAACCCTCTTTTCTCAGCCTGTTGAAAAGTTCGCTGTATTCCCCTTTTCTTCCGCTAATTTTGGGCGCGAGAAGCATGATTGCCGCGCCGTGCATAATTTTCAATATTTTTTCCGTAATTTCCTGCGGGCTCTGCCTTGTAATTTTTTTTCCGCATTTTGGGCAATGCATAATACCTATTTTCGCGAAAAGAAGCCTTAGATAATCATAAATTTCAGTCTGCGTACCGACGGTTGAACGTGGATTCGATCCGGCGCTACGCTGTTCTATGCTTATGGCCGGGGACAGTCCTTCGATATATTCAACGTTCGGTTTCTGAAGCTGCTCGAGAAACTGCCTGGCATAACTCGATAAGCTTTCAACGTATCGCCTTTGCCCCTCCGCGTATATCGTGTCAAAGGCGAGAGAACTCTTCCCGGAACCGGATAAACCGGTCACCACACAAAGCGTATTTCTCGGTATCTCGAGCTCTATGTTCTTAAGGTTATGCTCCCTCGCGCCCTTTATGAATATTGTTTTCCTT
>CAYTQI010000050.1:0-1881 GCA_964440235.1 uncultured Planctomycetia bacterium
TTTCCGTTGAAGCGCGTAATGATCCGCTGTTCCTCATACGCGTCAGCGACTTTTGCCACATCTTTTATCTTAATAAAGCGGCCCTCTCGGTTAGCCACAATGATATCCCCTATAGCGGACGGTGTTTTAAATTCAGCCAAAAGACGGACACTGTATTCTTTGTTTGTGTCGGAAACCCTCCCTGCGGGAAATTCAATGTTCTCTTCATTTAAAAGCCTTAATATCTTCTCGGTTGAAAGCTCATACTTCTGCACCTTATCCTTGTCGAATACGACCTGTATTTCACGCACCCTGCCGCCGGACGCAACGACCGCTCCTAAGCCCGGTATGCCAAGAAAATAATTGCTCAAATCATTTTCCGCCCAGTCACGCAGTGCCCGTTCATCCTTTGTTTGCGAAGATAGAGCGACTTCAAGTATGGGAAGAATAGACGGGTCAGCCTTATAAATCTTCGGTTCATCCGCATCGAGTGGAAGGTTATTCCTGATAAGATCAAGTTTTGCCCGGGTATCGGCAAGCGCCACATCCATATCTTTGCCATACTCAAAATACACTTCTATAGACGCGTTACCCTCGATAGCTGAAGAGATCACCTGAAGGGCGTCCTCTGTGGTAGCGACACTGGCTTCGACTTTTTTCAGTATATTTTCTTCTACTTCCCGGGGGCTGGCTCCTTGCCAGTCTATGACAATCCTGACAAGCGGATAGGTAATACGCGGAAGAAGATCCACCGAAAGCCCGCGCAGAAAGAAAGCGCCCAAAACAATCACCATCAGCGTAAGGACAAACACACCGACTGGTCTTTTTATGGAAATATCACTTATGGTCATAACCCTTTCCCGCTATTTTTTCTATCTGAGCCTTGGCAATCCGTATATCAAGCATTGATAAAAAATAATTCACCTGCGCCTGTGAAAACGCTTTTTGCGCGTCCAAGAGCTCGATACTCGTTGCCAGCGAATCACGATATCGGCTATCAAACAAGTCCAGGCTGCGTTTAGCCTGATCTAAACTCGCTTTTGCGATCTCATGCCGCTTAAGCGCTGATTCATATCCCAGACGGGCGGATTCCAACTCTAATCCTATCTGTTGACTCAATAATTCTTCGTATGACGATAGTTCTTCTTTGCGCGCTTTTGCCTGTTTAACATCCGCCCGGGTTTTTCCCCAATCCCAAATATTGAAATTAACGGCTAATCCGGCAAGCCAATCAGTCTCTCCATCCCGCGACCAGTCGCCCCATTCATAGCCGTAACTGTAGCGGGCGTTTAATTGGGGATAAAAGCCGCTTTTCGCTATTTTAATAGATTCATCGGCTTCTTTAATTTCTTCGGATATCTTTAGAATCTCGTAGTTATTTTTTATTTCAACCTGGACATCTTGATCCAACAAAAAATCATCTTTTATATCCTCGACATCTATTGTTCCACCAGAATCCAGCCCCATAGCATTAAGAAGCGCTTTTTGGGCAACACGAAAACCATCTTCCGCGGTAATTAATTCCTGCCGGACTTCATTCAACTGCACTTCCAGGCGCAGAAGGGTTTCTTCCCTGGGCATTTTTGTGCGCTTATGGAGACCGAGCGCGGTGTTATACGAGAGCTCGGAATACTTAAGAAGCTGTTCTTTACTGCTTACCATATCCTTGGCAAAAATAAGTTTATAATAAGCGCTCTTCACTCCAAAAATAACGTCCTCTCTTGCCGCCTTAACCCCAAGTTCTGATGCGTCAATGCCGTATTGAGCGGATCTTTTTTCAGATGTGATTTTACCGCCCGTAAACAGGGGCTGGGTCACGACAATGTCGGCCTGATAATCATCATTTGAATCACCTAAATAACGCTGTTTTGCCTGCGGGACATAGGATAACCTGTCATAGCT
>CAYTQI010000051.1:0-1615 GCA_964440235.1 uncultured Planctomycetia bacterium
GTATTGAAGAACCGCGCATTACGCATCCCCGGGGCGCCAGCGATATCAGTTCCCCGCGATGTCCCGGGTTTAAGCGGTTCTGAAATACTGCCTGCCTGACGGCTTGCAGCGCCCAGGCCCAAACACGAAGTATTTTACAATTTAAGCTTTCTCTTTTCCAGTTCCCTGTCCGCTTCGCCGGTTTTATCTATTGCCTTCTCGCGCTTTCCCCATTCCACAAGATTTCTCAAACCATCTTTAAGCTCTATATTCGGCATAAAGCCGAGTTTTTTTATTTTATCAATATCCGCGTAGCAATGCCTTATGTCACCCACGCGGTAACGTTCTACTATTTCCGGCTTCAGGTTTTTGCCGTATAGTTCAATAAGCGTTTCGGCTGTTTCTTTTATCGTCAGGGGGCGTCCCGTGCCGACATTGTAAAAATTATAATCGGCTTTTTCGCTATTCATCGCAAGAAGCGACGCTTCCGCGATATCCCTTACGTCAATAAAGTCCCTTGTCTGAAGGCCGTCTTCGTATATGAGGGGCGAATTTTCGTTTTTAATTCTGGAAGAGAATATCGCGCAGGCGCCCGTATACGGATTTGAAAGCGACTGGCGCGGGCCGTATACATTGAAAAATCTAAGCGCGACGGTAGGAATCTTATAACTTATTCCCAGATTCAGGGAAAGCTCCTCCTGGTCCTTCTTCGTGATAGCGTAAACCGATGTCGAAAGAAGTTTCTTGTCCTCGTTCGTGCCCAACGGTTTGAGTTCCGAACCGCAAGCCGGGCAAAGAAGCTCCCAGTTCTTCTTCTTAAGCTGTTCATCGCTTCTCAAATAAGGAGCGACCACCCCGCATTTTCCGCACCTGTAAGAGCCTTCCCCGTATATCGACATTGAACTCGCCACTATGAATTTATTGATATCCAGACTGTTGTTGATTATATAATCCCAGAAAAACGCTGTCCCGAGTGTATTGGCGTCAACATACTCTTTTATCTCGTACATTGACTGGCCTACACCGACCTTTGCCGCGTAATGAAATATGGTATCAACGCCGTCTGTGGCCTTCTTAAGGGCCGCCTCATCCCTTATATCGCCCTCGATGTAACATGCGTTTTTGTTAAGATAATCGGGCTTCTTTCCCCGGTGTACCTGAAAATCAAAATTGTCCAGCACGACAACCTCTTTTCCGTCTTTTACCAGCCTGTCAACGAGATGCGAACCTATAAATCCTGCCCCGCCTGTTATTAATATTTTTTTCATTATTTTTCACCTTTCCTGTTCTGTTTCCGTTAATTTCATAAGCCGCGCCTGAGCGGGCGTTCCGCTTTTTGACACCCGCGAATAACAGGCCTTTGCCCTATCATAATTTCCGATGTTTTCGTAGGAATCACCCATGTAAAACATGGCCGCGTTTTTCCACCGGGTTTGCGGAAATTCTTCCAACAATTTGCCGAAAACCGAAATGGATTCGGTATATTTTTCGCTATCCCAAAATGCCTGGCCCTTAAAAAAGACGCTTTCTGATTTTCGAAATTCACTATCGGTTTCATTGATAATATCATCGTAACCTTTGATAGCCGGTTTAAATCTAAACGCCAAATGCTCAAACCTCGCTTTTAAAAAAGGCT
>CAYTQI010000052.1:0-1583 GCA_964440235.1 uncultured Planctomycetia bacterium
TATAATCCGCATCTTCTAAAAACAGCGGCTCTCTGCCGGTTGCGCGTTGCGTTATATGGCACACTGCCCCCGGAAAAGATAATTTTTCCCGCGTTCTGAAAAGGCGTTTTATTTTCCCCTGCTCCGCAAGTTCCAAAATACCCATAGCAAACCTCCTAAGTTTACATTATAACCGTGTCATTTTGTCAACTTAACGGTATATATGATATATATATTTTTGAGGTTGTCAAGAGTTTTATGGAAAGAATGACTTGGGTAAATATTTTTAAGGAATTGAATAAGCGAAAAAAACGGGATTTTATTTATTCCTAAATTTTTTTTCAACCACCCGATGTATCACCAGAAAAAACAAATAAAATACCAGAATTTCAACAATAACAAAAGTCCAACCAAAATGCTTATCAGCGAGAATGGTGAAGTCCACGTCTTACTCTCCGTTTCTTGTCTTTTTCAATCGTCAGCACCCTCACTGTCATGCACGCGAAGCCTCCCCAGAAAAGAACGCATATAAATGCGGCCATGAAAATCGTAACGGGCGTTATTCCCACCGGAATAAACTCAAGAGCTTCTTTTGACGGAATCACAGGCGCTATGATACCGTTTTGCTGCAAAATTTTAAGAAATGTCAAGACGAACAAAAGCCCGACGAAAACAGGAACGATCGCTTTTACCCATGGCTTTAGCCAGGTGTGACTAAGTTTTACTCTCGCATTTTTATTCATTTCGTCAAAACCACGGTTTTTCATGAAATACCCGACGGCTATTATTGCGAGAATTCCAAATATAGGTATAGCAAGTTGACCTATGATAATGTCCATTTTCGAAAGAAGCGCCAATTTTGCGCCGAGATCCCCGTTGACAAAACCGTTAAAAATAAATGGGAGTCCCATTATCCACAGAACTATACCTGTAAAAAACGCCGCTTTTTTTCTTGACCATCCAACCTCATCTTTCAACCACGCTATAGCGGGCTCCTGGATACTTATGGCGCTGGATACGGCGCCGAAGGCGAGTAGGGTAAAAAACAATCCGCCAAAAAAATGGCCTCCGGGCATTATCTCAAACACCTTTGGTAAAACAAAAAAAGTAAGGCCTATGGACTCAGCACCGCCTATAACTTTTCCAAATCCGAGCGCGAAAGCCGCCGGAAAAATAGCGAATCCCGCGAGGATGCTCGCAGAGGTATTCCCGAGCGCTACGCTCATGGCATTAGCGGGTATCCCCCACTCGTCTTTCATGTAGGAACCGTAAATAAGCATGGCTCCCATGCCTAGACTCAATGTGAAAAACACCTGTCCGAGCGCGGCAACCCATGTTTCAATATCCAATAGCCCGGCCCATCTCGGCCTCATATAAAATTCTATGCCTTCCGCCGCTCCCGGAAGTGTCACGCTCCTTAATGCAACTATGATTAACAACGCGAAAAGCGCGGGTATCATAATCTTGCAAGCCCTTTCTATGCCTTTCTGAACACCCATAGCAAGGATCCAGCTTGTAATGCAAACAGAAGCGAAATGTACGCCAAATATCCATTTACTTCCAAGAAAAGAAGCGAAAAAAGTTTCGGTATTTTTCCCGAAATA